>CAMYOG010000012.1:989-135955 GCA_947259925.1 Thermoanaerobaculia bacterium
GATCCTCCGTTGTATGCGGCTCTGCCGCGGTGTCCGATTGAAGACCCACGGTAACCCGCGGATCTACAACCGGTGGATCGGTCGTTCCATACTGTCTAGCGCGGCGGCAGGGTCACACGGACCACCGTCCACATCTTGCCCGCCACGCCGTGTTTCGTGGCCGGTCGGAAGGTCGCCCCTTTCGCGGTGTCGACCGCCAGCTCCTTGAACCGCCGCTTGGCGGACTCGCGTGGAGCCGCCTTGGCGGTGATCACCTTGCCGTCTTCGCTCACCAGCACGTCGACCATGACGTCGAGCTCCCGGCGCGGAGGGTCGAACTTGGGCGGATAGACCGGCGCCGGAACCTGCAGCAGGGACGGCGGAGTGACGCCGGGATCGGGCCCGAAGAGCTCTCCGCGCCGGACCGCCGTGGTGGCCGGGGGTGCCTCTTTCACCTCCGGGGCGGCGCTCACGACCGGCGTGTCGACGGTCTCCGGCGGCGCCGCCGGTCTCGAAGGCCGTCGCCGAGCGCTGGTCGAGTCGTTCTTCAGCTTCGACTCCCGCTCGGGCTCGGCAGTTTCGGGCTCGGGCAACAGTGGTCGGGCGCGCTCGACCGGAGGCTGCCAGCGGGGGGCCGGCTCGACCGAGATCGCCATCGGCGACTCGACGGGCCTCGCCGGCTGGGACATCACTCGCGCCAGCCAGAGGCCGCCGGTGCTCAGCACGAGTCCGACCAGGAGCGAGATCCCGACCGGTGACGTCAGCCAGCGGATCGGATCGAGCTTGACCGGCCGCCCTGCCGGCGCGACGGACCCGGGCGATTCGACCGCCGCATCCCGGTCCGCGTCCGGCGGCGCTGCCGGCAGCTCGCTCTGCAGACGCTCGAACTCGGCATGGTCACCGTAGAGCGAGATCGCGAGCCGCAGGTCCTCGGCCGCCCCGGCGGTGTCTCCGGAGCTGCTCCGGTCGCGGATCGCCGAAGCGGCCTCGGAGACGGCCTCGGCCCGCCGCTCTTCGATCTCGGAGGGAGGAGACGAGGGGTCGTTGACGCCGAACTGGCGATCGAGCCGGTCCTGGGTCGAGCCGGCCGCGGAGGTCTTCGGTCGCAAGGTGGCGAGCTGCGTGGTGGCCGCGATCAGGCGCGTGTACTCGTCTTCGTACGCTTCGCTCGGCGCCGCGAACTGGGCGAGCCGGCCGAGGAACTCGTCGGCCGAGCTGACCCGCTTGTCCGGGTCCTTCTCGAGCGCATCGAGCGTCAGAGCCCGCAGTCCCTCGGGTACCGCCCGGTCGGGATCGCTCTCGTCGAACGAGAGTGGGGGTCGGAAGAGATGGCCGGCGACGATCTCCGAGAAGCTGTCGCCGTTGACCGGGCTCTGGCCGGTCAGGAGCTCGTAGAGCAGGATGCCGAACGAGTAGATATCGCTGCGCTCATCGAGATCCGCGGCTCCGCCCTCGGTCTTGAACAGCTCCGGCGCCGAGTAGCGGACCTTGCCCATGAAGACGCCGGTCGCGGTCAGATTGAGGCTCTTGCCCTGACCCTTGGCGATCCCCAGGTCGATCAACTTGACCAGCGGGTCCCCCTGGAAGTCGCGGCTCAGCATCAGATTGTCGGCGGCGACGTCCCGATGAACGAAGCCCTGCGTGTGCAGACACTGGAGGGCGCGGAGACCCTGGGTGGCGATCTCGACCGCCAGGCCGACGCTCGGAGCGCCGTTGCCGGCCAGGAACTCCTGCAGCGTCACCCCGTCGATGTACTCCATCACGATGTACGCGGAGGTGCCGTCGGCACTCACCGAGAAGTCGTACAGATGCGCGATGTTGGGATGGCGGAGCTGGATCGCGAACTTGGCCTCGTTCTGGAAGCGCATCCGCAGCTTCTCCTCCATCGCCAGCTCGGAGCGCAGCACCTTGATGATCCGGATCTCGTCGAGCAGACGGTGGCGGACCTTGTAGATCGCCCCCATGCCGCCTTCGCGGATCTTCTCGAGGATCTCGTACTTCCCCGAGATGACATTTTCGACCGGCAGCGGCACGTGGATTCCTCGTGCTGAACGAGTCAGGACGGGCCCAATTCTACCCGCTGAGAAAAATGGCTCTGTTCGATGGGCCACAGTGCCGAGGGGGGAGTGTCAGCCGATCTGACCGCCCTGGGAGGCCTTTTCGAGGCGTGAAAGCCGGTGGAAACGCCACGGCAGGAGGACCGCGGCGACACTCAATCCGGCGATCAGACCGGCCCAGAGACCCGCTGGTCCGAGGCCGATCGAGAAGCCGAGGGCGTAGCCGAGCGGCAGGCCGACGATCCAGTAGGCGATGATGGTGATCAGCATCGGCACACGGGTGTCCTTGAGGCCCCGGAGGGCGCCGGCCGCGCTCACCTGCAGGCCGTCGGAGAGCTGGAAGATCGCGGCCAGGAGGAGCAGGCCGACGGCGGTCTCCGCTACCCCGGGATCGGACGTGTAGAGCGCGACGATCGGCTTGGGAAGGACGACCATCACAAACGCCGAGATCACCTGGATCCCGAGTGCGATGGCCATGCCGACGGCGCCTGCCCGCCGCGTGGCGACGGCGTCTCCCCTCCCCCGGGCGTGTCCGACCCGTACGGTGATGGCCATCGATAGCCCGAGCGGGATCATGAAGAGGATGGCGACGAAGTTGATCGCGATCTGATGGGCGGCGACCGCCAGCGCTCCGAGCGTGGCGACCAGATAGGCGACGCTGCTGAACAGGCTCGACTCGACGAAGATCGCGCCGCCGATCGGCAGGCCGATGCGGAGCAGCTCCCGGAGGCGTGCGAGCCGCGGCGGCTCGAAGCGCTCGAACAACCGCAGGTCGCGGTAGGCGGGATGGAGGGCGACATAGGCGGCCAGACCGAGGAACTGGACCCAGGCGACCACCGCCGTCGAGTAGCCGCAGCCGACCACGCCCAGCCGCGGGAAGCCCCAGTGCCCGAACATCAGGGCGTAGTTGCCGGGGATGTTGATCAGTGCGCCCACGAGACCGAAGTACATCGCTGGCCGGGTCAGTGCCAGACCCTCGCTCAGCGTTCGCAGGACCAGATAGCCGCACAGGCCGGGCATCCCCCACGAGATCGCCCGCAGGTAGCCGACGATCAGCGGGACGAGCGGCGGATCGACGCCGATCGCCCAGAGGAGCGGCTCGATCGACCGGAGCAGGGCGACCGAGACGACGGCCATCAGGATCGCGATCCAGAGCGTCTGCCGCGTCCAGCCGGCGATCTCCTGGCGCCGTCCCGCCCCGCGCAGCTGCGCGACCGTGGGCGAGAGCGCCGCCAGCACTCCGGTCGTGCTCAGGGCCAGGGTCATCCAGGTGCTGGCGCCGACCGCCACCGCCCCGAGCGCCTCGGGTCCGAGCCGGCCGGCCATCACCGTGTCGACGAAGTTGGCGGCAATGCCCGCGAGCTGGGCGGCGATCAACGGACCGGCGAGGAGGAGCAGCTCCCTCGCTTCCGAGCGTGTCTCGGGTCGCAACCCTCCGGACGGCGTCGACATCGGACCAGGTCCGCGGACAGTAGCACCCGGGCGTGTGGGAGCATACGGGCGCCATGAGCACGGCGCGCGAGATCGACCGGCTGTACGCCCTGCCGCTCGGGGAGTTCACCGCCGCCCGCAACCAGCTGGCCAAGGAGCTGCGCTCGGCGGGCGATCGGTCGGCCGCCGACGAGGTGCGGGCGCTCGCCAAGCCTGCGGTCGGGGCGTGGGCGGTGAACCAGCTCTTCCATACCGACCGGCCGGCCTTCGATCGGCTGCTCGAGGCCGGAGCCGCGCAGCGGCGAGCGCTCGCCGGGGGCTCCAAGCCGGGCTCCGGCGACAAGAAGCGCGAGGCTCTCAACGAGCTCCTCCGCCAGGCCCAGAATCTGCTCGAGAAGGCGGGCAGCAAGTGGACGCCGAGCCTGCGGCAGAGGGTGCACCGGACGCTCGAGGCGCTCGCCTCGCTGCCGGCGGACGCGCGGCCACCGCTCGGCCGCCTGACCCTCGATCTCCAGCCGGCGGGCTTCGATGCGCTCCTGGGCGCCAAGATCGCTCCCGCCCAACGCGCGGCCCGGAAGACCCCCGGCGGCGCGAAGGCCGCGAGAGCCGGCCGGACGGCGGCCGCCGCCAAGCGGTTGAAGGCCGCCCGGGCGAAGGTCAAGGCGACTCGGAGTGAGCTCACCAGGGAGCGGCGCAAGAAGAGCGCCGCGGCCCGGGAGCTCACCCGGCTCGAACGGCGCCTGGACGACGCTCGCGAGAAGGCCCGGGCAGCCGAAAAGCGGGCCGAGAAAGCACGCCAGCAGGCAGAAGAGCTCGAGCTGGCCACCCGGCGCGCCCGGTCGAACCTCGATCGAGCCACCAGCTCGGTCGCGCGGCTCGAGGCCCGGCTCGAATCCGAGACCGACCAGGCCGCCGGCTGAAGCAAGGCCGCCCGCTATCCGCCCGCGGGACCGGTATAGGTGGCGATGTACCAGCAGTTGCCGGTCGGGTCCTTGATTGCGGCGCTGCGCTCGCCGTACGGCATGTCGGCGGGCTCGTGGAGGCTCTCGGCGCCGTTGTCGATCGCCCGCGCATAGGCGGCGTCGGTGTCCGGGACGTAGAGATGGATCGCGCACGGGAAGGCCGGCCACTCGGGACGGGCCTCGGAGAACTCGACCATCGAGTCGCCGATCTTGATCGCTCCGTGCTGCACCGCGCCGTTCTGGTCGTAGGTGCGGTCGTCGATCTCGCCACCGAACGAGCCCTGGATGAAGTCGAAGAGCCGGTCGGCGCCTTCGACGATCAGGTACGGACTCATGGTGCCGTAGCCGGGAGGTGTGAAGCTGCTCTCTGCGGTCATGGTCTGACTCCTGCCTGTCGCCAGTTCGCTCCTGACCGCTCCATGCGGTGGGCCGGTACCTGGCTGTGGAACGTCGATGTGATGGGTGCGCGCCTGCTGCGCGTCGGCGGGTAGGATACCGGCTCGGCATGGAGCACTACGAGCTGGCGCCCGGGCTAACGATCTCGCGGATCGTCACCGGCCTCTGGCAGGTGGCCGACCTCGAGCGCGACGGACGGAGCCTGGACCACGAGGCGGCGGTCGCCGCCCTGGCTCCGTATGCCGCAGCCGGTCTGACCACCTTCGACATGGCCGACCACTACGGCTCCTCGGAGGTGATCGCGGGCGACTTCCGCCGCGGCCACCAGGGGGAGCTACAGCTCCTGACCAAGTGGGTGCCGTCCCCCGGGCCGGTCACCGCGCTCCGGGTGCGCGAGGCGGTCGAGCGGGGGCTCGAGCGGCTGCAGATCGAGTCGATCGACCTGCTGCAGTTCCACGCCTGGAGCTATCCCGATCCGGCGTACCTCGACTGCCTCTTCCATCTCGAGGAGCTGCGCCGGGAAGGGCTGATCCGATATCTCGGCCTCACCAACTTCGATACCGCCCACCTGCGCATCGTGCTCGAGAGCGGCGTGCGGGTGGTCTCCAACCAGGTCAGCTTCTCGTTGTTGGATCGGCGGCCGCAAAGCGGCATGCTCGAGCTCTGTCGAGCGCGGGGGGTCGGCCTGCTGGTCTACGGGACGCTCGCCGGCGGTTTCCTGACCGAGCGCTACCTCGGTGCCCCTCGCCCCGACCCGGAGGCACTCGAGACCTGGTCGCAGATGAAGTACCTGCGATTCGTCGACGCTGCCGGCGGCTGGGAGCGCCTCCAGGCCTTGCTGCGGACGTTGTCCGAGGTGGCTGAGCGCCTGGGCGTCTCGATCGCCAATCTGGCCTGCCGCTACGTCCTGCAGCAACCGGCGGTAGCGGGCGTGATCGTCGGTGCTCGGCTGAGCGTCAGCGAGCACATCGAAGAGAACCTGAAGGTGCTCGACTTCGCGCTCGACGACGCGAGCCTAGCCGAGCTCGACGAAGCCGCGGCGGAGCTCCTGCCGATCCCCGGCGACTGCGGTGACGAGTACCGCCGCCCACCATATCTGACCGCGTCCGGCGATCTGAGCCATCATTTCGACGAGATGCCGCCCCCCTACGAGGTCCGGAGGGCCGACGGCAGCCGGCGCGCCTGGGCCCTGAGCGGCACCGTCTGGGAGGATCTGGCCGGCTTCAGCCGGGCGGTCCGGGACGGCCGGCGAATCTCGGTCTCCGGCACGACCGCGACCCATCGGGACCGGGTGATCGGCGGCAACGACTCGGCGGCCCAAGCGCGCTTCGTGATCGACAAGCTGGAGGGGGCGATCCAGTCGCTCGGCGGGTCGCTGGCCGACGTCGTCAGGACCCGCGTCTACGTCCCCGAGCGGGGCGACTGGGAGGCCGTCGCCCGGGCGCACGGCGAGCGGTTTCGGGAGATCCTGCCGGCCAACACGCTGGTGCGCGCCGAGCTGGTCGGCGACCAGTACCTGGTCGAGATGGAAGCCGAAGCGCTGCTCTCGGAAGACTAAGGCGCGCGGCCGGCAGCGATCAGTTACAGAGCACGTCGGTCCGCTCGCCGTCGGCCCCGACCCAGGTCAATCCAGAGCGGAGCACCTGGAGGCCGTCGAGCCGCGCCCCGGTCGAGTCCTCGAGCCAGAGCTCGCCGCCGCGGGCCAGACGGCCGGCGTCGATCGCCAGCGCCGCTCGCGCCTTGCGTCCGGGCAGGTCGAAGTAGATCGCCTCCTCCACCCACACCCCGCGGTCCGCGTCCTTCGCCGTCGTGTAGCTGTAGAGGCGCGCGCTGAAGTGGCGGACGTCGTGCCGATAGAGCGACCGGACCTCGGCGTCCTCCGGGCTGCCGTCGCCGTCGTCCTTCCAGAGGCTCAGGTACCGCCAGTAGCGGTCGGCACCGGAGACCCGGCCGTCGCCGTTGGTGTCGAGCACGTTCAAGGTGCCACAGCGCGGCGGCGCGGGCTCGGCCGGTGGCGTCGGCTCCGGCTCGGCCGGCGCCTCCTCGGCCGCGCGCGGCGGCGAGGGAGGGGGCTCCTCCGGGACTTCGACCGTTTCGACCGCCGGGGTCTCCAGGCGGAAGGTCGCCGGATCGATCGTGCTGTCGACGAACGCCTGCTCGACCATCATGCTCTCCAGGCGGTGGCCGAACTCGTAGTCGATGCGGAAGGGGATCACCAGCCCGCCGACCTCGCGGAAGTCGTCGAAGAAGACCCGCTGGCGCATCGGCACGGCCGACTGGGTGTAGTCGTTCACCTGGCTGTCGACCGCTACCTCGAGCGAGGTCTCGGCGTCGAGATACCAGCGCTCTTCGGAGCCGTCGGCGAGCGTCACGCGGAGCTCGGTGACTGGAATGCCATCGACCTCGCTCGGACCGACGAGCTCGACCCCGACGCCGTAGTCAGCGTAGTCGAGGAGGAGCGGTGCGAACAGCGATTCGCGCTCGACCTGGGTCTTGTACGGCCCCGCTTCGAGGCGCGACGGCTCGGGTCGAAGGAGCGGATGCCGCCACCAGGGACCGTCTTCGTCCCGCGCGCGCACGGCCGGTGCGCCGAGGATGGTGAAGTCTAGTCGGTAGAGGTGGTCCGGGCGCCGGACCAGCGTGAACGGCTCGTGATCCGAGAACGCCGCGTAGATCCCGCGCAGCTCGAGCGAGCGCGCCTCGCGCCACCGCTCGGCGCCGCCGCGCGCCACCAGGTAGCGCTCGACCACCTCGGCGACCGCCGGGTCGACGACCTCGGGGGCGCTCGCTTCGAAGCCGACGATCTCGTCGAAGTCGCGCAGGTAGATCCGACCGTCGGCGAGGCTCGGCGCGGTCCAGGCACGGCCGGTCATCGCCGCCGACCTGCCGAGCTCACGGTAGGCCTCGGGCGTCGCTTCCACCAACGCCAGGGTGCCGCCGTCGCTCAGAACGATCAGCAGTCCGCCGGCGGCGACCAGCGAGCCCTTGCCGAAGCCGCGCTTCGCCCAGCGGCGCTCGCCGGTCTGGGCGTCGAGGCAGCGGAAGGTGCCGTTGTCGAAGCCGTACAGATGGCCGTCGACCAACACCGAGCTGTTGAAGTGATTGCGCATGAGCCGCTCGCTCCAGATCTCCTCGACCTCGAAGAGCCCCGCCGTCTGGCGTACGCGCAGCATCGCGCCACCGAAGGCGTCGTCGGCGCTGGCGACGAAGATCCGGTCGGGCGGGTGGAAGATCGGCGTCGTGATCACCGCCAGGGCGGCGGTCGGGTGACTCCAGAGGAGCTCACCCTCGGTCGACAGTGACACCAGCTGATTGCCGACCCGCCGGAAGAAGACGTACTGGCGCACACCGCCGATCTCGACCGCGATCGGCGACGAATAGCCCGCCGGTCCCTCGAGCGCGCTCCAGAGCAGCTCGCCGCTCCGTTTGTCGAGCGCCAGGACGCCCGGCACCTGAGCGGTGCCGCCGGATTCGACGATCAGCCGGTCGCCATCGATGAGCGGCGACACCGCGTAGCCGAAGCGTGGCGGCTCGCCCTCGTGCTCGCGGGTCCAGACGATGCCGCCGTCGTCGGCGGAGAGCGCCACCAGCGCGCCGGCCGAAGAGGCGGCGTAGACCATGCCGTCGTCCACCGTCGGGGTCGAGCGCGGACCGGTGTCGCCGAGCTCCGACACCTTACTCGCACCGACGCCGGCCTCCCAGAGGGTCTCCCCCGTTCGCGCGTCGAGGCAGACGACGGTCTCCTCCTCGCCGATCGTCGCCATGGTGTAGAGGCGCTCGCCCACCACCGAGATCGCGGAATAGCCCGGACCGAGCTCCCGGCGCCAGAGCTCTCTCGGCTGGCCCGGCGCCCAGCTCGGAAGGAGATTTCGCTCGCTGCTCGTACCGTGCCGCTCCGGCCCTCGAAACTGGGGCCAGTCCTCGCCTCGGCCGATCGCGGCGAAGGTCAACCAGACCGTGGCGAGCAGCGCCGCCGTTCCGCGCGCTCTCATGCCCGGGATCCTATCTTCCGTGGCGGTACCCCGGGACCGGCCGCTGGGGACGAAACGCCCTGGCTCTCTGTGCAATATGCGGTTGACATGGTCCATGCACAAAGTAGAATACGCGCGATCCAGGCAGTGGTGGGGGATTGCCGACTCTGGACGCAACTCGGGCTGGATCGTCTCGGAAACACGCCGCATGGGGCTGAAGCACCATACGATCATCTTCGTGCCGCACGCGCGGGCTCGCTTCCGCAAGTGGCGGCTGACCAACCGGCAGCTGACGATCATGGTCGGCCTGTTCGCGTTTCTCGTGGTCGGCTCGCTGTTCACCACCTGGTCGTTCTTCACCAACACCATCGACCGGGCCGAGCTCGACCGGGTGCGCACCGAGAACGAGGACCTGCGGCAGATCAACGGCTCGTTCGAAGACAGCATCCGGGACCTGGAACGGCAGCTCGACGCGTTCGAGAGCAAGACCAGGGACCTGGCGATCGTCGCCGGTCTGGAGGGTCTCGACAGCGGCCAGAGCGCCGGCATCGGCGGTCCGAATCAACCCGAGTCGGCCGACGACCTCGCCAGGCTCGAAGACCTGACCGGCCGCTCCGGCTCGCTCGGGAGCAGCCTCGAGATGGTCGGCGAAGCTCTCGACGAGCGTGAGCGCTGGATCTCGGCGACGCCCGCGACCGCGCCGGTACGCGGCATCCTGACCAGCGGCTTCGGCTACCGGAGCGATCCGATCACCGGCAAGCGCTCGATGCATCAGGGCGTCGACATCTCGACCGCGCCCGGCCGGCCGGTGCGCGCCACCGCCGACGGAGTGGTGATCACCGCCGAGCGGGTCGGACAACTCGGCAAGGCGGTCTACATCTCCCACGGCTACGGTCTGGTGACCCGCTACGGCCACCTGTCGAGCATCGAGGTCGAGCCGGGGCAGAGGGTCAGTCGAGGCGACTCGGTCGGCCGCGTCGGTAGCACCGGGAAATCGACCGGCTACCATCTCCACTACGAAGTGCGGGAGCAGGGTCGGGCGGTCAATCCGGTCGCTTACCTGCTCGAGAGCCCGGCCGGCTAGCCAACCGTCGCAGGGCCCTGAATCTGGCCGACTTCCCTCGGTCGGGATCCTCGACGTACGCCAGCACGCCTCTGGTGCCCTCGGTCGGAAGCCAACCAGCTCCAGGCCCCCACGACCGCAGGCGACGCGGGAATTCCCTGCTAGACTGCCGGTGTTGATTCTGCCGAGTCCGTCCGGGCTCTAAGGGCTCTCCTACATGCTCAATCAAGTACTCGCGAAGGTCTTCGGTAGCAAGCACGAGCGCGACGTCAAGCGGATGGTGCCGATGGTCGAGGCCGTTGACGCGCTCGAGCCGGAGACCGAGCGCCTGTCGGACGCCGAGCTGCGCGCCAAGACCGCGGAGTTCCGCGAGCGCCTGAGCGCGGGCGAGACCGTCGACGACCTGGTGGTTCCGACCTTCGCGGTGGTGCGCGAGGCGGCCCGGCGGACGGTCAAGCAGCGTCACTACCCGGTCCAGCTGATGGGCGGCCTGGTCCTCCACCAGGGCAAGATCGCCGAGATGAAGACCGGTGAGGGCAAGACGCTGATGGCGACCCTGCCGGTCTACCTGAACGCCTTGAGCGGCAAGGGGGTCCACGTCGTCACGGTGAACGACTACCTGGCGCGCCGCGACGCCGATTGGATGGGCCAGGTCTACCGCTTCCTCGGCCTGACGGTCGGCTGCGTCCAGCACGGTCTATCGGACGCCGAGCGGCGCGAGGCGTACGCCGCCGACGTCACCTACGGCACCAACAACGAGTTCGGCTTCGACTACCTGCGCGACAACATGAAGTTCGACATGGGGACGATGGTGCAGCGGGGCCACCACTTCTCCATCGTCGACGAGGTCGACTCGATCCTGGTCGACGAGGCGCGCACCCCGCTAATCATCTCCGGTCCGTCGGAGGACTCGGTCGAGAAGTACGGCACCATCGACCGGATCGTGCCCCGCCTGGAGCGCGGTGAGGAGACCGAGCACGAGGACGGCAGCAAGACCACTACCGGCGACTTCCTGATCGACGAGAAGGCACACACGGTCACGCTGACCGACCAGGGCGTCGCCAAGGTCGAGAAGATCGTCGGTATCGACAACCTGTACGACATCGAGAACATGGAGCTCAACCACGGCGTCAATCAGGCGCTGCGGGCCCATCATCTGTTCAAGCGAGATGTCGACTATCTGATCAAGGACGGCCAGATCGTCATCGTCGACGAGTTCACCGGCCGGATGATGCCCGGCCGGCGCTGGTCGGACGGACTCCATCAGGCGGTCGAGGCCAAGGAGGGCGTCCGGATCGAGCGCGAGAACCAGACGCTCGCGACGATCACCTTCCAGAACTACTTCCGGATGTACGACAAGCTGTCGGGCATGACCGGCACCGCCGAGACCGAGGCGGCCGAGTTCGGCGAGATCTACGATCTGGACGTGGTGGTCATCCCGACCAACCAGCCGATGATCCGCGCCGATCACGCGGACGTGGTCTTCCGGACGGCGCGCGAGAAGTGGAACGCGGTCACCGACGAGATCCAGGAGCTGCACGAGAAGGGCCAGCCGACGCTGGTCGGCACGGTCTCGATCGAAACCAGCGAGCTGCTCTCGAAGCTGCTCAAGCGACGCGGCGTGCCGCACGTCGTCCTGAACGCCAAGTTCCACGAGAAGGAGGCGGCGATCGTCGCCCAGGCGGGCCGCAAGGGCGCCGTCACCGTCGCCACCAATATGGCCGGCCGGGGTACCGACATCGTTCTTGGCGGCAACCCGGAGGCGCTGGCACGCTCCGAGGCCGATCCCGAAAAGGAGCGCGAGGCGTACGAGACCGCCCTCCGCCACTATGACGAGAGCTGCGTGCAGGAGCGCGAGGAAGTCCTCGCCGCCGGTGGCCTGCACATCCTCGGCACCGAGCGGCACGAGGCCCGGCGGGTCGACAACCAGCTGCGCGGCCGCTCCGGCCGTCAGGGCGACCCGGGCTCGTCACGCTTCTTCCTCTCGCTCGAAGACGACCTGATGCGGATCTTCGGCTCGGAGCGCATCCAGGGGTTGATGGGCCGGCTGGGGATGGAAGAGGGCGAGGCGATCGAGCACGGCATGGTCACCAAGGCGATCGAGCGCGCCCAGCGGCAGGTCGAGGCGCGCAACTTCGAGGTCCGCAAACAGCTGCTCGAGTACGACGACGTGATGAACAAGCAGCGCGAGGCGATCTATCACCTCCGCCGCGACATCCAGCAGGGGCGCGAGGGGCGCGAGTACGTCCTGCGCGTCGCTCGCGACCTGGTCGATTTCGTCCTCGACAACCACTGTCCCGAGAAGGCCGACCCGCGCGACTGGGACCTGACCGGTGTGTCGACCGACTTCCTCGCCTACTTCAACATCCCGCTGGTCGACACCGACCTCGATCTGGACAAGATGGGCATCGACGAGCTGCGCGACGGGCTCATCCAGCTGGTCGAGACCAAGTACGTCAACAAGAGCGAGCGGCTCGGCAGCGAGCTGATGGGGATGTTCGAGCGCGACGTCATGCTGCGGGTGGTCGATGCGTCGTGGAAGGACCACCTGCTGGCCCTCGACCATCTCAAGGAGGGGATCGGCTTGCGCGGCTATGGGCAGCGCGACCCGAAGCAGGAGTACAAGCGCGAGAGCTTCGAGCTCTTCCAGGAGATGAAGGAGCGGGTCGAGGACACCATCGTCAAGTCGCTCTTCCGACTGCAGCCGGTATCCGAGGAACAGATGGAAGAGGAGCGGCGGCGCCGGCGCCAGGCGGGCGCCTCCCCCAGCTACCGCCTCTCCGCCCCGCCCAAGACGTCGCAGCCGCCCACCTCCAAGACGGTGGTGCGGAAGGACAAGAAGATCGGCCGCAACGAGCCTTGCTACTGCGGCTCCGGCAAGAAGTTCAAGAAGTGTCACGGCGCCCCGGCTCGGGTCTGAGGCGCTCCCTGTCATGACCGAGACCCGCCCTGGACTCACCTTCGACGACGTCCTGATCGAGCCGGCGTACTCGTCGGTACATCCGAATCTGGTCGACCTGCGCACGCCGCTCTGCCGCGGCATCGAGATGAGCATCCCGATCGTCGCCGCCGCCATGGACACGGTGACCGAGGCGCAGCTGGCGATCGCGCTGGCCCAGGAGGGCGGCGTCGGCGTGATCCACAAGAACATGTCGATCGACGCCCAGGCGGCCGAGATCGATCGGGTGAAGCGGAGCGAGGCGGGGATGATCGTCGATCCGGTCACCATGCTCCCCGAGCAGAAGATCCACGAGGCGCTGGCGGTCATGGCGCGCTACAAGATCTCGGGCGTGCCGGTGACCGACGAGCGCGGTCTGCTGGTCGGCATCCTGACCAATCGGGACCTCCGGTTCGAGGAGAATCACGATCGGACGATCGGCGAGCTGATGACCAGTGAGAACCTGGTCACCGTGCCTCCCGGAACCACTCTCGAAGAGGCCAAGGCCCTGCTGCACGAGCACAAGATCGAGAAGCTCCTGGTGGTCGACGGCGACAACAACCTGACCGGTCTGATCACCGTCAAGGACATCGAGAAGACCACCAAGTTTCCCAACGCCTGCAAGGACTCTCTCGGGCGGCTACGCGTCGGTGGCGCGGTCGGTGCCGCGGGCGACTTCATGGAACGGGCTCAGGCGCTGATCGACGCCCAGGTCGACGTGCTGGTGATCGACTCGTCGCACGCTCACAGCGGCGGCGTTCTCGACGCCATCGCCGCGGTCCGCGAGCGCTTCCCGGAGGCGCGCATCATCGCCGGCAACGTCGGGACCGAGGCGGGCTCGAGAGCGCTCGTGGAGCGCGGCGTGGACGGGGTGAAGGTCGGCATGGGACCGGGCTCGATCTGCACCACGCGGATCGTCACCGGTGCCGGTCTACCCCAGGTGACCGCGATCGAGGACTCGGTCCGCGCCGCCGCCGAGGCCGGGGTGCCGGTGATCGCCGACGGCGGCATCAAGTTCTCGGGCGACATCACCAAGTCGATCGCCGCCGGCGCCCACTCGGTGATGATCGGCTCGCTGTTCGCCGGTACCGAGGAGAGCCCCGGCGAGACCATCCTCTATCAGGGACGCACGTTCAAGGCGCACCGGGGGATGGGCTCGCTGTCGGCGATGTCGAAGGGGAGCGCCGACCGCTACTTCCAGGCCGACCAGGGTGAGCTGAGCAAGATGGTGCCCGAGGGGATCGAGGGGATGGTCCCGTACAAGGGCAGCATCCACCAGATGCTGCCCCAGCTGACCGGTGGGCTGCGATCGGGGATGGGTCTCGCGGGCTGCGAGACCATCGAGCGCTTGCGCACCGACGCGAAGTTCGTGCGCATCACGCCCGCCGGCCTCAAGGAGAGCCACGCCCACGACGTGGTGATCACCAAAGAGGCGCCGAACTACTGGATCGAGCGCTAGCGCGGGCGCCAGAGCAGTCCGACCAGGTGGACCTCGACGTCCGACTTGCGCGGCCGGACGGCGATCGTCTCGAGCTCCTCGGCCAGGGCGTCGGTCCGCTCCTCGAGCGCCTCGATCGAGGCGGTGAACTCGGCGTTCATCTCCTCCAGCTGCTCGGTCAGCGCCTCGACCGTCTCGCGCGCCCGGTCGATGTCCTGTGACTGCTCGGAGGCGCTGGCGAAACCGCGTGCCGCGGTGCCGGCCTTCGACAGAGTCGTATAGCTCAATCGCTTGCGACCGGTGAACGCGGCCAGCAGGCTCGCTCCGGCCGAGATCGCGGCCCGCAGCTTGGCCGAGCCGGCCTGCTCCTTCTCCTTCTCCACCCGCTGCTGGGCCTTGCGGATCCGCTCCTCGAGGGTGTCCACCTTGCCGGCGTGCCGCTTGCGGAGCTTCTCCACCTGGAGGTCGCGCTTCTCCCGCGCCGCCTCGGCGAGCCGCACGCGGAAGTCGCGCTCGCTCTCGCCGGGCTCGGAGGTCATCTTGAAGGCGGCGCTCTTGTAGAGGTCGCAGCTCTTGTTGCGGTAGAGGTAGTCCGCCAGGGCCCTCGACCAGGTCGAGTACGAGCGAGTCTTGGTCGCCTTGGAGGGCAGCTTGGCATAGCTGGCGCTCTCGGCCGGCTCGCGCTCGAGATCGCGCTCGTCGAGGCTCGACTCCTCGGCGTCGTCCCAATCGAGCTTGACGGCGTCCGCGTCCAGCGGCAGCAGGAGACTCAGCTCGTCGCTCTGGATCTCCTTCTTGGTCCGCCGGTCCATGTACCGGACCTCGGCGATGCCGATCAGATGCGGCTCGTAGGCCGGCACCTCGTCGTCGGCGGCGAGATAGAACTGAGCCACGTCGTTCGGCAAGACCGGCGGCGGTGCGGCAGGAGGCGCCGCGGCGGCGGCCGGGGCGGCCTTACGCGCGGGCTGTGGGGTGACGGTCGGTCGCTCGACGTCGGCCATCAGGTCGCGGATCTGTCGCCGCGTCAGCGGTCCCCGCAGGTAGGACATCGCCCACCGGGTATGGAAGATCGCCGGATCGGATTCGTGGACGTTGTGCAGCAGGAAGACCCGCTTGCCGAGGTCGGAGATGGTCCGATCCATCTCCTTGCGGTCGAGCCCACCTTCCTCGGTCGCCAGGCCCTCCAGTCCCTCCAGGATGCGCAGCTTGTCGCGCTCCGTCTGCAGTCTGCCGATGAACCAGGTACCGGTGTTCGACAGCCCCTTGTAGTCGAGGTCAACCGGATTCTGGGTGGCGAGCACCACCCCGAGTCCGTAGGCCCGGGCCTGCTTCAGCAGGGTCAGCAGCGGCCGCTTCGACGGGGGCTCGGCGACCGGCGGCATGTAGCCGAAGATCTCGTCCATGTAGAGGAGCGCGCGCAGGCTGGTCGTGCCCGGGCGACTGCGCATCCAGCTGAGCGTCTGGGTCAGCAGAAGCGAGACGAAGAACATCCGCTCCGCGTCGGACAGGTGGGCGATCGAGAAGATCGCGATCCGCGGCTTGCCGGAATCGGTGTAGAGCAGATTCTGGATGTCGAGCGGCACGCCGGTGAGCCAGCCCTGGAAGCCCGGCGCGGCCAGCAGGTTGTTGAGCTGCATGGCGAAGCCGAGGCGGTCCTTCTGGGGGAAAAACGACTCCAGATCGAGCACGCCGATGCGCTCGATCGGCGGACTCTGCACCGCTCGGATCAGGCTCCCCAGGTCGACGTCCTTGCCGCCGCGCCAGGTGTGGTCGAGGATCGTCGAGAGCAGGATGTGCTCGCGGCTCTGGATCGGGTCGGCGTCGACGCCGACCAGGCCGAGCAGGCTCGAGGCGGTGCTGGCGACCCGGTCGCGCAGGAGATCGCCGTCCTCGAGCACCGCCGCGGACGGCGCGGTGAACGACGACAGGATCGAGATCGGAATCCCCGCCTCGCTCCCCGGCGTGTAGATGGCGACCTCGGCCGCATCGCGCAGCTTGCGGATCCGGTCTCCGTCCTGACCCCACTTCTCGAGACCGCTCCGCCAGAGCTCGGCCTGCCCGGCGGCGTAGTCGTCGAGCGACATCTCCTTGCGCCGGGCGTCGTCCTCGTTGACCCACGGGCGAAAATCGCTCGCCGAGAGCTCGGGAAAGGTCAACATCAGGTTGCCCAGGTCGCCCTTGGGGTCGATGATCAGGGCCGGAATGCCGTCGATCGCGGCCTCTTCGAGCAGGGTGACGCAGAGGCCGGTCTTGCCGCTGCCGGTCATACCGACGCAGACCGCGTGCGTGCACAGGTCCTTCGAGTCGTAGAGCAGCAGCGAGTCTTCGGTCTCGCCCCGCTGCAGATCGTGGTGCTTCCCCAGATAGAACGCGCCCAGCTTTTCGAAATCGCTCATCAGGCCCCCAATCGAATCGCTCGAAAACGTACCCCGAGAGGGGTCAAAACGCAACTCGGGCCGCGCTCAGTCCCAAGCTTGGGGATCGAGCTCGTACGGGAGCGGCGTCAGGTTCTCGAGGCCGTCCAGGCCGAGATGGCAGAGATCCTCGACCCGGACGCCCCAACCGGCCTCGGGGTCGTACAGGCCGGGCTCGAGGGTGAAGACGTCGCCGGTCGTGAGCTCCCCCGCCGCCCCCTGATCGGGTCGGAAGGTCGGGTACTCGTGGAGGTCGAAGCCGACGCCGTGCCCGAGCCCGTGCACGTAGCCACGGGTGGAGGCCGGCGCCGATCGCGGAGTCGGATAGCCGGCCTCTTCGAAACGCTCGCAGGTGGCCGTGTGGAGCTCGGTTCCGGTCCGTCCCGGCTCCGCCAGCCGGTGAGCTCCGGCGAGGATCTCGACCACGGTGGCGTGCGCCCGTGCGAGCTCCGGCGGCGGCTCCCCGACACAGAACGTGCGCGTGCAGTCGGCGTAGAGACGTCCCTTCGGGAAGAGATCGACCACCAGCGCCTGGCCCGCGCGGAGGACGACGTCGGAGCCGCCCTGACTGTGCGGTACTCCGGCATCAGTGCCGGCAGCGACGATGTTGCCGTGCGGCTGCTCGAGCTGGTGGCCGGCGAAGACCGCGCTGATGCGCGCCCTGAGCCGACCGGCGGTGAGCGGCGCGCCGTCGAACTGCAGGCCGTCCGCTGCCGGTGTGGCCGCTGCCAGCGTCCTCGCCACCTCGGCGATCGCCTCAATCGCCGCCGCGGCGACCCTCCGGATCTCCGCCAGCTCCGAGTCGGTCTTCTGCTTGCCCAGCGCCAGAAGCAGCCGGTGGCCGGCCTCGAAGCGCCAGCCGGAGCCCGACAGAGCGCTGCACGCGGCGTGCACGGTGCCGGCCGGGAAGCGGCCCGCCAGACCGACCCGCGCGGGCTCGACTCCGGCGTGTGCGAGCGCGGTGGCGAGGAGGGCCGACCAGAGCTCGGCCTCGGATTCGGTCTCGCGCTGGAGCCTCTCGACCGCGAGCAGCTCGGGAGACAGCAGCTCGAGACCGGTCGACCGTGCCTCCTCGCGCTCCATCGCGGTCAGGTAGCCGAGGTGCGGCGCACCGCCGGGCCGGGCTATGACCAGGCTGTGGCCAAGGTGGGCGTCGCCCACGAACGGCGCCAGGTCGGGGTCACGCGAGCTGGCTGCGACCACGACCAGGGCGGCGAGCCCCTCCCGCTCGAGAAGCTGTTCGAGCCGGCTCAGGCGTTCCGAGAGAGGAACTCCTCGAACGCTGCCTTGGGCATCGCCCCGAGGATGCGGTCAGCCGCCTCGCCACCCTTGAACAGGATGAAGGTCGGGATGCTCTGGACGCCGTACTGCATGGCCAGCGCCTGGTGGTCGTCTACATTCAGCTTGGCGATTCGGACGTTGGCGCTCTGCTCGGCGAGCTCGTCCAGCACCGGGGCCACCATCCGACACGGGCCGCACCACTCGGCCCAGAAATCCACCAGGACCGGCTTGTCCGACTTGAGGACCTCGGTCTCGAAATTCTCCTCGGTAAGGCTGACTATCTTCTCACTGGCCATTACGTATCCTCTTTCCTAGACGATTCTCGTCGCAAGCACCTACACTGTCAACAAGCGAGGGTCGCAAAGTATTCTCGGGTCTCCTGAACGTCACGAGCGATCTGCTCGACCAACTCGTCGGACGAGCCGAACCGGCGCTCGCCCCGCAACCGCCGGCAGAAGCGGAGCTCGAGCGGACGGCCGTACAGGTCGGCCTCGAAGTCGAGCAGATGGCACTCGATCAGCCGGGCCTCGGTCGCGCCGAAGGTTGGCCGGGTACCGACATTGGTGACCGACATCCGACCCTGGTCGTCGTCCTCGAGCCAGGCCTGGGTAGCGTAGACGCCGTCCTTCGGGTAGAGCTCGTTGTCGACCGCCAGGTTGGCGGTCGGCCAGCCGAGATCGCGCCCGCGCGCCTCGCCAGGCTCGACCCGGCCGGCGACGGAGTAGGTCCGGCCGAGCAGCTCGGCCGCCTCCTCAACCTCGCCCGCGGCGATCAGGTGACGGATGCGCGTGCTCGAGATCGCTTCGCCATCGTGTACGACCTCGGGCACGCCGACGGCGACGAAACCGTCGCGGGCGCCGCGCTCGATCAGGAACTCGAGGGTCCCCTCCCGGCCGCGTCCGAAGGTGAAGCTGGAGCCAACGTACACCTCGACCGCCGCCAGGCGGCCGACCAGGAAGTCGGTGACGAAGGCCGCGGCGGTGGTCTCGGAGAACTCGGTGTCGAAGTCGATCACCGCGACGGCGTCGACGTCGGCCGCTTCGAGCAGGCGCAGCTTCTGGCTGCCGGTGGTCAGGCAGGGAGGCGCGCTCTCGGGCCGCAGCACCTTCTTCGGATGGGGCTCGAAGGTGACGACCAGGGCGTGCTGACCGCTCGCCCGCGCCCGCTCGCGGACCTGGGCGATGAGCTCACTCTGTCCGCGGTGGAGGCCGTCGAAGTTGCCGATCGTGACCACCCCACCGCGGGGGAGGTCGTCCCTCTGCCAGGCGTCCTCGAAGACTCGCATGCTCAGGTGACCGGCAACGGGTCTGCCGAGACGACCGCCGAGGGCGTGCCGGCGGCAGGGGGTGTGGCGGCGCCGACGATCCGCCCGACAACGTCGTCGGCGTGGGCCTCGGTGATCTCGACCCGGGCCAGGGCCGGGGTCTCGATCACCCCCTCGTTGATCAGTAGACGGCCGTCGATCTCCGGCGCCATGCCCCGATGCCTGCCTTCGAGCAGATGCTCGGTCTCGCGGCAGACCCCTTCGATCAGCGCGTCCAGTCGCCGGCCGACCAGCCGCTGACGGCTTTCGGTCGATATCGGCCGCTGCGCCTCGAGCAGCGCGCGCTGCCGGCGCTCGGCGACCGGAGCCGGTACCCGCCCGGTCAGATCGGCCGCCGGGGTCCCCTCCTGCGGGCTGAACACGAAGCAACCCAGATGGTCGAAGCGGGCCTCCTCGACGAAGCTCACGAGGTCGCGGAAGTGCGCGTCGGTCTCGCCGGGGAAGCCGACGATGAAGGTCGAGCGGAGAGAGATGTCGGGCGCCAGGGTGCGGGCCCGCTCGAGCAACCTCAGGTAGCTCTGTCCGGAGCCGCCGCGCTGCATGGCGCGCAGGATCTCCCGGTGGCTGTGCTGCAGCGGGATGTCGATGTACGAGACGAACCGCTCCTCGCTGCCCATGAGGCGCAGCAGCTCCTCGTCGAGCGTCGTCGGATAGGCGTAGAGGAATCTAATCCAGGGGATATCGGTCTCGGCGAGCAGGGTCTCGACCAGTCGGACCATGCCGTGCCGACCGAGCCCGAGATCTTCGCCGAAGCGTGTCGTGTCCTGGGCGATCAGGCAGAGCTCGAGGGCGCCGGCCGCCTCGAGCGCCCGCGCCTCTTCGACCAGGCTGCCGAGCGTACGGCTGCGGAAACGACCCCGCCACGAGGGGATGGCGCAGAAGGTGCACGGGTTGTCGCAGCCCTCGGCGACTTTCAGGTAGGCGAACCCACGGGTGGTCAGGACCCGCGGCGCCGTATGGTCGAATACCGCGTGCGAGGGCGTCGCCGGCGGCGGCGTCGTGCCGATCGACACCAGATCTCCGACCTCGTGCAGATCGTCGAGGCCGATGAAGCCGTCGATCTCCGGCACCGCCTCGGCCAGCTCGGCACCATAGCGGTTCACCATGCAGCCGGCCACCAGCAGCCGATCGACGCCCTGGCCCTTGCGGTCCGCGACCTCGAGGATCGCGTCGATCGACTCCTCCTTGGCCTCGTCGATGAAGCCGCAGGTGTTGACGATCACCGTTCCCGCGGCGTCCAGGTCGTCGACGATCGAGTGCCCGAGGCGACGTAGCTCTCCCAGGAGGATCTCGCTGTCCACCTGGTTCTTGGGGCATCCGAGGCTGATCACCCCCACCGTCGACGACTTGGATCTCCCGCTCATCCGGCCCGGCAGTCTAGCAAAGAAGTAGCGATAAGCTCGGCTCCGGAATGGGTCTCACCACCCAGCTCGGCGAGCGCGGCTGGCTGCCCGACGGCGTGCTGCGAGCGGTCGTTCGGCGGCGGCTGCGCGCCCGGATCCGAAGCATCGAGCACGACACCGCCGCGGAGCGCGACGAGCTGATCTCGGGCCTGGTGGCCGAGATGGACCAGAGCCCGCTCGCGGCCACCGCGGACACCTCGCCGGCCGGCTCGGGTCGGTATGCGGAGGAGCTGTTCGGCCCGGCTCTCGGCCGACGGCGCAAGTCGGACTGCTGCTTCTGGCCGCGCGGGACGCCCGACCTGGACGCCGCCGAGGAGGCGATGCTCGAGCGGACCTGTGCCAACGCCGGCCTCGAGGACGGCATGGAGGTGCTCGACCTCGGCTGGGGGCTCTGTCCGTTGGCGCTCTGGGTGGTCGAGCGGTACCCGTCGAGCCGCGCGGTGGCGGTGACCGGTGGCGAGGGGCGGCAGCTCGCCGTCGAGCGGATGGTCCGGGAGCGGGGCCTCGACCGGGTCGAGGTGGTAGGCGCGGGCTTCGCCGAGCTCGAGACCGAGGCGAGGTTCGACCGCGTGTTCGCCATCGAGACCTTCGCCGGAACCCGCAACTACGGTGAGCTGATGCGCCGGATCGGTGGCTGGCTGCGGCCAGATGGGCGCGCGCTGGCCCAGATCGCTTGTCACCGCCGCTGGCCGTATCTACTTGAACGAGGTTGGCCCGAGGCGTCGCTCTGGGGTCAGGGGCTGATGCCGTCGGACGATCTCCTCTACCGCTTCCAGGGCGACCTTGAGATCGAGCATCAGTGGTCGTTCAGCGGCGAGCACTATCAGCGGACGGCGGAGGCGTGGCTGGCCAGGATGGACCAGCGGCACGGCGACATTCTGGCGACCCTGGAAGAGAGCGTCGCCCCCCCACTGGCTCGCGTCTGGTTCCGGCGCTGGAGGATCCTGTTCCTGGTCTGGGCCGAGCAGTTCGGGTTCCACCGCGGTCAGGAGTGGTGGGTCAACCACTACCTGCTGCGACCGCGCGGGTGATCGGCTCGGGAGTCAGTCGGCGCCGTCGAACCGGTTGATCGCCTGGAGCACGTCACCGACCGTTTTCAGGTTGGCGACGTCGTCGTCGTCGATCTCGATGCCGAGGCGATCTTCCAGCTCGACCAGGAGGTGGAGCGCCTTGGGGGAGTCGATCCCCAGCTGGGCGACCAGCTCGGTCTGCGGGTCGAGCTTTGCGACGTCGACGCCGCTCACCTCTGCCACGACCTGGAGTGCGATCTGTTTGTGATCCATGCTCTCGAGCTTCCTGTCGGGCCCCTCCGCGCGGCCGGACCGCGCGAATCTACCATGCTTCCGGCTGCCGGGACCGGCGCTACAACAGGCGTTCCAGAGCGCCCTCCAGGTAGAGTCCCCGTACCTCCGTCCGTTTGACCTTGCCGCTGGTCGTCCTCGGAATCCGTCCGCGACGGACCAGGACAACGTCGGCCAGCGGGATCCCGAGATCGAGTCCGATGCGGCTGCGCACGCCGGCGGCAGCCGCCTCGAGCGCCTCCGGCTCTCGCTCGGTCGTCTCGGCGACCACCACCAGCTGCTCACCCTCCGGTCCGCGTGCCAGCGCGAACGCTGCCGCGCGCGTCGCGCCGCCGCCGCCGGTGACGCTCTCGGCGAGCCGCTCGAATTCGTGCGGCATCAGGTTCTGGCCGCGGAGGATCAGGATCTCCTTGAGCCGGCCGGCGATGAACAGCTCGCCGTCGTCGAGAAAGCCGAGGTCGGCGGTCCTCAGCCATCCGTCCTCCAGGCACTCCGCGGTCGCCTCGGGGTCGTCGTAGTAGCCGAGAAAGACGGAGGGGCCCCGGACCCGTACTTCGCCGAGGACGCCGTCGGCGACCTCCGTGCCGTCGGGCGCGGTGATCCGGAGCTCGGTTTCCGGGATCGGCTGGCCGTTACTGACCAACGTGTCGAGGCCGAGACCCGCGTCGGCGCCTCGGGGGACCGGCAGCAGGCGCGGACCTCGACCGTGCCGGTCGAGCGTGACGGCGAGCGCCGCCTCGGCGAGCCCGTAGCAGGGACGAAAGCTCTCGCGGACGAAACCACTCGGGCCGAAACGCTCGCAGAATGCGTCGATCGAGTCCGATCTGACCATCTCGGCACCGGTCAGGGCGGCTCGGAACGAGCCCAGCTCGAGACGCTCTGCCTGCTCGGCCGAGATCCGCTCCGCGCACAGCTGATACGCGAAATTCGGGGCGGGCGAGACGGTAGTCCCGTGGCCGCTGGTCAACTCGAGCCAGAGCTGCGGACGCGCGAGGAAGGCGCGCGGCGACAGCAGCCAGAGATCGCGTCCGTTCAGCACGCTGTAGAAGATCGAGAGCAGCCCCATATCGTGGTACAGCGGTAGCCAGAGGACGGCGCCGTCGAACAGCTCCCGGCTCGGCTTGCCCCACGGGGCGCCGACCACGAAGTCCTGCGCATACGCCTGGTGCAGGGCGGCGCGGTGCGGGATCATCACCGCCCGCGGCCGCCCGGTCGAGCCGCTGGTGAACTGGAGGAAGGCGACCGAACCCGGCTCGGGCCGGGGCTCGACCCAGGCGCGAGCGGCGGGAGCCGTAGCGAGCTCCGCCGGGGTCAGGGCCTGCGCGCCGTAGACCGCCTCGCGCTCGGCCGGCGCGGTCTTCTGGAGCACGGCGCCCGCGACGACCAGCCGCGCTCCGATGAGCTCCACCGCCTCTGAGATCCGCTCGCTCGACCCCGCTCCACTTCCGGCAACGCCGGACGGGATGGCGACCGGTAGAGCGCCCAGCAGGAGGGCGCCGAGCCAGGCGTCGAACCACTCCCAGGAGGTTTGCAGACAGACCACGACCCGGTCCCCCTCGACGACGCCGAGGCCCGCCAGTCTCGCCGCTGCTCGGCGCGCCGACGCCAGGACCTCGAGATGGGTCCGGGCGTCGACCCGCTTGCCCCGGCGGTCGAGGATGCCGACCTGGCGCTCGGGGTGCTGGGAGGCCGCGCGGGCCAGCGCTTCGGGAAGGCTGGTATCCAGGTCGAACATGGGAACCGATGGATCTCGGCGCTAGACCAGCTCCGCGTCCGTGACCACCTCGATGGTGCTCGGCCCGTCGTGCGCGAGAGCTCGGGTGAGCGCGTCGTCGAGCTCCGACCGGTCGATCACCCGGATGCCGAGCGCTCCGCACAGCTCGGCGTAGCGGGCGAAATCTGGGTTGTGGAGCGAGGTCTGCCAGACCTCCCAGTCGCCCGCCCGCTGCTCTTTCGAGATCTTGCCCAGCTCGGAGTTGTTGAGCAGGACGTGGGTGATGTTCATGCCGTACTTGACCGCGGTGGTGATCTCGCCCATGTACTGACCGAAGCCACCGTCTCCCGAGACCGCCACGACCGGCCGGCCGTGGAAGCGCGGATCGTCCTCGAGAGTCGCCGCCCAGGCGCCCATCGCGGCGGGATAGGCGAAGCCGATCGAGCCCAGGTAGCCCGACATCAGGACCGCCTGCTCGCGGCACTCGAAGTAGCGGCCGAACGAATAGGTGTTGTTGCCGACGTCGACGGCGATGATCGCGTCGGCGGGGATCACCCGGTTCATCGCCGAGAAGACCGCCGCCGAGCTGACGCCCCGGCTCCTCTCTTCGGACTCGCGGCGCTCCTTCTCACGCCGCCAGATCGCCCACCGCTCGGCGATCTGCGCGCGTTGGCTCTCGGTCTTCACCCGCCCCTCGAGCCGCTTCCGCAGGAGCTCGACGGTGACACCGATCTCGCCCCAGACCGGGACGTCGACGGCGTGGAACTTGCCCAGGATCATCGGGTCGTAGTCGACCTGGATGGTCGGGCGCTTCGGTGTGATGCCGGTGTGGTTGCTGAAACTGGCGCCGAAGACGATCAGCGAGTCGGACTCGTTCATGAACCAGCTGGCGATCGGCGTCCCGGAGCGACCGAGGACCCCGCACCCGAGCGGATGGTGATCCGAGATCAGCCCCTTGCCCTTGAACGTCGTCACCACCGCGCAGTCGAGGAGCTCGGCCAGCTCGACGATCGCCGGCATGTGGAACCGAGCGCCGTGGCCAGCGACGATCACCGGCCGCTTCGAGCCGCTGATCAGCTCGACCGCCGCCTCGATGGACTCCTCCGGCGGCGCGATCTCTCGCGGGGTCAGCCGCCCGGCCGGCCCTCCGACCTTCGCCTGGCCGGGAGCCGCCAGGGTTTGCACCTCGTCGGGAAAGATCAGATGGGAGACGCCTCGATTCAGGATCGCGCTCTTGGCGGCCAGGTTGGCGAGCTCGGCGTGCCGGCTGGTGTGCAGGACCGGCTGCGTCCACTGCGCGACCTTGCCGAAGGCCGCGGCCAGGTCGACCTCCTGGAACGCCCCCGGGCCGAGCACCTGGGTGTCGACCTGGCCGGTGAGGGCGATGACCGGCGAGCGGTCGACGTTCGCGTCCCACAGCCCGGTCAGCAGATTGGTGGCGCCCGGTCCGGCGATCGCCAGACAGGCCGCGGGGCGGCCGGTCAGCTTGCCGTAGGCCGAGGCGGCGAACGCCGCCGCCCCCTCGTGCCGGATGCCGAAGTAGCGCATCCTGCCCGCCGCGGTCTGGCGCCGTAGCGCGTCGGCCAGGCCCAGGTTCGAATGCCCGACCATCCCCCAGACCGCGGCGATCCCCCAGTTCGCCAGCGTCTCGGCGATCACGTCACTGACCGTGGTCTGGTGCTCCGGCTCCGTCGGGAAGGCAACGTAGACGCCGTCGTCGCGGATCTCGACGGCAAACATCTCGACGCCGTCGTCGAACCCCGGAGCCTTGCCGGTGAGGGGATGGTAATCCCAGCCGTGCCACGGACAGCGCAAGAGGCCGTTCTCGATCGAGCCCTCGCCGAGCGGGCCGCCCTGGTGCGGGCAGCGGTTGTCGAGCGCTCCGTACTCGCCGTCGAAGTGGGTCATGCAGAGCGTCCGGTGGTCGCAGGTGACCGGCTTCACCCGCCCTTCGGCCAACTCGTCCGGCTCGAGCACCTTGCGCCAGTTCATCGTTTCGCCACGCTGATTCGCCATCCCTGCCCCCTCTCTAGAGCGGTGTCACGCCGCCGTAGGCGACGCCGGTGAGATAGGCGACGTCGCGCTTCCAGGTCGTCAGATCGTCGACCCGTAGCTGGTTCAGGTGGTCGTGGCCACAGGCACGCGCCAGGAGCTTCATCAGCTCGACCGAGGAGCCGAAGAAGCGCGCCAGCCGTTCGGCTCCCTCGTCCACCGGCAGCCGGCTTCGCAGATGCTCCTTCTGGGTCGCGATACCGACCGGACAGTTGTTCGTGTGGCAGGCGCGCATGCCCAGGCAGCCGATCGCCTGGATCGCCGAGTTGGAGACGGCGATGCCGTCGGCTCCGAGCGCCAGCGCCTTGGCGAAGTCGGCGGACGTGCGCAGGCCGCCGGTGATGATCAACGTCACTCGGCCGCTCGCCCCCCTGGTATCGAGGTGGTGGCGCGCCCTGGCCAGTGCCGGCAGCGTTGGTACCGAGATGTTGTCGCGGAAGATGAGCGGAGCGGCTCCGGTGCCGCCTCCCCTGCCGTCGAGGATGATGTAGTCGACGCCGATGCGGAGGGCGGCGTCGATGTCGTCCTCGATGTGCTGGGCGGAGAGCTTGAAGCCGATCGGAATCCCCCCGGTCGCCTCCCGGACCTCGTCGGCAAAATGGCGGAAGCCGTCCTCGTCTTCCCACTCCGGAAATCGTGCCGGTGAGATCGCCGGCGACCCCTCGTCGAGACCTCGGACCACGGCGATCTTGCCCTTGACCTTCTCTCCGGGAAGGTGGCCGCCGGTGCCGGTCTTCGCGCCCTGGCCTCCCTTGAAGTGAAACGCCTGGATCCGGGAGAGCTTGTCCATGGAGAAACCGAACCGCGCCGAGGCGAGCTCGTAGAAGTAGCGGCTGTTGGCCTGCTGCTCCTCCGGCAGCATGCCGCCCTCGCCGGAGCAGATGCCGGTGCCGGCGAGCTCGGCGCCCTTCGACAGCGCGACCTTGGCCTCGAACGACAGCGCGCCGAAGCTCATGTCCGAGACGAACAGCGGGATCTCAAGCCGCAGTGGCTTGTCGGCCGCCGGACCGACCACCAACTCGGTACCGACCTCGACCTCGTCGAGCTGGGGCACGGTGGCGAGCTGGGCGGTGACGAATTGGAGGTCCTCCCAGACCGGTAGCTCGGTACGCGGCACGCCCATCGCCTGAACCGGGCCGTGGTGCCCCACCTTGTCGAGCCCGTTCGTGGCCAGCTCACGGATGAATTTGACGTGCGGCTCGGCCGGGCTGCCCTTCGAGTGGTCCTGATAGACGCCCTGATAGTCGCTGCGGAGATACGGCTGCGGGTTGTCGCGCTCCCACGCGCGGATCTCGGCGGCGTCGACCCAGACCCCACCCTCCTCTACCCAGGAGCCGAACTTGTGCAGGCGCTCGGCGGGGTTGTACGAGCTGACGCCGGAACTGAACTGATAGTCCCAGTTGTGGACCCCGCAGACCAGGTCGTCGCCGCGCACGAACCCGTCGACCATCAGAGCGCCGCGGTGGGCGCAGCGGCCGTAGAGCACGGATACGTCGTCGTCGTAGCGCACCACGACCAGATCGACGTTCTCGACCAGAGCGTAGGCGGGCTCGCGGTCTGCCAGCTCGTTCCACACCGCCACCTTCACCTTCTCCATCCGCGCTCTCCTCTCTTCGATGGGCCGCCTTTATATCAGGCGGTTCGCGAACCGTTTCCGGCGCGCTCGCGTTGACTGTCGAGAGAGTGCGCCTCGACCGGGCGAGATTACAGATCGACGAAGACGACCACCTTGCCCGCCACCGATCCGCGCTCCAGGGTCGCATAGGCGTCCGGCAATCGCTCGAGCGGGAAGGTGGCGTGAATGGAGGGCCGGAGGCGGCCGTCCGCCAGGCGGTCGGCGGCAAAGGCGTGGAAGGCGGTCACCAGGGACGCCTTCTCCTGCCGGCTGCGCGAGCGCAGGACCGAGCCCCGGATCACCAGGCGGCGGGTCAGAACCGCTCCCAGGTCGAGCTGCGCCCGGGCGCCCGCCATCAACCCGACCAGGACCAGCCGACCGCGGTCGGCCAGCGCCTCGAGGTGAGCGGCCAGGAGAGGGCCGCTCGAGAGGTCCAGGATCACGTCGACACCGGCGCCGTCGGTCAGCTCCCTGACCCGGGCCGGGAGGGAGTCGTCGTCGGTCACCGCCAGCTCGACTCCGGCCGAGCGCAGCGCCTCGGAATCGCGCGCAGCGCCGATCACGGTGGCGCCGAGCTCGGCGGCGAGCTGCAGCGCAAAGCTGCCGACGCCGCCGGTCGCGCCGGTGATCAGCACGCTCTCGCCCGGCTCGAGGCGCGCCTCGCCGGCCAGGTTGGTCCAGGCCGTGAGCGCGGCCTCCGGGATCGCCGCGCCCTCTTCGAAGCTCATCCCCTCTGGGATGGGCATCAGCTGACCGACCGGCACCGCCACCCGCTCCGCGTGACCGCCACCGGCGAGCAGCGCCATCACGCGATCCCCCGAGCGCCACTCGTCCACGGCGCTCTCCAGCACGACGCCAGCGCATTCGAGCCCGGGGATCTCCGACTCGCCCGCTGGCGGCGGGTAGAGCCCACGCAGCTGGAGCAGGTCGGCGCGATTGAGCGCGGTGGCGCGCACCTCGACCAGCACCTCGTCGGCGCCGCGGACCGGCTCGGCCAGGTCGCCGAGTCGAGGACGGTGACCTCGCTCGGGATCGGCAGGCAGGACGGCGCGCATGATCGGCTAGTCTAGGGCAAGCGTGCAGATCCGTCCCGCTCGACCCGTAGACGGCGATCGACTGGTCACCCTGCGCCACGCTCTCTGGCCGGACGGTGCGATCGAGGAGCACGCCGGCGAGCTGGCGGCGTTTTTCGATGGCGAGGCGCGCGAGCCGCTCGAGATCCTGGTCGCCGAGAGCGCCGACGGCACGCTGCACGGCTTCTGCGAGCTCTCCATTCGCGCCTACGCGGAGGGGTGCAGAACCGATCGGGTCGGTTACCTGGAGGGCTGGTATGTCTGTCCTGCGGACCGTGGCGGGGGAGTCGGCCGGGCGCTGGTCGCGGCCGGCGAAGCCTGGGCCCGGCACCAGGGATGCACCGAGTTCGGCTCGGACGCCGAGGCCGACAACCAGGTCAGCATCGAGGCCCATCGTGCCCTCGGGTTCAGCGATGCCGGGCTGATCCGGTGCTTCCGGAAGGATCTCTAGCCTGGCGTTCTAGGAGACCGTGACCGGCGACTCGCGCTCTTTCCGGGGCGCCTCCTCCCGGGCCTCGCGCAGGGACCGGCCGTAGCCGGGCGGCGGGGGGTAGACGCCGATCGTGCCCTGCTCGAGCCACGCGTGCTCACCTTCGACGACCCGGACGCCCAGCTTGTACTTGCGGAAATCGTCGTTGTCCCAGAGCTCCTGGAACAGCCGCTTGACGGTCCGGGTCGACTGACGGCAGAAGTTGTCGGCCAGCGCGCGCCCCTTGGCGGCGTCGGCGTCGTTCTTGTCCGTCATCGACTGCGCTCTCGCCACCGACGACGCCATGGCGAACAGCTCGTTGGCGATGTCGACGATCCGGAAAAGGAAGCCCTGCTTGTGCTGGAGCTTGGGTCCGTGCACCACCATGCCGTGGAAGATCTGACGAGACAATCTGCGCGTGCTCCGGTTGACGAAGCGCAGATGCCTGGCGAGATCACCGAACTCGCTGTAGCGAGGCCAGCGGCCCCACCCGAGCCACCGGGTCGGGTACCAGCCGATGTAGAACGCCGCGCTCTTGACGAGCGCGCCCAGCTTCTGTCCCGCACTCTTGCGTGGATCGATCAGGTCTCCGGCCACCTCGAGGTGCTTGTCGACCGCCTCGCGCGCCATGAACAGGTGCATGATCTCGCTCGAGCCCTCGAAGATCTTGTTGATCCGGAAGTCGCGCATCATGCGCTCGACGCCGACCGGCTGCTCGCCACGGTTGAACAGCGAGCTCTCCGTCTCGTAGCCGCGACCACCGCGAATCTGCATGGTGTTGTCGATGAGCTTCCAGGTCTGGTAGGTGACCCACTCCTTGCAGGCCGCGGCCTCGAGGCGGATGTCGACGCGGTGGCTGTCCGCCATCTCGGTGGTCTGTTCGACGATCGCCTCCATGGCGAAGATGTAGGAGGCCATGTCGGCGAGCATGTGCGAGATCGCCTCGTGCTTGCCGACCGGCTTGCCCCACTGGACGCGCTCGGCCGACCAGCGCCGGCAGATCTCGATCGCCGACTTGGTGGCGCCGACCGACATGTTGGGGATCGACAGCCGGCCGTCGTTGAGGGTGGTGAGCGCGATCTTGAGGCCTCGACCCTCCTCGCCGATCAGGTTCTCGGCCGGAATCCGCACGTCGGTGAAGCTGATCACCGCGTTGGCGAGCGCCTTGAGACCCATGAAGCGGCAGCGCTTCTCCACCTTGACGCCGGGCCAGGCGGTCTCGACCACGAAGGCGCTGATCTTCTTGCCGTCTCCGTCGCGCGCCATGACCACCAGTAGGTCGGCGATGGTGCCGTTCGTGCACCAGAGCTTGTTGCCGTTGAGGACGTAGTCGCCCTCGGGGTTGCGGACCGCGGTCGTGGTCATCCGGGCCGGGTCGGAGCCGACGTCCGTCTCGGTGAGGGCGAACGCCGAGACCTCGCCCCGGGCGCACCGCGGCAGGTACTTGTTCTTCAGCTCCTCCGAGCCGAACAGCTTGACCGGTTGCGGCACACCGATCGACTGATGGGCCGACAGCAGCGCACAGAGGTTACCGTCGATGCTGCCCACCAGGTGCATCACCTTCTGGTACTGGTGGACGCTGAAGCCGAGGCCGCCGTACTCCTTGGGGATCTTCATGCCGAAGGCGCCCAGTTTGCGCAGGCTGTCGACAATGTCCTCGGGATACTCGCCGCTGACGTCGATCTCGATCGAATCGAGTTGGTTTCTCAGCAGATCGTCCATCGCCTGGTAGAACGCCTGGAACTCGGCGCTGTCCTCCGGAGGCTCCGGATACGGATGGATCAGGTGGAGACGGAAGTCACCGAGGAACATCTCCTTCATGAAGCTCGGCTGGTTCCAGGTGGTCTGTCGCGACTCCTCCGCCACCTGGCGCGCCTGTTCCTCACTGACCTGCCGAACCTTGCTCTCGCTCATCAAGACTCCTGCTGTGGCTCCGATGTCGAAGGGCTTCCCTGTGCGCAGCTCTTATTGACCAATTGGTCAATTATCGACGCGGTGCGGCAAATCGTCAAGCACCTACTGCACAGGCCGGGTTCGGCTGGCGAGCGCCACGCCGATCACGACCATCCCCGAACCGGCGATCGTCCGCGTAGACCAGGGCTCGTCGAAGAGCAGCGTGCCGATCGCCAGGGCGACGATCGGCAGCGCGTAGGTCATCAGGGACAGGCGCGTCGCGGGCAGCCGGGCGAGAAGCCAGTAGTAGAGCGTGAAGGTCACCACCGAGCCGAGCACGGCGAGGTAGACGAGCGCGCCGAGCGAGCGCGCGTCGAGGGTCACCTCGCGCCCACGCTCGAACAGCAGTGCGCACCCGGCCATGACCGCCGCCGTCACCAGCATGGGGACGCCGGCCAGGTGGATCGGGTGAAAGCCGCTCCCCCACTTTTTGACCGCCACATGGCTGACCGCGCCGGTAGCTGGTGAGATCAGGACCACGGCCGCCGCCGTCGCCACCCCCGGACCGGCGAGCGCGGTCAGATCCTCGGAGAAGATGACGGCGACCCCGGCGACTCCCAGCACCAGGCCGATCAGTGCCCCGGGCCGAAGCGGCTCGCCGTCGAGCCAGAAATGAGCCAGGACCGCGACGAAGATCGGGAAGGTCGAAAAGAGCACCGCGGTCAGGCCCGAGGGCACCCACTGCTCCGCCCAGTAGACGACACCGTAGGAGAGGACGAAGCCGAACAGGCTCTCGATCGCCCAGACGCGGCGGATGATCGGTCCGCGCGGCCAGCCGAGGCCGAGCGCCCGCGCCAGCATCACCAGCAGGCTACCGGCGATGGCGAAGCGGGCCGCGACCCCGGTGAACGGCGGGATCCCTTCGAGGCCGATGCGAATGACCGACCAGGTCGACCCCCAGATCAGGATCAGCAGGGCCAGGACGCCGTAGATGCCGGCCCTGCCAGACACGGTCACCCGCTAGGGGTAGATCTTGTTGAGCATCCGCGGATACGGGATGGTCTCGCGCAGGTGCCGCAGCCCAGTGACCCAGGCGACGAACCGCTCGATCCCCATGCCGAAGCCACTGTGGGGGAAGGTCCCGTACTTGCGGACGTCGAGATACCACTGGAAGGCCTCGATCGGCAGATCGTGCTCGCGGATCCGGCTGAGTAGCAGATCGTAGTCGTGAATGCGCTGGCTGCCGCCGATGATCTCGCCATAGCCGTCGGGTGCCAGGACGTCGACTCCCAGGACCTGCTCCGCGTTGTCCGGATCCGGCTCCATGTAGAACGCCTTGATCGCGGCCGGAAAGTGCGTGACCAGGACCGGCTTGCCGTGCTGGCGAGCGAGCGCGGTCTCTTCCTCGGCGCCGAAGTCGTCACCCCACTCGACCGACATGCCCTCGCTCTGGAGGGTCTCGATCGCTTGGCTGTAGGTCATGCGCGGGAATGGCGCCGTCGCCGCCTCGAGCGTGGTGCGATCCCGCTCGAGCGCGTCGAGCTCCGACGCGCAGCGCTCGAGGACCCTGGTGACGAGGGCGGCGACGAACTCCTCGGCCAGCTCGCAGACCCCCGCGAAGTCCATGAAGGCGACCTCCGGCTCGACCATCCAGAACTCCATCAGATGCCGCCGGGTCTTGGACTTCTCGGCCCGGAACGTCGGTCCGAAGCAGTAGACCTTGCCGAACGCCGCCGCCGCCGGCTCGAGGTAGAGCTGTCCCGATTGGCTGAGGTAGGCGGGCGAGCCGAAGTAGTCGGTCTCGAACAGGGTCGAGGTGCCCTCGCAGGCGGCCGGCGTCAGGATCGGCGAATCGATCAACACGAAGTCGCGCTCGTAGAAGAAGTCGCGGATCGCCTGGCAGACCTCGTTGCGGACGCGCAGCGCGGCGCGCTGCCGGCGCGAGCGCAGCCAGAGATGCCGCTGCTCGAGCAGGAAGGAGACGCCGTGCTCCTTGGGTGAGATCGGGAACTCCTCGCTCAGGTCGAGGATCTCGACCGCGGTCAGGTGGATCTCGACGCCGCTCGGGGCGCGCGCGTCTTCCTGGACGGTGCCGGTCACGCGCAGCGTCGATTCCTGCGTCAGCGCCTCGATCGCCTCCCAGGAGGCATCGTCCAGCTCGGCGCGGCTGGCGACGCCCTGGACCTCGCCACTGCCGTCGCGCAGGTTCAGGAAGCCGATCTTGCCACCCGAGCGCTTCTTGACCAGCCAGCCCTCGAGCACGACCGAGTCACCGACCTGTCCTGACAGCTGCGAGATGGTGCTCTTCATTCCCGACTCCAGCGCGTAAGGATACTCGGCGCCGGTACCAGACTCAATGCGGCGCGAGCGGTCGGCTATTCGGTCAGTCGGGCGAGCGCTCCAGCCGCGGCGCGCTGCTCGGCGAGCTTCTTGGAGCCGCCGGTGCCGGAGCCGACCTTGCGCCCTTCGACCCAGCACTCGACGGTGAAGGTCTTGTCGTGATCCGGCCCCGCTTCGGCCACGAGGCGATAGTCGGGTCTCTGCCAGGAGCGCGCCTGGGTCAGCTCCTGAAGCCGGGTCTTGGCCTCGGCCCAGCCGAGCTTCTCGCGCTTCTCGAGCGCCTCTTCGAACATGGGGACCAGGATCCGGCGACAGCGCTTGAGTCCGCGGTCGAGGAAGGCGGCCCCGACCACCGCCTCGAGAGCGTCGGCGAGGAGCGACGGCTTCTCGCGCCCTCCCGAGCGCTCTTCGCCCACTCCGAGCCGCAGGATTTCGCCGAGCCCGATGGTGATCGCGTGCTCGGCCAGCACCGGGCGGCTGACCAGGAAGGCCTTGAGCTCCGACAGGCCGCCTTCGGGCATCTCGGGGTAGGTCTCGAATAGCCACTCGGCGGTCACCAGCCCGAGGACCGAGTCGCCCAGATACTCGAGCCGCTCGTAGTTGTCCGCCAGCCCTTGCTCGTGGGCGTACGACCGGTGGGTAAGCGCGCTCTCGAGCAGTGCCGAGCTGCGGAATCGCGCTCCGAGGCGGCGCTGGAACTCTCTGAGCTCGTTGCGGGCCATCAGCGCCGTCCGAACCGCTCCTCGAGGTCGCGATCGCTCATCTTCAACACGATCGGTCGACCGTGCGGGCAGGCGTAGGGCTGCTCGGCCGCGAACAGCTCACCGATCAGCGCCTCGATCGCCTCCGGCGGCATCGGCTCGTGCATCTTCACCGCCGCCCGACACGCCATGCTCGCGGCCAGTGAATCTAGGAGGCTCGCCTTGAGCGCTTCGGCGTCCTCGGGCTGCGTGCCATCGCTCTCCTGGGCCAGATTCAGCAGCAGCCGCTCGGACTCCTCCGGTCCGAGGTCGGCCGGAACCGCTGACACCGCGATCGTGTCACCCGAGAGCTGACTGAGCGAGAAGCCGCACTGCTCGAGCGCCGCGCCCAGCTCGCCGAGCCGCAGCGCCTCGGCGGGCGCCAGCTCGAGCAGGAGCGGCTCGAGCAGGGTCTGCGCACTGACCGCCTCCTTTTGCAGCGAGCGCTGGAGCCGCTCGTAGAGGATCCGCTCGTGAGCGACATGCTGGTCGACCAGGTAGAGGCCGTCAGGTCCCTCGAGCAGGATCAGGGTCCCCTTGTATTGACCGAGGAGCCGAAACGGCCGCTCGCGTCCGGACCGGCCCGAGAGGGGCACCGGGGCGCGCTCGAGCGGCGTCGAGACCGCTTCCGCCAGGCGCCGGCTCGTGCCTTCGGCGACTCCAGAGACCGTGCTCCAGTCGGTCGCCGGGGACGCCCCGGCCGGCGGCCATGGGCTCTCCCTGCCGCCGAGGCCCTGCCAGGCGAGGGCGCCCGCGGGCGTCCCTTCGGCGGCTCGCGGCGCGACCTCGACGTCGCCGAGAGCGGCGCGGGCGCCCGAGCGCAGGATCAGGAAGAGGCGCTGCAATAGGCGGCCGTCGCGGAAGCGGACCTCGGACTTCTGCGGATGGACGTTGACGTCGACCTCCGCCGCCGGCAGATCCAGGAACAGGAAGAGAGCGGGAAACTCGTCGGCGCGCCACTCCTCACGCACCGCCCGGTAGAAGCTGGCGAGGATCGCGCGGTCGCGCAGGAGGCGCCGATTGACGAAGACGAAGTAGCGCCGGCCCCGGGTGGTGGTCGGGTCACCGAACAGTCCCCAGACCGATTCGTCGCCACGGCTCTCCGAGAACGGCACCAGCGCGTTCGCGAGCTTGCCGCCGAACAGCTGGCCGACCCGCCGGCGGGCGCCCTCGGCGTCCTCTCCCGCTGGTGGCGCGTCGAGAACCTGCCGGCCGTCGTGGGTGACGGTGAAATGGACGTCCGGCCGGGCCAGTGCGTAGCCCTGCACCACCTCGAGCGCGCGCCGCATCTCGGTCTGGGACGCCTTGAGGAACTTCCGGCGGGCGGGGACATTGAAGAAGAGCGACGCGACCTCGACCGTCGTACCGACCGGACGACTGGCGGGCTCGGCGGCACGGATCCGGCCGCCCTCGATGTAGACGCGATGTCCGTCGCCGGGCTGACTGGCGGTCACCAGCTCGACCCGGGATACCGCGGCGATCGACGACAGTGCCTCGCCGCGAAACCCCAACGTCGCCACCCGGCTCAGGTCCTCGATCGAATCGATCTTGCTGGTCGCGTGCTGATCGAAGGCCAGCAGCGCGTCGTCCTCGTCCATGCCGCAGCCGTCGTCGGAGACCCGGACCCGCCCCTTGCCACCCCGCTCGAGCTCGATGGCGATGTGGCCGGCACCGGCGTCGAGGGCGTTCTCGACCAGCTCCTTGACCACCGACGCCGGGCGCTCGACGACCTCACCGGCGGCGATCTGGCTGACCAGCTGGTCGGGCAGCAGCCGAATGCGCGGCATCCCCCGAGGTTATCCCTTTCGCGCGGCGATCGGGACAGCGGCGCCCGCAGCTCTAGTCGGATACCAGCGGCAGGTAGGCGCGCTCGACGTAGTCGCGCACCATCCGGTCGGACGAAAAGCGCGGACCGACGGTGGCGATCGAGCGCTTCATCATCGCGATCCAGCGTTGCGGCAGCCCATTCTCGTCGCGCTCGTAGAACGCCGGCACCACGTCGTCCTCGAGCTTCTTATAGAGCGCCAGGGCATCCGCCTGGTCGCGCTCGCGCTCGTCGGCCGCGCTCTCGACCGCCTCGATGGTCCAGCCGTTGTCGCCCGAGTAGCCCTCGGGCCACCAGCCGTCCGCGATGCTCAGGTTGAGAACTCCGTTCATCGCCGCCTTCTGGCCGCTGGTGCCACTCGCCTCCATCGGCTTGATCGGGTTGTTGAGCCAGACGTCGACACCCTGCACGAGCATCCGGCCGACGCGAATGTCGTAGTCCTCGAGGAAGATCACCTTGCCCCAGAGATCCCGTTCCTGGCTGAGCTGGAAGATGTGCCGGATCAGGTCCTGCCCCGGCCGATCCGCCGGATGGGCCTTGCCGGCCATCACGATCTGCACCGGCCTCCCCGGGTGGGCGAGCAGGTGCCGCAGCCGGTGCAGGTCGTGGAAGACCAGCCCGGCCCGCTTGTAGGTGGCGAACCGTCGAGCGAAGCCTACGGTCAGGACGTTTGGATCGACCAGATCCTGGACCCGTCGCAGCTCCGCCGGCGACCGGCCATTGCGGGCCATCTGGTCCAGGATGCGGGAGCGGAGGAAGCGGACCAGCCGCTCCTTCTGGGCCTGATGTGCCTGCCAGAGGTCGCGCTCCGGCACTTCCTCGACGCCACTCCACGAGCCCTCCTCGTGCATCCATCCGGCCCCGAGGCCCTCCTCGAGCACCGCGCGTAGCTCGGCCCCGAGCCAGGTCGGAACGTGGACGCCGTTGGTGATGGCGGTGATCCGCCGGTCTTCCCCGGGCGCCTGAGCCATCAGATGACGCCACATGTCGTCGACGACCCGGCCGTTGAGCTGGCTCACGCCGTTGGCGAAGACGCTCGTTCGGAGCCCCATCGCGGTCAGGTTGAACGGCTGCGACGGCTCGCCGTGGTCGGCGTGGCCGAGCTCCAGCAGTCTCTCGACCGGCTCGCCGAGCCGCTCTGCCCACGGCGCCAGGTAGCGCGCCGCCATCCCGATCTCGAACTGTTCGTTGCCCGCCGGTACCGGCGTGTGGGTGGTAAACGCGGTATCGCGGGCGATCGCGTCGATCGCCGCCGCCAGGTCGTCGGCACCCTGTTCGCGGGCGGCGCACAGCCGCTCGAGCTGCAGGAGGGCACTGTGTCCTTCGTTGATGTGCCAGCAGGCGGGCTCGATGCCGAGCGCCCGCAGCACCGCTCCCCCACCCACTCCGAGCACGATCTCCTGGGCCAGCCGCATCTCGCGGCCACGCACGTAGAGGACCCGGGTGATCGCCCGATCGGCCGGATCGTTCTCGAGCAGGTCGGTGTCGAGCAACAGGAGCGGCAGGCGGCCGACCTGGGCCAGCCAGACCCGGATCGCGACCTCACGGTCCGGAAACGGCAGCCGCACTTTGAGCTCCGAGCCGTCCGCCGTCAGGACCCGGCGCAGCGGCAAGCGGGCGAAGTCGTACTCGGGGTAGTGGTGCTGCTGGAACCCGTCGTCGTCCAGTGTCTGGCGGAAGTAGCCGTAGCGGTAGAGCAGGCCGACGGCGACCATCGGCACGCCTAGATCGCTGGCGCTCTTACAGTGATCGCCGCTCAGCACCCCCAGACCACCAGAATAGAGGGCTAGCGACTGGTGGACGCCGAACTCCATCGAGAAGTAGGCGATCGGGCCGGCCGAGTACTCGGGGTGGCGGGTATCGAACCAGGTCCCCTGCTCGCGGTCCATGTAGCGGTCGAAGGTTCGGACCAGCCCGTTGTAGGCGGCCATGAACGACTCGCTGTGGATCAGCACGTCCCAGCGGGCGCGCTCGGCGTTCAACAGGAGCTGTACCGGATTGCGGTAGAGCGCCCAGGCGGTCTCGTCGACCGCCGAGAACAGTCGGCGCGCCTCACCGCTCCACGACCACCAGAGGTTGTAGGCAATCTCGCCCAGGCGCGCGATCTCCTCCGGCAGGTCCAGGTCCACGACCCGACGTGCCGGCAGTTGGATATGGCTCTCGAGATCGCTCACCAGGACTCCTCCGAAACGCTGCTTTGTACCACACTCTAGCCTCCGAATCGGTAGACTCCCGCACGTGGCGCGCGACCGGCGGAGCGGCATCCTTCTCCATCCGACGTCGCTGCCGGGCGAATGGGGTGTCGGCGACCTCGGACCCGCGGCGATCGCCTTTCTCGACTGGCTGGGGGAGGCGGGTCAGATGATCTGGCAGGTCTTGCCGCTCGGCCCCCCGGGCGACGGCGACTCGCCCTACTCCGCCTGTTCGGCGTTCGCAGGCAATCCGCTCCTGATCTCGCCGGATCTGCTCGCCGAAGGCGACCTGCTGCCGTCCGGCGCCCTCGACCTCCGTCCCGAGCTCGAGACTGGAGCCGTCGACTACCCGACCGTCACCGAGTGGAAGGAAGCCCTCCTGCGAGTCGCATGGCAGCACGTGACCCGCTCGGAGGCGCATCGCGAACTGGTGGACGAGGCGCGGAGCCTGGGCGAGGTGCCCGGATTCGCCGAGTGGCTACCGGATTGGGCCCTCTACCGCGCGCTCAAGCGCCGTTTCGACGATCTGCCGTGGGTGAGCTGGCCCGAGACCTACCGGACCCGCGCGGGGGCGACCCTTCAGGTGGCCGGTCGCGAGTTGGAGGAGGAGATCCACTTCCATCAGTTCTGTCAGCTGATCTGGTTCCGGCAGTGGGACGCCGTGCGCGTGGCGGCTCACGATCGAGGCGTCCAGATCATCGGCGACCTGCCGATCTACGTGGCGCTCGACAGCGCCGACGTCTGGGCTCACCAGGAGCTCTTCGACCTGGACGAGGACGGGCAGCCCAACGGGGTCGCGGGCGTGCCGCCGGACGCGTTCAGTGATTCGGGACAGCACTGGGGCCATCCGCTCTACGACTGGCCGCGCCTCGAGGCCTCCGGCTTCGCCTGGTGGGTCGACCGCCTGCGGGCCCTGCTGCGGGTGGCGGATATGGTGCGCGTCGACCACTTCCGGGGCTTCGCCGCCTGCTGGCGCATCCCAAGTGGCGCTGAGGACGCCAGCAGTGGCGACTGGGTGCCGGGCCCGGGCATTCGACTGTTCGCCGCCCTCCGCTCAGCGCTCGGCGGGCTGCCTCTTATCGCCGAGGACCTGGGCGAGATCACCGCCGATGTCCACCGGCTGCGCCAGGAGGCCGGGCTACCGTGCACCCGGGTCCTCCAGTTCGCCTTCGACAGCCCGACCAGCGAGCACCTGCCCCACAATCTGACCAGCGACACCTATCTCTACACCGGCACTCACGACAATCCCCCGACCCGGGAGTGGTTCGAGTCCCTGGACGCGGCTTGCCGCGAGCGCGTGCTCGACTACGTCGGTGGCGGCGTCGACGAGATCCACTGGAGTCTCGTGCGGGCGGCTTCGACTTCGGTGGCCTGCGCGACCGTCTTCCCGGTGCAGGACGTGCTCGGGCTCGACACTGGCGCGCGGATGAACGTGCCGGCCCGCCCCGGGGGCAACTGGACGTGGCGCCTGCGTGCGATCCCGGACTCCGAGACCGCCACCCGCCTGCGCCGGCTGACCGCGGCCACCGGCCGGCTGGACGTACCGGCCTGATGCCCCGAACCGAGCCGGCGCCGTGGGGCGTCACGCTGACGGTGGACGGCGCTCGTGTACGCGTCCGCTCGGATCCCGCCGAGGCGGTCTGGCTCTGTCTGTTCGACCCCGACGGCGTCGAGGAGATCGAGCGGCTGCCGCTCGAACGGGACGCGGAGGGCGCCTGGCACGGCGAAGCGCCGGGCGTCTCTGCGGGTCGGATCTACGGGCTGCGCGCGGACGGACCGTTCGCTCCGGCCCGAGGACACCGGTTCGACAGCGCCAAGCTGTTGCTCGACCCGTATGCGCGGGCGGTGGTTGGCGGCACGCGCTGGCGGCCCGAGCTCGAAGCCCGCGGCTATGGCCTCGATACCGGTGCGGTCGCCCCGCGAGGCGTCGTCACCGAGCCCGCCTTCGACTGGCAGGGCGACCGCCCTCCCGCTACCCCCTGGAAGCAGACCGTGCTCTACGAGGCGCACGTCAAAGGGATGACCGCGCAGCATCCGGACGTCCCGGCGGGCGAGCGCGGGACCTACCTGGGGCTGAGCCATCCCGCGGTCATCGACCACCTCCTCGGGCTCGGCGTGACCGCGATCGAGCTCCTACCGGTGCAGCAATCGTTCACCGAGCGGCATCTGGTCGAGCGCGGCCTGACCAACTACTGGGGCTACAACCCGCTCGCCTTCTTTGCCCCACACCGCGGCTATGCGGCCGGCTCCGATCCGGTCGCCGAGTTCAAGGAGACCGTCCGCCGACTGCACCGTGTCGGCCTGGAGGTGATCCTGGACGTCGTCTTCAATCACACCGCGGAGGGCGATCACCAGGGACCGACCCTGTCGCTCAAGGGTCTCGACAACGGGCTCTACTACCGGCTCGAGCCGCACGATCGCTCGCGCTACGTCAACCACTCGGGTTGCGGCAACACGCTCGATTTGAGCCGCCCAGCGGTCGTCGAGCTGGTCGTGGACGCGCTCCGCTACTGGGTCGAGGAGATGCACGTCGACGGTTTCCGGTTCGATCTGGCGGTCGCCCTCGGACGGGGCGAGGACGGAGCCTTCTCACCGGCGAGTCCGTTCTTCGAAGCGCTCGCCGCGACCCCGGCGCTCGCGGCCATCAAGCTGATCGCCGAGCCGTGGGACCTCGGGCCGGACGGGTATCAGCTCGGCAACTTTCCTCCCGGCTGGCGAGAATGGAACGATCGGTTCCGCGACGCCGTCCGCGGCTACTGGCTGGGCGACACCGGGGTCGAGAACGAGCTCCGGGCGCGCCTCGCCGGCAGCCCGGACATCTTTCCACCGGGCCGCGGACGGGCTTTCGCGAGCGTCAACTACGTGACCAGTCACGATGGGTTTACGCTCGAGGATGTGGTCAGCTACGAGGAGAAGCGCAACGAAGCGAACGGCGATGCCAACCGGGACGGAGCGGGCCGCGAGCTGAGCGCCAACTCGGGCATCGAGGGTCCGACCGATGACCCCGAGGTCCGCTCGAGGCGACGGCGGGCCAAGCGCGCCATGGTGGCGACTCTCGTCCTGGCCGGGGGGGTGCCGATGATCTCCCACGGCGACGAGCTCGGCCGGACCCAGCAGGGCAACAACAACGCCTACTGCCAGGATAACGAGATCAGCTGGATCGCCTGGGAGTCGGCGGACGAGAGCTTGTCCCTCCGTCGGCTGCTCGCCTTCCTTCTGCGCGCGCGCCGGAGCCTCCACTCGTCCCCCGAGCCGGGCGACTGAGGCGCTCGCGCACACGGCCGAGGGCGTAGCCTTCCGACTCGAACAGCTTGCGCAGCAGCTCGAGGCTCTCGAGCCAGCCGAAGGCTCCGACGGCCGCCTCATCGCGCGCCTCGACGCTCGCGAGCTCCGCGGTCACCGCGACCAGACCTCTCCACCTCAAGAGCAGCTCCAGCTCCTCCTTGCGCACCCACTCCTCTCCCCCGTGCTCGTTCAGCCCGAGAAGCTGAACGGTGTCGTCCCGTGTCCGCCAGCGCTCGAGCATCGCCAGCAGCTCACTCCTCCCCGACGTCGGCTGGGGCCGGGTCCAGTCCTCCTCGAGCGCCAGCGCCAGCACCGGCTCGAGCCCGGGCGGCCGCCCCGAGGACAGCTCCAGAACAATCCTCCGCGCCAGCTCCGCCCGTGGCTCGCCACCGAGCGCGTCTTGGAGACCCGCAACGGCCAGGAGCGCCTGGAGGATCCGTAACGAGTCACCGCCGCGCGCGACCTGGCTGACCAACCGCCTGCGGGCATCCTGCATCCGTCGGCTCTCCGGCCAGGGTAGAGCCTCGACCTGCTGCTGGAGATCATCGCTCGTCGGGACGCGCTCCAGAGCGGCCCGCAACGGTCCTTCCGCGACGTCGAGTCCGAGCGCCTGCGCGGCGTCTTCGAGCCTCTTGGTGACCTCCGGAATCGTGACTTCGGCCGGCTCGGCGAAGAAGTCCCCGAGCGCTGCGATCGCCGGCTGCCAGTCGAGCAGCTCGAGCTCGACCTCGACGTTGGCGACCCCCCGTCCCTCGAGCCGCTCGGCGAGAGCCCGGTAGCTGTCGCTGACCGTGCTCAGGACCGGGCGGAAGTCGAGCAGCACGCGGCTCTCGAACGGTGCCAGCTCGACCCGCAGCCCGACCGGCGCGAGCTGCTCCGCGGTGACCAGGTAGTAGAGACCGCTGGTGCGGTCGCGGAAGCGATAGACCGACTCCGGATCGAGGTCGAGGACACTAGCCACCGCTGGCAGGTGACCGGCGACCGGCGTGTCCGAGTTGTTGAACAGCACGATCGAGCGATCGATCTCGCGCCCGTTGGCATAGGCGAGAACGTGCTCGTTGATGCCGCCGCGCTCGTCCAGCAGGTCGAGGAGGAGGAAGTCGTCGACGCCCGCGTACCGGTCCCGCCGGCGCAGCAGCGGGAAGATCTCCCGGCGGTGACGGCCCAGGACGGCCGGGTCGGTCCGCTCGTCGAGCCGTGGCCGATGAAACTCCATGCCGTACTTTTCGCGCAGACCCTCGAACTGGCCATGGGCGACCATCGGCAAGCCCGGCAGGGTGGCCATGGTGACGCAGGCCCCGAAGTAGCGATCGCCCGAGCCGAACTGCTCGATCGCGCTCTTCTCGTCGGGGTTGCTCAGGAAGTTGACGTGGCGCTTGAGGATCTCGGGATCGAAGCCGAGGGTCTCGCGGATCATCCGCCGGAGCTTCGCGGTCTCACCGTCGCGCAGCAGGTTCATGAAGGCGCTGTTGTAGACCCGATGCATACCGAGCGTACGGACGAAGTAGCCCTCCATCAGCCAGAACGCCTCGGCCAGCAGCAGGGTGTCGGCTCGCCTCGCCGCCACCGTGTCGACCACCTCACGCCAGAACTCGGCCGGCATCGCCCGCTTGAACTCCGCCGCCGACAGCGAGTGCTCCGACCGTGAGGGGATCGCCCCGGCGGCGCCCGGCTCCGGGTACCAGAGCCGTTTGACGTGGCGCCGCGCCAGGGTCATCGCCGCGTCGAAACGAATGATCGGAAACGCCTCGGCGACCCGCAGGATCGTGTCCATCACCGCCGCGCGCGTCTCTGGGTTCAGGAAGTCGAGCTGGGCGGTGTCGTTCCAGGGCGTGCTGGTGCCGTCGTTGCCGTGGTAGACGTAGCGCTCCTCTCCCCTCCGCCGGTCGACGCGCTTGAAGACGACGGCGGCGTCGGTCCGATCGTAGTAGTGGTCTTCGAGGTAGATGCCGACGCGTGGGTCGGAGCTCAGATCGGGACCGTCGAAGGTGTAGCCGGGAAAGGGACACCGCTCGACCGAGAGGAACCGCTCGGGATGCTCGATCAGCCAGTGGGAGTCCATACCCATGTGATTTGGCACCATGTCGGCAGCGAGCCGGATGCCACGCTCCGCCGCCCGCCCGGCCAGATCCTGGATCGCCGCGACGCCACCGAGCTCGTGGGCGATCTCGTAGTCGCGCAGGGAGTAGGCCGAGGCGAGCGCCTCCGGGTTGCCAAGCCGGCGCTTGATCTCCGCCGACGCCGTGCTCCGCTCCCAGATACCGATCAGCCAGAGGCCGCTGATGCCGCGCTCCGCCAGCCGGTCGAGCTCCCGGTCGGGGATCTGGTTCAGGCGTTCGATCGCCTCGCCGTACTCGGTCGAAAGCTGATCAAGCCAGACGTAGCTGTTCTTGGCGATCAGGACGAGCGGCTCCATCCAATCGAGATCGGAGCTGTAGTTCGGCTCGCCGTCGTCGAAGTCGTCGTAGTCGGGCAGCTCGATCGGGCCGGGGCCGGGAGGAAACCGGGGCGCCTCCTCCTCCGCGATCAGATCGAGGCTCGCGACCAGGGCCGCACGCTCGCCGGCTGCGAGGTCGCTCCAGTCGTCGAGCAGAAACCGGAGCTGATCGGCGATCGAGTCCGGCGCCACCAGAGCCGGAGCGCGCAGCGACTCTTCCAGGCTGGTCGCCCGGCGGTCGAGCGGCGGCGCCCGCAGCAGGACGCGGGACAGGCCTGCCACCAGCTCCTGCCAGTCCGGATCGCTCCAGATCTCTGGCCCCTGGAGCTCACGGCTGACCGGCGCGGCCGCCGGATTCACGTCGAGTGCCCAGATCAGGATCGCCTCCCTGAGCAGCAGACCGAGCTCTTCCTTCTCCCCCGAGGCGAGCGCCTCGCGGGCACTCGCGCCCTGGCTCGCCCCCAGGAAGGCGCTCTCGAAAGCGCGCAGGGCGGCCCGTAGCCGGGCGGGAGTCGAGCCCTCGATCAGATCGCCCAGCAGCCGGTCGAGGAGCTCCGGATCGGTGGCGAAGTAGTCGTCGAGGCGCCGGCGGAGCACCCGGGCGAGCTCTACCGTAGCGCTCAGCCTGCCGGCGGAGATCGGTCGCTGCGCGGCGCCGCTAGCCAGACCGGTCGCCAGCGCCCGCGCCTGACGCTGGTCTACCAGCGCCAGCGGTCCGTTGGCGTCGATCTCATCCCCGGCCGCGGCGACCCGGTCCGCTAGGTGCCTGGAGATGCGAAGGCCCACCAGCGCTCCCAGATCCGATCAGTCGAGTCTCGCCAGCAGGTCGATCAGATCCACCACCCGGTTGGAGTAGCCCCACTCGTTGTCGTACCAGGAGATCACGTTGACGAAGCCGTTGCCCTCGGTTGCCGTCGATGGAGCGTCGAAGATCGAAGAGTGCGGATTGCCGATGATGTCGCTCGACACCAGCGGATCCTCCGAGTACTGGACAACTCGCTTCATCGGCCCCTCGGCGGCGACGCGCACTGACTCGTTGACCTCCTCGGCCGTCACCTTGCGCTTCAGTCGCACCGACAGATCGACGATCGAGCCGTCCGGGACCGGTACCCGGATCGCCATCCCGTCCAGGCACCCGTCGAGGTGCGGTAGCACCTTGCCGACCGCCTTGGCGGCGCCGGTCGTGGTCGGGATGATGTTGACCGCGGCGGCCCGGCTCCGGCGCAGGCTCTTGTGCGGAACGTCCGCCAGTCGCTGACCGTTGGTATAGGCGTGCACCGTGGTCATGACGCCCTCTTCGATGCCGAACGTGTCGTCCAGGACCTTGGCGAGCGGCGCCAGGCAGTTGGTGGTGCAGGAGGCGTTCGACACGATCCGGTGCCCGGGCTCGAGGCTGTCCTCGTTGACGCCGATGACCACCATCGCGTCGATCTGGTCCTTGGGTGGAACGGTCAGGATGACCCGTCCGGCGCCCGCCTGGAGGTGCTTCTCGAGCGTCTTGTGCTTGCGGAAGACGCCGGTCGACTCGACCACCACGTCGACCCCCAGCTCGCCCCAGGGGGCGTCGGCCGGGTCGCGGACCGCGGTCATCCGGACCACCTCGTCGTCGACGTACATAGCCTCCTCGTCGACTCTGACCTCCTCGTCGAAGACGCCCATGACGGTGTCGTACTTGAGCAGATAGGCGAGCTGGTCGTTGTCGTAGAGGTCGTTGATCGCCACCACCTGGATGTCGTCGCGGTCGCTCAGGATTCGATAGACGCTCCTGCCGATGCGGCCGAAGCCGTTGATTCCGACTCGTACTGACATCAGGCGGCCTCCTCGGCCTCGAGCGCGCTCAGGCGGTGGATCAGATCGACGACCCGGTGCGCGTAGCCCCAGCTGTTGTCGAACCAGGTGAGCGTCTTCGAAACCCGGTCGCCGAGCACCAGCGTGGCCTGGGAATCGAACGTGCCCGAGTAGCTGGTCTGCAGGATGTCGGTGGAGACGATCGGATCGTCCTCGTAGGCCAGGATGCCACTCCAGTCGGCGGCCGCCGCGGTCCGGATCACCTCGTTGACCGCCACTTCGGTGACCGCCTGCTCGTGCCAGCAGACCAGATCGGCGACCGAGCCGTTGGCGACCGGCACGCTGACCGCCTGGGCGTTGATCTTGCCGTCCAGCTCGGGCAGCAGCTCCATCAGCATGCGGGCGGCGTTGGTCTGCTGCGGGATGATGTTCTCGGCAGCCGCCCGACCACGCCGGGGATCCTTGGAGGGAACGTCGGCCAGCCGGTGCTGGTTCGAGTAGGCGTGGACCGCGCTCAGGAAGACCCGCTCGATGCCGAACGCGCGCTGCAGGATCCGGAGCACCGGGGCGGCGCAGTGGGCGGTGCACGACGCGTTGGAGACGATCCGGTGCTCGGCGGTCAGCTGGTCGTCGTTGACCCCCATGACCACGGTGATGTCCGGCGGGTCCTTGGGCGGCGCGCAGACGATCACCCGCCGGGCGCCGCGCTCGAGGTGCTGTTCCAGCTCCTCCCGGGTGCGCTCGACGCCCGCGGCCTCGATGACGATGTCGACGCCGAGCTCCCCCCACGGCGCGTTCGCCGGTGAGTCGAGCGCCAGCATCGGGATCTGACGCCCGACGACGTAGAGATGGCCCTCCTTGATGCTCAGCTCGTCCGGAAACGGTCCAAGAATGGTGTCGAACCGGATCAGATACTCGATGCCGGTCGGATCGGCGATCTCGTCGATCGCCGCTATACGTATGGCCTCGTCGCGATAGAGGATGCGCAGCAGGTCCCTACCGATCCTTCCCATCCCGACGAGTGCGATCCTCGTAGGCTTCATGGTGTGATTCTATGCGCAGCGCGGCGGCCGGCGGAAGTGGGTGAGAGAGGTGCTATAGCACTTGCCGCCGACGCCCGGTAACCTTCGCCCTCGATGGCCAGAATCGTCCTGCTCGGGCCGCAACGGCTACGACCGACGGTCCGAGAGATCGTCGACGAGCTCGCGATCTCCGGGCCGATCGCCGCGGTCACCGCCGGCTGGCAAGAGCGCGAGCAGGAGGACGACGAGCTGGCCGAGCATCTGCGGGGGAGCACCCGGAACCTGGAGCTCTACCGGCGTGGCGAGCGGATCTTTTCCGAGGATCCGGAGCTCCTGGCGGCCCTGACCGAGCTCCGGAGCGCCCGTCGGGAGGCGCAACGCCTTTATCGACTCTCCCTCGACCACGCGCTCGCGGCCGTGCGCTCGCTCGAGGATCAGCGGGAGAGCGAGCTCGCGGTCGAAGAGCTGGCGGAGGCGTTCGACGCCGTCCGGGCCCTCGACGCCCGCCACCTGGAGCGCGTCTCCCGGCTCCAGACCGCATTCCGCAAGCGCTGGGGCACGGCCCGGAGGCGCTCGGTGCGGCGGCAGCGCCACGAGGTCGACGCGATCCTCGAGGGGTGCAAAGCGGTGGCGATCGCCGGCGGCCACGTCGGCGTGCTAGTCGAGCTGCTGTCGCTCTTCGGTCTGGACGAGCGGCTCCGGCGCCACACCGTGATCGCCTGGTCGGCGGGCGCCATGGCACTCGGTCAGCGGATCGTCCTGTTCCACGACAGCCCGCCGCAGGGTTTCGGCAACGCCGAGGTCTGGGGGCCCGGTCTCGGCCTCTTCTCGCGCTTCCTCCCCTTCCCTCACGCCAGGACCCGCCTGCTGGTCGCCGACAGGCAACGGGTGGCGATCCTGGCGCGGCGCTTCCTGCCGCAGATCTGTGTGCCGATGGACGACGGTGAGCGGCTGAACCTGAGCGTCGGCCGGCTGGCACGCGGAAGCTCTGGCCGCCGCCTGACACGCGACGGCACGATCGCGGAGCTCGACCCATGAGGCTCGCGATCCGTGAGTTCGCCGCCAGCGAGCCGATCGCAGCCGAGATCGACGATCTGCTCGACGGCTTCAGCTTTCCGCATCAAGAAGGCACGACCACGACGTTCGTCTACCGGGGCGAGGCCGATCACGTCCGGCTGCGCCATTTCATCTACGGCCTGCCGTCCTCACAGCCCTTCCAGCGGGTGGCGGAGACCGATCTCTGGTATCTGGTCTTCGAGCTGCCCGAGCGCTCGCGGGTCGAGTACAAGCTGGAGATCGTCCGGGGCGAGGAGACCGAGTGGATCCTCGACCCGCTCAACCCGAGGACCGCTCGGGACCCGTTCGGAGCCAACTCGGTCTGCCACGGTCCCGGCTACGTTCTGCCCGAATGGACCCAGCCCGATCCCGACGCTCGTCCGGGACGGCTCGAGAGCCTGACGATCGCCAGCGGCGTCTTCGGCGAGAAGCGAAAGCTGCAGCTCTATCTGCCCGAGCGCCTGCGGCCGACCCGCCAGCACCCGCTCCTGGTGGTCCACGACGGACCCGATTTCCTACGCTACAGCGCGCTCTCGACGGTCCTCGACAATCTGATCTACCGACTGGAGATACCGCCCCTGATCGTCGCCCTGACCGAGTCGCCGAGTCGGCTGGTCGAGTACGCTGGCGACGCGGCGCACGCTCGGCATCTCGCCGAGGAGGTGCTGCCGACCCTGGTCGCCAAGCTGCCGGTCGACGACACCCCGTCGTCGATCGGGCTGATGGGGGCGAGCTTCGGAGCGGTCGCCTCGCTGGCCACCGCCTGGCGCTATCCGGGCACGTTCGGACGCCTCCTGCTCCTGTCGGGGTCGTTCGCCTTTACCGACATCGGCGATCAGCACCAGCGGGGCCCGACCTTCGATCCGGTGGTGCGCTTCGTCAACTCGTTCCGCAACGAGCCGGGCAAGCCATCCGAGAAGGTCTTTCTCGGCTGTGGCATCTACGAGTCGCTGATCTACGAGAACCGCTCGATGCTGCCGCTGCTGCAGGCGACCGGGATGGACGTCCGCTACGTCGAGGCGCGTGACGGCCACAACTGGGAGAACTGGCGCGAACGGCTCCGCGAAGGCCTTTCCTGGCTCTTCCCCGGACCGCTCTGGATGGTCTACGAGTAGCGCTATACTCCTGGCCCCATGGCCGAGATCACGCGCCGCATCGGGCTCTCCCTGGGAGCCGACCTCTGCTGGCCGATCTGCTACGAGGAGATCGTCCGCCGGCTGCAGCTGCGGGTGCCGGTCGATGGCGACACGGCGACCGTCGAGGTCGAGCGGCTTTCGATCGAGCCGTTCGACCTCCGGCAGCCGTGCCGCTACGACGTGGTGCTCGATCGCGTCACCCACTGGTACAGCACCAGCCGTGAATGGATCAAGAAGGCGATCCTGATGGACGGCTTGTACGTTCTGAACAACCCCTGGTCGATCCAGTCGATGGAGAAGCAGACCAGCTACTGCGCCATGATGCACCTCGGGATTCAGGTCCCCGACACCTGGGTGGTGCCGCCGCGCGAGTACGACTTCCATCCCGACCTGCAGGCGACGCTGGAGCGCTACGCCCGGCCGTTCGATCTGGGCGAAGTCGGCGAGCAGATCGGCTACCCCTTCTTCATGAAGCCGTACGACGGCGGCGCCTGGGTGGGCGTCAATCGGATCGACAACCAGGGCGAGCTGGAGTCGGCCTACGCCCAGAGCGGCAACCGTCTGATGCATCTCCAGAAGGCGGTGGCGCCCTACGATCTGTTCGTCCGCTGTCTCGGGGTCGGGCCGCAGGTACGGCCGATCCGGTACAACCCGGAGGCGCCGCTGCACGAGCGCTACGAGGTCGCGTTCGAGTTCCTGGAGGGCAAGGAGGCGACCAGCCTGCGGGATCTCACCCTGACCATCAACAGCTTCTTCGGCTGGGACTTCAATTCGTGCGAGGCGCTGCGCCAGGACGGCGCCTTCTACCCGATCGATTTCGCCAACGCCTGTCCCGACTCGCAGGTGACCTCGCTCCACTATCACTTCCCCTGGCTGGTGAGCGCGGTGGCTCGTTGGTCGATCTTCTGCGCGGTCACCAAGCGGCCGATGCACATGAACGTCGACTGGGCCCCCTACTACGAGATCGCCGCTCTGGACCTGCCTGCCGAAGAGAAGCTCCAGCGCTACGGCGCGATCGCCCGGGAGCGTCTCGATGCCGAGCGCTTCGAGGAGTTCTGCCATCGCCACCTTTCCCACCTGGACGAGGTCGCGTGGGAGTTCTTCGGCAGCGATCGGGCCAAGGAGGCGGTGCGCCTGAAGGTCGAATCGCTCTTCCCCGCCCACGAGCACGAAGAGTTCACCGAGCATTTCTGGGGTCTGATCCAGTTCTGGCGCCGGACCGAGTCCGATCGACTCGGCCTGGCCGCGGGCGACCTGTCCAGCTGAGGGCCGATCGGGTGGTAGCGAAAGAGGTCTCGCGGTGGTACTCGCCCCGCGTCCAGACCGACATGATGGTCGTCCGCTGGGGGCACTTCGGCACCCCGGCGCTGCTCTTCCCCACCGCCGGCGGCGACGCCGAGGAGGCCGAGCGTTTCAAGATGGTGCAGGTGCTGAGGCCGTTGCTCGAGGCGGGGCGGATCAAGCTCTTCTCGTGCGACAGTGCGGCCGGCAAGGCGTGGAGCACGAACCAGCCGCCCCTGCACTGCGCGTGGATGCAGAATCAGTTCGACGGCTTCGTCTATCGCGAGCTGGTGCCGGCGATCCACGCCGACTGTGGTGGCCAGCAGACCGGCATCATCACGGCAGGTGCCTCGATCGGCGCCTTCAACGCCCTGGCGTCGATCTGCCGCCACCCCGACGTCTTCGTCAAAGCGATCTGCATGAGCGGCACCTACGATCTGCAGTCGTGGCTCAAGGGCGAGTGGAGCGACGACTTCTACTTCTCGTCGCCGATCCACTTCCTGCCCAACCTCGGCGAGGGCGAGCAGCTACGGCTGCTGCGCCAGCGCTTCATCCTCTTGCCGACCGGCGAAGGCGCCTGGGAAGACCCGAGTCAGTCGTGGCGCATGGCCGAGGTGCTGGGGGCCAAGGGGATCCCGAACCGGGTCGATCCCTGGGGAGTCGAGTGGGAGCACGACTGGCCGACCTGGCGCGAGATGCTGCCCAAGTATCTGAACGAGCTGGTGTAGCCAGAAGGCCAGGCTAGCCGCCCGGGAAGTCGAGCGCCAGAATCGTCAGATCGTCCTCGCGGTCGGGATCGACCTGGCCAGCGGTCCACCGCTCGAGGTGGCTCAAGAGGTCGTCGATGAAGCGCGCTGGCGCCAGCTCGTGATGGCTCTCGATGAAGCCGCGAAAGCGAGCCTCACCGAACTGCTCGCCGTCGGCGCTCGCCGCCTCCAAGATACCGTCGGTGAAGAGGTAGATCCGATCGCCCGGCCGAGACCGAAACGGCGTCACCTGGTACTCGGCCTCGGCGAAGCGCCCGAGGATCGGTCCCCGGCCGGACAGCTCGTCGACCCGCCGCTCGGCCCGGCGCCAGATCAACGGCGGTAGATGGCCGCCGCTGGCGTAGAGGCCGGCATGGGTCGAAGTGTCGACGTAGAGACAGCCGGCGGTGACGAAGCGCTTCTCGAGCGAGCCGCGCAGGATCCGGTTCATCGCGGTCAGCACGCGGCCGGGGTCGTCGGCGACCGCGGCCTGCGCCGAGAACGACGCCTTGACCATCGATGCGATCAGCGCGGCGGGCACGCCGTGGCCGGCGACGTCCGCGATCAGCACCGCCAGGCCGTGCTCGCCTACCGGCAGAAAATCGTAGAAATCGCCGGCAACCGACGCTACCGGCTCGTAGCGTGCTGCGACCTCGAGCTCGCCGACCCTCGGCATGCGGGTCGGCAGAATCGACGTCTGGATCTGTCGAGCGGTATCGAGCTCGACCTCGACGGCGGCGAGCTTGCGCTCGTTGGCGGCGATGCGCCGAACCAGAGCGTAGCCCAGCCCGCAGATGAAGATGGTGAATCCGATCTCCTCGGGGCTGAGGCTCCAGGGCACGAGTCCGGCTCCGACGAGGTTCTCGTTGACCACGAAGACCGCCAGGATGAGGAAGGACGCTTTGAAGACCGGAGCTTCCGGAATACCGACGAGTCGGGGTCCGAAGACGTGGCACAAGAAGACCGCCATGCCGAGCAGCACCAGGTAGGCATTGGCGAACATCAGCACGCCGATACCGCCGGTCACCAGGTCCGCGGCGACGGCGGCCACGGCGTAGACGGTCTGGAGCTGCCAGAGCCGCCGGATCGACGACTTCCAGCCGCGGCCGTAGAACTGCTCGAAGAAGAGCACCGACGGGATGTTGATGGCGTAGGTCGCGTAGGTCACGACTCTCGACCAGAAGAGGGGCGAGAGGTCGGTTGCCAGCGACACGGCATCGGACTGGGCCAGGAGGCGGAGCCCGTAGATGAAGGCAAAGGCGCCGAAATAGAGCGGCGCGAGGTCACGCCGCTCGCCGCGGAAGAAGTAGACCCCGGCGGCCACCAGCCCGAGCACGATCAGAAACGAGCCGAAGAAGAGCGGTCCGAGATCGCCGGCGACCATCCGCTTGAGGCGCCGCGACCTGAGCAGGCTCACCTGTTTGCCGGGCACCAGCTCCCAGTCGGTTACCGAGATCGAGCCCGGCACCGGGTCCGGTCCCCACAGGTGCAGGGTCCGACCGGCGGAGCGCTCGGGCAGAGGCACGAAATGCGACGTCCATCCCTCACGGTCCGCGAGGTCGCCGTCGAGCCCGAACTCGTAGATCGGCTCACCGTCCAGATAGATGATGAAGGCGGCACGACTCGACCAGAAGGCGATTCCCGGCGCCTCGAGATCCACGGTGGGTAGCTGGCACCGGAGCCAGGCCTGGTCCGCTCGGGCGATCTCGCGCGGCGTCACGCTCTCGACCGGTCGCCACCCGGCGGCGTCCGACTCCGGGATCGGAGGTGGAGCCCGTCCGTCCCACTCCTCGTAGATCCACAGGTACTCCCAGCCCGACGCCAGGGGCACGGTCGAGACCTCTTCGGTGGCGACAGCCGGCGCTCCGGCCGGAAGGACCACAGCGCCTAGGAGCACGGCTCGAGCCAGGATGGCGGATCGCACGCCTGATTCTCGGCTTCCCGGTAGCGGACTGCAACCCTGTCGCGGCCGCTGTCGAGCGTCAGTCGGCGCGTCCGCTCAGCCGGCGGTAGACGTCGATGTAGCGATCCACCTGGCGCTCCCAGGAGAAGTCGGAGGCCATGGCGTTGGCGACCAGCCGTCGCCACGCGTCACGATTGTCGTAGGTCGCCAGCGCGCTGCCGAGCGCCCAGCGCAGGCCGGTGGCGTCGAAGTTCTCGAACAGGAAGCCGGTACCGGTCTGTCGCTCCCAGTCCCACTGCCGGACGCTGTCGGCCAGACCGCCGGTTCGGTGGACGACCGGGATGGTGCCGTAGCGTAGGCTGTACATCTGGTTGAGGCCGCAGGGCTCGAAGCGTGACGGCATCAGGAAGATGTCGCTCGAGGCCTCGATCCGATGGGCGAGCTCCTCGCTGAAGCCGCGATAGAAGCAGACCCGCTCGGGGAAGCTGCCCTGGAGCGACCCGAAGAACCCTTCGTAATCGGGCGCGCCGGAGCCGAGCACGACCAGACGGACGTCGCGCTCGGCCAGGACCTGAGGTAGGACGTCGTAGAGCAGCTCGAAGCCCTTCTGGGGCGTCAATCGGGAGACGATCCCCAGCAGCGGCGCCTCCGGCGCCGGGGCCAGCCCGAGCTCGTCGAGGAGCGCCTCCTTGTTGGCCCGCTTGCCACTCAGGTCGTCGGCCGAATAGTGCGCCGGCAGGAACTCGTCGGTCTCCGGGTTCCACTCCGAGTAGTCGACCCCGTTGAGGATGCCGACGAGGCTCTCGGAGCGCTGACGGAGGAGTTCCTGCAGGCCCATGCCGAGCTCGCCGCTCCGGATCTCGAGCGCGTAGGTCGGACTGACCGTCGACAGGAGATCGGCGTACAGCAGCCCGGTCTTGAGGAAGTTCACCACCCCGGCGTCGAGGTCGCTGCGATCGAAGCGGTGGGCGTCGCCGTCGAGAGACACCTCCGGCAGCACGCTCCGCGGGAAGACCCCCTGGTAGGCGATGTTGTGGATCGTCAGCAGGGTGCGCGAGCGCTCGAACAGGTGGTCCCAGCGGTAGACCGTGCGCAGGTAGAGCGGCAGGAGCGCCGTGTGCCAGTCGTTGCAGTGAAAGACGTCCGGCGCCCAGCCCATCCGCTGGCAGCACTCGATCGCGGCTCGCGTCAGAAAGGCGAAACGCAGGTGATCGTCGTCGGCGCCGTAGATCGACGACCGGTGGTAGAGCTCCGGGCAGTCGATGGCGTAGACGAACAGCTCACTCCCCGCCAGGCGGGCAGTGATCACCGAGAAGCGGACGCGACGCTCTCCCATCGACAACTCGAGGTCGGTCAGGAAGTCGACCGGATGGTGATCGCCGGGAGCCAGCGCCACCGACGAGTAGAGCGGCAGGAAGACGCGTACGTCGTGACCTCGCCGGCTCAGATAGCGAGGCAGTGCCCCGGCCACGTCCGCCAGGCCCCCGGTCTTGGCGAACGGCGCGACCTCCGACGCCACCAGGCAGATGCCAAGCGGCGACACTAGATGACCGTGCCGGGAGCGAGCTCGGCACGGCGCGGGACGACGATGATCCCCTCCCGGATCGCGTAGTTGTCGCCGTCCGCTTCCTCGACGCCTGCCTCGTTGACCAGTCGACAGCCGTCGCCGATGCGGGCGTCCAGATCGATGATCGTCCGCCGGAGCGTGCAGTCGTGACCGACCCCCAGCGGGGTCTCGGCCGGCTGGTCGCGCGCCGTCGAAAAGCCGGTGGCGCCCATGATGATGCTCTTCTCGACCACCGAGCCGCGCCGGATGATTCCCCGGACGCCGACGATCGAGTTGGTCACCCGGCTGGCGGAGATGATGGTGCCATCGGAGAGGATCGAGTGCGCGATCTCGCAGCGATCGATCTTCGAGCCGGGCAGGAAGCGGGGGTGTGTGTAGATCGGAAAGTGAGGGTCGTAGAGGTTGACCTGCGGCACCGGCACGGTCAACTCGAGGCTGGCGGCGTGAAACGAGCCGATCGTTCCGATGTCGCGCCAGTACCCGTAGTGGGCGTAGCTGAACACCCGATGCTCGCCGATCGCCGCCGGGATCACCTCCTTGCCGAAGTCGCGGGTGGTCGTCCCGGCCAGCAACTGGTCGAGCAGCGCGGGCCGGAAGGTGTAGATCCCCATGCTCGCCAGCAGCGAGCCCGGCTCGGCCTGGAGGCCCAGCTTGTCGATCGTCTCCCGATCGAGGGTCAGGCGATCGATCACCTCCGGATCCTGTGGCTTCTCGACGAACTCTACGATGCGGCCCTCGTGGTCGATGCGCATGATGCCCAGACCGGACGCGGCCTCGCGCGCCACCGGAGTGACGGCGATGGTCAGATCGGCTTTCGTCGAGCGGTGTCGCTCGACGAAAGCGGCGAGATCCATGAAGTAGAGCTGGTCGCCGGAGAGGATCAGGATCTCGCTCGGGGCGGTGTAGTTCAATCGTCCCAGGTTCTTGCGCACGGCGTCCGCCGTCCCCTGGTACCAGTCGCGGTTCTTGACGCTCTGCTCCGCCGCCAGGATGTTGACGAAGCCACGGCTGAAGGCGTCGAACCGATAGGTCTGGGCGATGTGCCGATGCAGGCTGGCGCTGTTGAACTGGGTCAGGACGTAGATCTTGTCGATCCCGGCGCGCAGGCTGTTGCTGATCGGGATGTCGATCAGCCGGAACTTGCCTGCCAGAGGAACCGCCGGTTTGGCCCGGTCACGTGTCAACGGCCAGAGCCGCGAGCCCTGGCCGCCGCCGAGGATTGCTGTTACGACATGGTCCACGATCCGTCCCTCCGCCCCACGTTCCGAGCGCCGGTAGCGCTCGATCCTACACTCTGCCACAGCGGCGGTCGGGGCGCACCGCCCCGCTCAGCTGGTCGTGTCGGTAACCGTGCCCAGGCTGGCCCTCGCTGCCGCCAGCCGGGCCACCGGCACCCGATAGGGGGAGCACGAGACGTAGTCCAGCCCGCACGACTCGAAGAACGTGATCGAGCTCGGTTCCCCGCCATGCTCGCCGCAAATGCCGAGCTTGAGGCCCTCGCGGGTCTCGCGACCTCGCTCCGCCGCCATCTTCACCAATTGACCTACCCCTTCGGCGTCCAGGCGCTCGAACGGATCGTGCGGCAGGATGCCGGTGTCGACGTAGTGCGGCAGGAACCTACTGGCGTCGTCTCGCGAGTAGCCGAAGGTCATCTGGGTGAGATCGTTGGTGCCGAACGAGAAGAAGTCGGCGTGCTCGGCGATCCGGTCGGCCACCAGGGCCGCCCGTGGCACCTCGATCATCGTGCCGATTGGGATCCCCAGCTCGAGACCGAGCTCCGCCTCCACCCGCTCGACGACCTCGGCGATGCGCGCTCGCAGCTCGACCATCTCTTGGAGGCTTCCTACCAGTGGCACCATGATCTCGGGTCGTGCCTCGACCCCGCGGCCGGTCAGCGCTCCCGCGGCGCGGGTGATCGCCTCGACCTGCATGTCGTAGATCTCGGGCGTGGTCAGGCCCAGCCGGCAGCCCCGGTGACCGAGCATCGGGTTGAACTCCTCCAGCGCTTCGGCCTTGTCGGCGACCGCGGCCGGATCGATGCCCATCTGCCCGGCCAGCTGCGCGAGCGCTCTCTCTTCCTTCGGCAGGAACTCGTGCAACGGTGGGTCGAGCAGCCGGACGGTGACCGGCAGCCCCGCCATCGCCTCGAAGATCCCTTCGAAGTCGGACTGCTGTACCGGAAGGAGCTGCGCGAGCGCGTGATCGCGCGCCTCTTCATCGTCGGTCAGGATCACCTGGCGGACCCAGGCGATCCGATCCTCCTCGAAGAACATGTGCTCCGTCCGGCAGAGCCCGATCCCCTCGGCGCCGAGCAGCCGCGCCACCTGGGCGTCGTGAGGGGTGTCGGCATTCGCGCGGACGCGCATTCTGCGGGCGTCGTCCGCCCACGAGGTCAGCTTGCGGAAGGCGTCCAGCGCAGTCGATTCGATCTGCTCGCCGTCGACCAGCACCTGCAAGACCTCTGACGGTTGCGGATCGAGATGCCCCGCCATCACCTCGCCCGAGGTGCCGTCGATCGAGATCTCATCACCCTCCCGGAAGACGCGCTCGCCGGCCCTGAGCTCGCCGCCGTGCTCGTCGACGGTCAGGCTGCCGGCGCCGACGACGCAGGGCTTGCCCATGCCCCGGGCGACGATCGCGGCGTGCGAGGTCATGCCGCCGCGCGAGGTGAGAATGCCGGCGGAGGCGTGCATGCCGACGATGTCTTCGGGCGAGGTTTCGTCTCGGACCAGGATCACCGGAGCGTCCTTGGCCATCTCTGCGGCGCGATCGGCAGTCAGAGCGATCCGGCCGGTCGCCGCGCCCGGGCCGGCGGCCAGGCCGCGACCGAGCAGGCCCCCTTCCGCAAGCACCCTCTCCTTGGCCTTCGGCTGGAAGACCGGGGCCAGCAGCTGCGCCAGCTGCTCGCCGCTGACCCGGCCGAGAGCCTCTTCCTTGGAGATTCTCCCCTCCTCGACCATGTCGACGGCGATGCGGGCGGCCGCCAGGCCGGTCCTCTTGCCGTCTCGGGTCTGGAGCATGTAGAGCTTGCGCGACTCGATCGTGAACTCGACGTCCTGCATCTCGCGTCGATGGTTTTCGAGCTTGCCGCAGACGGCGACCAGCGCCTCATGGGCCTCGGGGAACTCGCCGCCCAGGCCGGGGTTGCCGTCGCTGGCCGTGATCGACACGGGGGTTCTGATACCGGCGACGACGTCCTCGCCCTGAGCGTTGGTCAGGTACTCGCCGTAGACCTCGTTCTGGCCGGTGGAGGGATCGCGGGTGAATGCCACTCCGGTGGCGCAATCGAGACCCTGGTTGCCGAACACCATGACCTGCACGTTGACCCCGGTACCGGAGTCCTCGGTCAGGCCGTGCAGTCGCCGGTAGTCTCGGGCACGCTGGTTCTCCCAACTCATGAAGACGGCGTCGACCGCGCCCTGAAGCTGCTCTCGCGGCTCCTCGGGGAACGGCGTGCCATGGCTCGCGACCACCTCGAGGTAGTCGCGCGTGACCGCGGCGAGCTCGTCGGCCGAGAGCTCGGAGTCGAGCTCGACACCAGCCCTCTCCCGAGCGGCCGAGAGGATGCCGTCGAACTTCTCGAACGGCACGCCGAGAACCACGTCGCTGTACATCTGCACCAGCCGCCGGTAGCAGTCGCGGACGAACCGCTCGTCGCGGCCGGCGGCGATCATCCCCTCGACGATCTGCTGGTTGAGGCCCAGGTTGAGAATCGTGTCCATCATGCCGGGCATCGACGCCGGTCCACCCGAGCGGACGGAGAGCAGGAGCGGGTCCGCGGGGTCGCCGAAGCGCTTGCCCTGGAGCTCCTCGAGTCGCGCAAGATGGCGGTCGAACTCCCCGGCCAGGCTGTCGGGATAGGTCTGCCCGTGCCGGTGGTAGTACTTGCACACCTCGGTGGTAAGGGTGAAACCGGGCGGTACCGGGATTCCGAGGCCGCTCATCTCCGCCAGCCCTGCCCCTTTGCCTCCCAACAGCTCCTTCTGATCACCTCGTCCTTCGGCGGTTCCTCCGCCGAAGGCGTAGATGCTCTTGTCAGTCATCTCGGTATTCCCCTTTGTCTACGACCAGTCGCGTCAGCTCCGCGGTGCGCGACAGGACTCTCTGGATCGACCGCAGCAGGGCGAGTCGGTTGTTTCTCAGCTCGAGGTTCTCGTCCATCACCAGGACCTCGACGAAGAATCGATCGAGGACGTCGGCAAAGCCGGCGATCTGGCGCAAGCAGGAGACGAAGTCGCCTCGCGCCTCGGCCTCCTCGGTCCCTTCACGTAGCGTCTGGAAGGCGTCGTAGAGGTCCTGCTCGGCGCTTTCGACCAGGATCTCCTTGCGCACCGACTCCTCGGTACCGTCTTTCAGGATGTTGGCGATCCGCTTGGCCGAGAGGACGACCGGCAGGAACCCCGCCTCGCCACGGACGGTGTGGATCGCAGCCACCCGCGCCTTGACGTCCGGCAGGTTGGTTCCCCCGACCGCGACCGCGGCCTCGATCTCGTCGTAGGCGTACCCCTCGAGCCCGAGCAGGTAGCGCACCCGATCAAACAGGAACGGGCGCCACGACTCGAGGATCTCCTTGCCGGGCAGCTCGAGGCGATCGCCGTAGAGCTGGAACGCCTTCGCCGCCACCAGGTCGAGATCGATCCCCAGGTTGCCCTCGAGAGCGATACGGACAACGCCCTGGGCCGCCCGCCGCAGGCCGAACGGGTCCTTGCTGCTGGTCGGCTTGAGACCGAGGCCGAAGATGCCGACCAGGCTGTCGATCCGATCCGCCAGGCCGACGATCTGGCCGACCGGACCCTGCGGGATCGGATCGTCCGTCGAGCCGGGCAGGTACTGATCGTAGATCGCTTGCCAGATGACGTCGGGAGCACCCTCTTCCCGAGCGTAGACACCGCCCATCACCCCTTGGAGCGAGGTGAACTCCTTGACCATCTCGGTGGTCAGATCCATCTTGAGCAGGCCCGCGGCCTCGGCCACCCTGTCGGCATGGTCGGTCTGGCCGAGACTGTCGCAGATCATGCCGCCCAGCTGCACCAGACGCTCGGTCTTCTCGGCGTAGCTGCCCAGCCGGGCATGGAAGGTCAGCTGCTCCAGGTCGGCCGCGCGCTCGGCCAGCGGCCGTCTGCGATCCTCCTGATAGAAGAAGCGCGCATCCTCGAGCCGGGCCGCCACCACCCACTCGTTGCCGGCACGCACCCGGCCGTCGGGGTCGTCCGCCCGGTCCATCACCGTCAGGAAGCGCGGCAAGAGCTTGCCCCGCGACTCGACGCCGAACGCACTCTGGTGGTCGCGCAGGCTGGTGACCAGAACCTCGCGCGGCAGACTCAGATAGTCAGGGTCGAACTGTCCCTCGACGACGCCCGGGATCTCGCAGATCGAGGCCAGCTTGTCGAGCAATCTCTGGTCTTCGACCACGCGGCCGCCCGCCGCCTGCGCCAGGTGCTTCATCTGCGCCAGGATTCTCTGCTGGCGCTTGTCGTGCTTGACGACGATCCGCCGGCGGGCCATCTTGCGCCCGTAGTCGGTACTGTCGCTCACCTCGAAGCGCTTCGGCGACAGCCACGGGTGGCCGGCAGTGAGGTTGCCCGAGGCGATGCCGAAGAGCTCGAAGTCGACGATCCGGCCGCCCAGCAGGGCGACGATGCCGTGGATCGGTCGGACCCAGGGCCCCTGGCCGTCTCCCCACCTCATCACCTTGGGCCAGTTGAGGCCGGCGAGGATCCTGGGCGTCAGCTCGGCCAGGAGTTCGCTCGTCGCGCGACCCTCGGTCTTCTGCTGGGCGGCGAGGTACTCGCCCTTCTCGGTCCGAATGATCTCCAGCTCGTCGACCTCGAGTCCGCAGCGGCGGGCGAAGCCGATCGCCGCCTGGGTCGGCTTGCCGGCGGCGTCGAACGCCGCGCTCTTCGGCGGCCCGACGACCTGCTCCTCGCGGTCGGGCTCGCGCTCGGCCAGCCCCTCGAGGGTGAGTGCCAGCCGTCTCGGAGTAAAGGCGGTCTTGACGGTCCGGGGCGTGAGCTGGTGAGCCATCAGCTCCTCGAACATCCGCATCGCCAGCTCCCGCGTTCCGGGCCGCAGCATGCGGGCGGGGATCTCCTCGCAGCGCACCTCGAGGAAGAACTCAGTCATCGCCGGTCTCCAGCCACGACCCGAGCAGCGGGAAGCCGAGCCGCTCCCGACTGGCGACGTACTCGGCCGCGCAATCGACCGCCAGCCGGCGGATCCGCTTGATGACCGCGACCCGGTCGGTCACCGAGATCGCGCCGCGCGCGTCCAGGACGTTGAAGAGCTGGGAGCACTTGAGCGCGCATTCGTAGGCCGGCAGGACCAGTCCGGCTTCGAGACAGCGGCCGGACTCGGCCTCCCAGCCGTCGAACTGCGAGCGCAGGAAATCGACGTCGGCGACCTCGAAGTAGTACTTCGAGAACTCGACCTCGTCCTGATGGCGTACGGCACCGTAGGACGGGCCGTCGCTCACCCACTCGACGTCGTAGACGCTCCGGATCCGCCCCAGGAACATCGCCAGGCGCTCGAGTCCGTAGGTGATCTCGGCACTGATCGGATCGAGATCGAGACCTCCCGCTTGCTGGAAGTAGGTGAACTGGGTGATCTCCATCCCGTCGAGCATCACCTGCCATCCCAGGCCCCAAGCGCCGAGGGTCGGAGCCTCCCAGTTGTCCTCTTCGAACCGAAGGTCGTGGAGCGACAGATCGATGCCCATCGCCTCCAGGCTGCGGACGTAGAGCGGCTGCACGTCGGCGGGCGACGGCTTGAGAATCACCTGGAACTGGTAGTGCTTGCCGAGGCGGAACGGGTTTTCGCCGTAGCGGGCGTCGGCCGGGCGGCGCGACGGCTGCACGTAACCGACTCGCCATGGCTCCGGCCCGAGGACCCGTAGAAACGTGTCCGGGTGCATGGTGCCGGCACCCACCTCGAGGTCGTACGGCTCCTGGATGACGCAGCCCTGCTCGGCCCAGAACTCCGAGAGCTGGTGGATCAACCGCTGCAGGCTCACCCGCTCCACGTCAGGCGTCCCCCACCCGGGCCAGGGTCTCCAGCATGACGCGATGGCTCCTCAGCTCCCGCTGCAGGAACGACCGGCGGACGCGGGCGGTGATCTCGGCGACCTCCGCCAGCACCCGCGCTCCGACCGTCCGCTCGCCCATCTCCGGCAGGCTGCTGGTCGTGATCCGCCGGAGGAAGTCGATTGCTCCAGGGCTCACGCGCAGGCCGCCCACCGTCTCGGAGGCGCAGTCGGCGCAGATCACGCCCTCCGCGCGCGCCGGCATCGACGCCCCCTCGCCGACCGGCCTGCCACACTCCGGGCAGTCGAAAGGTGCCGGGAAGATGCCTCCCAGGCGGAGCACCCACGCTTCGTAGTAGCGGGTCGCCAGATCACTGTCGACGCCGGCCAGAAGCGCCTCCGTCGTCGAGTCGAGGAGCCGAAAATAGCGATCGCTCTCCTCGTTCTCCTGAGCGAATTCGAGCATGTGCTCGGCAAGGTAGCCCGCCAGCAGAATACCCTCCAGTTCGCGCATCAATCCGTCCGCGGTGCGAATCAGCTCGGCCGACGAGAGCCGCACCAGGTCCTGGCCGGAGCGCTCGAACCAGACCACCCGCACCTTGGCAAGCGGCTGGAGCTGGCCCGAAAAGCGACTGTATTTGCGGCGCGCCGCCCGCGCAACCCCTCTCACCTTGCCGCGCTCGCGGGTCAGCAGGGTCACGATCCGATCCTGATCGTGGAGATCGAACTGATCGAGAAGAATCGCCTCGGCGCTGTGCAGAGTCATGGTCGCGGCGCTCCGAAAACGCAGCTTGTCAGATCGGCCGGCGGCCTGTCGACGTCAGTGGATCAACTTGTCGATCAGCAGCGAGGCGAGACCGAAGTAGATGACGATCCCGGTGATGTCCATGGTGGTCGTGACCAGCGGTCCGGCGGCGACCGCAGGGTCGACACCGATGCGCTCGAAGACGAGCGGTATCAGGGCACCGTTCAGCGACGCCAGCAGGATCGCCAGGAACAGCGAGACGCCGACGACGGCGCCGTAGTGTGCCAGTGAGATGCTCAACTCGGCGCCGGAGGGATCGAAGACCGTCTCCAGCAGCACGGCGGCGGCGGCGGCCAGCGTCGCGCAGGCGAGCCCGAGGATCGCACCGACCTTGATCTGCTGCCAGAGGAACTGCTTGCGCTGACCGTGAGCGATGCGACCGGTCGCCAGGCCACGCACGGCGATCGTCGAGGTCTGGCTGCCGAGGTTGCCACCCATGCCCATAACCACCGGCACGAAGGTAAGCAGAAAGAGCGCTTCGCGCAGGTTCACCTGAAAACGCTCCACCAGGATGCCGGCGAAGCCGAGGCCGACCAGGTTGATCAGCAGCCAGGGGAGACGGAAGCCGGCCACCTTGAACGAGCGGTCCTGGTAGACCAGCTCGTCGTCGCTGGTACCGACCATCTTGAAGAAATCCTCGGTCGCTTCTTCCTTGAACACGTCGATGATGTCGTCGACGGTGACGATGCCCACCAGGTGGTTGCTGCTGTCGGTGACCGGGATCGCCAACAAGTCGTAACGGGCGGCGAGCTGCGCGACCTCTTCCTGATCGGTGTCGGTATGCACCTTGATGGTGCCCCGCGTGGCGATCTCGCCGAGGGTGCTCGAGCGCGGTGAGAGCAGCAGCTGGCGGAGCGAGGACACGCCAACCAGATGTCCGTCGCCATCGACCACGTAGAGGTAGAGCAGGTTCTCGGTCTCCGCAGCGAGCTCGTTGATGGTCGACACCGCCTCGCCGACGGTCGTCGCCTCGTTGAGCGCCAGGTAGTCGGAGTCCATGATCCGGCCGGCGGTCTCGTCGTCGTAGGTCAGGTGCTCCTGGACCTCGGCCAGCTGCCGCACGTCTACGATCGCCAGCACCTGCTCCTGCAGGTCGTCGGGCAGGTCGTCGACCAACGCCACCGCGTCGTCGACCGGCATGTGCTCGAGGAGCCCGGCGATCGCCGGCGCTTCGGTTCCTTCGAGGATGGTCAGGCGGAGATCGGGCTCGAGCTCGGTCAGCACCTCGCCCGCGCTCTCGGGGAAGTCCGCGATCAGCACGCCGAAGACGCGCAGCTGCTCGGACGGGGTGAGGCCCCGCAGCTGAATCGCCACGTCTTCGGGCCGCGTCTTGGCCAGCAGCTTGGCGATGTGTCCCCTGGCGCCACGGCGCGCAAACCGCCGCAGTGTGGCGCCGAGAAGCTCGGCGCGCCGGGGGGTGTAGTTGGGCTCCATCGGGGCCGCGATGCTAGCACGCGGTGCGCGCTTGCGGCCCGCTCGGAAGGAGGGTCAGTGGAGCGCTACGGTGAGTTTGCCAGCACCGTCGACCCGGACCTGCAGAGCTCGAATCGCACCTGGCGGCAGGATGCCGGAGAGCCGCTCCACCTGGGTCTCCTGTCCGGGTAGTGACAGGTAGATGCGGAAGTCGGATGGGCCGGCCTTCACCCGTACCTGGGCATCGAAGCCGCCGCTGACGCCCTTCGTGCGCATGAAGCCGCGCTTCTGGACGAATCGGAACGGTCGTCGGAGGACCTGGCTCTCGCCTCGGTAGACCGTGACGACACCCCGTGGCAGCTCGCTGTAGAAATCGATCTTGAGGTCGGAGTGCGTCGCCGTCGGCGCCGGCGCCGGCGGCTCGATCGGCTCCTCCACTCGCAGCCTCTCGACCGGCTCGGGCGGCGGCGGGGCGACCGGTGGCGGCACGGCAGCCGGCATGCGAGCGCGCTCCGCGGCGACCCGCGCGGCCTCGTGTCGCGCTTCGATCGTCTGCGCCAGTGCCTGTGCCCCGGAATGGTCCGGACTCAGCTCGAGCGCGCGGCCTACCGCGTCGGCGGCGTCCCAGAGACGCCCCGAGGCGAGGTCGGCCTCGGCGATCCCCACCAGGGCGGCGACCTCGAAGTCGATCTCGGCGGCGATCTCCTCGGCGGCCTGGCGCCGGGCGTCGTCGCGCAGTGCACGAATCCGAGCCGCGTCCGGTGACAGGGACTCCGCCCGCGAGAAGAGCTCCGCCGCCGCCTCGTGCTCTCCACGCTCGAGCATCAGGCGCGCTTCCTCGAGGAGCGCCAGGTACTCAAACCTCAGACGCTGTTCTTCGGTGACCCCCGCCGGGACGGGCTCTTCGGTGACCCCCGCCGGCCGGCCGGCAATCGACAGCCAGAGTGTGGTCAGGGCCAGGGCCAGGAGCGCTCCGACCACCGCCAGCCGCCGCCAGGGCAGGAGCCATCCGAGCCAGCCGGCGAGCGCGGTTCGGAGGCTCGCCCAGGGCGCCTCACCGCTATCGGCGTGAACCGGGTCGGTCGCCGGCTCCGGGATCGACGAAGCCGGCAGGGTGGCGCTCAGCTTCATCTGTCCGCTCTGTACCGCCTTGAGCTCGGCGGCGATCTCGCCGGCGAACTGATATCGATCCTGCGGCTCCTTGGCCAACGCCCGGTCGATGATCGGCTGCAGCCCCGGGATCGCCCCGAGCCCGTGGCCGTCGAGGGCCTCCGGGGCTTCCGCGGCGATGCGGGTGACCAGCTCGGCGACCGACTCGCCCTGGAACGGCAGGCGGCGAGTCAGCATCTCGTAGAGGACGACGCCGAGGGCCCAGATGTCGGCTCGGTAGTCCGAGCCGGTACCGAGCACTCGCTCAGGTGCCATGTAGTTCGGGGATCCGGCGCGTTGCAGCTCCTCGGCCAGCTCACCCCGGAGCTCGGAGATGCCAAAGTCGGTTACCTTGATGGCGCCGCCACGGCTGATCAGGATGTTGGCGGGCTTGATGTCCCGATGGACCACGCCGTGAGCGTGAACATGGTCGAGTACTGCCGCGACCTCGCACACGACGTTGACCACGAAGTCGAAAGGCAGCGGATCCGGTCGCCCCAGGACGTCGGCCAGACTCGAGCCCTCGACGTAGTCCATCACCAGGAAGACTTCGGCCCGCCCCGGCTCGTCGATGACGTCGCGGATTCGGACGATGGCCGGATGCGACAGGAGAGAGCCGGCGCTCGCCTCGTGCAGGAAGAGGCGCCGGAGGCGGTCCAGATCGGCGTCGTCGACCGAGCCTCCCTCGTTGAGCGTCTTGAGGGCGACCCGGTCGCCGGTCGTCAGGTCGCGCGCCAAGTAGACGGCGCCCATCGATCCCTGTGCGATCTGCTCGATGATCTCGTAACGCTCGGCGGCGGGTTCCCGCAACGCTTCCATGGCTGGTTAATGGGAACATTCCCGCCGGTGGGATGCAGTGGAACCGGCAACAAGGGGCCGTGGGGCCGACCGCTCAGGTTCGGGCGCCGGCGTCGATCTCGGCCAGCAGCCGCCGGTTCTCCCGCCACCCCGGCTCGATCTTGACGTGGAGATCGAGGTAGACGCGCCGTTCCAGGAACTCCTCCAGCTCGAGGCGCGCCGCGGTGCCGATCTTCTTGATCGTCGCGCCACGTCGGCCGACCAGAATCGCTTTCTGACCGGGGCGCTCGACGATCACCGAAGCGTGAATCACGATCGGCCGATCGTCCTCGCTCTCTTGCCAGCGATCGATGACCACCGTGGTTGCGAACGGCAGCTCTTCACGGGTCGCCAGGAGGACCTTCTCGCGGATCCTCTCGGCCGCCAGAAAGCGCTCGGGGTGGATGGTCAGCAGCTCCGGGTCGTAGAGGAGTTCGCCCTCGGGCATCCGCTCCCAGAGAAGCTCCATCAGCCGGTCACAGTTGTCGCCGTTGAGCGCACTGATCGGCACGATCTCGTCGAACAGCCCGCTCTCGGAGTAGCGTGCGATGATCGGCAGGAGCTTCTCTTTCCGAATGACGTCGACCTTGTTGAGCAGGCAGAGGCGGACGCCGGAGGCGCGCCGGATCGCGTCGAGCATGAAAGCGTCGCCCGATCCGAACGACACGCTGGCGTCGACGATCAGGCAGACCGCGTCGGCCTGGACCATCGCCTCCTCCGCGCGATGCACCATCTGCCGGTTCATCTTGTGGAGTGGGCGATGGATCCCGGGGGTATCGAAGAACACGATCTGGCCCGCCTGCTCGCTCAGGATGCCGACCATCCGGTGGCGGGTCGTCTGCGGCTTGTCCGAGACGATGGCCACCTTCTCCTGCAGTAGCCGATTGAGCAGCGTCGATTTGCCGGCGTTCGGTCGCCCGACCAGCGCGACGGTTCCGACCTTGCGGCCGTCCGTCCGCTCCGTCACGCCTCCTCCCCGTCGACCCAGCGCGCGCGGAGCTCGAGCTCGAAGCGCTCCATCTCGCCGCCGTCGCTCTCGTGATCGTGGCCCAGGCAGTGCAGCACGCCGTGCAGGAGCAGACACCGGAGCTCGCGATCGATCGAGTGTCCCTGTGCCGCCGCCTGGCGCCGAGCCACCGGCACCGCGATGGCGATGTCTCCCAGGTGGAGTCCCTCGGGGGTCGGACCACCCGGGAACGACAGTACGTCGGTAGTCCGATCCACCCGCCGGTAGCGTGCGTTGAGCTCTCTCATCGCCCGATCGCCGACGAAGCGGATCGTCAGAGTCGTGGCCTCCTCGGCCAGCTCTTCGAGCAGGCTCTCCAGCCAGGGCCGGAGCCGACCGGTCTCGATCCCGCGGTAGCGATTCGGATTCTGCAGGACCACCTCGCGTGCGGAGCGGCGTTCGGCGCCGGTTGCCACTCGTCAGTACCGATCGGGTGGAGCTTCGTCTGTCGCCCGCGTCTCGTCGGTCGCCGCTTCGCGCGCGCGGTCGTCGCGGTCGTAGGCGGTGATGATCTTCTGGACCAGCGGGTGCCGGACGACGTCGCGCTCGGTGAAGCGGACGAACTTGATCCCCTCGATGTCGGCGAGGAGACGCTCCGCCTCCCGCAAGCCCGAGACCCTGCCGGAGGGGAGATCGACCTGAGTGACGTCGCCGTTCACCACCGCCTTCGATTTGAAGCCGATCCGGGTGAGGAACATCTTCATCTGCTCGCTGGTGGTGTTCTGCGCCTCGTCGAGGATCACGAAGCTGTCGTTGAGGGTGCGGCCGCGCATGAACGCGATCGGTGCCACCTCGATCATGCCCCGATCGAGCATCCGACCGACCTTCTCGAAGCCGATGATGTCGTAGAGCGCGTCGTAGAGCGGCCGCAGGTACGGGTTCACCTTGTCCTCGAGGTCGCCGGGCAGAAAGCCGAGCTTCTCGCCCGCCTCGACCGCGGGTCGCGCCAGGATGACGCGGCGAACCGTCTTCTCCTGGAGTGCGGCCGCGGCCATCGCCACCGCCAGGTACGTCTTGCCGGTACCGGCCGGTCCGATCGAGATGACCATGTCGTGCTCGTTCATCGCCCGCAGATAGAGCATCTGGCGCAGGCTCCTGGGCTGCACCCGTCGCCGCACCACGCCCAGGATGCCGTCGTCGGTGAAGAAGTCGAGCAGCGACTCCTCGGGCGCCTCCTGCATGACCCGGATCGCGGTCTCGATGTCGCCACTCCGGAAGCGATGTCCCCGCTCGAGCAGAGCCGAGAGCTGACTCAACAGACGCTCGACGACCTCGCGCCGGGCCGGATCACCCTCGATCTGGGCCTGGCTGCCGCGCGCCGTCACCTTGACGTCGAAGGCGCGCTCGATCCGCCTGAGGTTCTCGTCCTGGGTGCCGAAGAGAGTCTCGATGCCTTGCTCGACCAGTCGTACCTGCGTCATCTGGATCGGAATCGCTCTCGCTCCCTAGCTGCCGTAGTCGTAGAAGCCGCGGCCGCTCTTGCGCCCGAAACGACCAGCGAGGACCATCTGTTTGAGCAATGGTGGGGGCGCGAAGCGCTTCTCGCGATACTCCTCGAACATGATGTTGGCGATGTAGTAGGTGGTGTCCAGCCCGACGAAATCGAGCAGCGTCAATGGGCCCATCGGATGACCACAGCCGAGCTGCATCGCGCGATCGATGTCCTCGACGGTGCCGACTCCCTCTTCGTAGGCACGAATGGCGTCGAGCAGGTACGGCACCAGCAGCCGGTTGACGATGAAGCCCGAGTTGTCGCGACAGAGCACCGGCGCCTTGCCGATCGCCTCGACGAACTGACGGGTGTCATCGATCACCTCGTCATCGGTCATCAGGGTGCGGACGATCTCGACCAGCTTCATGACCGGTACCGGGTTGAAGAAGTGCAGACCGATGAAGCGGCCGGTCCGCTCGGTCGCCATGGCGATCTGGGTGATGGTCAGCGACGAGGTGTTCGAGGCGAAGATCGTCGTCTCCTTGGCGCTCTTGTCGAGCTCCGCGAACAGCCGACACTTCTCCTCGAGGCTCTCGACGATCGCCTCGACGATCAGATCGCAATCGTTCAGCTCGCCGAGGTCGGTCGTGCCGGTGATCCTGCCCAACGTCGCGTCCCGGTCCTCCTCGCTGGTCTTGCCCTTCTTCACCGCCTTCTGCAGCGACCGGTTGATCCTCTCCAGACCGGAGCTCAAGAAGTCGTCGTTGACCTCCCGCACGACGGTCTCCAGGCCGGCGCGAGCACACACCTCGGCGATGCCGGCTCCCATCAGACCGCAGCCCACCACCCCGACTTTCTCGATACCCATAAGAGTCAATCCTCCTCGTCCGAGATACTACTAGGACCGGCCTCGAGAATCTCGCGCTCGTCGCTCCGATCCGTCCTCCGGATCGACAGGTGGAGGGCCGACGGCACGGGCATCGGGATCCGCTCGGCCCACTCGACCACCTTGACGCCGGGGCCGGCGAGCTCCTCCTCGAGGCCGAGCGCGTAGGTCTCTTCGGGCTCGAGGCGATAGAGGTCGATATGGACGAGCGGCGGGCTTCCGGACTCGTAGCGCGCGATCAGCGTGTAGCTGGGTGACTGCACCGCTCTCGGATCGATCCCCAGGCCGCGCGCCACCCCCTGGACCAACACCGTCTTGCCGACACCGAGGTCGCCCGAGAGCAGAAGGATGCCGTCCGGCGTCAACTCCCGGGCCAGCTCCTCTCCGAGCGCTCGGGTCTCCTCTGCGCCACGGGTCGACCAGCGCCTCATGCGCCTCTCAGGCTCTCGAACGCCGCCGGGATCCGGTCGAGAAGATCACCCGCCGAGAGCGACAGCTCGCCCTGATCGTCGGCTGCCAGGTCGCCCGCCAGGCCGTGGACGTAGACGCCCAGCTCGGCGGCTTCGGCCGGCGCCCGGCCCTGGCCGATCAGGCCGGCGATCAGCCCGGTCAGCACGTCACCGGTGCCGCCGGTGGCCATTCCGGGATTGCCGGTCGGGTTGATGGCGATACCGTCCGCCGAACCGATCAGACTCAGGTGCCCCTTCAGCACCACCGTGGCGCCGCTCCGCTCGACTGCCTCACGGACCGCGCCCGGCCGATCGGCCAGGATCGTCTCCTTGTCCCGGTCGAGCAGTCGCCCGAGCTCCGCCGGATGCGGCGTCAGCACCAGCGGCCCGCGGCGAGCCACAAGCTGGTCGAGAAGCCCGGCAAACGCGTTGAGGCCGTCCGCGTCCAGCACCAGGGGAGCTTCCGACTCGGTCACCACCCTGCGGATCGCCTCGACGGTCGAGGCGGCCTCCCCCAGACCGGGCCCGAGCGCCACCACCTGGCGCTCGCGCGCAGCGTCGAGGAGCAGCGGTACGGCGTCCGCGGCGATCCCGCCGTCCGTCATCGGCAGGCCGATCGTCATGCTTTCGAGTGACGAGGCCTCCAGCACCGGCAGGACGTTCTCGGGAACGGCGACCGTCACCAGCCCCGCCCCCGAGCGGATCGCGGCCTGGGTCGCCAGGAGCGCGGCACCGGACTTGCCCTCGGATCCGGCCACTACCAGGGTGTGGCCATAGGTCCCCTTGTGGCCCTCGGGGGCACGGGGCTGAAGAAGGAGACGCAGCTCGCTCTCTTCGAGCAGGCGCAGATCTCCCTCCGCGCGGTCGAAGAGACGTCGGGGAATGCCGAGATCGGCGACCAGCAGCTCCCCCACCGCGTCCGCCGCGGGTGGAAAGAGGTGCGCGATCTTGGGCGCGCCGAAGGTCACCGTCAGGTCGGCCTGGACGTGGGGTCCGAGAGGCTGGCTGGAGCTGCCGGAGAGACCGGACGGGAGGTCGACCGCGACGATCGGCTGAGCCACTTGGTTCAGGCGGCTCACGAGCTCCGCGAACAGCCCCTCGAGCGGCCGACCGAGACCGGTTCCGAAGAGGGCGTCGACGAGCAGATCGGAGCTGGCTGCAGCCGCCATCGCCGGGTCGAGCCCGGCTTCGTTCTCGAGGCGGACGATCGGCAGGCCGATCTGTCCGCAGATGGCCTCCTGAGTGCCGGCGTCGCCCGACATCGGCTGCGAGCCCACGATGACGATCTGGACGGCATAGCCCCGGCCGTCGAGCTGCCGGGCGATCGCCAGGCCGTCGCCGCCGTTGTTGCCGGGACCGCAGACGATGGTGATCGAGCGGGCCTCCGGGAACCACTCACCGATCCCGTCGACGACCCCGATCGCGGCGTTTTCCATCAGGACCAGCCCGGGGATCCCGAGCTCGTCGATCGCCCATCGATCGACCGACTGCATCGCCTCCGCGGTCAAGACCCTCATCTCAATCTCCCCCGCTCAGCCGGTCCCAGCGCTCGAGCAGTCCGCGGGTGCGCGGACAGGCGGGGACATCGGCGCGGTCCAGCTCCTGGATCAGCCGGCGGAGATCGTCTGACGTGTCGACGTCCGACGCCTCGGCCAGGAGCTCGGCGGTCAGATCGAGCTCGCGGCACCGTTCGAGCGTCCGCTCGAGCACGCCGGCAGTGCTCCAGGGGATGTCGGCGAAGACCCGGCGGTCGAGGGCGGCGGTCCGAAAAGCGATCAGATAGTAGCCGCCGTCGGTCGCCGGTCCGAGGACGACCTCGGCTCCACGCTCGAGCCGGTCGAACGCCTCTTCGACCGCTTCCACGGGCAGGAGCGGATGATCGCTGCCGACCGCGGCCACCAGCTCGTGTGACTCCCCTGCTCGCGCCAGCGCGTCGAGAAGCCGTGCGCCCAGGTCGTCGCCTACCTGCCGAAGGCCGGGGTGTGGGCCGTCCGGCACCGGCTCCCCCTCGCCGAGGGCCCAGGCGATCGACAGGTCGAACGCACCGGGGTCGAGCCGCTCGAGCAGATCGTCACGGAAGGCGGCGTGGAGCTCCGCCGCCTGCTCCGGCGCCAGCTCGCCGATCAGGCGGGTCTTGACCTCGCCGGCGCGGGTCGGCTTGGTGAACAGCGTCAGACAGCGGCCGTCGGTCATCGGAGGGCTATTCTCGCTCGGTCCGACATCTCGATCTTCATTTCAGTTACAATTACGACATACGCGACATCTGAGCGCGTGATGGGGAAGCGGCATAAGGAGGGGAGATGACCAAGTGGGAGTACAAGATTATTAATATCCGGAGCGAGAACTACCGTCTCGACCCGAATGCGGCGCCGCAGCTCGACGCACTGGGCGAGAGCGGTTGGGAGTTGATCTCGATCACCTCGGTGAATTTCAAGAGCGGAGCTACGGACAATATCGCCATGGTCTTCAAGAGACCCGTCGCGGACTAGTCTTGTGACTGGCCCGGCCGAGCCGCGTCCGTTCGCGAGGACCGCAGCCAGCGCCGGGCCAGCTCCAGCCCCATCGCCAGCCCGGCGACGCCGGCGGCGAACGCGACCTTCTCAGTAGAAAGCCCCGTCTCAGCCCGAACGTCCCGTTTGAGGGCCCGCCACTCGCGAGCCAGTCCCGAGCGGTTCCGCTCTACCCTGGCGTCCGCTGCGAGTGGCCGTCTCGGCATGGGATCCCTACTCGCGATCGGGTCCGGGCAGGAGCTCGTCCTGGACCCAGACGCGGTGGCTCTCGATCCGCTTGCTCACGGTCTTCATCGGGCTCTCGAGACGCTTCAGCCGACTCCGGCCGAGCAGAGCGAAGATCAGGGTCAGCAGCGCCAGCCCACCGAGACAGGCGAGCACCGCGCCCCAGCGCGGCAGCCAGAAGGCCAGGATCTCGACCGCGGCGTAGGCGAGCGCCCCGATCGTCCAGAAGCCGAAGAAGGCCGCCACGAGCAGCAGCACGGAGCCTTTGCGCAGCTGCGTGGCGGAGGCGCGCAGATCGTCGCCGAGCGCCACCACCTCTGCCGAGGCCAGCTCCACGAGCGCCTGACCGAGGGATTGGAGTCGTGTCAGCCAGCCCTTTGATCGCACGGCTATCTCGAGCCGGCGGGCCTGATGCGCCCGCCGTCAGCTTCCGACACTGATCTCCCGGGTCACGAACGACTCGATCGCGCCGAGCTCGTCCCGCAGTCCGACCGCCACCCGGTGCCCTCCCCGACGCATCTGCAGCTCGGTCTGGACCAGAGAGACCCGGCGATTGCGAACCTCCTCGAACTTGTCCGCCGGTATCCGGATCGGCACCGGCACCTCGGTCACCTCGGACAGGTCACCGTCCTCGTCCATGGCCGAGAAGAAGAGCTTGAGACGGCCGAAGTAGATGTCGTTCTGCTGCACGAGCACGACCTGATCGAGCGGTACGCTCACCGCGATCGGCACCAGGTAGTGCCGCTCACCGGCGCGTCCCTGGCCGAGCGTGATCTCGACCCCGAGGGGGTTGCTCCCCAGGTTGTAGCGCAGGCTGGAGGTGGTGCCGTCGGCCATCCGGGTGTAGGTGGTCTTGTCGCGATAACCCATGCGATGCCGGACGACCAGCTTCTTGCCGTACTTCTTCGGGTCCTTCAGCTCGACCTTGATCCGATAGAACCGTCCATCGCCGGCGTGCGCCGGCGAGTAGCCGAGCGAGTAGTAGTTGTTGAAGTCGGTCGCCACCCGCTTGATCCGCTCACCGATGTCGTTGGAGTTGAGGATCGCGAAGCCGCCGGTCTCCTCGGCCAGGTAGCGCAGCGAGCCCTGGAGGTTGGAGATCTGGATGCTGTCGACGTGGGTGTCCATGCCGGGGATCGGATTGGCGGTCGCCTTCTCGGCGGTGCCGCTCGAATAGACCCTGAGCCCCGCGGCGTCGATGGTGTAGAACGTGACCCGATTGGCGCTCGCCTCGGCGGTCAGCGCCCGGAACTTGCGCTGGGCGCTGAAGTCGCGCATCTCGGCGAGCATTGCAGTCTCGCGGAACTTGTAGTTGAGCGCGTTGTAGAGGTCCTCGGCCGAGATCATCTCGAGACCGTCGCTGACGTAGAGGACCGCCTTTCGCCCCGGCAGTCCGGCGAGGGTCTCGACGAAGCCCTTGAGGGCGTCGAGGGTGAACGAGAGGTCGTTAAAGGCGGACTCCGCGTACTGGCGCACGCGCCACTGAACGTCGTTCAGGTTCTCGGCTTCCTCGATGTCGCGCAGGATGTCGCGGCGATCGGAGTCGCGGTGGAGCGCGAAACCCGTCAGCTTCTCGAGATCGAACGTGGCGTGGGCGATCAGAGCCGGATCGGTGGTGAACGGGTGCCGGACATGGAGCGACCGGTCGTACGAGATCAGCATCACCCGATCGCCGTCGCTCAGCTGCTCCTGGAGGAACTCGCGCAAGCGGCGAAAGACCCGGTTGCGGTTGAACGGCCGGATGTTGAAGTTGTCGACGTAGACGATCAGACTGAGGCGCTGGTCTTCGGGAATGTAGCGGATCGGGTCGTCGTCGCGAATCGGCAGGTCCTCGAACTCCGCCTCTTCCCGCGCGCCGGCGACCGGAGTGCCGCCCTCGACCGCGTAGAAGTTGGTGATCGTGACCGGCCGCTTGTCTTCGAAGATCACGAAGTCGTCCATGGTCAACCCGGTGATCGGGTTGCCCTGCTTGTCACGAACCCAGACGTCGACGTTGACGACGTTGACCTCGACCGTCTCGTCGAAGTAGAGCTCGTCGCCGCCGGCCTCGACGGCCTCGGCCGCGACCTCGGCTTCCTGCGCTATGGCAGCCACTGAGAGGGTCAGAGCCGGTAGCAGCGCGATCCAGAGCAGCTTCTTGTACATGCTCGACCTCACAGTGAAATCTCTATGCTCGACGACAGGATCCTACCACTGGCGGCGTCGTAGAGCGCGACCACGCCCTGGTGGTCCTTGCGCCGCAGCCGCAGGCTGGTCTGGTAGCGACCGACCTGTCCGGGTTGCGGCTCGTTCGGTGATTGGAGGGCGATCGGGATCACCGGGATCTCGGCTCGCTGTCCGTCCTCGTCGATGACCGCGATGCGGAGCTCGACCTGGCTGACGAAACCGTCCGCCGAGGGCAGGAAGGTCAGGTCGCCGAGCGGCACCAGCACGGTCAGTCCGACGTCGATCCGCTTTCTCCCCGCCTTGACCGGCTCGCCCAGGATCACGTTCAGGGCGCCTTCCCCCGGGCTGTTGCCGAACAGGAGCGTGCTCTCGACCGCCATCGTGACCTCCCGCTGGCGCGAGCTGTCCAGGTAGCCGGACCGACTCCGGATCCTGAAGTCCGGATTGCTCAGCTCGATCTCGACGTCGTGCCGCCGGTCGTCCCACTCGCGGCCCGGGGTAAAGCCGAGCCAGTAATACGAGCGCGTGTCGGAGACGGCCGTCTCGAGCGCGTCGATACGGCCCGCGTTCAGCAGCGCCTTGCCGCCGGTCTCATCCGCCAGCCGCTCGAGCGTGTAGTGGTTCTCCTGCTCGCGCAGGAAGGCGCGGTTGGCGAGGCCGGTCGGGTCAGGCGCGGTCATGATGGTCACGTCGACGCCGCTGTCGCGGTCGAGACCGGGCACGTCGACCGGGTAGAGCGTGTAGCCGAGCAGATTCGCGGTATCGGTCAGCCGGCCGTAGAGATCATCGCCCTCGAGGCCCTCGCGATCGAGGATCAGGCGGTTGAAATCGGAGTAGAGGTACTCGACCGGGAAGAACGGCCAGCCGCCCGAGAGCAGGATCATCACCTTGCGGCCCGGCGGTTGCGCGAAGCTGCGCAGGGTCGCAGCCGCCGCGGCTACCGACCGATCCAGCTGCTCGGCGAGCCGCTGGACGTAGAACCTCTCCTGGGGATCGAGGAAGACCCGGTCGATACCGGTGCGGACCCCCTGATCCGCGAGCGCCGCGCCGACCAGGCTCTGGACCGCGATGGTCTCGTCGAGGCGAGCCTGGCGTCGCTCGGCCACCCGCTGGAGGCCACCCGCTCGACGCTCCTTGGCCCGCTTGAAGACCCGCTCGAGCTCGGTCACCGACTGGCTCCAGGTCGAGAGCATCTCGAGCTTCTGGCCGTCGTAGGCGACCACCGCCATCCGATCTTCCGGACCGAGGCGGCCGAGGTCCGCCGCTAGCGAGTCGAGCACCCGGTCGCGGTCGGTCGGCAGCGAGAAGAACTCGTCGATGAACACCAGGTAGCTGGTCTCCACCGGACTCCCGGGTGCCAGCTGTGGCACGCCCGGCACCACCTCCTGCGCCTCTTCTCCACTCCGGATCGCCACCCCGCCGCGCACTTCCGAGAAGTAGTCGATCGGGACCTCTTCACCGTCGATCACCAGCCGGAAATCGTGCGGCTCGAGGCCAGCGATCGGCAGACCGCTCTTGTCGGTCACCACGACCTCCAGATTGACGACCCGGACGTCGAGAACCTCCCCGAACACCCCCGGGAGCGCGCTCGGCTGGCTCTGGGCGACGGTTACGGACGGGGCGGTGAGCAGCGCGAGCAGCGCCACGACTCCCCGGTACACAGTGCTGAGTCTCATCGGTGCTTCCTTCCTGATGCGGGCGGCGGGACCCGTGTCGTGCCCGTCAAGGCGAAGCAAAACACGTGCCCACGCCGGCTACCGGCCCAGGCGCCGGCGGAGATGGCCGACCACCTTGGGCGCGTGCTCGCGAGAGTTCTCGATGAAGATCTTGCCCGTATCCCGCCCCGCCTGCAGGGTGCCGGTGACGTACAGGCCCGGGACGTTGGTCTCGCAGGTCTCGGGATCGAACGTCGGTACCAGCGTCTCGGCGTCCACTTCGATGCCACAACGTCGCTGGAACGCCACATCGGGCTCGTAGCCAATCAGGACGTAGGCCGCGTCGGCAGTCAGCTCCACGCTCTCGCCGCGGCGGGACAGGGCGAGCTCGCGGTCGCCGAAACCGGTCACCACCGTCTCGAAGAGCGCTTCGATCGAGCCCTCGGCGATCCGATTCTCGACGTCCGGCTTGAGCCAGTACTTGACCGTCCGCTTGAGCTCGGCGCCGCGGTGGATCAGGGCCACCTCGGCCCCGGCCCGCCAGAGGTCGAGCGCCACCTCGCCTGCCGAGTTGCCGCCGCCGATGACCGCCACCCTCTCGCGCACGTGCCGCGCCGGCTCGCGGTAGCGATGATGGACCCAGTCGGCCTCCTCGCCGGGGACGCCGAGCCGTCGTTGGTTGTGGAAGTAGCCGGTCGCCAGGGCGACGGCGTGCGCCCGGCGCTCCCGGTGACCGTGCCGGCTGTCGGTCGTGACGACGAAGGTGTCGCCCTCGCCGCGGACCTCCAGCACCTCCTCGTGCAGCGCCAGTGGCAGGTCGTATCGAGCGACGACCGACGCGTAGTACGCCAGCGCCTCTCTGCGGTCGGGCTTGGCGCGCGGAATTGTGAACGGTACGTCGGCGATCTCCAGCAGGTCGCGGGTGGTGAAGAACTCCATGAAGGTCGGGAAGTCGAGAAGGTTCGCGGCCAGCGGTCCGCGATCGACCAGCAGAGTGGACAGCCCCGCGCGCGTCGCTTCGGCGCCGATGGCGATGCCGGTCGGCCCGGCCCCCACCACCAGGAGATCGATGACCTCAGTCATGGGCACCGCCCGCTCGAGCGTCCAGTCGGTACAGATGATCGACCGGGCCATGGCCGCCGCCGAGGGGAAACGCCGCGGCGATTGCTCCGTGTAGATAGTCGATCGCGTCGCGTACAGCGTCGGCCAGCGGCCGCCCGAACGCCAGTCCGGCCGCCACCGCCGCGGAGAGGGTGCAGCCGGTCCCATGGGTCGAGGTCGTGTCGAGTCGTGGGTGGACGAAACGGTGGACCTCGCCACCGTCCCACAGCAGATCGAGCAGTCGATCGCCGCCGCTGTGTCCCCCCTTGAGCAGCACCGCCGGACCCGCCTGGGCCAGCTTCTCGGCGGCCGCCAACCTCTCCGCTTCACTGCTGGTCGGCAGCCCGGTCAGGCGCTCGGCCTCCGGCAGGTTGGGGGTGACCAGGGTCGCCAGCGGCACCAGGAGCTCGACCAGAGCGGCGATCGCGTCGTCGCGCAGGAGCGAGTCGCCGCTCTTCGCCACCATGACCGGGTCGAGGACCACCGGCAGATCGGATCGGCCCCGGAGAGCGTCGGCGACGGTTCGGATCAGCTCGGCGTTCGCCAGCATGCCGATCTTGACCGCGTCGGCGCCGATGTCCTCGAGCACCGCCTCGAGCTGAGCGCCGACCACGGCGGCCGGGATCTCGTGCACGGCGGTGACCGCGATCGTGTTCTGGGCCGTCACCGCGGTGACGACGCTCGCGCCGTAGGCACCGAAGGCCGTGATCGTCTTGAGATCGGCTTGAATCCCGGCGCCGCCGCCGGAGTCCGAGCCGGCGATCGTCAGCACCCGCGGACGGCCGCTCATCGATCTCCGGGCGCCGCCGCGGCGCCCGCTGCCCGCCTGCGGCGCCATTGCCAGAGCGCCAGCAGCACCACCAGAACCAGCACGCTGATCAACTGGGCGACGGTGAACTGGCCGAGGAGCCGGTCGTCCTTGGCGCGGAAGAACTCGACCAAGAAGCGCTCGGTGGCCATCAGCGACAGCACCGTCAGCGCGACCGTACCGGTCGCGGCCCGGCGCCGGATGAGCCAGACCCCCACGCCCCAGATCGCCAGGCAGAGAGCCGTCTCGTAGAGCTGGGTCGGGTGAACGCGCATGAGCTCGCCGGCGGGGACCTCGGGCGGTATTGAAGCCCCGTACTCCCGACGCAGGAACTCGGCCGTGGTCGGTCCGGGCAGGCCGTACGGGAAGGAGACTCCCCAGGGCAGCTCGGTCGGCATCCCGTAGTCGTCGCCGACCAGGAAGCAGCCGACGCGCCCGATGGCGTAGCCGAGCGCGACCGTCGCCGCTGACACGTCCACCACCGGGATCAACGGCAGGCCGCGCCGACGGGCCACCAGCAGGACGCTCGCGGTGCCGAGCAGAAGCCCGCCGTACCAGACCAGCCCCGAGCGCTCGATCAGCGAGCCGGGATCGCCGTAGAGGATCGCGTAGTAGATCTTGGCGCCGGCGATGCCACCGATTCCGGCCGCCAGGAGGACCGCGCTGGCGTCCTCCTCGTCGCCGATCTCGAGCCGTCGCACGCCCCAGCGGAGCTGCATCCACGAGAGCAGGAAGGCGATCACCATCAGGCCGCCGAAGGGACTGATCGACACCGGCCCGATGCGGAAGAGCTCCTCGATCATCGATCGTTCAGCGACCAGTCGTAGTCGAGGTATCTGACCGACGGCTGACGCTCGACCAGCCTATCGCGAAGCGGCTCCGGCAGATGCGGCAACAGCCAGTCGACGACCTGGCCGCGCGCGAAGAACGCCACCACCGTGCTGCCACCGGTGAAGTCGCCCGCATACCACTTGAAGATCGACGACAGCCAGAGCGTGTTGCTCGCCTCGTCGTAGCGCAGGCCCTTCGCCGGATCGGACAGAAAGCGCTCGGTCAGCTTCTGGAGCTGGATCTCCAGTCCCGCCGGATCGAACGGCTCCACCGGTAGATCAGGGCAGCTGGTCGAGGCGCAGACCACGGCGAAGTGGATCCGCGGATCACCCAGATCCCGGCCCCGGGTCTCGATCTCGTCGAGGGTCAGCTGCTCCCCGGCGACCAGGCGGCGCTGCTGGTCGAAGAAGCCGTCGACGTCCTTGACCGATTCGATCTCGGGGTAGCGCTCGAGCACGAACTCCACGACTACGGCGTTGTAGGCGTTGCTCCAGAACGCCAGCTGCTCGGCTGCGGTCCAGGAGGTGGGCGTGGCGCTCTCCAGCGCGGCCAGGAACCGATCGAGATCGGCGCGGTCGGCCTGGAGCGCCGCGTAGTCGACGCCGCCGTCACGGGCGTGCGCCGCCAGCACCCGCCCCCAGGGCGCATAGTCGAGCGTCCCATCGGCGGCGACCGCTTCGGAGTGCGCGTCGGCGCAGGCCACCAGGCCGGCGACCAGCAGGAGCGTTGTGGCGAACAGAGATGGTTGCATCGCTTGGGTCGACTCTTCTCGACGTTGTGGAATATACGCTAGTCGCGCGGCTCGCGGACTGCTCGCACCTCGACTCGCGTAGAATCCACCCTCTATGCCGAGTGAGGTGACTCGCGTCGGATTCGAGAAGCTGAGTGCGCTCATGGGCCGCAAGTCGTCGAGCGGCCGCTGGCTGGTGCTTACCCACGACAACCCCGATCCCGACGCCATCTCGGCGGCGGCCGTGCTCAGCCGGCTCATCCGACAGGTCTTCAAGCGCCGCGTGACCACCGCCTACGGCGGCATCATCGGTCGCGCCGAAAACCGGGAGATGGTGCGGGTGCTCGGCATCCAGCTCAGTCACGTCCGGCACCTCAACTGGAAGCACTACAAGCACTACGCACTGGTCGACACCCAGCCGACCACCGGCAACAACCAGCTCCCGGACGATCTGCGGCCAACGATCGTCTTCGATCACCATCCGATTCGCAAGGCGACTCGAAACGTACCGTTCGTGGACGTCCGTACCGACTACGGCGCGACCGCGACCATCCTCGCCGAGTACGTCGAAGCGAGCAGTCTCGAGATCTCCCGGCGGGCGGCGACGGCGCTGGTCTACGCTATCCGCTCGGAGACCCAGGACTTCGGGCGCGAGTTCTCGCCCGCCGACCGCGAGATGTACGACCGCCTCTACCCCCGGTGCGACACCCGCGCCCTGGCGCGGATCCAGACGCCGCGCCTGCCGCTGACCTACTTCAAGAACCTGCACGAGGCGCTCGAGAGCGTCCAGTCGGTCAGCACTCTCGTGGTCAGCCATCTGGGCGACATCGACCAGCCCGACATCGTGCCCGAGATCGCCGACCTGCTCCTCCGCCTGGAAGGCAAGACCTGGTCGCTGTGCAGTGGCGTTCACGGCGAGCGCATCTACCTGTCGATCCGGACGACCAACTCGCGGGCGGACGCCGGGCGGCTGATGCGGCGCCTGCTCGGCCGGCGTGGCAAGGGTGGCGGACACGGGATGATGGCCGGCGGCTGGATCGAGTTCCCCGACGGCGATCGGAGCCGGGCTCGAGAGCGTCAGCAGGCGCTAGCCGAGCGGCTAGCCAAGGCGCTCAAGAAGAACCCGCAGCGGCTCGTCCCCGTCGAGCTGGCGCCGCCACCCGCCGACGCTCCATGACCGCTGCCCGGTGGCCCTGGCGGAAGGACCGCCCCAAGCCGTATCGCGAGCGCGACTTCCGTCGCCGGGAGCGCTTTCGCGACGACTACCTGGCTGTGGCTGTGCTGCTCGACCGGTTGCTCGACTTCCGTTCGGTCTACGACGTCGGCTGTGCCAACGGCTTCCTGCTCGAGGGCTTCCTCGCGGCGGACAAGGAGGTCGCCGGCATCGAGGCGTCGGCAGCCGTCCGCGGCGTCCTGCCCGAATCCCTGGTGGACCGGGTCCGGGTGGGCGACTTCGCGGAGGCGACCGGCGCCTGGGACCTGGTCTGCTGCGTCGAGGTCGCCGAGCACATACCGCCCGAGCGGAGCGAGGAGCTGGTCTCGACCCTGGCCCGGCTGGCCACCGGCTCGATCTACTTCACCGCCGCTCCCCCGGGCCAGACCGGCCGTGGGCACATCAACTGCCGGCCCCACGCGGAGTGGCTCGGCTGGCTGGCGGACGCCGGCTGGCCGGCCGACGAAGATCTGACCACCAGGTTGCGTGACGGGCTCGCGAGCCTGGTCCACACCCCCTGGCTGCGGCAGAACAGCTTCGTCCTCCGGCCGGTGGCGGCCCCCGACGGTTGATGTCGGAGGCCTCGATCTACCAGCTCGTGACGCGGCGGAGGTGCCACCTCTGCGACGAAATGGAGGTGGTGCTCGAACAGGTACTCGGCGCCCACGGCCTCGACTTCGGGAAGGTCGACGTCGACTCCGACGCCGAGCTCCGGCGACGCTTCGGCGAGGTCGTTCCGGTTCTCTTGCGCGACGGTCGGCCGGTGGCCAAGGTGCGGGTCAGCGCCCGGCAGCTCGAGCGGATCGTCCGCCGCCGCCGCTGAGCCGACGGCGCCAGGTCCTTTCCGCTACTCCCACTCGATGGTCGCCGGCGGCTTACTGGTGATGTCGTAGACGACCCGATTGACCCCGCTCACCTCGTTGACGATCCGGTTGGCCGCCCGGCCGAGAAGATCGTGCGGCAGAGCGCTCCAATCGGCGGTCATGAAGTCCTGCGTCTCAACCGCGCGCAGGGCGATCACGTTCTCGTAGGTCCGGTAGTCGCCCATCACGCCGACACTGTGCACCGGCAGCAGGACGGCGAACGCCTGGCTGACGCGATCGTACAGCCCCCGCTCGCGCAGCTCCTGCAGGAAGATCGCGTCCGCTTCCCGGAGCAGGTCGGCGCGCTCGCGGGTCACCGCGCCCAGGATCCGCACCGCCAGGCCGGGTCCCGGAAACGGGTGGCGGCCGATGAACTCCTCGGGCAGGCCGAGCTCTCGCCCGAGCTGACGCACCTCGTCCTTGAACAGCATTCGGAGCGGCTCGACCAGCTCGAACCCGAGGCGCTCCGGAAGCCCGCCGACGTTGTGGTGCGTCTTGATCACTTCCGCCGGGCCGTGGCTCCCCGCCGACTCGATGACGTCCGGGTAGAGCGTGCCCTGGGCGAGAAAGCTCATCCCCTCGAGCCGGCGCGCCTCCTCCTCGAAGACGTCGATGAACACCCTGCCGATGGTCTTGCGCTTCTCCTCGGGATCTTCGACGCCGTCGAGCGCCCCGAGGAAGCGCTCTTCGGCGCGGGCGATCTTGACCGGCAGACCGAGACCGTCGCGCAGACCGTGCATCACCTGCTGGGCTTCGCCCTTCCGGAGCAGGCCGTTGTCGACGAAGACCGCCGTCATCTGGTCTCCCAGGGCCTTCTGCAGGAGGACGGCGACCACCGAGGAATCGACGCCGCCCGAGAGGGCGCAGAGCGTGCGGCGGCCCGCGGTCTGCTCCCGAACCGCCTCGACCGCCTCCTCGAGAAACGACGCCATCCCCCAGTCGCCCTTCGCCGAGCAGACGCCGTAGAGGAAGTTGCGCAGGATCTCGCCACCCGACACGGTATGCGAGACCTCGGGGTGGAACTGAATGCCGTAGAGGCGCCGCTCGCGGTGCTGCATCCCGACCACCGGTGCGCTCACCGTCGAGGCGGTGATCTCGAAGCCGGTGGGTGGCCGGTCGACGTGGTCGCCATGGCTCATCCAGACCGTCTCCCGGTCGGCCAGGCCGTCGAACAGCCCGTCGCGGCGATCGAGCCGTATCTCCGCCCGCCCGTACTCGCGCGCCGCGGCGGGCGCCACGCCGCCGCCGAGCACGTGCGCCATCAGCTGCAGGCCGTAGCAGATGCCCAACACCGGCACCCCAAGCTCGAAGATCTCGCGGTCGATCGCGTTGGCGTCCGGCGAGTAGACGCTTTGCGGACCGCCCGAGAGGATCAGGCCGACCGGATTGCGCGCGCGGACCTCGGCGGCGCTCGTGTCGAAGGGAAGGATCTCGCAGTAGACACGGTTCTCGCGCACCCGGCGAGCGATCAGCTGGGTGTACTGACTGCCGAAGTCGAGGATCAACACCGTCTGGTGCCGCCCCGCGGGCGTGCCAGTCGTCTCAGTCATGCCGTCATTCCCCTTCAGAGCTGGGCTTCCGCCTTGAGCTCGCGCATCATCAGCTCGGCGACCGCCAGCTCGGGCTCCTTGCCGTCGTAGATCACCTGCCGCATCTGTTCGGTGATCGGCATCTCGATCCCTTCGCGGTGAGCGAGTCGGCTGATCGCCAGCGAGTTCCGGATCCCTTCGGCGACCATCGAGGTCTCGCCTTCGATCTGCTCGAGGCTCTTGCCTTCGGCCAGCTCGATGCCGGTGCGCCGATTGCGGGACAGGCCTCCTGTGCAGGTCAGCACCAGGTCCCCGAGACCCGCCAGGCCCGAGAAGGTCTGCAGGTCGCCGCCACAGACCACGCCGAGCCGCGAGATCTCGTGCAGGCCACGGGTGATCAGCGCCGCGGTCGTGTTGTGTCCGAGGCCGACGCCGCTGACCACGCCGCTGGCGATCGCCACGACGTTCTTCGCCGCCCCGGCGAGCTCGACGCCGACGACATCGCTCGACGAGTAGAGCCGCAGGTTCCAGTCCGAGAACGCCTCGCGCAGCTCGGCGGCGAGCTGGTGATCCTCGGAGGCGATCACCGCGGCGCTCGGCACTCCCGCCGCCAGCTCGGCGGCGAAGGTCGGTCCGGAGAGAACCGCGAAGCGGTGATCGCAGCCCGCTGCCTCGGCCTCCTCGCTCGAGACGCCGCTCATGCGCGCCAGCGTGTCGGTCTCCACACCCTTGGTCGCCGACACCAGGACCACAGTCCGGTCGCGGGGCCAGACCGCGAGCAGCTCGCGCACGACGCTGCGGAAGCCGTGTGACGGGATGACCACCAGCACCGCTTCGGAGTCGACCAGGCGGTCGAGATCCGAGGTCACCAGCAGCCCGTCCGGGAACTCCGCCTCCGGCAGATAAACCTCGTTCCGACCCTCCTCGGCGAGCAGCAGGGCCATCTCCGGGTTTCTTGCCCAGAGCTGCACGTCGTGGCCGGTACGCGCCAGCTGAAGGGCCAGGGCCGTACCCCACGATCCGGCCCCGAGCACGCCGACCCGCTTCATCGCGTGATCTCCACGCGCTCTCCCAGGCGGCGCTCGGTCCCCGCCCGCAGCCTCTTGATGTTGCCGACGTGTCGGGCGATGACCAGCAGGGCGATCGTCGCCGCCGACCCCGCATACCACTCGTCGGCGCTCCAGAGCAGCATCAGCACCGGTACCAGGGTAACCCCGACGATCGATCCGAGCGAAACGTACCGCGTCCAGGAGATCACCAGCAGGACGACCGCGACACCAACCACGGTCGGCCAGAACGCCAACGCGGTTGCGGCACCGAGCGCCGTCGCCACCCCTTTGCCGCCCCGGAACCGCAGGTAGATTGGAAAGACGTGTCCGAGCACCGCCGCCACGGCGGTCCCGGCGACAACCGGCGTCTCGGCGTCGAGCTCGATCGCCAGCAGCACCGGCACCGCTCCCTTGGCGACGTCGAGCAGCAGAACGGCGATCGCCGGCCCCATGCCGGTCGCCCGCAGGACGTTCGTTGCACCGGCGTTGCCGCTGCCGACGTCACGAATATCGCGACCCTGGAGCATCCAGACGATCAGATAGCCGAACGAGATCGACCCGACCAGATAGGCGCCGAGCAGGAGGCCGGCCTGGGTCACCCGGCCCCCCCGAGCGCGAATCGATGAACGTTCGAATACGACGGCCCGGCCGGGCCGAGGCGGCTCCGCACCAGGGCGATCGAGTCGACCCGGAACGCCTCTGCCAGAGCGCCCGGCACTGCTCGAGACCAGCGCCGACCGGCGGCTGCCGGCCAGGGCGGCGCGCAGCGGGCCACGGTGAGATGAGGCCGGTACGGACGCCGCTCCGGCTCGAGGCCGACCGCCGCCTGCGCGGCGCTGGCGACCGCCGCCTGTACGGCGAGGACCTCACGGCTGTCCGCAAGGCCGATCCAGGCGACGCGCGCCCGCCCGCTTCCCGGGAAGCAGCCGCTGCCGGTCAGCTGGAGTCGAAACGGGGAGTGCCCCGCGAGCGCCGAGCCAAGGGCGTCGGCGAAGCGCGCCAGACTCGACTCCTCGACCTCGCCCAGAAAGACCAGGGTCAGATGCAGATTGCCGGCCCGTACCCAGCGCGCTCGAGGCAGGCTCGAGCGTAGCCGCGCGGTCACGTCCTCGACCGCGGTGCGGACTCGTTCGGGCAGCTCGATGGCCACGAACAGCCTCATTGACCGACCCGGCTCACCTCGACCGCCCTCGGTGCGAGATGCGCGGCGCTCGGGTCTTGCGCACCACTCAGCCAGCGCCGGAGCATGTCGAGACCCCACTGCGATGCCTGCTGGCGGATTCGATCGCGGTCGCCCGGAAGCTGCACCCGCAAGTAGCGAACCTTCCGATCGGGTCCGGCCACCGCCAGATCGACCGTTCCGAGCGGCTTCTCCGCCGTCCCGCCTCCGGGACCGGCGACGCCGCTGATGGCGATGCAGTAATCGCCCCCGAGCGCGGTGCGGCCGCCGAGCGCCATCGCCTCGACCACCTCCCGGCTGACCGCGCCGTGCTTCTCGATCAACCGCGGGTCGACCCCGAGCAGGTCGCTCTTGAGCTCGTTCGAGTAGGTGATCGCCGCGCCGAGGAAGTAGTCGCTGCTGCCCGGCGAGCGGGTCAGACGCTCGGCCACCAGGCCGCCCGTGCACGACTCGGCGGTGACCACCGTCGCCGCGGCGTCGCGCAACAGCTCGCCGACGGTCCGCTCGAGCGTGTCGTCGCGGCCGTGGCCGTAGACCGCGTCGCCGAGCAGCTCGACCAGCCGTCGCTCGCGTAGTGCCAGCTCCTCGGCCGAGCCGCTCGGACCGGAGAGCTGCAGCAGGATCTCACCCGGTTTGGAGAGGATCGACAAGCCGTCGGCCGCGAACTCCTCGAAGTACGGCGCGATCAGCTGCTCGAGCGTCGATTCGGGCACGCACGCGACCTTCATCCAGCGCACCTCGACCGCTTCGGCCCCCACCGCACTCTCGAGCCACGGCTCGAGCGCGTGCTCGATCAGACCCTCGACCTCGTGCGGAACGCCGGGCAGGACGAAGATCGTGCCGCCGGCGTGATCGATTCGCTGGCCCGGGGCGGTGCCGCGCCGGTTGGCGAGCACCTCGGCGCCCTCGATCACGTCGGCCTGCTTGCGGTTCGAGTCGGGCATCTCGCGGCCGAAGCGCGCGAACTTGGCGCGGATGTCGTCGACGATCCACTCCTGGTGCACCAGCTCGCGGTCCAGGGCAAGGGCGACCGCCTCGCGGGTCAGATCATCGCTGGTCGGACCGATGCCGCCGGTGATGATCAGCAGCGGATAGCGGCCGTGCGCAGAGCCGATCTCGGTAGCGAGCTCCTCGACGTCGTCACCCACCACACACTTGCGACGGACCTGAACGCCGAAGCGGTGGAGACTCTCGGTAATGCGGAGGGAGTTGGTGTCGAGGCGGTCGGTTCCCAGCAGTTCTGACCCTACGGCCAGGATCGCTGCCTGCATGCGCGGATGATACCGGAATTGACACCCCCCAGCCGGGACCCGTAGGATTCTCCTGTGTTGAGCAAGGGTTCCCTCCTTTGGCTCACCTGCCTACTCTTCACACTGACAATTGCAGTAGCGCAATCGGAAGCGGAGTGGGCCGTGGTGCAACCGGCTGAAAGCCAGGACGGCTTGGTTCTATGGAGCCGCCCGGGCGCGGCCCGGGTCGTGGTGGGCGATCGCGCGAGCTCTGTCAGCCTCCGCTCCGGCGAGGAGCTGACCGATATCGCCGAGCTCGAAGACGGCTGGGTCGCGGCCGGACGACGCACCGTCGGCGGCAAGACGCGGCTGGTGGTACTGACCGACGACAGCCAGGGACTGCGGCGTCTCGAATCACCGGCCCCGGCCACCGGCGAGCTGCAGCTCAGGCCGCGCCTGCTCGTCGACGACGGCCGTCTGGCCGGGGTCGCCTGGCTGGAGGGCGCCACGCCGCGGGAGCTGACGGTGCGCGCCCGACGCTGGTCGGGCGTCGACTGGGGGCCGACCGAGCTCGTCGGGCCCCGGGTCGCCGGCAGCCAGACCGGCCTCGCCTCGGTGACCCTCGGCGACGGCAACGAGCTCCTCATGTGGAGCGCCTTCGACGGCAACGACGACGAGATCGTCTTCAGCCGGAGCCGTGGTGACGGTTGGACGACGCCGCGCCGCGTCGCGGCCGGTAATCGGGTCCCCGACGTCGCGCCCGCGGTGATCGCCACCCGCGCCGGCGCGCTCGCGGCCTGGAGCCGTGCAGGCGACGACGGCTACGAGCTGGTCGTCGCCCGCTACCGCCGCGGTGTGTGGCAGAAGCCGCGAGTGGCGGCGCGCGACGGCGCCCTGTTCGCCCGCTTTGTCCGGCGCGACGGTCGCCTTTTGCTGCTCTATCGCCGCGCCACACCGCGAGGCTGGGGCGTCGCCGAGCTCGGCCCGAACGGCCTCGTGCGGCGCCGGGCCACGTTCTTGAAGACGGCGCCCGACCGTCCAGCGCTCGAGCTCGACGGTGTCATGGGCGTCAATCTGCGGATGCCCGACCGGACGGTCGCGCGCGGCTACTGGGATACCCCGTGAGACGCTTCAGCTGTCTGTTGATCGTGGCGCTCCTCGCGCCGCCCGCTCTGGCGGCCGACCGGATCGTCGCGTTCGGTGACAGCATCACGCGCGGATTCGGCGATTCCGCGAACCCTGCCGGCTATCCGCCCAAGCTCCAGAAGATGCTCAAGAAGGCGGGCCTCGACGTTTCGGTCGAGAACTTCGGCCTCGACGGCGAGACCACCTTCGAAGGGCTTTCCCGTCTCGATGCCGCGCTCGCTGCCGGCGCCAGTCACCTGCTGCTGATGGAAGGGACGAATGACATCAACCTCGTGGTCGACGGCGAGGTGTCGATCGAGTCGATCGTCGCCAACCTCGAGACGATGGGCTCGAAAGCCCGCCAGAAGGGCATCGCCACCCTGATGGGGACCGTGCTCCCACGACCGCCGGGCTCGCGCAAGGACGCCAGCAACGCCCTCACCCGGGAGCTGAACTGGGATCTCTACGTCCTGACCGCCGAGAAGAAACGGCCGTTCGCGGATCTCTGGGCACGATTCAATCCCTTCGCCGACACCGACGTCTTCTCGACCCTCTACTCGCGCTCCGATGAGGACAAGATCGGCCATCCCAACAACGACGGCTACAAGGTGATCGCCGAGCTGTTCGCGGACCAGATCCTGGGCGTGGATTCCCTGGCGCCGGTCCCGGGCCGGTTCGAGCCGTTCGTCACCGAGCTGGCCGGGCCGACCGAGCTGACCGCGAGCGTCTTCGAGTCGGCCGGTGGCTCTGGGATCAAGCTCAAGGAGACCTTTCTCGAGGTGAACGGCGAGGCGGTCGCGACCCCGATCGCCGCGCTGAGCAACCGCCGCCGCGCGAGTTTCAGCTACTCGCTCGGTGGCAAAGCGCTCGGCTGTCGCGTCGTCGTCGGCTTCAGTGGCCGCGACCAGGCCGAGCCGCCGAACGCCTTCGCTCAGCTGATCTGGGCCTACGACGTCGAGGGCCGCGAGCACGTCGCTCCGGACGTCAACGGCGATTGCACCGTCGATACGATCGACCTCGACCTGTTCGCGCGTAGCTTCGGCGCCGAGTTCGGCGATCCGACCTACAACGTGCTGCTCGACTTCAACGCCGACGACATCATCGACGGCCGCGATCTCGCCATCTTCGCCGCCCACTACGGGCGAAGCACGAGCTGAGCCCTCTGCCCCCTCGAGGTGCAATCCCCGAAAAGAATGGCACCTCCTCGGCACCTCCTTGAGGGAGCTTCAGCCGACTGCGTCGCCTGCAGCCCCGCCTGTTTCCCCCTCCCAGGGGAGGATGACTCGGAGCTGATGAGCGTCGAGAATTCCAGACGCCCGTGGTGTCAGAATGGGGAGCAGGTCATAGTCACACGACGTCGGGAGCGCCGCCCCGGCATCGGAGTACTCCACTACCTCGCGCAAGCGCCCATATCTGTCCGACTCCTGAATTCTCGGCACCTAGGCCTCGCCGCTGGGAAGGCCGATCTTCGCCTCACGCGTGACGCGTCGGACTCCCTCGTAGGTGAACTTGACCTCGTGCGCGTTGCCGTCGGGCGATCGCGCCCGCTGCTAGAGTAGCGCGACCGAAGCTATGAGGGGGACTGCATCGAAGGTCCTGCGGCGTCTCTTGCTCGTCGGGACATCCGCGCTGTTCGGCGTCCTGCTGGCGGAGATCGGAGTGCGGGCGATCGGTGCCGCGGCGCACCTCTACACGCAGCCGAGCTTCGAGTGGTCGCGGGGGCAGGACTACTGGCGGTATCGTCCCGGGTTCGAAGGCCGCGTCCACGGTCCTACTGAGGTACGGATCGGCGCTCTTGGCAACCGTGCCCATGGAAGCTCGGAAGATGAGGGGTCCTCCTCGATCACGGTGGCCGTGGTCGGTGACTCGGTTACGTTCGGACAGGGAGTCGGTGAAGACGAGACCTTCGCTGCCGTAACCGAGCGAGCCCTGCGAGAACGGGGGCTGCCGGTCCGCGTCCTGAACTTCGGCGTCCAGGGCCACACCGTGGAGATGGAGATCGCCCATCTCTCGGACCGGCTGACGGCAGTCGATCCCGAGGTCGTCGTGCTGGCGTTCATAACCGACGATCTCAATCCGAGACGGGGCCAGAGCCACGTCGATCGCTATGGCTACCTGACCAAAGAGGTCTTCGGTCCGCGAAGCTGGTGGGGCGATACGCTGCGGGCCGGACTGCGTCGATCTCATCTCGCCTTGCTGACCAAGTCTGCCCTGCTCAACCTGCGGACGGCCGGGGAAGCTCCGGCTGCGGGAGCGTCGCCGGCGAACCGGCCCGCCGCGGTCGGAGAGGCGAATCGCGAGAAGCTTCTAAACCGCTTCCGCGCGTCGATGCACCGATTCGTGGAGCTCACCGACGGCGTCGGGCGGATCGTCATCTGTCTCGATACGCGTGAGACGGAGCTCAGTCGTCGGCTCCGCCAGACCATGGAGGACGAGTTTCCCGAGGTCGTCTACCTGGACGCGCCACCTCGGTTCGCCGGCTATACCAGGGACCAGATCCAGGTGCCGAAGGACGGACATCCGAACGCCGTCGCCCACGAGGTCTACGCCGAGTTCCTGGTCCCGAGCCTCACCGGCGTTCTCGCCAGCCCGGTGGCCCGGGAAGCCAGCTAGAGCCGCGCTTCAGGCGCTCGCTTCGACCCGCTCCCCGACCATCGCCGGCGGCTCGATCGGCTCGGGCCCGAGCTCGAAGCAGGCCCGCAGCCGCGCGGTCCAGGTGGGGTCTTCGACGCGCACGTAGGCGCGGGCGATCTCGTCGCCCGGTTCGAGCCGCTCGCCGAGCCGAGCCTCGTAGAGTAGCGAGACGCCCGGATCGATGGCGTCGCCGGGGTGGCTCCGGCCCGCGCCCGCCTCGACCATCAGGAATCCGAGCTCGCGACAGGCGACCCGCACGAGGTAGCCGGGGTCGCGCGCGGTGATGACCACCTCGTCCGGAGCCAGCTGCAGGCTCGAGTCGATCAGGGCGCCGGGGTCACCTTCCTGGGCCGCGACCCAGCGCTCGAAGCGCTCGCGCGCCCGTCCCGACGACACGGCCGCTTCCAGATCCTCTCGCGAGAGCGGCTTGCCCGCCAGCGAGCTGGCTTCCGCGGAGAGAGCGAAGACGACCTCCATCAACGGCGCCGGACCCGAGCCCTCGAGGCACTCGATCGATTCGCGCACCTCCGCCGCGTTGCCGACCCAACGTCCCAGCGGTTGGCTCATGTCGGTCAGAAGCGCGGTGGTCGGACAGCCGAGGCCGACCGCGGCATCGACCATGGTCTGAGCCAGCTCGCGGGCGCGCTCGACGTCCTCGAACACCGCCCCGCCGCCGGTCTTGACGTCGAGCACCAGCCCTGCGGCGCCGGTCGCCAGCTTCTTGGACAGGATGCTGGCGGTGATCAGCGGCAGTGAGTTGACGGTCGCGGTCGCGTCCCGCAGGCCGTACAGTCGCTGATCCGCCGGCGCCACGCTCCCCGAAGCGATGCCGATCGCCATCCCCACCCGCTCCAGAAGGACGAGTGTGCGTGCCCGATCGAGGGTCAGATCGAGTCCCGGGATGATCTCCAGCTTATCGGCCGTTCCGCCGGTGTGCCCCAGCCCGCGGCCGGTCAGCATCGCCACTGGAGATCCGCAGGCCGCGAGGATCGGTGTCAGGATCAGCGAGACCTTGTCACCCACGCCGCCGGTCGAGTGCTTGTCGCATAGGTGCGGCACGCTCTCTTCCAGATGCCACCGCTCGCCCGACTCGAGCATCGATCGCGTGAGCTCGCGGGTCTCGGAGGCGTCGAGTCCCTGAATCACCGCGGCCATCAGGAAGGCCGCCAGCTGACCGTCGGTCCAGCTGCCGTCGGATGCGCCCTGTACCACCGAGTCGATCTGGTCGGCGGTCAGCCTCCTGCCGTCCCGCTTCGCCGCCAGAATCTGGTAGGGACTTGTCATCGCCGGTTCCAGGTTACCCGACGACCGGCGGCCGTGGCGGCGCTCAGGCCTCGTCGGCGGCAGCTTGCAGCTCGGTCAGGCGTTCGCTCGCGCCCTCCGAGTACGAGGAGAACGGAAAGTCGTCGACCAGTCGCTGGTAGATGTCGATCGCTTCGGCGTCGCGCCCGAGCGACTCCAGAGTCGAGCCGAGCTGATACAGCAAGACCTCCTCCGGAAGCTCGGACCGCCCTCCTGCGAGCTCGGCCCGCAGCTCGTCGACCAGCTCTTCGCCTCGCCCGAGGGCGGTGTCGACCGCCATCAGGTTGAGCCGCACCTCGAGAGCCAGTAGGTGTCCCTTCTGGCGCTCGATGAACCGCTGCCAGTGATCCCGAGCCGCTTCCAGGTCGCCGTTCGCGGCGGCGATCGAGCCGAGATACGCGCCCGCGATGTCACCGGCGTCGGTGGCGCCGAACTCGTCCGCGACCTCCAGAAAGAGCTCCTTGGCGCGGGCTGTGCGGCTGGCCTCGTCAGCGAAGGTCGGCGCGACCGGGTCCTCGGGACGCGGGCTCTCGGCGTCGATCCCGGCGCTGTACGCTGAAAGGGCTCGCGCCAGCGCGTCGCTCCCCTTGGCGGCTCGACTCTCGGAGAACGCCCGGTAGCCGGCCGCGGCCAGCGCCAGCACGATCAGGCCGACGATCCCCAGCAGGATCGCCTTGCCGTGGGCATTGACGAAGCCGATGAACCCACCGATGGTCTCGAGGACCTCGTCGCGTTTGATGTCTTGCCTTCTCAGTCGTGAGCTCATGATGTTCCTGATGTCACTTCGGCGAACGTCGCTTTTCGTGGTGCGGCTGGGAGGACTCGAACCCCCGACCTAAAGCTTAGGAAGCTCCCGCTCTATCCACCTGAGCTACAGCCGCATCGCAACGGCAGATTATACGTGTAGGCGCGGTGCCCGGGGTGGGGCGCCGCGCCCTGGAATTCAGTATCGGATCAGTGATTCGACCTCGTAGCCGGCGAGCCTCTCTCCACCCTCGAGAAAGGTCAGCTCGATGATGAACCCGAAGCCGACGACTTTGCCGCCGACCGCCTCGACCATCTTCGCGGTCGCCTGGGCGGTGCCGCCGGTGGCGATCAGATCGTCGACGATCAGGACTTTCTCGCCCTCGCTGATGCCGTCGTCGTGCATCTCGAGGGTGTCGGTGCCGTACTCGAGATCGTAGCTCTCGGTGATCACGTCGGAAGGCAGCTTGCCCGGCTTGCGTACCGGCACGAAGCCGGCATTCAGGTTGTAGGCCAGGGTCGGCCCGAACAAGAACCCGCGCGACTCCATTCCCACGACCTTGTCGACGTGCTCGGCGATGAACCGCTCGGCGAACCGATCGATCGTAGTCCGCAGCGCCCAGGGATCGCGCAGCAGGGTCGTGATGTCGTAGAACAGGATCCCCGGCTTGGGGTAGTCGGGTATCTCGCGAATGTGTCGCTTCAGGTCATCCATGCGTTTCCCCGGTCGTCTCCTCGGGCCTGGAACCGATTCTGCCGAACCCCCGGCCGACCACGTAGAAGCCGCCGATCAGCAGAATAACAAAGGCGATCGACAGCCATCCGAGGTGCTTGTCGATGAGCTGCTTGGCGGATTCGCCGAAGATGTTGATCAGCGCCGCGACCGCGAAGAAGCGCAGACTCCGAGCGACGATCGAGGCGAGCACGAAGATCTTGAAGTTGATCGCGAAGACGCCACCAGAGATGGTGAACAGCTTGTACGGCAGGGGGGTCAGCCCGGCGATGCCGGTGGCCCAGGCGTTGTAGCGATCGTACAGATTCTCTACCGCCTCGATCTTCTTGCGACTGAAGAGGCGCCGGAGCACCGGGCGGCCGCCGTAGAAGCCGATGCCGTAGCCGAGCATGCCGCCGAGCACGGAGGCGACCGCACAGACCGTGGCGAACCAGTATGCCCGACTCGGATCGCCGAGACAGAGGGCGATCAGGAGCACATCAGGCGGAATCGGGAAGAAGCTGCTCTCGGCGAAGGCGATCGCGAACAGCGCCCAGCCTCCGTACGGGGTCGCGGCAAACGCCTCCACCCAGTGCAGCATGTCGGTCATCAGCTGGTGGAACCGCTCGTACAGGCCGCTCATGGCGTCTCTTCCACCCAGCCGTGCCGACCGGTGAGCGGCACGAAGCTGACCGCTTCGCGTTCCTCACGGCGCACTCCATGTCGGAGCTTCCGATAGACCACCAGGCGCTGTCCTTCGCGGTCGCCCTCCGGGACCACCATGCGACCACCGGTCGTCAGCTGCTCGAGCAAGGGCGGCGGCGCCTTGGGCGCCCCCGCTGTGACCAGGATGCGGTCGAACGGCGCCCGATCGCTCCAGCCGATCGAGCCGTCGAACGATTGGATCTTGACGTTGTCCACCCCCAGCTGCCGGAGCCGGCGAATCGCCTGCCGCGCCAGCTCCGCGACCTGCTCGAGGCTGTAGACCCACTGGGCCAGCCGGGCGAGAATCGCCGTCTGGTACCCGGAGCCGGTGCCGATCTCGAGCACCGAGTGCGCCGGGTCGAGCCGTAGCAGCTCGGTCATCCGCGCTACCGCCCAGGGCTGCGAGATCGTCTGGTCGCTGCCGATCGGCAGAGCGAAGTCCTCGTACGCCTGCCGGCGGAGATGGTCACCCACGAACAGCTCGCGCGGTACCTCCTCCATCGCCCGCAGGACCGCCTGATCCCGAATCCCCTTCTCACCCAGCTTCCGCACCATCGTCTTTCTGAGATAGCTGAAGTCTTCGCTCACGTGGTGTCCGCCAGACCGCGCAGCTTGTCGGTCAGCCAGTCGTAGGACTCGAGCCCCCGGTAGTCGGTCAGGTCGAGATGAAGCGGCGTGATCGAGACCCGGCCCTCGCCGATCGCGTGGATGTCGGTCCCATCTTCGGCGGTCCACTCCGGCGTTCCGGCCAGCCAGAAGTAACGGCGACCGCGTGGATCCCGCTTCTCCACCACCGACTGACTGTAGGTCCGTCGGCCGAGCTTGGTGAGGCTGACGCCCGAGATCGGTGCCGAGGGGATATTGATGTTCAACAGCAGGTCGGGCGGCAGCTTCGCTTCGAGGAGCTTCTGGACGACCGTGTGGGCCACGCGCGCCGCCGGCTCGAACGAGAAATGCTCGCTCACCTCCTGGGAGAGCGCCACCGACGGTACCCCCAAGAGGGTCGCTTCGAACGTCGCGCTGACCGTGCCCGAGTAGGTGACGTCCTCTCCCAGATTGCATCCGAAGTTGATCCCCGAGACCACCAGGTCGGGGGGGTTGTCCTTCAGCAACCAGGCGATCGCCAGGTTGACGCAGTCGGTCGGCGTCCCGTCGACGGAATACGTACGCTCCTCGAGCTGGCGGATGCGCAGCGGACGGTGCAGCGTCAGCGAGTGGCCGGAGGCGCTCTGCTCCCGGTCGGGGGCGACCACCGTCACCTCACCGAGCGGCTCGAGCGCCTCGGCCAGGAGCTTGATGCCCTCGGAGAAGACGCCGTCGTCGTTGGTGACCAGAATGCGGGTCATCGGATCTCAGAGGTAGCGACCGACGATCGGCTCCAGAGCCGCACGGGTCTCGTCCGGAACCAGCTTGGGGTCGGACAGGATCGAATGCCGGAGGATTCCCTGGTAGGGGCTCGGGACCCCCTCTGGTATCCGGCTGACGGTCTCGCGGATCGCCTCCTTGGCGGTGTCGACGTTCGCTTGGAGTACCTCCAGGACCGCGGTCGTACTGACTTCCTCCTCCTCGTCGTGCCAGCAGTCGTAGTCGGTGACCATCGCCAGCGTGGCGTAGCTCATCTCGGCTTCGCGCGCCAGCTTCGCTTCCTGCAGATTGGTCATGCCGATGACGTCGAAGCCGCTCGATCGGTAGGCCTCGGACTCGGCGCGGGTCGAAAAGACCGGGCCCTCCATGCAGACGTAGGTGCCGCCGCGATGGACCCGCGCGCCGGCCCGCTCGGCGCCGTCGGCGAGCCAGCCGGAGAGCTCGGGACAGACCGGATCGCCGAAGCTGATGTGGGCGACCAGGCCGTTGCCGAAGAAGGTATCGGCGCGATGGCGCGTGCGATCGTAGAACTGGTCCGGTACCAGGATGTCCTTCGGTGCGTACTCGATCTTGAGCGAGCCGACCGCCGACACCGAGATGATCCTCTCCACGCCCAGGACCTTGAGCCCGTAGAGGTTCGCTCGGTAGTTGAGCTCCGACGGCATGAGCCGATGTCCGCGCGCGTGACGCGGCAGGAACGCCACTCGCCGCCCCTCGAGCTCACCGATGATGTAAGCGTCGGACGGCTCGCCGAACGGGGTCTCGATCCGCCGCTCCTCCAGCACCTCGAGCCGCTCCATCTCGTAGAGCCCGCTGCCTCCGATGACTCCGATCTCGACTTCACCCATCCTGTGTCTCTCTCCCCTCGATAGCGTCGGCGATGCGAAGGGCAGTCTTCAGTGCCCGCCGCCCCCCCTGCCCGTCGACGATTCGACTCGGCTCGCCCCGGCAGGCGCGGAGAAACGCCTCGAGCTCGAGGCGCAACGGCTCTCCGCGCTCGACCTCCGGATTGTGCGGCACGAGCTGCCGGTCGGGCGAGTCCAGGTCGAGCTTCACCCCACGCAGCGTCTGGCGCTCGTAGTCGAGCGAGTAGTAGGTGCTCTCGAGGAAGACCCGCAGCTTGCGCATGCTCTCCGCCGAGATCCGCCACGCGGTCACGTTGGCCACACAGCCCGACTCGAGCGCCACCCGCACGCTGGCGATGTCGACCCGCTCGGTCAGGACGTTGATCCCGGTCGCTCGGATCTCGCTGATCGGGCTCGGATCGAGCGCGTGCACGATCTGCAGATCGTGGATCATCAGATCGAGCACCACGTCGATGTCGAGGCTGCGCGGCTTGAACGCCGCCATCCGGTGGACCTCGAGGAAGCCCGGAGGCACGCCGAGACCGATCAGCCTCTGGACCGCCGGGTTGAAGAACTCGGTGTGACCGACCGCCAGCACGCTGTGCTGGGCGGCCGCTACCAGGGCGTCGGCCTCCTCGAGCGAGCCGGTGATCGGCTTCTCGACCAAGACGTGCAGGCCGCGGCCGAGTAGCTCGACCCCGATCTCGGCGTGCTCGACCGTCGGCACGGCGAGCACCACGGCGTCGACTCGCTCGGCCAGCTCCTCGAGCGTCGCGAAGGTCGGGCAGCCGTACTCCTCGGAGATCGCGGTCGCGACCTGGTCGTCGCGGTCGCAGATGCCGATCAGCTCGGCGTCGGCGAGCTCGCCGAGGATCCGGACGTGGTGGCGGCCCATCGCCCCCGTACCGACCACTCCGACGCGTACCGGCCCGATCGGCGAGTCAGTCAGTCGCTCCCCCTCGCGATCCGCCTCGACCCGGAGGCGTCTTGAGGATTCCGCGCTGAGTCGATTCGAGGAACTCGATCAGGTAGGCGATGTCCTCGTTCTCTCCTTGCTCGTCGCGCAGCTTGGCCAGTGCGTCGGCCGTGTTCAGCCCGGAGCGCACCAGCGTGCGATAGGCCGACTCGAGCGGCCGCAGCCGATCCTCGTCGAAGCCGCGCCGCTGGAGTCCGATGCGATTGATGCCTAGACAGACCGCCTTCAGACCGACAGTCTTGGCGTACGGCAGCGCGTCCATGGTCACCACCGTGTAGCCGCCGATGTAGGCGTGGCGGCCGATCCGGCAGAACTGATGGACCGCGCAGAAGGCGCTCAGGATGGCATCGTCGGCGACCTCGACGTGGCCGGCGAGCGTCGACGCGTTGCCGAAGATCGTGCGGTCGCCGACGATGCAGTCATGGGCGACGTGGGTATAGGCCATGAACAGGTTACCGTTGCCGACCCTGGTGACCCCACCACCCAGCTCCGTGCCCCGATGCAGAGTCGCGAACTCGCGGATCGTGTTGTCGTCGCCGATCTCGAGATAGCTCCGCTCACCGTGGAACTTCAGATCCTGCGGCCGAAAGCCGACGCACGCCTGGCCGAAGATCCGGTTGCGCTCGCCGATCCGGGTCGGTCCGTGGATCTGGGCGGCGGCGCCGATCTCGGTACCGCTGCCGACCACCACGTCCGCGCCGATGATCGCGAACGGCCCCACCGACACGTCGCTCGCCAGCTCGGCGCTCGGGTCGATGACCGCGGTGGGGTGTATCCGACTCTCCATTCGATCCCTGCTCGATCCCTGCGGGGGCTATCGGTCGACCATGCTCGAGCTGCAGACCGCTTCGACGCACAGCTGGCCGTCGACCAGCGCCCGTCCCTCGAGCTTCGCGAAGTTCGATCGGGCGCGCAGGAGCTCGACCTCGTAGATGACCTGATCGCCCGGTACCACCGGGCGGCGGAAGCGTGCCCGGTCGATGCCACTGAAGTAGAGCAGCTTGCTCTCCCGGTCTTCGAGCTCGTGCAGCAGCAGGATCCCCGCCGCTTGCGCCAGCCCCTCGACCAGCAGTACGCCGGGCATCACCGGATGCCCCGGGAAGTGGCCCTGGAAGTAGGGCTCGTTGACGCTCACGCTCTTCATCGCGACGATCCGTCGCTGCGGCTCGATCTCGAGCACCCGATCGACCAGCAGGATCGGGTAGCGGTGTGGCAAGACCGATTGAATCCACCCTATGTCGCGCATCTCAGCCACTCTCTCTACCCTTTCTGGTCTCTGCCGCCGAGCAGCCGCTCGAGCTCGCGTAGACGCCGCCGCATCTCCTCCAGACGATTCGTCAGCGCCTGCGTCTTTCGCCACTGATTCGCCTCCACCGCCGGGATGCCGGCGACGGTCTCTCCGGCCTCGACCGGTTTGAAGACCGCCGACTTCGCGGTGACCCGGCTGCCGTCGCCCAGCTCGAGGTGGCCTGCCACCCCGGACTGTCCAGCCATCACGACGCCCGCACCCAGAGCTGTGCTCCCCGACACTCCGACCTGCGAGACCAGCAGGCAGCCGCGACCGATCCGCGCATTGTGCCCGACTTGCACGAGGTTGTCGATCTTGGTCCCCGCGCCGATGTGCGTCGCTGCCAGCAGCGCCCGATCGACCGCACAGTTGGCGCCGATCTCGACGTCCGCATCGACGATCGTACGCCCGACGTGGCGTAGCTTCGTATGCTCGATCCCGCGCGTCGCATAGCCGTAGCCGTCGCTCCCGAGGACGACTCCCGAGTGCAGGACCGAGCGAGCTCCGACGTCGGTCTTGTCGTAGAGCACGACCTGCGGGAAGAGGACCGCGTCGTCGCCGATCGTGCAGTCGCCACCGACGACCACGTGCGGGTGGATCACGGCACGTGCGCCTACCTCGCTGCTCGCGCCGATCACCGAGAAGGCGCCGATTGACGCCGAAGCGTCGACGCGAGCGGTCGGGTCGACCAGCGCGGACGCATGCACGCCACTCGGGATCTCGATCGCCGGCGGATAGAACTCCTCGATCAGCATCGCCAGGGCATGGCGCGGCTCACGCGCGACCAGTAGATCGCGGTCGAGGCCTCGCATGTTCTCGCCGACCAGGAAGGCGCCCGCACGACTCGCCGCCGCCTTCTGGCGATAGGCGGGGATCACGAACGAGATGTCGGTCTCCCCGGCCTCGTCGAGCGTAGTCAGGCCGCCGATGACCCGGTCCGGATCGCCCTCTACCCTACCTTCCACGAGCTCCGCGAGCTCGGAGAGTCGGCGCTGCAACAGGCTACCTACTCACCTGGCTCGTCACCGGAGCCTTGCGCCTCGGCTTCCTCGCCCGAGGGGCGCTGAGCGTCGAATCGCGCGATCACCTGATCCGTTATGTCGAGCTTGGGATCGGCGAACAGGAGTCCCGCCTCGAACTTGTTGAAGATCAGAGTCATGCCGGATTCGCGGCCGACCTGGTCGATGATCGGCATGATCTGTTGGTTGAAGTCGGCCATCGCGGTCGACGACGCGACCTCGATCTCGCGCTGGGCGTCGGCCTCGAAGCGCTGCAGGGCGATCACCTTCTCCTCGAGCTCCTTCTCGAGCTCGGCGATCTTCTCCGGCGACAGGGCGAGCCGGCTCTGCGTGATGCGCGTCTGGAGCTCCTGCGCCTCCTGCTGTTTCACCTGCCCTTCGGCCTGCTTCTGCTCGCGCAGCTGCTTGAGCCCCTCGAGCAACCCGAGACCGTACTGGGAACTCTGGAATACCCGGCCGGCATCTACCACACCGATGGTTGAAGTCACGGCCTCCTGGGCCGCGGCCGCGACCGGGAAGAACGCCAGGACCGCACCGGCGAGCGCCAACCCACCCATCGTGCGGACGAGGGCTCGCCCCGGGTACAACGAAAAGCGTCTCTGACTCATTGGACTCTCCTGGTCCTAGAAGCTCGGACCTATGCTGAATTGGAAGCTCTCAAACCGGTCGTCCGGCAGGGGGTCGACGTTGTTCGACCAGATGAATCTTAGCGGAGCGCCGAACAGCGGCACATTCACTTGCAGCTCGACGCCGGCCGACATCCGGAGGTTATCGAAGCTGATGTCCTGCTCCTGCACCCAGACATTACCGGCGTCGAAGAAACCTATCAGTCGGAACGGCCCGCCGAGAAGGATGATCCCCTCGAGGTTGGCCCGGAACATCCGGTCACCGCCGATCGGCACGCCGAACTCGTCGAGAATCGTGTTGCCGGCTTCGTCTCGCGCCCAGATCGACCGGAATCGGAACCCGCGGACGCTGTTCTCGCCGCCCAGGTAGAAGCGGTCGAAGAAGAACAGGTCGCTCCCCTCGAGCGGCTCGATGATCCCCGCCTCGACGTTGCCCGCCACCACCGTGCGCACACCGGTCTTGGTCACCGGTATGTACTTGGTGGCGTTGCCGCGGGTGCGCAGGAAGTCGGTGGTCCCGCCTAGCGGCCCGCCTGCCCATTCGACGCTGGCCGAGTAGCGCGTGCCGACCGTCGGCTGCAAGCGGCTATCGCGCCGGTCCCGGGTCCACTGGGTCGTGAAGCTGGACACCTTGCGATCGAACTCCTGGGTGACGGTCGTGCCGTCACCGAGCGTGACCGGGCGCCGGTCTTCGGAATCGAACCGGCTCAAGCTGAAGCTGATGTTGCTGAACAGCCCGAGCCGGCGGCCGTAGGTGAGCGTCAGACCCTCGGTCTTCTGCTCCAGGCGCTGGCCGGGCAGCAGCTGGAAGTTGAGATCGCGTGCGAATAGCTGGATGCCGGCCGACTGCGGCCGGCCGAGGAACCAGGGCACGAGATAGGAGACGTCGAAGACGTCCTGCCGCCGTCCGGACTGGATCGAGACGCCGAGGGTCTCACCGCGGCCGAGGAAGTTGCGGCTGCGGAACGAGAACTGGCCGAAGAAGCCGTCGATCTCGCTGAAGCCGGCGCCGAAGAGTAGCTCGGTCCGATCGCCCTCGTCGCCCTTGATGGTCAGGTCGACGGTCTTCTCCTCGGTATCGAAGTCGAAGGCGACCGGATCCTCCTCGTTGACCTTGAAGAACTCGAGCTGGCCGATGCGGAGCAAGCTGTTGCGCAGCGCGCCCGAGTTGAGCAGCAGCGACTCCTGGATACCGAGCTCGCGCCGCAGTACCCGGTCGCGGGTGCGACGGTTGCCCTCGAACTCGATCCGGCCGACCCGGTACTGGTCGCCCTCGTCCACCAGCAGCACCACGTCGGCCACCTGGTCTTCTCGCTCGATCAGCTCGGGCTCGATCAGCGCGAAAACGTGGCCGCTGTTCTTGTACAGCTCGGTGACCGTCTCGATGCCCTCTTCGATCACCTTGGAGCGCAGCCAGCCGCCGCCCGGCTTCTCGAACTGGCCCAGGATGATCTCGTCGCCGAGCTTCTCGTTGCCCTCGACGGTGATCTCTCCGAGCTTCCATCGGGCACCCTCCTCCACCGGTATCGTCAGATAGAGGCGGCGGTTCTGCTGCTTGAGGGTCTCCGCTCCGGGGTTCTTGGCGCGGATCTCGACCTTCGGCTCGCCCAGAACCACGTTCTTGTAGCCGGCGCGCCGGTAGATCGTGCGCACCGAGTCGAGGTCCTCCTCGAGCGTCGGCTCCTTGTAGATGTCCTTCTTGCGGAGCTTGCTGATGAAGCCGCTCTCCTTGGTCTTCTTCATCGAGTAGCGCAGCCGGCGATCGCTGAAGACCGTATTGCCCTCGAAGTCGATGTCTTCGATCCGGACCTTGTCGCCTTCGTCGATGGTGAAGATCACCCGTCGGTCGTTCTCCACCGCTTCGATCCGGTAGCTCGCCTCGGCAAGGCGGAACCCCTTCTCGGCGTAGAGCTCTTCGATCAGGACCTGGAGACGTCGGAGCTCCCCGCGATTGAGCGGATCGCCCTCGCGCACTCGGAGGCGATTGCGGGTGACCTCCTCGTTGATGTCGGTGCGACTGAGCCGCTTGATCCCCTGGTATTCGATCGAGCGCAGGATCGGTCGCTCCTCGATCGTGATCACCAGTGCGACCCCGTCGCCCTGACGCTCGGCCGTGATCTCGAAGTTGTCGATCAGGTTCCGCTCCCAGAGTCCGTGCACGGCCTCGTTGAGCGCCTTGGCGTCGTAGGTTCCGCCGACCGACAGACCGAGATAGAAGTCGAGCGAGTCCTCCGGCAGCGAGACCAAACCCTGGTAGGTGACCGAGCGGATCGGCAGGCCGTCGAGCTCCTGTGCCCGTGCAGGCAGACCGTGGCCGAGCAGCGTCGTGACCAGCGCCAAGCAGGCCAAAAAGGCGGTCCGTCTCATAGCTGGGTTCGAGCTGCCATTCCTAGAGGGCCGGGTTTCCCCGACCCGCTTCGTACCGACTTGACAAACGCATCCTCAGTGCAAGAAGCGAGCCATCGCCCGCACCGGAATCGAGCCTGGATTATGTCTCGGTGACCAGGGCCTCGCGAGGTCTCGACTCGAACTCGAGCTGGTCCCCGTTCAGGGTCACCTCGATGAGCGCCACGTCTTCCTGGGGTTGGGAGATCAGGATCTCGGATATCGGGTCCTGGATGTGTCGCTGAATGGTTCGGCGCAGGGGACGGGCGCCGGTCGACGCGTCGAGGCCCGCCTCCGCCAGCAGCCACTCCTTGGCCCGGTCGTCGACCGCGACCGTCAGCCCGCGCTCGAGCAGCGTCACGTTGATCTCCTCGAGCAGGATGTCGACGATCGCGTTCATCTCTTCCGAGCCGAGCGGGTTGAAGACGATCACCTCGTCCAGGCGGTTGATGAACTCCGGGCTGAAGCCACGCTTGAGCTCGCCGAGGATCTCTTCTTCCAGGCGTTTGAAGCTCTGCTCGCGATCGGCCTCGCCGAAGCCGACCCGGCCGCCGCGCACCACCAGCTTGCTACCGATGTTCGAGGTCATCAGCACGATCGTGTTCTTGAAGTCGACCGTGTTGCCGTAGGCGTCGGTCAGCATGCCGTCCTCGAGGATCTGCAACAGGAGGTTGGCGACGTCCGGGTGCGCCTTCTCGATCTCGTCGAACAGGATGACCGAGTACGGCTGGCGGCGGACCCGCTCGGTTAGCTGGCCGCCCTCGTCGTGGCCGACGTAGCCGGGCGGCGAGCCGATCAGCTTCGACACCGCGTGCTTCTCCATGTACTCGCTCATGTCGAAGCGGACCAGCGAGTGCTGGCTGCCGAACAGGAACTCGGCCAGGCGGCGGCCGACCTCGGTCTTGCCGACACCGGACGGCCCGAGGAACATGAACGAGCCGGCGGGCCGCTGGGGGTTGCTGACGCCCAGGCGCGAGCGTCGGATCGCCCGGCTGATCGCCTCGATCGCGTGGTCCTGACCGACGACCCGCTGCCGCAGGATCTGCTCCATCTGCATCAGCCGCTCGGCCTCGTCGCTGCGCAGGCTGGCGAGCGGGATGCCGGTCCACGACGAGATCACGTCCTCGATGTCGCGCTCGGTCACTTCGAGGACCCGCTCCTCGTCACTCGAAAGGCTCATCTTCTCGAGATCTTCGCGCAGGTCGATCTCGCGCTCGCGCAGGTAGACGGCGCGCTCGAAGTCCTTGTCCGAGATCGCGCTCTTCATCTCGGTGACGACCTCGCGGATCTCCTTTTCGAGCCGGCGAAGGTTCTGCGTGTCGCGTACCCGCCGCAGCTTCACCTTGGCGCCCGCCTCGTCGATCACGTCGATCGCCTTGTCGGGTTGCTGCCGGTCGCTGATGTAGCGGGTCGACTGATAGATCGCGGCGCGCAGCGCCGAGACGTTGTAACGCACCTTGTGGAACGCTTCGTAGCGATCCTTGACACCCTCGAGGATCTCGAGGGTCTCCTCGCTGCTCGGCGGCTCGATCTGGATCGACTGGAAGCGCCGCAATAGTGAACGGTCTTTCTCGATGTACTTCCGGTACTCCTTGAGGGTCGTGGCGCCGATGCACGACACCTCGCCCCGGGACAACGCCGGCTTGAGGATATTGGCGGCGTCCAGCGAGCCCTCGGCGGAGCCGGCACCGATCAGGGAGTGGATCTCGTCGATGAAGACGATCACCTCGTCGTTGTCCTTGAGCTCCTTCAGGATCCCCTTGAGGCGCTCCTCGAACTGTCCGCGGTACTTGGTCCCGGCGACGATCAGCGAGAGATCGAGGGCGACCAGCTTCTTCTGCGCCAAGAAGATCGGTACCCGCCCCTCGACGATGCGCTGCGCCAGGCCCTCGACGATGGCGGTCTTGCCGACGCCGGGCTCGCCGAGCAAGATCGGATTGTTCTTGGTCCGCCGCGACAGGATCTGGATGATCCGCTCGACCTCGGTCTCCCGCCCGATCAGCGGGTCGAAGGTGCCCTGCGCCGCCAGCAGGGTCAGGTCGCGACCGTACTCGGAGAGAAACGGTAGCTCCTTCTTCTGCTGCGACGCCTCACGCTCCTTGACGATCGAGCCGACCTCTTCGCGCACGTTGAACAGGTCGAACCCCTGTTGCGTGAGCAGCCGCATGGCGATGCAGCCCTCGACGCGCAGGATGCCGATCAGCAGGTGCTCGGAGCCCACCGTCGAGTGGAGCATGCTCTCCGCCTCGTGCGAGGCGTAGGCGAGGATCTTCTTGGACTCCTCGGAGAGCGGCAGCTCGGCGGTCGAGGAGATCCGCTCGACGAAGACACGCTCGCCCTCGATCTCGCGACGGAGCTCCTCCGGCTTCACCTGGAAACGCCGGAGCAGCTCGCCGACGGTCTCCTCGCCCTCTCTCAGGATCCCGAGCAGGATGTGCTCGGATTCGATCACCCGGCTACCGAGCTTGCTCGCTTCGTAGCGCGCAAAGAAGAGCGCCCGACGTGCCTTCTCGTTGTACTTCTCGAACATGTCGATCCAGCCTCGTTGGCCTGCCGCCGTCGCTCGGCTCCGGTTTTGGGATTGCCTGATATTCCTTTATCGATCGTTAGTTAGCCCGATCCAGACGCTCCCGCGAACGCCTCCAGCCTGCCACCGTCGAGCTGCAGAAGTCTACCACAGCGGTTGGCGAGCGCCGGGTTGTGGGTCACCACCAGAGCGGTCGTTCCGTGCCCCTCCTGAAGCGCGATCATCAGGTCGAAAACCCGCACCGCGCTCTCCGGATCGAGGTTCCCGGTCGGCTCGTCGGCGAGCAACAGGGGCGGCTCCAGGAGGAGCGCTCGACAGAGGGCGACGCGCTGCCGCTCACCGCCGGAGAGCTGGTTCGGGAAGTGGTCCGAGCGATCTTCGAGCCCCACCTCGGCGAGCAGCTCGAGCGCCCGGTCGCGCGCTCGCCCGCTCCGCCAACCGGCGATCTTGCCCGGCATCATGACGTTCTCGAGGGCGTCGAAGTCGGCCAGCAGCTCCTGGAACTGGAAGACGAAGCCGATCGTCCGATTGCGGAAGCGCGCCGCCTCGACCGGATCCAGACCCGCAACCGCCGTGCCGCCGATCTCGATCGACCCGGCGTCGGGGACGTCGAGCGCCCCTAGCAGGTGCAGGAGGGTCGACTTGCCCGAGCCCGACGGGCCGACCACGGCGACGAACTCACCCGGCTCGACCGAGAGATCGGCGCCCCGTAGGACGTCGACACTCCGCTCGCCGTCCCGGTAGGACTTGTGCAGCCCCGTCGCCTCGATCGCTACGCTCATCGCCGAAGCGCCTCGACCGGTTGCAGAGCGGCCGCTCGCCGGGCGGCGTAGCCGGCTCCGATCAGGGCCACCGTGACCGTCGCCACCAGGATGACGGCGACGTCGAACGGTCGCACGTCGAACGGTACATAGTCGAGGAAATAGACACCGGTCGGAATCCGAATCAACCGCGTGCGGTCGAGAAAGAGCGCCAGGCCGAGCCCGACGGCGCCGCCGACCGCGACCCCGAGGCCGGCGAGGAGGCCTCCCAACAGGGTGAATATCCGACGGAGCGCACCGGGGTCGGTGCCCATCGCGCCCAGGATTCCGACCTCGCGTCGCTTGCTGGCGATGATCAGTGTCAAGTCCGAGACCAGCGCGAGCGAGGCGACCGCCACGATCAGGAAGACCGCGACGAACATCAAGCTCTTCTCCAGCCGGAGCGCGAAGAACAGACCGCGGTTGAGCTCCCGCCAGGTACGGATCGCGGTGCCGGCCGGCACCAGGCCATCCAGCTCGGGTGCCAGCACCAGGGCCTTCTGCAGGTCGCCGGTCGCGACCTGTACGCGGTAGCCGCGCGAGCCGAGCAGGCCGGCCGCCTGCTCGAGCGGTAGCGCGACCCGATCCGTCAGGTCGGTCCGCCCCGAGGCGTAGCGGCCATGGATCGGCAACCGACGGACCCGCGGTTGGGGCCCAAACGGCGACAGGGTCGGCTTGCTCGAGGCGACCTCGACGACCTGGCCGGGTTCCAGGCCCCAGGCGTCGGCGAGACGCGCTCCGAGGTAGAGCCCTTCCGCTCGATCGCTCGCCTCCGGAAAGGACGCGGGCAGCTCCCCTTCGAAGCCGATCAGCTCGACCGCGCGCACCCGGCCTTCGGCCGTCACCCAGCCCTGCCCCCGGGTCACCAGCTGTGCCGCCCCGACCTCGGGTAGCTCGGTGACCGCGTGCCGGATCTCGGCGGCCTCGGCGTAGCCGGTGGCGGTCGGCAGCTGGATCTCGATCTCCGGGGTCCGCGCCAGGATCTCCTCCTTGAGGGCGCTCTGGAAGCCGGTGAGCATCGCCAGCGCCAGGATCAAGGCGGCCACCCCGAGTGCCAGGCCGGCGGCCGCGGTGAAGGTCAAGAAGCTGATGAACGCGTCGCGGCGCGTGCTGCGGAGGTAGCGCCTCGCCACCAGGAGAGAGACCGAGCTGGAGCCGGAGCCGAGCACGGCGCCGATTCTACCGCCGGGGACCTTATACTCGCGCGCATGAGCGCCAACGCGACCCGGATCCGCGAGCTGATCTCGGCGGAGCGACTCCAGGCACGACTCACGGAGCTGGCCGCCGAGATCGAGAGCGACTATCGAGGCGGCGATCCGCCCCTGTGCATCGGCGTCCTCAAAGGCTCGGTCTTCTTCCTGGTCGATCTCTTGAAAAGGATCGACATCCCGCTGCACGTCGACTTCCTCCAGACCTCGAGCTACGGCTCCGGGACCGAACCGGGCGAAGTCCGCATCCTCAAGGATGTCGACCTTCCCCTGCGCGGGCGCCATGTGCTGCTGCTCGAGGACATCGTCGATACCGGCTACACGCTCAACACGGTGCTGGCTCTGTTCCGCTTTCGTGGTGCCTCGAGCGTCAAGCTGTGCGCCCTGCTCGACAAGAGAGGGGCGCGTCAGGTCGAGGTGCCGATCGACTACTGCGGCTTCGAGGTCGAGAACGTCTTCGTGCTCGGCTACGGCCTCGACGTCGACGAGCGGTACCGCAACCTCCCCTACATCGGAGTACTCGAAGGAGCGACCGACGAATGAAGCGAGTCCATACCGATCAGGCGCCCGAAGCCATCGGCCCCTACTCCCAGGCGATCGAGATCGACGGCTGGCTGTTCACTTCCGGCCAGGTCGGCATCGACCCGGAAACCGGAGAGCTGGTCGGCGATTCGTTCGAGGTCCAGGCGGAGCGGGTGCTCGCCAACCTTCGCCAGGTGCTCTCCGAATCGGGGTGCGGCTTCGGCGACGTGGTCAAGGCGACGGTCTACGTGACCGACATGGCCGACTTCCCCAAGCTCAATGAGCTCTACGGTGCGGCGATGGGGAGCCATCGGCCGGCGCGCTCGACGGTCGAGGTCGCGGGCTTGCCCAAGGGCGCCAGGATCGAGATCGATCTGGTCGCCCGCATCCCCTAGCGCGCGCCGGCTCAGGCCCCGGCGCCCGTGTACTCGTCCACCAGCGACGCGACCAGGCGCGAGCGCCCGCCGCCGACCAGCTCCTCGATCACGCCGCGGCTGGTGGCGTCGATCCAGTCGACGATCTCGAGGTTGTGCTCCTCGGCGAGCGCCGCCAGATCGTGATCCTCGCGGTCGATCCAGCGCGCCGCCCGCAGCAGCTTCTGGCTCTCCGACTCCGGCCGGCCGAGCCGGTAGTAGAGATCTGCCGCCAGCCGCAGCTCGCCGGCGCACCGACGACGCAGGGACAGTCTGGGTGAGCCGTCGCCCAGCGGCCGGTCCAGAAACGATCCGAATCCGCGCGCCGCAGCCTGTCGCGCGAAGTCTCTCTCTGACGGCCGGGGGGCGTGGAACAGACGATCGAACCGTTGCGAGTCGCCCGCCTCGGCCAGGCGGCGTTTGGCGGGCGCCGAAAGCTCCAGGGTGATCGCCTGGACGACGTCAGCGCCGGCCGCGGCGAGCCGCTCGAGCCCGGCGGCGACGACCTCGTCCGCTTCGGTCAAGCCGGCGACCAGCGGCCAGACGCAGTGGGCGCCCGGCGGTACCTCCCAGAGCTCGGGTCGATCCCCATCGAGGAGCGCCGGCAGCAGGTCCCAGACCTCGGTAGCGCCGTCGACCGACTCGCCGTCGAGGCCGGCGCGCCGCTGGAGCAGGACCGGCGTGCCTGCGGCCACGCACGCCGCCGCCAGCTCGGCCCGGTGCGGTTCGAGATCCGGCTCGACCGGCGGCAGGTAGAGAACGTCAGCCAGGCCTCGATCGAGATCGACCGGCAGCTCGGGGATTCCGCGGCCGGGATGCCCGAGCGTGCCAGCCGCCCAGTCGGTCCACAGGTCGCTCGCTCCCGGCCAGCGGCGCGGTCGATAGCGGATCCAGAGCCGCGCGGGCGTTGGCCGGTAGCTCTCGAACGAGCGCGACATCCGCTTCCCTATCCGACCGGGCTCGAGCTGGGCGGGCCGAGCAGTGCGGTGGCGAAGTCGCGCGGCCTGAAATCGACCAGATCACCTGGCTGCTCGCCGACGCCGAGGTGCAGGATCGGCAGCCGCAGGTCGCGAGCGATGGCCACCGCCACGCCGCCCTTCGCGGTACCGTCGATCTTGGCCAACAGGACGCCGTCGACGTCGACCGCCCGGGTGAATTCGCGAGCCTGGGTGACGGCGTTCTGGCCGGTGGTCGCGTCGATGACCAGCACCGTGTGCTGCTCCCAGCCCTCCCCTTCGCGCTCGATCACCCGTCTGATCTTGGCCAGCTCGGCCATCAAGTGCTCCTTGTTGTGGAGGCGGCCAGCAGTGTCGACGATCAGGTGGTCGACCCTGCGCGCCCGTCCTGCCTGGAGAGCGTCGAAGACCACCGCGGCCGGATCTCCACCGGCGTGCTGACGGATGACGTCGACTCCCAGTCGCTCCCCCCATAGGACGAGCTGCTCGATCGCTGCCGCGCGGAATGTGTCGGCCGCGGCCAGCAGAACCCGCTCGTCACGGTCGAGCGACCGGCGCGCCAGCTTGGCCGCCGACGTCGTCTTGCCGGTGCCGTTGACGCCAACCAGCAGAGTGACCAGGGGGCCTTCCGCCTGGGGTCGCGGCTGAGGCGCGTCGAGCAGCAGCACCGCCATCTCGTCGACCAACCGCTCGCGCAGCTTCAGAACGTCCAGCGCCTCGCTGGGACGGACGCCGCCGCGCAGGCGCTCGATCAGCTCCATCGTCGTCTCGACCCCGAGGTCGGCGCCGATCAGACTCTCCTCCAGGTACTCGATGACCTCGTCGTCGACCATCGCCTTGCCGCTGACCGCGGCATCGAAGCGCTCGAAGATCTCCGTGTGGGTCATCCTCAAGCCGCGTCGCAGCTTCTTCCAGAAGCTCTTGCGCTCCGGCTCGGGGAGGCTCGGCGCCGGGGCCGGCTCGAGGGTCTCGTCGGTCGTCATCAGTGGATCGCGCTCAACACCTCGCGCTCGAGGTCGGCCGCCGCGCGCTCCAGGCTTCGCGATATGCGTCCGAGCCCCGTACTCGAGTCCTGGACCACTCCCAGACTGTAGCCGCCCGAGAGCGAGCTGACCAGGATCGTCAGACCCTGGCAATCGATATAGAGGAGCTGGGGTTGGCCGAGCTCCTCCTCGCGCGCCAGAGATACCACACGTTGGGCGTAGATGCCGAGATACGCCCCCATCAGCTGGAAATCGACCTCGCTGTCCTGCTTGGCCGCGAAGTCGACGATCTCGCCTTCCTCGTCGACGAACACCACTCCCAGGGCCTCTTCGGCGTCGGCGAGTAGATTGGCGAGGATGTACTGGTAGGGCATCGCGGCCAGGGTCGACCGGGCCTGGCCACCCTACGTCGCGACGCTCGCCCTTAACTTCTCTTCCTGCTTCGCCGGCTGTTCGGGTTCGCGCCGCAGCTGGACCTCGCCCGCCTCGACCGCTCGCAGGAACGCGGTGACCACCTTGGCGTCGAATCGCGTGCCTGCGAGCTTGCGGATCGTTTCGAGAGCGAACTCTACCTCGTACGCGCGCTGATAGGGGCGGCTGGTGGTGATCGCGTCGAAGGTGTCGGCGACGGCGACGATCCGCGCCATGAGTGGGATCTGCTCGCCCTTGCGGCCGTCGGGATAGCCCATCCCGTTCCACGCCTCGTGGTGCCACCGGATCGCCGGGATCATCTCCCTGAGCTGTTCGATCCGGCTCAGAATCTCGGCGCCGATGGCCGGGTGGAGCTTCATCTCCTCGTACTCCTCCGCCGAGAGCACGCCACCCTTCTTGAGGATCCGGTCTTCGATGCCGATCTTGCCGACGTCGTGCAGCAACGCGCCGACCCAGATCCGCTCCAGCACCTCGCCCGAGATCCCGAGGTAGCGCGCGATCGTCCGGCTGTGCGCCGCGACCCGCTCGGAGTGACCGCGGGTGTAGGGGTCCTTTGCATCGACCGCCGCCACGAACGCCCGCATCGAGCCGATGAACAGCTCCCGGTTGGCCTGCGCCGCCTTCTGCAGCTGCAGGACGTGCCTTTGTAGCTGACTGCTCATTCGGTTGAAGTCGTCCGCCAGCTCGCCGATCTCGGCGCCCGGACCTGTCGACTCGACCTGCTTGGCGAAGTTGCCGGCGGCGATCTCCTTGGTGCTCTCCGCCAGGTGCGAGATCGGCTGGCTGATCCGGCGGGCGGCCAGACCCGCCACCGCCAGCGACAGTAGGACCACCACCGCACTCGAGATGGCGGTGTTGACGATCATCTTCTCGACCGCTCGGAAGGCGGTCGAGACCGGCTTGTGCAGGACGACCCCCCACGACGACTCGTCGACCGGACTGATCCTCGCGACCATTCGCGACTCGACGCCGTTGACCGGCAGGTCGTACTCGGCGGTCAGGTTGAGCGGAAACTCGACGAAGTCCGCGACCAGTTGCGAGGCCGAGACCGCCGCGACCGTCTCCTCGTCAGCTCCCTCGTCCCACAGGACCCGACCCCGGCCGTCGACCAGGAAGACCGCCGCGTCGCCCAGGGTCTCGCCGTCGAAGACGCTGGCCAGTGGCTCGACCTCGAAGACCCCCTGGACGTAGACGCGCCCCTTGAAGCCGACCTTCGAGACCGGCACCGTCAGGACGGCGTGGGGCAGACGGTCGCCGTCGACGTCGACCAGCCGCCAGACCGAGCTGCCGGCCTGAACCGACTCGCGATAGGTCTCCGCCAGGGCGTCGATCAGGCTCTGGTCGAGCTCCTTCGGTCGGGAGTAGGGTCCTTGCCCGTCCTCGCCCAGGATCCGCAGGCCGCTCCACCCGGGGCCTTCGGAGAGGTAGCTCTCCAGATACGACTTGAGCCACCTGCCGTCGGCCGTGCCCTGGCCCAGGTAACCCCTGCGGAGCGTCTCGCCGGTGACGATGCGCTGGGTGTCCGGGTGGCTCGACAGGGAGATCACCAGCCGGCCCAGCTGCTCCAGGTTCCGCCGCGCCTCCACCAGGTAGTCGTTCAACTCGACCGACAGAAAGAGGGCCGAGCGCGCCAGGTAGCCCTTCTCTTGCGTCTCGACGATCTCGCTGTTCTGCCGCAGGAGCAGCACGCCGCTGATCGCGAGCGGCACGATGCCGGTCAAGAGCAACAAAAGAAAGAGGATATTGCGGAGCTTCCACCCTGCAAAGAAAGCCGAGAGGCGCGACATAGCAATCGCGAATATAGCCGAAGCTTCGGGGCGTTCCTGTTGTGTATTACGCTCTCGTATTAACGAGCTTGGGGGCTCATTCCGACCAGGGATCGGCCAGGAACTCGCGCAGCGTCCGCTCGATCTCCTCCAGATCGATCGCGGAATCGATCCGCCCCTCGCCGAGCGCGCTCGGGTAGACCCAGGCCAGCCCGGCCTGCCGCGCCTTCTTGTCGCGCGCGGTCCGCTGGAGCAGCGCCGCCACCGAAACCTCGCCGAGTGGTGGCAGTCCGACTCGCCGGATCAGCTCCCGGACCTGGTCCGCGCCGTCGGCACCGAGACCCCGCCGGCGAGCCAGCCGGAGAGCGAACAGCATGCCGTAGCCGACCGCTTCGCCGTGCCGGAGCTCTCGGTAGTCCGACACGGCCTCGAGCGCGTGCCCGACCGTATGCCCGAAGTTGAGCAACCGCCGCCGATCGGCTTCTTCCGGATCCGCCTCGACGATCTCCACCTTCGCCTGGACCGCGGCGGCGACGATCGGCGCCAATGCCTCGGCGTCGGCCGCCAGCAGACTCGACAGCCGCTCTTCGACCCTGCTCAGCAGGTCGGGTGCGTAGATCGCGCCGATCTTGACCACCTCGAACAGGCCCGACCTGAGCTCGGCCGGGTCGAGCGTCGACAGTAGCTCGGTGTCACAGAGAACCGCCCTCGGATGATGGAACAGGCCGACGCTGTTCTTCGCCTCCGGCAGGTTGACCGCCGTCTTGCCGCCGATCGCGGCGTCCACCTGAGCGAGCAGCGTGGTCGGCAGTTGGATGTAGTCGATGCCGCGCAGGAAGCCACCGGCGACGAACCCGGCCAGGTCTCCGACGGTGCCGCCGCCGAACGCGAGCACCAGGCTGTCGCGCTTGCCGCCCGCCCGCAGCAGCTCGCGCCAGAGCCCTTCGGCCACGGTCAGATCCTTCGCCCGCTCCCCCTCCGGTACCTCCAGAGCCTGCCAGCTCGCCGCGCGCGCCTCGAGCTCCGCCAGCCGGGTCCCGTGGAGACCGCGCACCGCCGGCGAGGTGATGGCAAAGACGCTCCGTTCGTCGACCGCGTTCAGGAGCTCCTCACTCGGCTCGCGCAGCGCCCCAGCTCCGACCCGGATCGGCGTGCTGCCGGCCGGGTGCCGTAGCTCGAGGTCGATCGCGGAAGCGCTATTCGTCACCGCTCGGCCCCTGGCTGCCGGGCTCTCCGGCGACCCGGATACCCAGCTCGGCCAGCTGCTCACTGTCGACCGGTGACGGCGCGCCGGTCATGAGACTGGCGGCCGAGGTCGTCTTGGGAAAGGCGATCACGTCCCGCAGCGAGTCGGCGCCGGCCATCAGCATGACGATCCGATCGAGCCCGAGAGCGATCCCGCCGTGTGGCGGCGCCCCGAAGCGGAGCGCATCGAGCAGGTGCCCGAAGCGCGCCTCGGCCTCCTCTTCGCCGATGCCGAGCAATCCGAAGACTCGCTGTTGGAGGCCGGGCTCGTGGATACGGATCGACCCTCCCCCCAGCTCGACCCCGTTCAGGATGACGTCGTACCCCCGCGCGCGGACCGCTCCCAGGTCGCTCTCCAGCCGGTCCAGATCGCGCGGGTCGGGCGACGTGAACGGATGGTTGACCGAGTACCAGCGACCGTCCTCCTCGTCCCATTCGACCAGCGGAAACTCGGTGATCCAGAGGAACTCGTGCCGACTCTCGTCGACCAGGCCGTACTCCTCGGCGACCGCCACCCGCAGGGCGCCGAGTGCGGCGGCCGCGATCGGCGCGTCGGCGGCGACGATCAGGGCCAGTCCGCCGTCCTTCAGGCCGAGCCGCTCGGCGCTCCAGCTCAGCTCGCTTTCGGTCAGGGTGTCCTTGACCTGAAAGACGAGCTTGCCGCCGCGATTGCGCAGGGTCAGCACCCCCGCCGCCCCGTGCTGCCGCGCCAGCCGCACCCAGCCGTCGACCTGCTTGCGGGTGGCGTCGGCAGCCCCCGGGACGGCGATCGCCCGGACTGCCCCGCCGCTCGCCGCGGCCGACTGGAACGCCCGGAAGCCGCTCTGCGCCAGCCCCTCGGTCAGGTCGGCGATCTCGAGACCAAACCGGAGGTCGGGTCGGTCGGTGCCGTAGCGCAGCTCGGCCTCGGCGTAGCGCATGCGCGGAAACGGCGTCCGCGGCTCGATGCCGACGAGCGGGAAGATGTGCTCGAAGAGGCCCTCGATCAGCTCGAAGATGTCGCCCTCCTCCACGAACGACATCTCGACGTCGACCTGCGTGAACTCGGGCTGACGATCGGCGCGCAGATCCTCGTCGCGAAAACAGCGAGCGATCTGCACGTAGCGCTCGAATCCCGCGACCATCAGGATCTGCTTGAAGATCTGCGGCGACTGCGGCAGTGCGTAGAAGCTGCCCCTCTGCACGCGGCTCGGCACCAGGTAGTCACGCGCGCCCTCGGGCGTCGACCGGGTCAGGATCGGTGTCTCGATGTGAACGAAGTCGTGCTCGTGGAAGTAGCGCCGGACCTCGAAGTCGATCTGGTCGCGCAGGATCAGGTTGCGCTGCAGCTCGGGCCGCCGCAGGTCGAGGTAGCGGTAGCGCAGGCGGGTCTCCTCGGTGGCGTCGAGCGCGGTCGCGGAGTTAAACGGCAGTCCCCTGGTGGTCGACAGTACCGCCGCCCGATCGGCGATCACCTCGATCTCACCGGTCGGCAGATCCGGGTTCGGGGCCGCACGCGCGACCACCTCACCCTCGACTTCGATGACCCACTCGTCGCGCGCCGCCGTCAGCGCCACCGCCGGCTCCGGGCTGTCCTCGGCGCGCAGCACCACCTGCGCCCGGCCGCTCCGATCGCGCAGATCGATGAACGTGACACCACCGTGGTCCCGGCGGCTGTCGATCCAGCCCCTGAGCAGCACGCGCTCGCCGATCGCGTCACGGGTCAACTCCCCCGCGGGGGTCCGCTTCATGTCGACTCCTTCAGTCGCTGCACGAGATCGTCCGTCGAGAGGGCCAGCTGCTCGCCCGACTCCAGATCTCGAAAGGTCACCTCGCCGCGCGCGATCTCGTCCTCGCCGAGCAGGATCGCGTGGCGAGCTCCACGGCGATTCGCCTGCTTGAGCGCCGAGCGCACCGAGCGCCCCGAGAGCTCGGCGATCACCACGATCCCCGCCTGTCGTAAGCGCTCCGCCAGGGCCAGTCCCTCCACCTGGGCTTGATCGCCGATCGGAATCAGCATCGCGGGGGACGACGCCGTGGCCGCAGCGCGGAAGCTCTCCGGCAGGACATCGATCAGTCGATCCTGCCCGATGGCGAAACCGATCGCCTCGGTCGGCGGTCCACCGAGGTCCCCGATCAGCCGGTCGTAGCGGCCTGCGCCGACGATCGCGTCCTGCGAGCCGAGTCCCTGCGAGACGATCTCGAACACCGTCCGCGTGTAGTAGTCGAGTCCGCGCACCAGCTGCGGAGCGACCTCGAGCTCGACCTCGAACCGTTCGAGGAGCGCCAACACCTGCTCGAAGTGCTCGCGGCTCTCGGGGCTCAGGTGATCGTGCAGATTCGGCGCGCCCTCGAGCAGCTGCCGCTCCGCGGGTGCCTTGGAGTCGAGGATCCGTAGCGGATTGCTCTCCAGCCGACGCCGGCTGTCCTCTCCGAGTTGGTCCTTGTAGGGCTCGAGATAGCTCACCAGGGCAGCCCGATAGGCGAGCCGGCTGGCCTCGTCGCCGACCGTGTTGATCAGCACGACCAGTCGCTCGAGCCCGAGCTCGCGCAGGAAGCGGAGCAGCATCAGGATCACCTCGACGTCGGAGTGCGGGCCCGGGTCACCCAGCAGCTCGGCGTCGATCTGGAAGAACTGCCGGTATCGCCCCTTCTGGGGCCGCTCGTAGCGGAAGAAGGGTCCGATGCAGTAGAGCCTGACCGGCAGCGGCAGCTCCTGGAGATTGTGCTCGACGAAGGCTCGCCCGATGGCCGCCGTGGCCTCGGGCCTCAGACTCAGGGACCGGCCCTTGCGATCGGCGAAGGTGTACATCTCCTTGCCGACGATGTCGGTCGACTCGCCGACGCCGCGCACGAACAGGTCCGTGCTCTCGAGGACCGGCGTCCGGATCTCGCCGTAGCCGTAGCTGGTGAAGACGCGCCGGGCGATCTCCTCGACGGCGTTCCAGACGGCGGTCTGCGGGGGCAGAAGATCGCGGGTGCCCTTGACGCTTCGCAGCGCTTTCGACATCGGAGGCGAGTCTACCGGGGTTTTTGGACGAGGGGAGAGCCCTCCCCTCGAACCCCTCCTATTGGAATGCCTCCGGTCGGGGTTGCTCTGCCAATGGGGGTCCCTCCGATCGGACACCCCCCTCGTGAGCGACCGTCGACCTGGGTGCGAGCGCTTGCGATCGGACACCCTGCCTCTGAGCTAAGCACCCATCGGGCCGACAGAGTCTCGGGGCGCTCTTGTAAGCTGCGCGGGCTTTGGGCGCTACGGTCGACGTCGTGATTCCGGCCTTCAACGAGGAGGCCTCTCTGCCGCTGGTTCTGGCCGCGATCCCGCAGCCGCCGGTACGGCGGGTGGTGGTCACCGACAACAATTCGAGCGACGCCACGGCCGAGGTCGCCGAGCGTGGCGGCGCGGTGGTCGTCTTCGAGCCCCGGGCCGGCTACGGCGCCGCCTGCCTGAGGGCACTCACCCATCTGCGCGACAACGACCCCCCGGAGATCGTCGTCTTCCTCGACGCCGACTACTCCGATCGACCGGAGGAGCTGCCGGCCGTGATCGCGCCGATTGTCGCCGACCGTGCCGAGGTGGTCATCGGCTCGCGGGTTCTCGGCGAGCGCGAGCCGGGGGCGCTCCTCCCCCAAGCGCGGATGGGCAACATCGTCGCCTGCGGCCTGATCCGGCTCCTCTACCGGCATCGCTATACCGATCTCGGTCCGTTTCGCGCTATTCGTTGGGACGCCCTCGAGCGGCTCCGAATGCGCGACCGGGATTTCGGCTGGACCGCCGAGCTCCAGGTGAAGGCGCTCCGTCACCGGATGCGAGTCACCGAGGTGCCGGTCAGCTATCGCAAGCGCGTCGGTGTCTCGAAGATCACCGGCACCGTCAAGGGGACCGTCCTCGCCGGCTACAAGATCCTGTTCACCGTCCTCCGGTACAGTCTCGGATCGATGGAGCGAGATCGATGAGCCCGGCCGACGACGGTGCCGAGGCGCTGATCGACGTCGAGGTCCGCTACGCCGAGACCGATCAGATGGGGGTGGTTCACCACGCGAACTACCTGGTCTGGTTCGAGCTCGCCCGCACCCGTCTCTGCTCGCAGACCGGGCACCATTACAGCGAGATCGAGCAGATGGGCTACCAGCTCCTGGTCACCGGTGCGCGCCTCGACTACCGGCGAGGGGCCCGCTACGGCGATACCGTGCGCGTCGCCTGCACGCTCGAGCGTCTGAGCAGCCGCGGGCTCAGCTTCGCCTACCGGGTCCACCGTGGCGAGACGCTCCTGGTCCGGGGTGGGACCGATCACGTCTGGGTGGACGTGGCCAAGGGACGAGCGTGTCGGATTCCCGAGCGCCTCGAGCAGCCGTTCGCCTCGATTCTCAACGGCGGTTGACCGGCGCCGCGTAGAATGAGCGCCGATGAGGCGCCTGCGTCTGACCACGGCTGGCGAGAGCCACGGTCCCGGCCTGACCGCGATTCTCACCGGCGTGCCGGCGGGACTCGGCATCGATCTCGACTTCATTCACCGGGAGATGAAGCGTCGTATGCACGGCTACGGCCGTGGTGCGCGCATGAAGATCGAGACCGACGCGGTCGAGATCCGCGGTGGCGTGCGCGGTGGCGAGAGCCTCGGCTCTCCCATTGCCGTCTGGATCGTCAATCGGGACTTCGACAACTGGCGCGCGGTGATGGACCCGCTCGAGACCGAGCCGGCGCGGGTCGAAAAGCGCCGGGTGCACGCACCGCGTCCCGGCCATGCCGACCTCGCCGGCGGACTCAAGTATCTTCGCAGCGACCTGCGGGATGTCCTCGAGCGGGCCTCGGCCAGGGAGAGCGCCGCGCGGGTGGCGTGCGGCTCGATCGCCAAGCTGCTGTTGGCCGATGTCGGGATCGAGATCCGGAGCGGCGTCCGTTCGCTCGGACCGATCGGGATCGAGCGCCCGGTCCCGAGCTGGGAGAACCTCCTCGAGGTCGACGACTCGTCGCCGCTGCGCGCCATCCATCGCGATCTCGAAGACGAGATGGTGGCGCTGGTCGATCGAGCCAAGAAAGACGGTGACACGCTCGGCGGTGGGGTGACGGTGATCGCCCACGGGGTGCCTGCCGGCCTCGGCTCCCACGTCCAATGGGACGAGAAGCTCGACGGCCGCCTGGCGCGCGGCGTCATGTCGGTGCCGGCGGTCAAGGCGGTCGAGATCGGCGCCGCGCTGCGAGCCAGCGCCGGCCCGGGCAGTGAAGCGCACGATCCGATCGAGCTCCTGGACGGCCGCTTCCACCGTCCGACCAACCACGCCGGAGGTCTGGAAGGGGGGATCACCAACGGCGCCGACGTCGTGGTCACCGCCTACAAGAAGCCGATCTCGACCCTCCGCAAGGGGATGCCGTCGGTCGACATCGACACCCGCGAAGCCCACCGCTCGCAGTACGAGCGGAGCGACGTGACCGCGCTGCCGGCGGCGGGCGTGATCGCCGAATCGATGGTCGCACTGGTGCTCGCGGACGCCCTGCTGGAGAAGGTCGGCGGCGACTCGATGGCCGAGGTCCGGGCGAACCTGGAGAACAGCCTCCGGCTCCAGCGCCACTGGCCTAGAGCAGAATGAGAGCGACGCCGGCGCTCATCAGGACGACCGCCGTCACCTGGGGTCCGCCGATCCGCTCGTCGAACATCAGGTAGCCGACGAGCAGGGCGGCGGCGGAGCCGATGCCCCGCTTGAGGCTCTCCACCAGGCCGATCCAGACGTTGGCGATGGCGACCAGGAAGAGAGCGATCGCAATCGTGCTGGCAACCAGCGAGAGGACGGCGATCCAGCGGGCGCCCCTGGGCAGCCAGAGCTCCCGGGTCCGGCCGCGGAGCGCCAGGACGGCGAAGGCTCCCGCGCCGACACCGAAGTTCAGCGCCAGACCGTGGAACGGCACACCGCTCACCGCCATCGCCAGCTTGTCGAGCGGTGTCGCCAGCGACCAGGCGAAGGCGACGCCGGCCATCAGCAGGGAGCCGCGCTCACGTAGCAGCGCCCGCCAGGCGTCGAACAGGTGCAGCCGATCTTCGCCGCCCAGGTTGATCAGGAAGGCTCCCGCCACGACCAGGAAGATGCCGCCCGCCTGCCGTAGCGTCGGCACCTCGCCGAGCATCGGCACCGCCAGGATGGTCGCGAAGACCGGAGTGAGCGAGAGCATCGGGATGGTCACACTCAGGGGCGAGCGGCGGACCGCCTCGAAGAAGGCCAGGTTGGAGACGATGTTGAGGCCGATCGAGACGCCGGCCGGCAGCCAGTAGCCCGGGCCGACCGCGGGCGCGCCGTCGCGCAACCACCAGAACAGAAAGAGCGGCGCCGCACCCCAGGCGATGATGCACAGCACCGGCAGGGCGCGCACTCGCGCCATCAGCGCCTTGCGGGTCACGTCGGTGAGCGAGTAGGCGATGCCGCTGGCGACCGCCGCCAGCACGTAGATGACTGGAGCTGTCATCGAGTTCTGCATTGTAAGACCGTTCACAGCTTCTGACCATCGCCGTTGCTAGACTCGCCAGGGCATGCATCTGACGCCGAAGCTCCTCGCGGAAGTTCTTGAAAGACAACAAGTTATCTCTCACGCCCAGGCCCAGGAGATTCTCCGGGAGGCGGAGTCGATGCCGTCTCGCCAGCGTCATCCACGGGCCTACGAGCAGAAGGCGCTGGCGTACGAGATCGTCCAGCGGCTGCGGCTGCCCAACAACGGGTCTTTGAACAGCATTCTCGGCGAGGTCGAGATCGCCCAGGCGGTGGCCAAGGACGCCGGACTGCCGTTCGTCCGCATCGATACCCTCGGCCTCGACGCCGACCTGATCGAGTCGAAGATCTCGCGGCCGTTCGCGCGCAAGCACCGGATGGTGCCGCTCCAGCTCGAGAACGGCAAGCTCCGGGTCGCCTGCTCCAACCCCTACGACATCGAGGGGATCGACTCCTTCCGGCGCATCGTCGACCGCGAGGTCACGCTGGTGGTCGCTTCCGAGCCCGACATCCTGAAGGCGATCAACGAGGTCTACGGGCTGCGGCACTCGGTCAAGCGCGCCGAGCGCGATCTGTCGTCGGGCATCGATCTCGGCAACCTCGAGCAACTCGTTCACATGAAGAGCGAGAGCGAGATCGAGTCGAGCGATCAGCACATCGTCAACGCGGTCGAGTTCATGCTCCAGCACGCCTACGATACCCGCGCGAGCGACATCCACATCGAGCCCAAGCGCGAGCACTGCTTGATCCGCTTCCGCATCGACGGCGTCCTGCACGACATCCAGACGATGCCCAAGGTGGTCCACAAGGCGGTGGTCAACCGGATCAAGACCATGTCGCGCCTCGACATCGCCGAGAAACGGCGGCCGCAGGACGGACGGGTCAAGACCACCCGCGCCGGCAAGGACATTGAGCTCCGGGTCTCGACCCTGCCGACGGCGTTCGGCGAGAAAGTGGTCCTGCGAATCTTCGCCCCGGACATCCTGCTCAAGGACCTCGGGCAGCTCGGCTTCTACGACGACGAGCTGACGGTCTTCAACGACTTCATCAGCCGGCCGCACGGCATCATCCTGGTCACCGGGCCGACCGGCTCCGGAAAGACCACCACGCTCTACTCGGCGCTCAAGACGATCGCCAGCCGCGAGATCAACGTTACGACCATCGAGGACCCGATCGAGATGGTCTACGAGGATTTCAATCAGACCGCGGTCCACACCAAGGCGGCGGTCACCTTCGCGTCGGCCCTGCGCCACATCCTGCGCCAGGACCCCGACGTCATCATGGTCGGCGAGATCCGCGATGACGAGACCGCCCAGTACGCGGCTCAGGCGGCGCTCACCGGCCACCTGGTCTTCTCCACCCTGCACACGAACGACGCCGCGTCCTCGATCACCCGGCTCGCCGACCTCGGCCTCGAGCGCTATCTGATCAGCTCGATCCTGATCGGGTCGGTCGCCCAGCGGCTCGCGCGCAAGGTCTGCAGCCACTGTTCGAAGGACTGTTTCCTGACCGAGGACGAGATCACCGCCCTCCGGCTGACCGTGCCGAAGGGCAAGCGCGCCCGCGCCAAGCTGGGCGAAGGCTGCTTCGAATGCCGTGGGACCGGCTACCTCGAGCGCACCGGCATCTTCGAGATCCTGCCGATGACCGAGACGATCCAGCAGCTGACGATCGAAGGCGCCGACGCGCCGCACATCAAGCGCGAAGCCGTAGCCGGCGGGATGAATACCCTCCGGCAGTCCGCCCTCCGTAAGCTGGCGGAAGGCGTGACCACCTTCGAGGAGGTGGTCCGGGTGACCGCTATCTAGCGCCGGTCTTCAGTCCTTCATGAAGATGCCGGCGAGCCCACCGATTCCGGCCCCGAGCGCTCCCCAGAGAGCATCGGCCACCTGATTGCCGAAGGCCGGCAGCACGACCGCTCCGAGCGCCAAGAGGAGCGTCACCCCGCCCAGAAAGTAGATGGCGGTGTTGTAGGTCTTCTCGGGGAGGTTGACCACCGCCTCGGCAGCCGCCTCGACATGCTCCTCGGGGACGCCACTCTCCCGCAACGACCTCGATATCTTGTCTTTGTCCATCTCGATCTCCTCTCCAGAGTCTGCCCGGAGAGTGAGACGGACGCGGGAGCCGGATTGGGCCGCCGGCTAGCTCTGAAAGTACCCCTGCATGGCGTGGAAGACCCGCTGCAGGTCCTTGCCGGGCTCGACGATCTTGCCGAACAGCGTCTGGTAGCTGACCGCGAGTCCATCCAGGTCACGCCCACGCAGCAGCTTGATCAACTCTTCGATCATCTTGCGCGAAGTCGGACCGTAGCTCGGCCGCGAGAACTCGCGCTCGAGAATGACCAGCGAATAGAAGAGCGGGTCCGGCAGCTCGGCGCTCACCGGCTCGCGACTCGGATCCGGTGTGGGGGTCGGCGACGGGGCCTTCGGGGCCGGCGCCTCGCCGCCCGCGGAGAGCAGGTTCTCCGGTCCGTCGTCGGTCTCGAGCTCGGCGGAGCCGCGCCGCCGCTCGGCGAAGACCGGCAGCGCCCGCAGCTCGCTCGCGAAGCGCGAGAACAGGTAGAAGAGCTCCTTCTCCGAGGCGAAGTTGCCGACCAGGCGGGCCTCGCCGCCGATCTCGACCCGGTCGGTCTCCTGGAGCACGATATTGGCCTTGGCCTCGTCCTCGAGGTGGATCGCCTGGGCCGTAACGCGCCATGCGGTCAAGCTCCCCTCCACGAAGCAGGTGTCCGCACATTTGACGCTCACCGCCTCGACGTCGGCGTGTGGCTCGATTCGGATCGAGCCGTTGACTGACTCGAGATTGGCGTAGTGGCCCGAGTTCTGGATCACCAGATTCCCCGGCGTGCGGATCGACAGCTGGCCGTGGACGTCGACCTGGATGTCGGTTCCCCTGGGGATGATCATCGTCGGGCTCTCGCTGCCGCCCGCCATCTTGGCCACCAAGTTCTCGCCGAGTCCCATGACTGCCCCTTTCCGAGTCCGCCTAGCGGCCGATGATTCTCGGCAGCGGCTCGAAGTTCCGGTGCTCGGGCGCGCGCCGCGCCCGGACCAGAAGCTGTTCCTCGTCACGCCAGCGGTGATCGAGGATGTAGATGCGCGGATCGACCGGCTCGAAGTCGCCTTCGTCGTTGCGCGCCCGTACCTCGTAGTGCAGATGCGGGCTGGTGCTCCAGCCCGTGTTGCCGACCCGCGCGATCACCTCGCCCTGCTTCACCTGTTGACCACTGCGGACCAGGATCTCGTCGCAATGTCCGAACAGCGTGATGAAGCGATCGCCATTGCGCATCGCGACCATGTTGCCGTAGCGCCACCAGGCGACGCTCTGGCGCAGCGACATCCGCCCGGCGAAGACCACTCGGCCATCCGCCGGTGCGTAGATCGGTGTACCCACCTGTGCCGCCATATCGATCCCCGGGTGGAAGTCGATCTGTTTCGTGAACGGACTGCGGCGGGTGCCGAACGGGCTGGTCAGGACGAAGCTCGCGGCGTGGAGCGGCGAGGTCGACGGGGTGGTCAGGACCTGGTCACCGTGCGCCTCCTCGAAGCTCTGGACCTCGCCGACGAACGTGTCGAGGACTCTCAGCTGCTCGTCGACGCGCGACCGAAGGAGCATGCCGCGCTGGATCTGGCGCGAGTAGATCGACTCAGGCACCTCGGGAGCCTCGAACGGGAAGCCGCCCTGGCCGATCGATTCATCGCTGTCCAGGCCGTAGGCCACGAAGATCCGGTTCATCCTGAGGCGCAGCTCGTCGGTCCGCTCGCGCAGCTCGCCGAGCTCCTGCACCAGGACCTGGAGCTTTTCGCCGTGCTCCTGCCGGTCTTCGATCATCTGCCGATAGGTGCCGCGGCTCCACAGATCGCCCAGGATTCGGGGTGCCCCGACGATGTTGACCAGTACGAACGTGACCAGCAGAACCGCACCGAGGACGCTCCCGATCACCTGCTTGCGGGTCAGGAAGAAGTACCAGACTCCCCGTCGAATCTGGCTCGGATGAACCTGAATCTCCAGGTATGGTGCGGGCTTACGCTTCTCCACGGACATCGATTGCGCGGAAGGCTAACACGCGCCTTCCGTCTCCCCTGTGGTACCGGGCACAACGGCGTCCAGGCGGTCCTCCGAGACGTGTGTGCCGATCAGCTCTCGTAGCTCGTCGAAGAGCCCGGGCGGTCCGGCGATGACGTTGCCGGTCTCGAGATAGCGCTCGCCTCCATCCAGGTCCGAGACGCATCCTCCGGCCTCCTCGATCAGGAAGGCGCCGGCGGCTATGTCCCAGGGCGAAAGCCGGAACTCGAAGAAGCCGTCGAACGTCCCGCAGGCGGTGAACGCCAGGTCGAGCGCCGCCGCTCCGCACCGTCTCAGACCGCGCGCCTCCAGGAAGACCGCCCGAAACGTCTCCAGGTAGAGATCGAGCGCCTGTCGCGCGCGGAACGGATAGCCGGTCGCCAGGAAGGAGCCGGTGAGGCTCTGGTGCTCGGAGACCCGCATCGGCCGGCCGTTCAGGAACGCGCCACCGCCACGGAGCGCCGTGAACAGATTGTCGCGGATCGGGTCGAGGACCACGCCGATCTGCGTGCGGCCGTTGTGCCGGCAGGCGATCGACACCGCGAAGATCGGCAGCCCCTGCAAGAAGTTCGAGGTGCCGTCGAGCGGATCGATCAGCCATTCGAACTCGGCCCCCGAGCTGCCGACGCGGCCGGATTCCTCGGCCAGGATCTCGTGATCGGGGAAGGCGCCCCGGACGACCTCGAGAATCGCGGCCTCGCTCTCGCGATCGGCTTCGGAGACGTAGTCGTACTCGGCCTTGAGCTCGGGCTCGAGCGTACTGTCGCGGTAGCGATCCTCGAGCACCCGCGCCCCGGCGCGTGCGGCTTTCTCCGCCACCTCCAGAATCGATCTGGCTACGGAGCTAGGTCCATCATTCACCGGAGCTCTACCCTACGTCCGTCGACCAGCGTCGCCACCGGCCGGCCGCGCAGCTTCCAGCCCGCGAACGGGGTGTTGCGACCCTTGCTCTGGAAACGCGTCGGGTTGACCGTCTGCTGGCGCTTGGTATCGAACAGGGTGACGTCGGCCGGGTCGCCGGGGGCGAGGCGCCCACCCGGGACCCCGAGCGCGCGCGCCGGACCGGTCGACAGCAGCTCGACCAGGCGGTAGGGGCTGATCCGACCCGGACGCACCAGCCGGTCGAGGCAGAGGCCGAGAGTGGTCTCGAGACCGACGATGCCGAACGGTGCGGAGCTGAACTCGACGTCCTTCTCGTCGACGTGGTGCGGCGCGTGGTCGCTCGCGATCGCGTCGACGGTGCCGTCCTCGAGGCCGCCGAGAAGCGCCTCTCGATCGGCTTCGCTGCGCAGGGGCGGCTTCATCTTGGTGTGGGTCGAGAAGCCGCTCTCGAACACCTCGCGATCGGTGAGCAGCAGATGGTGGGGGGTCACCTCGCAGGTCACCGCCAGCCCTCGGCTCTTCGCCTCGCGCACCATCTCGAGGCTGCGCGCGGTCGACAGATGCGCGACGTGGTAGCGGCCGCCGGTCTCCTCGAGCAGACGCAGGTCACGCGCCACCATCAGGTCCTCGGCGGCGCCCGGCAGTCCGGGAAGGCCGAGCCGGGTCGACCACTCGCCTTCGTGCATGACCCCGTCCGCGCCGAGACCGAGGTCCTCTGCGTGCTGGATCACAGGAATGTCGAAGTGTTGCGCGTAAAGCAGCGCGCGACGCATCAGCTCTGGGCTCATCACCGGGAAGCCGTCGTCCGAGATCGCCACCACCCCGCCGCCGACCATGTCGCCGATCTCCGCCAGCTGCTCGCCCTTCTGACCGACGCTGATCGCACCGATCGGATAGACCCGGGCGTAGCCGTGACGCGCGGCCTCCTTGACGATGTGCTCGGTGACCGAGCGGTTGTCGTTCGGAGGCGTCGTGTTGGGCATGCACGCCACCGCCGTGAAGCCGCCCGCCGCCGCCGACCGCGTCCCGGTCTCGATGCTCTCCTTGTACTCCTGTCCCGGCTCCCGCAGATGGACGTGGATGTCGATCAGACCCGGAGCGACGATCAGGCCGTCGGCGTCCAGGACCTCTCCGTGCCGGCCCGGCTTGAGGTCTTTGCCGACCCGCTCGACCCGCCCGTCGACGATCAGGACATCGAGGCGCTCGTCGAGCTCCTGGCCCGGGTCGATCAGATGTCCGCCGCGTATCAGCAGTCGCATGCCGTCTACCCCACCTCCTGATGGACTCCGGAGAGCAGATACAGAACCGCCATTCGGACCGCAACGCCGTTGGCGACCTGCTCGAGAATCACCGAGTACTTGCCCTCGGCGACGTCGCTGGCGATCTCGACCCCTCGGTTCATCGGCCCCGGATGCATCAGGATCACGTCGCGCTTGGCCGCCTTTAGGCGCGCGCGGGTCAGGCCGAAAAGCTCGAAGTACTCCCGCACCGAGGGGAAGTTCATCTTCGCCTGCCGCTCCAGCTGGACCCGCAGCATCATGACCACGTCCGTCCCTCTGAGCGCCTCCTCGAGCGAGTAGACGGCGCGCACCCCGAGCGACTCGACGTCGACCGGCATCATGGTGCGCGGCCCGGCGACCGTCACCTCGGCCCCCATCTTGGTGAGCAGCAGAATGTTCGAGCGGACCACCCGGCTGTGCTCGATGTCGCCGATGATCGAGACCTTCAGGCCCTCGAAGCCGCCCTTGTGCTGGCGGATGGTAAAGGCGTCGAGCAGCGCCTGGGTCGGGTGCTCGTGGGCGCCGTCGCCGGCGTTGATCACGCCCGCCTCGACGCGCTCGGCCAGCATGTGCGGCACGCCGGGGTGGGCGTGGCGGATCACGATCAGATCGGGCGACATCGCCTGCAGGTTGAGCGCGGTGTCGATCAGGCTCTCGCCCTTCTTCAGGCCCGAGGTCGAAGCGGAGAAGTTGACCGAGTCGGCCGAAAGCCGCTTCTCGGCGATCTCGAAGCTCGACCGGGTGCGGGTCGACGCCTCGAAGAAGAGGTTCAGCACCGTCCGGCCTCTGAGCGTCGGCACCTTCTTGATCGGCCGCTCGGAGACCTCGCGGAACGATTCCGCCGTGTCGAGGATCAACTCGATCTCAGCCGCCGACAGATCTGCGATGCCGAGCAGATCCCTTCGCACCCAGCTGGTCGCGTTCATTCCCCTAGCTTCTCCAGCAGGAGAACCTCATTCTCGCCGTCGGTCTCGGCGAAATGGACGTCGATGACCTCGTTCTCGCGGGTCTCGATGGTCCTGCCCACGACGTCGGCGTGGATCGGCAGCTCCCGGTGGCCGCGATCCACCAGCACCGCCAGCCGGATGGCCCGCGGCCGGCCGAAGTCGATCAGGGCGTCCATCGCCGCCCGGATGGTGCGCCCGGTGTAGAGCACGTCATCGCACAGAACCAGCGCCCGGTCCGAGAGCGTGGTCGGAAAGTGGGTCTCCTTCACCACCGGCTGCGGCGCGATGGTCGAGAGGTCGTCGCGGTAGAGTGTGATGTCGAGCACGCCCACCGGCACCTCGACCTCCTCCATGCGCAGAATCTCGGCGGCCAGCGCCTCCGCCAGCGGGACACCGCGGGTGCGGATCCCGACCAGCATCAGGTCCTTGGCCTCGCTCTCTTTCTCGAGCAGCTCGACGGCCATCCGCCGAATCACGCGGGAGAGCTGCTTGCTGTCGAGGATCTTTCGTTTTCGCTGGATCTCGGCGGTCAAGGCGCACCTCACCCGAGTGGAGGAATCCTATGGTGAGCGCTTGGGGGTGTCAACGACCTCACCACCATATCTGGCGGTCCCGGAATCCGCCCTCTACCAAGTCTTGTGGTTAGCCGGCGTTCTTGCTACTCTCGCGCCGTCAGTCGCCGTAAGTCCCCATATCCATGCTAAAACTCGAACGTCTCGAGCTCTCCGGCTTCAAGTCTTTCGTCGATCCGGTCGGTCTGGATTTCGCCGGTCGGATGACTGCGATCGTCGGTCCGAACGGCTGCGGCAAGAGCAACCTCTCCGACGCGGTGGTCTGGGTCCTCGGTGAGCGCAGCGCCAAGTCGCTGCGCGGCGACACCATGGAGGACGTGATCTTCGGCGGCTCGGCCAACCGGAAGAAGCTGGGTATGGCCGAGGTCCAGCTCACCTTCTCCGCCGACGAGGAGTTCGAGGGCGCCGACCATCACCGGCTGACGATCGGCCGCCGTCTCTATCGCGACGGCCAGAGCCAGTACTTGATCAACGGCAAGCGCTCGCGGCTGAAAGAGATCCGCGACAAGCTGATGGATACCGGGCTCGGCATCCGCGCCTACTCGGTGATCGAGCAGGGCAAGATCGGGCTCATCCTCTCCGGCAAGCCGCAAGAGCGGCGCCGGCTCCTGGAGGAGGCGGCCGGCATCACCCGCTACAAGGAGCGGCGGCGGATCGCCGAGGTGAAGCTGGAAGAGGCGCGCGCCAACCTCTCGCGGCTCGATGACATCGTCTCCGAGGTCGAGCGCTCGCTCCGCTCGCTCAAGCGCCAAGCGGGGGCGGCTCGCCGCCTGCAGACGCGCAAGACCGAGTACCAGGAGCTCCTCCGCCAGGTGCTGGTGGGCCGCTGGATCGATCTCTCGGGCCGTCAGGACGTGGCGCGGCGAGCGATCGAGGCCGAGGTCGCGCGCGAGACCGAGCTGAGCGCGGCCCTCCACCGCGAGGAGGCCGATCTGGCTACCGGCCGCGAGGAGCTCGACCGGCTCTCCGCCCATCTGGCCGAGCGCCACCGGACCGACTCCGAGCTCGCCGCGCGCATCGAGGGCAAGCAGGAGTTTCTGAAGGGTGCCCGGCAGCGTCTCGAGGAGCTGGGCGAGCGCATCGCCGCGGGCGATACCCGGAGCGATCAAAGCGAGAAGCTGATCGTCGATCTCGGCCAACGGCTGATCGAGCTGGGCTCTCGGGTCGCCGAGCTGAGCGAAGAGCGCGACGGCGCCGCGACCATCGTCGACGAGGACGAGCAGCTGATCGACGCGGTCCAACGCTCGGTCGCCAGGTCCGAAGAGAGCCTCGAGACCCTTCGGGGCCAGCTCCTCACCTCGCTGGGCGAGGTCACCAACACCCGCAACCGACTGCACCGAGAGGAGCTCGAGCGGGAAAAGGGCGAGCTGCGACGCGGACACCTACAGGAAGAGCTGACCCGCAAGCTGGCCGATCTGGAGGCCGCCGGCGCGGAGTCGCGCGAGGCGACCGCGAAAGCGGCGGATCTGGAGCAGCAGGAAGCGGACCGGGTCGCGCGGCTCGAGGAGCTCGAGGACCATCGCGAGCAGACGATGGGTCGTGAGCGCGAGGTGACCGAGCGGGTCGACGCTCTCGACGGCCAGGTCGCCGACCTCGAGCGGCGGCTGGAGCTGCTCGAGGAGCTCGGCCGCACCCACGAAGCGCGTCGGCAGGAAGTGCGGGCGGCACTCGGCGAGAGCGGCCTCGAGTCGCTCAGCCTCCTGGCCGACCGCCTCGAGGTCCCGGCCGGCTGGGAGCAGAGCCTGGATCTCTATCTCGGCGAGCTGGCCGACGCCGTGATCCTGCCCGAGGGTGAGAGCGGCGTCGGCGTGGCTGCCACGCTTCTCGACGGTCGCGGGACGTTCCGGCTGCTCGGTCGGATCGACCGGGCCGAAGTTCTTCCCAGGATCGACGATCCGGCGGTCCGTGGGCCACTCGGTCGGTTCGTCGGTCTGCCCGACGAGATCGCCCGAGCCCTGCCCCCTGCCTATCTGGTCGAAAGCGCCGGTGATGCCGAGCGGCTGGCGGCGTCCCACCCCGGCATCGCTTTCATCTCACGCGACCGGATCTGGGCCCAGTCCGGGCTGGTGCACGTGCAGGGGCGCGAGGCGAGCCCGGGCCGATTGGCGCGCGAGCAGGAGTTGCAGCGGCTGCGCGGCCAGGTGCCGCCGCTGGCCGATGAGCTCGAGCAGGCCCGCGGGCTACAGGCGCAGATCGCCGAGGAGCTCACGGGGCTCGCCGAGGAGATCGACCGGGAGTCGAGCGGTCTCGCCGAGCTCAGGCAGGAGCTGGCCGTCGCGGTCGCTCGCCGGGACGACGCCACGGCTCGCGAGCATCGCCTCAAGGTCGAAAGTGGCACGCTCGAAGACGAGCGCGGCGAGGTCGACAGCGAGCTGGGGCTGATCGGCGGCCGGGCCGAGACCCTGGCTAGCGAGCTGAGCCAGGCCGAAACGACCCACGCCGAGCTCGAGAAGGCCTTCGACGATGCGCAGCAGCAGGTCGATCACGCCCGCAACGAGCGCGAGTCGGCGCGCACCTCGGGCGCCGGTCGCCGCGGTCGCCTGGAGCTGATCGAGGCGCGCCTCGACTCCCGGCGCGAGGAGTCGGCTCGCATCGACGCCGACATCGCCGACGCCAAGCGTCAGATCGAAGACTGGCGGCAGGAGGCGGACCGGCTGGCCCATCGCCGGACCGAGATCCAGGCCTCGATGGAAGGCGCGGAAGCCGAGCTGCAGACGGCGCTCGAGGAGCGGCAGGTGCTGCTCGACTCGATCCTCGACGAGCAGAAGACGGTCGACGAGAAACGCACCGCCCTCAAAAGCCTCGAGGAGCGGATCGAGGCGGCTCGCACGAGCCGTGACGAGCTGCGTGAGCGGATCTCGGAGCTGCGGGTCGGCCAGGCGGCGATCACCCAGGACGTCGAGCACCTGGCGGGCTCGTTCCACGAGGAGTTCGAGGAAGATCTCCCCGAGGCGCCGGAAGAGCTCGAGCGACCGCTGCCGGAGCTCGAGACCGATCTCGAGCGTTGCCGGGTGGCGCTCGAGCGGATCGGACCGGTGAATCTGCTCGCCGCCGACGAGCACGACGAGCAGGCCGAGCGCCACGAGTTCCTGGTCACCCAGCACAAAGACGTCGCCGACTCCGTTGCCAGCCTGCAGCGGACGATCCACGAGATCAACCAGACCTCGAGCGAGCGCTTCTTGAACGCCTTCATCGAGGTGAACGAGCACTTCGGCAAGACCTTCACCGAGCTCTTCCGCGGTGGCGGCGCCGAGATGCGCTTGATGGACGAGGACGACCCGCTCGAGAGCGGCATCGAGATCGTCGCCCGCCCACCGGGCAAACGGCTACAGAACATCATGCTGATGTCGGGCGGCGAGAAGGCGCTCACCGCGATCGCGCTGCTGTTCGCCCTCTTCCACACCAAGCCGTCGCCGTTCTGCATCCTCGACGAGGTCGACGCGCCGCTCGACGACGTCAATACCCTGCGCTTCGTCGAGCTGCTCAAGAAGCGCTCGTCGAGCACTCAGTTCATCGTGGTCACCCACAACAAGATCACGATGGAGGCCGCCTCGACGCTCTACGGCGTCACCATGCAGGAGCGCGGCGTCTCCAACCTGGTGTCGGTCGAGCTCGACGAGCTGGCCCAGGAAGAAGAGCAGGCGGCGACAGCATAAAGGGGAGTCCCTCCGGGCTCTGGAGTCAAGGGAGCGTCCTCCCCTGACAACCCGGGCTTTGGAGGAAAGGGAGAGCCCTCCCCTTCTAACCCCTCCTGTGCTGGGGAGCCAAGGGAGCGCCCGCGGTGGCAACCCGGGCTCTGGAGTCAGGGGAGCGCTCTCCCCTGACCACCCCTCCTGGGTTCGCAGAACTGGGGAGCGCCCTCCTCTGACGACGCCTCCGCGGGACGACGAGCTAGGCAGCCAGCCCGGCCAACTTCAACATGAAGGCATAGGTCAACGCCGTCAGCTTGTGCCGCCGGTACCGACCCGAAGCTCCGCCGTGTCCGGCGTCCATGTTGGTGTGCAACAGGAGCAGGTTGTCGTCGGTCTTGAGGGTTCGCAGCTTGGCGACGTACTTCGCCGGCTCCCAGTACTGGACTTGTGAGTCGGCCAGGCCGGTGGTCACCAGGATGTTCGGGTAGGCCTTCGCCTCGAGCTGGTCGTAGGGCGAGTACGAGAGCATGTAGTCGTAGTAGTCCTTCTCGTTCGGATTGCCCCACTCGTCGTACTCGCTGGTGGTCAGCGGGATGTCCTCGTCGAGCATCGTGGTGACGATGTCGACGAACGGCACGTGGCTGGCGACGCCCTGGAAGAGCTCCGGCGCGATGTTGGTGACCGCGCCCATCAGCAGGCCGCCGGCGCTGCCGCCCTCGGCGAACAGCCGGTCGGGGCTGGTGTAGCCCTGGTCCACCAGGTAGCGCGCGCTGTCGACGAAGTCGGTGAAGGTGTTCTTCTTCTTGAACAGCTTGCCATCCTCGTACCATTGGCGGCCGTTGATCTGACTGCCGCGAATGTGCGCGATGGCGAAGGCGAAGCCGCGGTCGAGCAGGCTCAGCCGATAGGAGCGGAAACTCGGATCGATGGTGGCGCCGTACGAGCCGTAGCCGTAGAGCAAGAGCGGCGCCTGGCCGTCCTGCTCGAAGCCCTCGCGGTAGACGATCGAGATCGGGATCGGCGTGCCGTCGGCGGCGGGCGCCATCAGTCGCTCGGTGACGTAGTCGGCCTTGTCGAAGCCGCCGAGGACCGCCTCCTCCTTGAGCAGGGTCTTCTCGCGGCTCTCCATGTCGTAGTCGAAGACCGAGTTCGGCGTCGTCAACGAGGTGTAGTGGTACCGCAGGGTCTTGCTGTCGATGTCGACGTTGTTGCCGGTGTAGACGTCGTAGGCCGGCTCGCCGAAATCGAGATAGTGCGGCTCGCCGCCGTCCATCGGCTGGATGCGCACGTGGTAGAGCGCGTCGTGGCGCTCACCGACCACCAGGTAGTCGCTGAACAGCTCGATGCCGCCCAGGAAGGTGTCCTCGCGGTGCGGGATCACCTCTTCCCAGGAGCTCTTGTCGCTGCCGTCGAGCGGCGCCCGCATCAGGCGGAAGTTCTTGGCGTCCCAGTTGGTGCGGATGTAGAAGTGCTCACCGACGTGATCGACGCTGTACTCGTGATCCGTCTCCCGCGGCTGGATCACCCGGAACTCGCCGGTGGGATCGTCGGCGTCGAGAACCCGGTACTCCGTCGACAACGTCTGCTGACAGCCGATCACCAGGTAGCGGTCCGACTTGGTCTTGTAGACGAAGCAGCTGAACTCCTCGTCGTCTTCCTGATAGACGAGCTCGTCCTCGCTCGGATCGGTGCCCAGGACGTGCCGGTAGATCTGGTACCAGCGCAGGGTCTCCGGATCCTGACGGGTGTAGAAGAAGGTTTCGTTGTCGTTCGCCCAGGCGCCGTTCGGGGTCACGTCGACGATCTTGTCCGGCAGATCCTCGCCGGTCGTCAGGTCGCGGAAGCCGCGCGCGTACTTGCGCCGGCCGACCGTGTCGACCGCGAATGCGGCCACGTCGCTCTCCGGGCTGACGTTGACGCCACGCAGGGCAAAGAACTCCTCACCTTCGGCCATCACGTTGCCGTCGAACATCACCGATTCTTCGGCATCGACCGAGCCCTCCTTGCGGGCCCAGATCCGGTACTCGCCGCCCTCCGGGTAGCGCCAGTAGTAGTGGTAGCCGTTCTTCTCGTAGGGCACCGACGAATCGTCCGGTTGGATGCGGGCGACGATCTCGTCGAAGAGCTCCTCTTGGAGGGTCTCGGTGTCGGCCAACGCCGCCTCCAGATACTGGTTCTCGGCTTCGAGGTAGCTGATCACCTCCGGGTTCTCGCGCTCGCGCAGCCAGTAGTAGTCGTCGACGCGCACGTCGCCGTGCATCTCGAGCTCTCTGGGCTTCTTCTCCGCCACCGGCGGGTCGGGTAGCTGGGCCACGGTCCTGGTCCCCTCCTCGGGCGCGCAGCTGATAATGCTCAGACTCAGCAGGAAAACGACAGCCGCGATAACGCGCATGACAACCTCCGTCCTGTTTGGAAGCGACTCCAGAGCGGAGCCGGAGGCTGGATTGTTTCCCAGCGGGGAGGCCCAGCGCAAGCCGTCGGGGGCGAGTTCGCCAGGTACGGTAGCGCCCTGCCTAGATCAGAGCCGGGACTTCGAACGCCAGCTTGGAAGCAACTCTGCCTTGACTCGCGTCGAGCGATACGAAGGCTATCTCTGCGCCTATCGACTCGCGAGCGAAGAGTGCGCAGGCGACATGCCAGAGATCGCCACCTCGAAGTCGTCCGGCTCCGAGTGCAAAGCCAATCTCTCGGCTCAACGGGCGCCCTGGCAGGACCCACTCGATCTCAGTCGGGAACCCGTCAGGATCGACCGTTGGGAACCCCTCTCTCGCCGTCGCCGCTCTGACCTCGGCCTCGAGTAGCGCGCTCGAGAACAGAGCCTCGAAGCGGCCGAGGGCCTCCGTGATCGCCTGGTGGTCAGGCTCTCCCAGGATCACCGCGACGATGCACGACGAATCGACGTAGGCAAGGCTCAATCACGCTCCTCGAGGAACCGCTTCAATGCCCCGGGCCGGTGGGCAATCGGCTTCCAGTCCCACTTCCTCTTCACGGGTCCGCTCAGGATGCCGCGCTTGCGCAGCTCTTCGATCCGCTCCTGGAGCGTCTGCTCTTTCTTCTTCTTCAAAGGTCTGAGCTCCGCCACCGCGGCCCCTCGGTAGGTAATGACGACGGATTCCCCACGCCGGACCTTACGCATCAGCTCGCTGAACTTGGCTTTCGCCTCGTAGGTCGAGTAGCTGGACATCGCGCTAAAACACTAGTCAGACTAGTCCATCATAACACTCGCACTGTCCGCATTGCTTTTCGACGCCTCGATCCCCTACTATCCTGGCTCTCGGAGGCCATCCTTGGACCTCCCCAAGAGCCGACGTAGCTCAGCTGGTAGAGCAGCTGATTCGTAATCAGCAGGTCAGCGGTTCGAGTCCGCTCGTCGGCTCCATAAGTTCTTACTGATCGATCAGCGACTTACGGTCTTGATGACTGAGTGGACATTGCCAACTCAGTCTTCGAGGAGGCCTTCGAGGGCTTCGATGATCTCAGGGAGATCGCCTGACACGACATCCCACAGAATGTCGTGGTCCACAGAGGCGTAGCCATGAACCAAACGGTTGCGCATGCCGATGATCTCGCGCCAGGGGATCTCCGGGATCGAGTTCTGGCTCTCTGTCGAGACCTTGCTAGCAGCTTCACCGATGACCTCGATGAACCTCTCGAGGGCTGCCGCCAAGATCAGATCGGAGTCGAGATCCACCCTCTGGCGCTTCTTTACCGCCTCGACAGCGCGGCCTCCATAGACCAGCATGTCGCGAAACAGGGTTTCGTCTTCAGGCCGCCTCATAAAGCGGTATGGCCTCGGATTCGACTCGATCGCGGAAATGAGGGCTCAGGAAGTCCCTCGTATTCAAGTCGACCTGCCTTCCGAAGAGCTCGGCCAACTCTTCCTGAACGGTGATGAACCTAAGACCGACGCGGCGCCCGGGAATGAACTCGACCAGCAAGTCGATGTCGCTCTGCGGCCCGTGCTGGCCACGAGCTGCCGAACCGAAGACAGCAAGGCGACGGATGCCGTGGCGGCGACACAGCGCGGCGTGTTCGGCTACTTGACCAAGCCGTTCGACAGCAAAGAACTTCTGTCACAGGTCGAAAAAGCCGTCAGTGTCAGTGGCATTTCGCAGGAAAGCGAAGACAGCGATAATAGCTGGCGCGAGGAGATCATCACCCGTAGCCCGATGATCGAGAGCATCCTGGCAAAGGCCAAGCTGGTTGCGGCAAGCGATGCCAGCGTACTGATCACAGGCGACAGCGGCACTGGCAAGGAGATGCTGGCGCGAGCAATTCATCGCGCAAGCCCGCGGGCCGCGAACCCGTTCGTTGCCGTTAACTGCAGCGCAATTCCGGAGCAACTGCTCGAGTCGGAACTGTTCGGCCACATGAAAGG
>CAMYOG010000013.1 GCA_947259925.1 Thermoanaerobaculia bacterium
CATCTCGGTCACGCGAGCGGGGCTCCTGCGGGTAGATCGGTTGGTCCGCGACTTCTATCTATCGCGGCATGCGATGGAGGGAGGCCTGCCACCGCTCCCGCCGGGCGTCTCTTCGGCGATCACCGAACCCTGCGTTTGAACCGCCGAGCTTTGCCCTCGTGGCGGGGGAGGCTGCCCGGCTCGACGGTCTCGACGGTCGGCCGCAGGCTGAAGGCCTGGCGCACCCGTCGCGCGAGTCTCTCGGCGACGACGCCCGGTCGCCCCGACTCGACTTCGATGCGCAGGAGCAGCTCGGCCATCTCGCGCTCCTGCGCGGCGAGCATCTCGAACTCGCCGATCTCGGGGAGCTCGCGAACCAGGTTCTCGATCGCGCTCGGATAGACGTTGACGCCGCGCACGATCAACATGTCGTCGACGCGGCTCAGAACGCCACCCAGCAGCGTCACATAGCCACAGCCACAGGAGCACGGTCGGCGGGTCAGGCGGACGAAGTCACCGGTCCGATAGCGAATCACGGGGCTCCCGATGCGACTCAGGGTGGTCAGTACCAGCTCGCCGCACTCGATGCCGTCCGCGTCGGGCTCGACCGGCTCGAGGGTCTCCGGATCGATGACCTCGGCGATGAAATGACGCTCGTTGACGTGGAGGTTCGCGCCGACGTCACAGGCGTAGCCCCATGAGCCGACCTCGGTGGCTCCAGCGTGATCGAAGCAGGAGGCTCCGAATGCCGACTCGATCCTGGATCTGACGTTCGGAACGCTGGCGCCGGGCTCGCCACCGTGCAGGGTGACACGTATGGGACTGGCGGCCAGATCCAGGCCCCGCTGCTGTGCGGTCTCCGCGAGACGAAGGGCATACGTGGGAGTGCACACCAGAGCCGTCGTCTCGATGTCGAGCATCGAGGCGAGCCTCTGAACGGTGGTCAGTGTGCCACCGGGGATCACCAGTGCTCCGCTTCGCTGGGCGGCGTGAAACGCCGTCCAGAAGCCCAGGAAGGGTCCGAACGAGAAGGCCACGAACACCCGGTCGGGCCGGCCCACGCCGGCCGCCCGGTACGCCTCGTGCCAGCAATCCACCAGAGCGTCCCAGCTCTCTTCGTCGTCGAGCCATCGCAGCGGATGACCGGAGGTGCCCGAGGTCACGTGGAGGCGAGAGTACCGATCGAGGGCGAAGGTCAGATCGGTGCCGAAAGGTGGATGGCTCGCTTGATCCTCGACCAGCTCCGCCTTGCGCGTCAGGGGCAGTCTGTGGAGCTCTTCGAAGCGAGGCAACCGCTCGGAATCGAGGCCGAGCGGCCGGTACTTCGCCTGATAGAACGGGTTGGACGCCAGGACCTCGGCAACCAACCGCTCGAAGCGCGACTTCTGATTCTCGGATAGCGAGCTCGGCGGACTCATTCTTGGCAACAGGATAGCCTGTCGAATACCCTCCCGGAGTCGGCTTGTGACGTATTACGACGCGGATCGTGAGACCCTGGATCGAGGCGCGCTGCGCGGAATCCAGGACGAGAAGCTGTGCCAGCTGATGGCCGAGTTGCCCCGCAACCCCTTCTACCGTCGCAAGCTGGAGGCTGCCGGCGTCGATCCGCTGTCCATCCGCAGCGGTGATCAGCTGCCCGAGCTGCCGTTCACTACCAAGGCCGAGTTGGTCGAGTCGCAGAAGCGTCATCCTCCCTACGGCGAGCTGCTGACCTATCCGATCTCGGAATATGGGTACCTGCATCAGACGTCGGGCACCAGCGGCAGCCCGTTGCTGTGGTTGGACCGGGAGGAGGACTGGGCCACCTGGGTCCGATGCTGGGGTCACGTCTTTCGTGGCGCGGGGGTCGGTGACGACGACGTCGTCTTCTGCGCCTTCTCGTTCGGTCCCTACGTCGCCCATTGGTCGGCGCTTGCCGGTGCGCGGGCGATCGGCGCTCTCGGGCTGCCGGGCAGCGCCATGACCTCGCTGCAACGGCTCGAGAGGATCTTCGAGCATCGCGCCACGGTGGTGGTCTCGACTCCGACCTACGCCCTGCACCTCGCCGAGGTGGCCCAGGACAATGGTCTCGATCTGGCGTCGTCCGCGATCCGGGTCACCATTCACGCGGGCGAGCCCGGAGCGAGCGTGCCGAACGTCAAGCGACGGATCGAGGAGGCATGGGGCGCCCGCACCTTCGATCACGCCGGCGCTACCGAGGTGGGAGCCTGGGGCTTCGACTGCCTGGCTGACGACCAGGCGATCCACCTCAACGAGCTGGAGTTTCTGTTCGAGGTGATCGATCCCGACAACGGGGAGGAGGTCGAGGAGGGTGCGCGTGGTGAGGTCGTGATCACGACGCTCGGCCGGGCCGGGATGCCGGTGGTGCGCTACCGCACCGGCGACGTGGTCGTGCGAACGAACGAGCCCTGCAGCTGTGGTCGTCGTCTCTCTCGCATCGAGGGCGGAATTCTGGGGCGCGCCGACGACATGCTGATCGTGCGCGGGGTCAACGTCTATCCCAGCGCCATCGACAACCTGATTCGTAGTCTGCCGGAGATCGTCGAGTATCAGGTGGAGATCCGCCGCGAGCGATCCCTCGACGATCTCTCGCTCCAGATCGAAGTGTTGCCCGGTAACCCGTTCGAGGCCGTTGAGCAGACGCTGCACGAAGCGTTCAGATCGAAGCTCAATATTCGAGTGGCGATCGTCGAGGCGGAGGCCGGTAGCCTGCCCAGATTCGAGCTCAAGGCGCGTCGCTTCCGGCGGGTCGGCGGAGCGGGCTCGGAGTAGCTTCCGTCTCTCGTGGCTCGGCCGAAAGGCCGGAATTCTTGACAGCTTCCCGGCGCCGGAGGTAGCGTCGGGGGAATTAGAACGTTTGTTCTAAACAATTGATCGAGGCGCCCTTTGGAGATCGCCCTCGTCACAGCTGTACTCGCGGTCCTGCTGGCCGCCCTGGCGGTGTTCCCGGGCAGCCTGGGAGTAGTCAAGCTCACGCACAAGCTGCTGGCACGGCCGGTGGGCGCGTTTCTGTTCAATGTGCTCGCGTTGCCCCTCTGGCTAGCGAGCCTGGCGCTGCTGCTGGTCGCCGCGCTCCTCGCGCGTGGAGACGACAGCTCGGTCAGGGGCGTCGCCCTGGCGGCATTGATCGTCGGCGGAATCACGGTCTTCGGATTCCTCATGCACATGCGGTTCATGTTCAAGCCGGTCCGAGACCCTCTCTACCTCTCGACCGACCAGGCGCTCGAGCGTTTCGGCCCGGAAGAGGAAGTGGTGGGAGTGATCGATCGCCTCGGCCGCCCGTTCGCCTACGTCGCGCGCCTGGCCCGCCGCCCGCACGTGGTCTACCAGACCGAAGGCGCCGCGCCGTTTCTCGTCAGCCACTGCATCCTCAGCCACAGCTCGATGGCCTACGAGATCGACCAGGAGTTCTCCGCGTCTCGCATCTACATCAGCTCGGTCCTGGCCAACAACCTGGTGTTCTATGACCAGACCGCCAACTGCACCGTCCTGCAGATTCAGAATCAAGCGCGCGACGGCAGCTACCGGCTGAAGACCCTCCCGACGGTGCACGCGAGCCTGACGACCTGGGCGCGCTTCTATCCCGAGTCGAGCGTGTGGTACCGGCCGAAGGAGTGGCGCGACACGTTCTACCTCAAGCTTCTGGCCCGTGCTTCGGTCATCGACCAGGAGAGCCCGGATCTGGTCTACCCACTCGAGCGTGAGCCGGACGGCCGCCTGCCTCTCAAGGCGTACGTCATGGGAGTGAACCTGGGCGGAGTCGCCAAGGCGTTCCCGTTCGAGCTGTTCGGCCGGAGCGCGATGGTCGAGGACACCGTCGGGGGTGAGCCGATCGCCTTCCTGATCTCTGGTGATGGCAGCCTGGTGCATCTCTTCTCGCGGCGGATTGAGGGCGGTCGCGAGCTCCACCTGCGTAGCGTCGCTCCCGATCGGTTCGAGGATCGGGAGACCGGCTCCACCTGGTCGAGCACCGGCGCCTGCACCGCGGGCGAGCTGGAAGGGCTCAAGCTCGAGCTGGTGCCGCACTACAACAAGATCTTCTGGTGTGTCTGGGCGGACTTCTACCCGGCAACCGAGGTCTACTCGGAGGCCGAGCCGGACGAGGCCGGTGCCGTTCCGTCAGCGCTGCCGATCAATCCCTCGCGCACCGAGGGTCGTACTACCTACGAGCAGGAAACCTGATGTCGGAAGGGAGTACCGGTCGTGCACTGCCCTCGATCGAGAGCCTGGCCACTCCCCTCGCGTTCAAGGTAGGCCACCCAAGCCAGGGGCCTGCCGATGCCGAGCGACTGGGCGAGATCCAGGTGCGGTCCGAGTTTCGCGCTCTCGAAGGCATGCAGAAGGAAGCCCTGGTGCACCATGGCCCCAGCGCGACCCTCTGGCGGATGGTCAGCGACGAGGGTCCCTATCTCAAGGGCACCGACCTGGCGCCGTTTCCGCTGGCGTTCTACACCGCGGGCATCGTTTTCTCGTTCATGACCGAGATGCTTCGGCACGCCGCCGAGCGCGACGTGAAGATCGCCTCGCTGGCGCTGACCTCGGACCACTACTACACGATGCAGGGATCGGCGCTACGCGGCGACATGATCGGTGGCGCGAAGCCGATCGAGATGACGGTGGACGCCGAGACGGACGCCCCTGAGCAAGAGGTGAGAGAGCTGGTCGAGGCGGCCCTTGCCAGCTCGCCGGCGGAGGCCTACATGCGGCAACCGCTCGAGAACACGTTCTCGCTCACCGCGAACGGCCGCGCCCTGGATCTCCCGAGTCTCCGACAGTCGTCGAGCCGGCGGGCGGAGCGCCTGGGCACCGACTTCGACCAGATCGAGCCTCTCGAGAGCGGGTCACCGGAAGAGATCATCGCCAAGCTCACCGCCGCTGAGGTCGTGCATGGAGTCGACGGTGGCGCGGGCTCCAGCCTGAAGCCGGTTCAAGACCGGACCCTTCACGTACGGGGCGAGGCCAGGGTGCTGAGCGAGACCCTGAAGGAGATCCGGGTCCGGCTCTTGCGGCCGATCGGGAGCAGCTTCCGGTTTCTCGGCGAAGACGGTGGCTCTCAACAGGCGCCTCCGGCCCTCGCGTATCTGTCGGCGGGCGTCGGCTTCTGCTACATGACCCAGCTGGGCCGGTACGCCCAGATCACGAAGAAGGCGCCCAGGTCCTACGGCATCGTCCAGGAGAACGTCTTCCACTCGGGCGCGACCCGTTCGAGCGGGGAGTCCGTTCCCGCTACCGCGGAGGCGGTCGACACGGGCGTCGTGCTGGAAATCGACCAGCCGGACGAGATCGCCCAGAAGATGGTGTTCATGGGCGAGCGAACCTGTTTTTTGCACGCGGCCATGCGCGGCGCTCATCCCACACGGGTGCGTGTGGGTTCATCAACCGCTGGTGAGACGGGGGATGGTACCGATCGGAGCGGGTAGACCAGGCAGCGCCCGGCGCTTGCCTTCACCAACTGACCAGGAGGGTCCAATGGCCACGAACACTCATCGCTATCTCGAGCTGTTCACTCTTGCCGCGATCGTGCTGCTGCTGATGGTGTCGTCGAGCCCGGTCGGTGCTCAAGACGCGCCGGCCGACGAGGACGAGCCGGCGCCGACCGAGCCGGAGACGCGCGTCATAGAGCAGATCACCGTCTCCGCCGAGAAACGCGAGTCGACGGTGATGGAGACCGCGCTGGCGGTCTCGGCCTTCGACCAGGTGGCGCTCGACCGCAACGGCATCAAGAGGGCTGAAGACCTGACGCTGGCGGTCCCCAATTTCAAATTCGGCGACCTGAACCTGGGATTCGGCGGTGCGCAGTTCACCATCCGAGGCATCTCCAACGACGCCATCACCAATGACGGCGATCCTTCCATCGCGGTCTACCAGGCCGGCATCTATCTGCCGCGGATCAGTAGCGGGAACGCCCTGCTCTACGATCTCGAGCGAGTCGAAGTGCTGCGCGGGCCGCAGGGCACGCTCTGGGGCCGCAATACCACCTCCGGGGCGATCAGCGTCATCCCGAGGGGGGCCACCTTCACGCCCGAGCGGGGGGTCGAGCTGCGCGTCGGCAGCGAAAGTTACCTCGAGGCGAGAGCGGTCATCAGCGGACCGTTGGCCAGAGACAAGGTGGCCGGACGACTGGCCGTCTACTACGGAGATCGAGACGGCGTTCGCAACAACAGTCCGGCGCCTGACGGCGACGATCTGAGTGACGTCGCCGCGCGGGGCTCCCTGCTCTTCACGCCGAGCGACACGGTGACGGTGTCGTTCGTGGGCGACTACTACGAGCAGACCCCGCACGGCACGGTGATGGCCGCGATCCCGTTCGAGCGGCCGGACGATCCCACCGGGTTCAGCTATCCGTTCGTGACCGATCCGCAGAGCTTCCCGCTCAACACCGACGCCGACACCGACAACAACGACTGGGGACTGAGACTGGAGCTCGAGTGGGACGTGGGCGTCGGTACCTGGACCACACTGTTCGGCTACCGCGGCAACCAACGGGCAGGCGTAGTCGACCGTGACGGCACCGACGAGGTGCCCAGGGCCGAAGACCTGTGCCGCTTCAGCGGCCCCTTCAGGGATGGCTGCATAGCTCGCGCCACTCCCACGGTCGGGAACTTCGCCATCACCGACGTCGAGTCCACGTCGACCACGGTGGAGAGCCGTTTCGCCTCCGCGGGGGGCGGCCCGGTCGAGTGGATCGCCGGTGTCTACTACTTCGAGGAGGAGCAGGACACGGAGTTCGACGCCTTCGTCGAGGGCCTGTCGGGAACCGGGTTCATCGCGCCACTCCTCGGCGCGCCGCCACCGCTCCTGGCGGGGCAGTCCGCCGTGCGCATCAACCGGCTCCAGAACCAGCGCCAGGAGTCGATGGCGGTGTTCGGCCAGGCCAACTTCTCCTTCGGATCGGACGACCAATTCGGCATCACCGCCGGTATTCGCTTCACCGAGGACGAAAAGGACGACGGCGACGGCTCGTACGTCGGGTTCACGATCGACCCGCTCACTTCGCCGGCCCGGCTCGACACCGGTCCGACGAGCGTCATTCCCGGGGTGGCGCCGATCTGCACCGGCGGAGGGGTCACCGTCTATCGGTGTCAGATCCGCGACCAGAAGGACAGTTGGAGCAAGACCACCTGGAAGCTGGGCTTCGACTGGGAGACCACCGACGACTGGCTGCTCTACGCCTCGGCGAGAACCGGTTATCGCGCGGGTGGCTTCAACGACGCCAACGTCTATGAACCGGAAGAGCTTTTGGCGTACGAGTTCGGCGCCAAGGGCATCTCCGCGGACCGGCGCCTGCAGACCGATTTCGCGATCTTCTACTACGACTTCTCGGACCAGCAGGTCAGCCAGGTGGTCAGCGCGCAGATCATCACCCGCAACGCCGCTAAGTCCACGATCCAGGGTGCGGAGCTGGTTACCAACTGGCTGCCGAACAACACCACACGGCTGGATCTGACAGTCGCCTACCTGGACGCCGAGTACGATCGATTCCGAGGTGTGGACGATCCCCAATCGCCGGGTCAGCAGCCCGAGGATCTGTCCGGCAACAAGCTGCCGAAGGCTCCGGAGTGGTCGATAAACCTCGGGCTGGATCCCTATGTCTGGTACTTCGCGAACGACGCCAGCCTCACGCCACGGATCAACTTCCAATGGGAGGATGGCCACTACCTGCTGCCGTTCAACAACCCCCAGAACTACCAGCCGAACTACACCCGCACCGATCTACGACTCACCTACGAAAGCGGAGGGAAGTGGGCGGTCGAAGGTTGGGTGAAGAACATCGAGGATGACGACGTGATGGGAGCGCAGTTCACGACCCCGAACAACCTGCTGACGCCACCCCAGCTGGTGGGACTGCCGCCGGGTCCCGGCCGCGAGGAGTTGTTGCTCGGCAGCTTCCTACCGCCGAGGACATTCGGAATCTCGTTGATCGGCCGGTTCTAGCTTGGTGATGCCGGGTAGGTAGGGCGCAGGAGGAGATGGCAACCGAGCTCGCACCACGGGAATCGATCCGCGCCCTGCTCAAGGGCGAGATCTCGCGCCGGTCCTTCCTCTCGAGACTTATCGCGAGCGGCATGGCGGCGCCCACCGCCGCGGCGATCCTGGGCAGTGTCAGCCCCGCCGCGGGAGCGAGCCATCCGCACCCCGGCCGGACGCTGCGCGGCCTGACCGGTGGCGAGCTGATGGCGGAGTTTCTCCGGGGCTGGGAGATCCGGTACGTCTTCGGCCTGGGAGGCTCGGAGGAGGTCGGCTTTCTCGACGCGCTGGTGGATCGGACCGACCTGCACTACGTGCTGGCTCTTCACGAAGGCGCGGCGGTGGCCATGGCGGACGGCTACGCGCGCAGTCAGGGCCGACCGGCGTTCGCGAACATCCACTCTCTCGCCGGAACCGCGAACGCCCTGGGGGCGATGGTCAACGCGTTCAAGGACCGCATTCCGCTCGTGGTCACGGTAGGGCGCCAGAGCACGACGATTCGCGGTCGTAACGCCTTTCTCGAGGCTCCCGATCTACACACGCTGCCGGCCGACTACGCTCGCTGGACCTGGGACGTGCTACGTGCCGATACCGTGACCGAGGCGCTGCGACGAGCCTTCCTGGTATCGCAGGTCCCACCCGGGGGGCCGACCTTCCTGACCCTGTCGAAGGACCTCCTGGAGCTCGAGGTCGCCGAGGCCGAGATCCTGCCGCCCTCCAGATCGCGGGTCGAGATCGAGTGGCGACCCGAGCCCGCGGTCGTCGAGCGGCTGGTGACGCTGCTCGTGGAGTCGGAATCGCCGCTCCTGGTCGCCGGTCGCGAGCTGAGCCTCCACGGGGGGAGTCGGCAGCTGGCGGAGATCGCGGAGCTACTCGGAGCGCCGGTGATGACCGATGTGCCGGCGAGCCACACTCCGATCGCCTACCCGACCACACATCCCCACTACGGTGGGCTCTTCACCCTCGACCAAGGGTTTCCGGAGAGCCTCGATCTGTACTGGTCGGTAGGCGGCACGATGTTCACGCTCTTCAACCGTCCCGCCCAACCCCTGGTCGATCGCCGGACGACCACGATACATAGCAGCATCGACGGTACCCAGATCGGCCGGAACTACCCGGTCGACCTCGCCGTAACGGGTCATGCGGCCAGCGTTCTGGACGCGGTCCTCGAGGAGCTCAGGCAGCGCGACCTGCCCCGGGACCGGATCGAGGCCCGTCGGAGACGCGTGGTCACGCATCACCAGGAGCGCCGCCGACGGCTCGCAGCCAGGGCGGAGAGCGTATGGAGCGAGTCGCCCGTCGCTCCGGAGCGACTCGCTACCGAGCTCAATCGACGCCTCGATCCCGGCGCGGTGGTCGTCAGCGAGCTGGCCACCTCCGATTTCGCGCTCTGGAGCTATCTCGATTTCACCCCGGGCGACCCGGGTCGACTGCACGTCACCTCGGCCGGAGGCGTTCTGGGCTGGGGAATCGGTGCCGCGATCGGAACCAAGATGGGGTATCCGGATCGCCAGGTCGCCCTGGTGCTCGGCGATGGCAGTTTTCAGTTCGGCGTCCAGGCGTTGTGGAGCGCCGCGCGATACGAGGTACCGATTGCCATCATCATCTTCAACAACCGCGCCTATCAGGCGAACCGGTTGGCCCTCCACCGGTACGGTGGCCGAGCGGCCGAGACCGGCAAGTACGTCGGCAGCTACCTGGGCTCGCCGGAGATCGACAACGTCAAGATCGCTGAGGGCTACGGCGTCGACGGCGAGTGCGTCTCGGAGCCCGATGGGCTGCCGGCGGCGATCGACAGGTGTCTCCAGGCGGTGGCCGCGGGCCGGCCCTACGTGCTCGACGTCGTCATTCAGCCCCGCTTTTCCGGGGCCGGCTCGACCTGGCACGCCGCCTTCTCGATCGCGCGCCGCCAGCCGCGGTCTTCTTGATAGGTCTGTTGCTACGCTCGCCCGAGGGAGGATAGGCGGTGACGAATGAGCCCGAGAGGATGGTCGAGACGCAGCTGATCATTGATGGCGAGTGGCGGCCGGCGGCGGGTGATCGCCGCTACGAGCTCCACAACCCGGCCCGACCCACGGAGCTGGTCGGCCGGGCGGCAGCGGCGGGTCGCGACGACACTCGGTCGGCGATCGAGGCGGCGCACCGCGCGTACCCGTCCTGGGCGGCGCTCTCGTACCAGGAGCGTGCGGCCCACCTGCTGGCGGTCGCCGATCGTCTCGCCGACGATCCGGCCGAGGTCGACGCCCGGGTGCGCCTGCTGACTCGCGAGCACGGCAAGGTCTTGAAGGAGTCGCAGCTCGAGATCACACGCCTGGGCGATCGGTTTCGGTACTGTGCTTCCCTGGCAGACCGATTGGCCGACGACGAGCGCCTGAGCGGACCGCCCTTCGACACCATCATCACCCATAGGCCGCGCGGCGTTGCCGCCCTGATAACGCCGTGGAACTGGCCGCTGTCGATTCTGGGCGCGAAGCTACCGCAGGCCCTGATCACGGGCAACACGGTGGTGATCAAGCTGGCTCGCTCGGCGTCACTGGCACCGGCACAGACGGTCTACCGGATCGCCGAGTCCCTGCCGCCGGGCGTGGTGAACATGGTGACCGGCAGCGGCTCGGAGGTCGGTGGAGAGCTCCTGGGCCATCCGCTGGTCACCAAGATCAACTTCACCGGCGGGATCGAGACCGGACGCCACGTGATGGCCACCGCGGCCAGCACCCTGAAGCACATCACCCTGGAGCTCGGGGGGAACGATCCGGGTGTGGTGCTCGAGGATGCGGATCTCGGCGAGGAGACCCTCCGGCGCATGGTTCTGAGCGTCTTCCTGACCAGTGGCCAGGTGTGCATGGCGATGAAGCGGCTCTACGTGCACAAATCCCGCTACCGCGAGCTCATGGACGGGTTCAGCGAGCTGGTCGACCAGCACGTGGTGGGCGACGGGCTCGACCCGGAGGTCACCATGGGACCACTCAACAACCAGGCGCAGCAGGAGTTCGTGCGCGGGCTGGTGGCCGAGGCGTCGGAGCGTGGGGCCACGGTCAGGGAGCTGGGACGGGTCACCGACGAGAGGCTCTTTCAGGACGGGTACTTTCATCGGCCCACGGTGGTGACCGATGTGGACCCGTCGTTGCGGGTGGTGAGCTGCGAGCAGTTCGGGCCGGTGATCCCGATCATCCCCTTCGACACCGAGGACGAGGCCGTTCGACTCGCCAACGACTCGGACTACGGTCTCTGCTCCTCGGTCTGGACCGCGGATCCGGAGCGGGCGGTCGGAGTCGCCCGGCGGCTGGAGGCGGGATACACGTACCTGAACGCCCACGGTCCGATGGCTCAGGACGGCCGGGCGCCGTTCGGAGGCGTCAAGCAGAGCGGCTTCGGCCGCAACCTCGGCTACCATGGAGTCCTCGAGTTCCTCGAGCCGCAGAGCATCTCCGCCGCGGCGGGCTGGCTGCACGACGCGGTCCCATCGGACAGTGTTCGGTCACCCTAGGCACTCCCAGATCGCCCGAGACCGCTAGACTCGCTCCGTGATCGACGCGCTCTGGATCGTGGTCGGAGTCCTCCTTCTGTACGGCGGAGGGGAGGCGCTGGTCGAGGGGTCCAGGCAGCTCGCGGTCCGTTTCGGCGTCCAGCCGCTGGTGATCGGTCTGACCGTCGTAGCCCTCGGGACCTCGACCCCCGAGCTCGCCGCGACCCTGGCGGCGTCTCTCCAGGGCGCGCCCGAGGTCGCCTTCGGCAACGTCGTCGGCTCGAACATCGCCAACCTCGGCCTGGTGCTTGGCCTGGGAGCGATGGTCCATGCGCTGCGCGTGCAGGCGCGGTTCCTGCGCCGGGAGGTGCCGTTCATGGCGGCGTCGAGCCTCCTGATGATGTGGTTTGCTTGGGACGGCAAGATCGGCCGGATCGAAGCGTTCGTCCTGCTGTTCCTGCTCGCCGTCTTCCTGTCGGTGCAGTTCAATACCGAGAAGGAGCGGCCCGAGACCCGAAAAGCGTTCGACAGCGAATACGCGATGAAGCCGGTTCGCGGTACCGGCTGGCTCCTCGGCCTGATCGTCATCGGGATCGCTGCGCTCACTCTGGGAGCCAAGGCGCTGATCGTCGGCGCCGTGGGGCTGGCTCGCGCGTTCGGGATCGGCGAGCGTGTCATCGGCCTGACCCTGGTGGCGTTCGGCACCAGCCTGCCCGAGCTCGCCGGCACCCTGGTGGCCGCGGCCAAGCGCGAAGGAGACATCATCCTCGGCAACCTGATCGGCTCGAACGTCTTCAACGTGCTCTTCATCCTCGGCGCCGCCGTCATGATGCGGCCGCTGCGGATCGACGCCTCGTCGGCCGAGATCGACCTCGCGGTGATGCTCTTCTTCAGCGTGCTCGTCTGGCTCCTGATGATGACCGGCAAGCGAGTGGCTCGCTGGGAAGGCGTGATGCTCGTGCTTCTCTACGCCGTCTACATCGCCTGGCTGTTCGTGGTGCCCTGAGCGATGTTCGCCGTTCTGGTAGAGCTGGTTGTCGTCATCGGTGCCGCGCTGGTGGTTCTGTCGGTCAGCTACCGGCTACGGATTCCAGCCATCATCGGGTTTCTGCTCACCGGCGTGTTGATCGGCCCGTCCGGTCTCGGGCTGGTACCCGAGGCGGCGCATAGCGAGTCCTTCGCCGAGCTCGCGGTCGTCCTGATGCTGTTCGTCATCGGGCTGGAGCTGTCGACGACCGAGCTCCGCCACCTCGGGCGGGTCTTCGTGCTCGGCGGCCTCACCCAGAGCCTGGTCACGGCAGGCCTCGGGACGGTCACGGCACTGTTTCTCGGAGCCAGCTGGCCACTGGCGGTCTTCTGCGGGTTCGTGGTGACCCTGTCGAGCACCGCGATCGTCATCAAGCTCCACGCCGACCGCCGCGAGAGCACCTCGCCTCACGGCCGCCTGTCGCTGGCCATGCTGCTCTTCCAGGACATCTTGATCGTGCCGATGCTGCTCGCGGTGCCGTTGCTGGCGAGCAGCAGTGGGGTGGCTGGGGGGTCCGACCTGCTCGCGACGTTGGTGCGCTCCGGCAAGGGTCTCCTGGTCGTGGCGGCGGTGTTCATCGTCGCCCGCCTGGTGATGCCGCGGCTCCTCGGCCGGCTGGCCGAGTCGGGCATTCACGAGCTCTTGATCCTGGCCGCTCTCTTTGTCTGCCTCGGCGCGGCGCTGCTGACGCACGAGCTCGGTCTGTCGATGGCACTGGGCGGCTTTCTGGCCGGAGTGGCGCTGGCCGACTCGGATCTCCGCTATCAGATCCAGGCGGAGGTGGCCCCGTTCAAGGACCTCTTCGCCAGCGTCTTCTTCACCTCGATCGGCATGCTCCTGCCGATCGCCTTCTTGCAGATCCATGTCGTGCAGATCGCCGCGCTCACCGCCGCCATCGTCTTCGGCAAGGCACTGATCATCTTCGGTGCCGCCCGCCTGCTCGGCTATTCGACCCGTCCTGCCGTGCTGAGCGCGTTGGCCATGAGCCAGATCGGCGAGTTCGCGTTCGTTCTTCTGCAGGTGGGCACCGCAGAGAGCCTGGTCTCCGCCGACGTCTATGCGCTGCTGATCGCCAGCAGTGTCCTCTCGATGCTGGCGACACCTCTGATGCTGGCGGCGGCGGGCCCACTTCTCGAGCTGCTCGAGCCGGCCGACGAGCGGCAGTGGATCGAGCGTCACGCCCACCGCCGCGGCCATACGGTGATCGCTGGCTGCGGCCTGAACGGGCGTCACATCGCCCGGGTCCTGAGGCAGGCGGGCAAGCACTTCGAGTTGGTCGACATCGACGTGGCGGTCGTCCGCGAGATGCGCTCCAAAGGGGACTCGGTGCTCCTGGGCGATGTCTCGCGGCGCGATATCCAGATCACTGCCGGCGTACCCGAAGCACAGGTGCTCGTGTTGGCCCTGTCGGACAGGGACGCGACCCGGCGGGCGGTTCGGGTGGCGCGGGAGCTGCAGCCGGCGATCCAGCTCATCGTGCGCGCGGACAACCCGGCCGAGATGCAGGAGCTGCTGCGTCTCGGCGCCGACGAGGTGGTGGCCGAGGACCTGGAGGCCTCGGTGGCGCTGACACAGCAGGTGCTAGAGAGCTTCGGGCTCCCGAAGCAGGTGATCCGATCGGCAGTCGGCCTGCTCAAGGATCATCAATACGAAGCTCTGCTCGCTGCCCGGCCGCGAGCGCGCTTGACCGAGACCATGCTCGATGTGCTGACCGCCGGCACCGCCGAGACCTTCGTCCTGCAGCCCGGCCATACGGCTTGCGGCAAGACACTGCGCGAGCTCGATCTGCGGCGGCGGACCGGCGCGACCGTGCTCGGCATCATCCGCGGCGACCAAGTACTGGCCCACCCGGCCGCGGACCTGGTCTTCGCCGAGGGCGACGGCCTGGTACTCGCTGCCGATCACGCCAGCGTCATCGCGGCGCTCGAGCTCCTGGAGCAGGGAGAGATCAGCTGAGCAGCATGCGGAGGTCCTCGGCGGTCAGGCTGGGCATCGACTGCTCCTCGCCGCCGAGCACCGCCTCGACCAGCTTCCGCTTCGAGGTCTGCAGGTCGAGGATCTTCTCCTCGACCGTGTCGCGCGCGATCATCCGGTAGGCGAACACCGGCTGAGTCTGGCCGATCCGGTGCGCGCGGTCGATCGCCTGCGCCTCGACCGCCGGGTTCCACCAGGGGTCGAGCAGGAAGACGTAGCCCGCCGCCGTCAGGTTGAGGCCGAGCCCGCCCGCTTTGAGACTGATCAGGAAGAGGTTGGTCTCCGGGTCGGTCTGGAAGCGCTCGACCACGGCGCCTCGATCGCGTGTCTGACCGTCGAGATACGCATAGGTCACGCCGCGCTCGTCGAGGCTCTCGCGGACGTAGGCGAGCAGCTTGGTGAACTGCGAGAAGACGATCACCTTGTGGCCCTCGTCGAGAACCTCGGCGACCTGGTCGTAGAGGATGTCGAGCTTGGCGCTGCCCGCCTCCTCCCAGTCCGGATCGACTAGCCCCGGATGGCAGGCAACCTGGCGCAGGCGCAGCAGCGCCTCGAGCACCTGGATCGCCGAGCCCTGCTGTTTGGCGCCCTCGACCTCGCCCAACAGGGACGCCTGGTAGGCGAGCCGCAGCTTGTCGTAGAGCTCCTGCTGCGGCTCGTGCAGCGAGCAGTAAAGAATCTGCTCGGTCTTGGGCGGCAGGTCCTTGAGCACCTCGGCCTTGGTACGCCGGAGGATGAACGGCCGCAGGCCGTCGGCGACGAGCTTCAGCTCCTGCTCGCTGGCGGTGCGGCTGGCGCTGAGGATCTCGAGGCGGGGCAGGTTACCGAGCAGGCCGGGGTTGAGGATCTCGAAGATCGAGCCGAGCTCGCCCAGGTGGTTCTCGATCGGGGTGCCGGTCAGAGCCAGACGATGCCGCGCCCTGAGCAGACGGCACGCCTTGGCGCCGAGCGAGTCACGGTTCTTGATCGCCTGCGCCTCGTCGAGAACCAGGGTGTCGAACTCGACGGTGGCCAAGAAGTCGACGTCGCGACGGAGGGTGCCATAGGTCGTGACGATGATGTCGAAGTCGGAGAACTTCTCGCGCAGCGCGTCGCGTCCCGACCCGCGGTACTCGACCACCTTCAGCGTCGGTGTGAACCGGGCCGCCTCGTCGATCCAGTTGTAGACCAGACTGCGCGGTGCGAGCACCAGGGTGGGCAACCCGGTGGTCTTCGACTTCGTTCGGTTGGCGCGTAGGAGCGCCAGCACCTGGACCGTCTTGCCGAGGCCCATGTCGTCCGCGAGCACTCCGCCGAGGCCGAACTCGCGCAGGAAGTCGAGCCAGGCGAGGCCCTCTCGCTGATAGGCCCGGAGAGTGCCGTTGAAACCGCGTGGCTCCTTCTTCGGCTTGATGCTCTCGAACGAGCCGAGCTTCTCGCGCAGGCGCGTGAACGAGCCGTCGACATCGGCCGGCGGCATGGCGCTCAACAGGACATCGACCAACATCGCCTGGGAGGCCAGGAATTTCAGCTTGCCTTCCTCGTCGTCCTGGGCCAGCTTCGAGAGGGAGTCGAAGTTCTCGATCCAGGCCTCGGGCAGCAGGCCGTGCGAGCCGTCGTCGAGCTCGATGAACCGGTCGCCCTTCGAGATCGCGTCGAGGATCTCCTTGAGCTCGACGCGGTTGCCCTGGAAGTCCGTGCCACCGCTCACCTCGAACCAGTCGGTCTTCTTCTCGACTCGCATCGCCGGCGGGTCGGGCAGGCTGAGAGTGGTTCCGCGCACCTCGACCAGCCAGCCCTCGGCCAGGAGTGGCTCGACGACGTTCGGCAGATCGGGCTGGGCGACCTGGAGTGCGTGGTCGCCGCCGGCGGGCATCGGACGCGCCCCGGCTTCAAGCAGTCGGAGCAGAGCCGCATGCTCTCCCTCCAGATCGCGCTGCACGAAGGTGAGCGTCTGCCAATCGATGACCGACGGGTGGGGGTCCTCGGCGCGGACCTCGAGCGAGCCATAGATGAACGACTGGGTCGCCAGCAGTGGCGCGTTTGGCAGCACACCGGCGCCCTCGGATTCGAGCACCAGGCGCGGCTGGAGCTCGGACTGCTCCTCGGTCAGCTGGAACTCTTGCGGGCCGTCGATTCGAGGCAGCCCGGGGATCTCGACCAGAGTCGCGAACGCCTCGCCGAGATCCTCGTCCGGCACCACGATCTCGCCCTGCTCGCGCAACGCCTGGATCCACACGACGTCGGTCGGGCCTCGGATCTCGAACCGGGCCAGGGTGTTCTTGAACAGGAGAAAGGCGCTGGTCGAGGCGCCGTTGGCGGAGCCGACCACCAGCTCGGGCTCGACGACGGAGATCCGGTCTCCCTCCCGCACCAGGCTGCCGGCGATCCGCGCCTGTTGCGCGCCGTTGTCCAGGCGGAGGGCCAGCTTCCATGGCGGTCCGTCGTCCCAGGTCAGGATATGGCGCGCCGCCCGGGGGCGACCGTCCCACCACCCGAGCATCCCCGCGGCGGTCAGAGCCGGGACGACCGTTTCGTACAGTTGCGGCGGCAGGCGGAAACGCCGTACCGGCTCGGCCCGCGTCGCCGTCGCCCGCCGCCTGCCCCGCTGCCGAGCGGCTCTGCCGGGCGGGTCCGGCGGCAGGACGGTGAGCAGCGGCAGCGCACCGAGCTCGACTTCCTCGGGCACGACCGTCCGCAGGAGGTCGGTCAACTCGTCGGCGTCGATCCCCGCCTTCTGCAGCTTGGGAGCCGACTTCGACGACCCTGGGCGGGCCGCGAACACGTCGAGCACCAGCCCCCCGTCGCGCTGGGTCGCCGTCGTGTTGATCAGGAAGCGGAACCGGCTCGCATCGCGCTCGGCCGTGGTCTCGGTCGCTTCCCGCCCGCGCGGATCATGCGGCGCAACCGCCTCGCGAATCGAGGTCAGCTGCCCTCGCCAGGCCTCGAGCGGGTCTTCGCCGCGACGGTGTCCTCGTGCCTTCCTGCGGCCCGAGCGCTTCGACCCCCGACGCCTCGGCTTCTTGTCCAGGGCGGTGCCGTTGTCCAGGCTGTGCTCGAACTCCTCGGGCGAATCGGCGCGGCTCTTGCGCAGGCCGACGCGGTCCTTCCCGGCCGGCTGATGCTCGGGGCCGCTGACGCCGAGTGCCAGCAGTGTCGCCCACAGATGGCTGCACGCCGTGCCGCCCTGGAAGCGCTCGCAGTCACAATAGGCGTGGAGAGTCCGCTTGTTCGGCACCAAACGCCAGTCGAGGCCGACTTGATGCACCCCACCCTGGGGGCCGCCTACCTTGGCCCGGGCGCGGCTGTCATCGACCTGTAGCTCTACGAAGTCTTCGCGCCAGAGAGCTTCACCGCTCTGACGGTCCTCTTCCGCGAAGTGCGAGCTACTACGCCGATGAAGCGGGATCGGTTGGGTCGCGGCGCCTGGAGTTCGCGGTCTCCGAGGTCGTTTGCGCCGGCGACCGCGAGGGGGTCTTCCCTCGGACCTCGCCGTCACCATGCGGAGCCCATGGTAGCAGGAAAGTGGTTCCTACGTCTGTCGAGCCCGCACCCAGCGCCAAAGCAGGGCCGCGTACAGGGAGTTGAGCAGGATGCCGATCAGACCCCGCTCCGGGCCGTAGATCCAGACGTCCGCGACGCCGAGGGCGCCGGTCTTGGTGCCGAAGGCGAACAGAGCGTAGGCCATGCCGTTCCAGATCCCGTGCGAGACACTGGCGACGATGACCGAGCCGGAGCCGAGTCGCAACATGCCCCAGATGAGACCCAGGAGGGTGGCGTTGACCAGGTAGATAGGCAGCTGCGCGGGCGGGAGATCGTAGCCGGTAGGGAGCACCACCGCCGACAGATGCCAGATCGTGAACGCGACACTGGTCGCCACCAGGGTCCTCGGATTGCTGCATCCGATCCGCCGCAGCGCTGCCCAGAGCCAGCCCCGGAAGAAGCCCTCCTCGGTGATCAGCGCGCCCAGGATGGTGGAGAGCCCACCGGCGAGCAGATTGATCCAGAAGTGCTGCCAGTTCGTGTCGCTGGTATCGATCGCGCCGCCGATCGCGGCGGCCAGGGTCGCTGCGCCGATCACGACCAGCGGATAGAGGACGGCCGGCACATAGTCGCCCCGACGCCCCCAGGTGAACCCGACCTCGACCCGGGACATCCGCTGGGCGTACCAGAGCAGCGCCAGCAGGGGCGCGAGCGGCAGGGCGCTGAACGCCGTGTAGCCGGTGGCGTCCATCGTCGCCGTGATGGCGATGGCGGTGAGGGTGCCGAGGAGCGGCCATAGAGAGCTCTTCTTCATGATTCCTGGACTCCGACCTTATTCCAGGGGGATACGCGAAGCGCCCCGACAGAGTTCGGTCGGGTGCACGTCGAAACGGCACTGCCGGGCTCGGAAAGCGTCTACGCCCCGGCGTCCAGGACCCGATTCCACTCGGCGACCCGATCCTGTTGGCCTTCGAGTAGCTCCGCCGTGTCGCCCTCGATCGAGACCGTCTGGATCCGATCGCCCTGGCCGATCGCGTCGACCACGTCCTGGCCCGAGGTGACCCGGCCGAACACCGAGTGGTTGTCGTCCAGGTGGGGGGTCGCGACGTGGGTGATGAAGAACTGGCTGCCGTTGGTGCCCGGGCCGGCGTTGGCCATCGACAACACCCCGGGGCCGTCGTGGCGGAGCGAGGGGTCGAACTCGTCCTCGAAGCGGTAGCCGGGGCCGCCCGCGCCGGTGCCGGTCGGGTCGCCGCCCTGAATCATGAAGTTGGCGATCACGCGATGGAAGCTGACGCCGTCGTAGAAGCCACGCTGAGCGAGATTGACGAAGTTGGCGACCGTCAGCGGGGTCTTGTCGGCATGCAGCTCGAGCTCGATCGAGCCCTTGTCGGTCTGGATGGTAGCGCGCACGGAACGGCTCCTCTCTCCGCCGGTCCGGCGGCCAGGAAGAGCTTCGGGCATCGAAGCTCGGAGCGGGATTCTGTCATGCCGGCTCGGGTGGTATAAGGGCCCGATGCGTATCCCGATCGGAGAGCCGGGCCACGAGACCTCTCACCTCGAGATCACGGTGACGCGCCCGGAGGCCGCTCGCGGAGCGGTGCCGAGCATTCTCTACCTCCACGGTTTCGGATCGAGTCAGAGCGGAGAGAAGGCGGACTTCTTTCGCACTCGGGCGACCGCCGCGGGATTCAGCATCTGGTCGCTCGACTTCCAGGGCCACGGAGCGTCTGGTGGTGGCATGCGTGACCTGTGCCTGTCGCGCAACTTGGCGGACATCGCGCTCGCTCACCGGGTGATGGCGGAGCAGGGCGAGCGGCGGGTGATCCTGCTCGGCTCTTCGATGGGCGGGCTCTCGGGGCTGTGGTACTCGGCGCGCCATCCCCTGGACGTGGCGGCCGGCCTCTATATCGCCCCGGCGGTCGGCATCGAGAAGGCGTTCCTCCGCTGGTCGGGTGAGGACGGACTCGCGCGCTGGGAGCGGGAAGGCGTCTTCGAGGTCGCCAACGAGCTCGGCACCTGGGATCTCGGTTGGGGCTTCGTGGAGGACCTGCGTGCCCACCCGAACGAGGCGCTGGCCGAGGAGCTCTCGACCCCGTCGCTCCTGCTCCAGGGCAAGCTCGACGATCAGGTCGCGTGGGAGGACGTCCGGGAGCTGGCCGACCGCTGCCAGGGAGTGGGGGTCGAGATGCGTCTGTTCGAGGACGGCGATCACCGCCTGGTCGACCGCAAGGAGCTGCTCTGGGAGCTGATGCTCGGTTTCCTGCAGGCGCGCGGGATCGTCGACTGACGCCGTCCGGCGATAGAATTTTCGCGCTCATGCAGGTCGGGATCCTGGGTTTCACCAAGGCGGGCAAGACGACCCTCTTCAATCTGTTGACGCATTCGAGTCAACAGACGGACAAGTACGCGACGTCGAAGAAGACCCACGTCGGTGTCGCCAACGTGCCGGACGACCGCCTGGTGCAGCTGCGCGAGCTGTTCAACCCGAAGAAGTTCATTCCGGCGACGGTCACCTACGTCGACATTCCAGGGGTCAAGAAGGGCGAGGGGGCCGAAAGCCTCGACCTGCCGAGCCTGCGCGAGGTCGACGCTCTGATCCACGTGGTGCGGGCGTTCGAAGATCCAGAGCTGCTCCATCCCGACGGCAGCGTCGATCCCCAGCGTGACATCGAGAACCTGGATCTGGAGCTGATCCTGGCCGACCACGAGCTGGTCAGCCGGCGGCTCGAGCGCCTGGAGAAGTCGCGCAAGCGAGGCCTGACCCCGGACGAGACTCGGGAGCAGGAGCTGCTAGAGATGGTGATCCTGCCGGCGCTCGACGGCGAGACGCCGCTGCGGGAGATCGAGCTCGGGAGCGAGGACGAGAAGCGGCTGCGCGGCTTTCAGCTGCTCTCGGCGAAGCCGATGCTGATAGCGCTCAACGTCGACGAGGGACAGCTGGCGGGCGGGCTCGCCGAGCCACCGACCTCGCGCGCCGGTGTCTCGACCATCGTGATCAGCGCGCCGATCGAGGCCGAGATCGCGGCCCTGAGCGACGAGGAGCAGACCGAGTTCCTGCAGGATCTCGGCGTCGAGGAGCCGAGTGTCGACCGGATCATCCGTGCCAGCTATCAGCTTCTCGGACTGATCTCGTTCTTCACCGTCGGTGAGGACGAGGTACGGGCCTGGACGATCCGGCAGGGGACGACGGCGAAGGTGGCGGCGGGCTCGATCCACTCCGACCTCGAGCGCGGCTTCATCCGCGCGGAGGTGGTGCGCTGGGACGACCTGGTGCGCCTGAAGAGCCTCGCGGCCTGCCGAGAGGAGGGCATCCTGCGGCTCGAGGGACGCGACTACATCACCCAGGACGGCGAGGTGATGCACATCCGCTCGGGCGTCTAGACGCTCGTGTCAGGCCGCTCGATCGAGCCGCTCGAGCCCTCGCCGCACATGGTCGAGCCGTGCGAGCCTGCATTTCGTGCGCCGGATCAGCCACGACAGGCCGATGCCGAAGGCGACCAGCATCGCCGTCATGTAGCCGAAGGCGAGGAGGTACTTCGCCGGCGTCGAATCGGGCTTGCCGCTCACCACCCACGGGATCCAGAAGAGGAAGAAGAGCGCCTCGCCAGCTAGGAGATACCAGCCGAATCGGAGCCCTTTCAGCTTGGCCACAACCTGGCGACGCGCCAGATCGACGAAGTCCTCGGTGGTGTCACCCGAGGCCTGCCAGGTGCCCCGCCGGTAGCGCAGATCGAACACCGTCGCGACGGCCACGAAGCCCCAGACGGCGATCGCCCCCGCGATGATCGGTGGCCGTCCGTCGTGCCAGGCGAAGATCGTCACCACGGTGAGCAACACCAGATTGATTGCCCATCCGAGGGCCGCGTACCAGGTGTAGCGTCGCACCCGTCGGCGAATCCCCTGGATCGAAACCGGGGCCTCCTCGGAGACCGACTGCCAGTCGGCGCTCCAGCTCTCGAAATCCTTCAGCTCGTCGTTCATCTGTCTGAGCTCTCCAGTATCTTCTTGAGCGCTTTGCGCGCCCGACTCGCGCGCACCGTCACGTTGTTCTCGGTCAGGCCGGTCACCTCGGCGATCTCCCTGAAGGTGAGACCCTCGAGTCGCAGGGTCAAAACCTGGCGCGCTCCGACCGGCAACTGCCGGACCGCCTCCTGCAGGCGGGCACGCTGCTGCGAGCGATCCGCGGCGGCCTCGGGTGACGGAGTGGCGTCGACCACCGTCTCGGGCTCGTCGAGCGGCCCGGGCAGCCGGCCCTCCTTCCAGCCGTGGCTCAGCCCGCGGTTGTGGGCGATGCGGAAGAGAAACGTGCGCGGCGTCGACTCGCCCCGGAACTTGGGCAGCGCCTTCCAGATCGCCAGGCAGGTTTCCTGGAAGAGGTCCTCGCGCAGCGTGGGATCGGCCTCGTAGGTCGCGGCCACGCGGCGCAGAGCGCCGCCGTACTCACCCAGGAGCGTCCGGAACATCTCTTCGCGTTCTCGATCGACCCAGATCACGGACTCGGACTTCTTGCCCCAGCTCTCGGGACGGACGGTGGAATCGGCTGCGGTGCTCAGTGGGTGTCTCCCTGGTGCGGCCGCTCCCGGCCTTCCTCGGAGACAGTCTCGGGCGCGCGCAAAACCTTACAGCAGTCGCGGAGGGTCGCCGGCGTCGCGCGGTCCGCACCGGCGAGCGGGCATAATGCACTCCCGCCCCGCGCCGTCCGCGCCACGCCATCGTTTGGCGGCTCCGGGGATCGGGTGGAGCAGGGAATGACGCCGGAAGAGCTGGGAGAGCTGGTCGAGTTCGCCGTCGATGCGACCCGGGAGGCCGGGAGGCTGACGCTCGGCTACTTCCAGCAGAACCCCGAGGTCGAGATCAAGGCGGACGAGAGCCCGGTGACGATCGCCGATCGCCGCGCCGAGGAGCTACTGCGCGAGCGCATCGCCCGGACGTGCCCGAGTCACGGCATCCTCGGCGAGGAGTTCGGCGAGCAGACCGGCTCCGAGCCGGCGCGCTGGATTCTCGATCCGATCGACGGCACGTTCTCGTTCATCTCCGGGGTGCCGCTCTACACCAACCTGGTCGGTCTCGAGTGGCGAGGCGAGATGGTGCTGGGGGTCATCTACGCACCCGCTCTCGACGAGATCGTCTATGGCGCGTCGGGGCTCGGCGCGCACTGGAACGGCGGTCCGGCGCGGGTCTCCGAGGTCGCGAGCCTGTCCACGGCGCGGCTCTCGGCCACCAGCACCGAGCTCCTGGCCCGTTACGGCCGCGAGCGCGCCTATCGCAGGCTGCGCGACGCCTGCCAGACCGATCGTGGTTGGGCCGACGCCTACGCCTTCCTGCTGCTGGCAACCGGTCGGGTCGATCTGGTGGTGGAGCCGATCATGAGCGTCTGGGACACGGCGGCCCCGTGTGCGGTGGTCACCGCCGCCGGCGGCACATTCACCGACTGGACCGGCGATCCGACCCACCTCGCCCCCGAGGCCCTGGCCACGAACGGGGTCCTCTTGGAGGACGCACTCACAGCCTTGAAGGAGCCGGAGCGATGAAGCCGTACACGATCGAGATCGACATAGACCTACCACGCGCGACGGTGATCGAGCTGTTCGACGACTCGGACAACATGCCCAAGTGGCAACCGGGGCTGCAGAGCTTCGAGCGTCTGAGCGGCGAGCCGGGCGAGCCCGGCTCGAAGTCGAAGCTGGTCTACCTGAACGGCAAGCACCGGGTCGAGCTGATCGAGACCGTCACCGAGCGGAATCCTCCGGACGTGTTCAACGGCACCTACGAATGGAAGGGTGGTCGCAACACCCTCGACAACCGCTTCATCGAGCTCGGCCCCGAACGCACCCGGTGGCAGAGCACCTGCACCTATGAGTTGGACGGCGTGGTGATGAAGCTGATGGGGATGTTCTTTCCGAACTTCTTCCGCAAGCAGAACCTGATGTTCATGAAGAACTTCAAGGCGCTCTGCGAGGACGGCACGGACATCCGGGACCAGAAGTAGCCGCGTGGGCTAGCCGCGGCTCTTCTCTTTGAGGATCCGGCGCGCCAGAGAGATCTTGTGCACCTCGTCGGGGCCGTCGTAGATCCGCGCGGCACGCTCCTCGCGGAAGTAGAAGGCGAGCAGGGTGTCGTCGGTCATGCCCAGGGCGCCGTGGACCTGCAGGGCTCGATCGATCACCCGTTGGAGGGTCCCGGCGACCAGGAACTTGATCGCCGATATGTCCTGGCGGCATTGGCGCCAGCCCGAGCTCGCGATCTTCCAGGCGGTCTGCAGGGTGAGCAGACGCGCGGCCTCGATCTCGGCGTGTGACTCGGCGATCCAGGACTGGACGATCTGCTGATCGGCCAGGGTGCGTCCGGGAGCGATGGCTCTCGACAGCGCGCGCTCGCACATCAGGTCGTGGGCGCGTCCGCAGATCCCCAGCCAGCGCATGCAGTGGTGGATCCTGCCCGGTCCGAGGCGCTCCTGGGCGATCACGAAGCCGTCGCCCTCGGCGCCGAGCAGATGCGGGCGGGGCACCCGGCAGTCCTCGTAGACGATCTCGCCGTGGCTGAAGAAGTCGGAACCGGTGTGGCCCATCACCGGGATGTTGCGCACCAGCTCGAAGCCGGGCGTGGCGGTCGGCACCAGGATCATGCTCGCGCGGCGGTGCGGATCGGCGTCGGGATCGGTCACCGCCATGACGATCGCGAACGTCGCGCCGTCGGCAGCGGTCGTGAACCACTTGCGGCCATTGATGACGTAGTCGTCGCCATCGTGGATCGCCGTGGTCTCGAGCATCACCGGATTCGAGCCGGGCATGTTCGGCTCGACCATCGAAAAGCAGCTCCGGATCGTGCCTTCGACCAGCGGCCTCAGCCAGCGCTCTTTCTGTTCCTCGGTGCCGTGCCGATGCAGCACTTCGACGTTGCCGGCGTCGGGGGCGTGCATGCCGAAGACGTAGTGACCGATGGGTGTGCGCCCGACCGCCTCGGATAGCAGTCCCAGGTCGATCAGGTCGAGTCCGAGGCCACCCAGCTCTTCGGGGTGCCCGGGCGCCCAGAGCCCCAGCTCGCGCACCATCGCTCGCTTCTCCTCGAGCACCGGCAGGAGCTCGGTGAACGGTCTCGAGAGGAAGTCCGGCTCGAGCGGCACGAGCTCCGCGGAGACGAGCTCGTCGATCGTGGCCAGCAGGTCGCGGAGGCGGGGGCTCGGCTCGAAGTCCATGGGTGGATGAACAGGATACTCAATTGCAGGGCCGGAACCGCGCCTGCGGAGCAATTGAGTATCCTGTCACCGAGATGTCGGGAGCCGAGCTGGATCGGCCGCAAGCCGTGCGTGCGGGTGAGGAGCTGGACGCCGGAACGCTCCGGAGGTACCTGTCCGGCGTGCTCGCGCAGCTCGACGGCCCGCTCGAGATCGAGCAGTTTCCGGCCGGATTCTCGAATCTCACCTATCTGATCCGCGCCGGCGAGAACGAGCTGGTACTGCGGCGGCCGCCCTTTGGATCGGACGTCCGCTCCGCTCACGACATGGGACGTGAGTTCCGGGTGCTCTCGGCGTTGGTCGAGGTCTATCCGAAGGTGCCGCGGCCGCTCGCGTACTGCGATGACCCGGAGGTGCTGGGCACCCCGTTCTACCTGATGGAGCGGGTCGCGGGCGTGATCCTCCGCCCGCGCATGGCCGAGGTGGACTACCCGCTGGCCGGCGAGATGCGGCGGATCGCCGAGGCGCTGGTCGATACCCTGGTCGAGCTCCATGCGGTCGACTACGAGGCCGCCGGGCTCGGTGAGCTCGGACGCCCGGAGGGCTACTCGCGGCGTCAGGTCGAGGGCTGGACGACGCGCTACGGCACTGCGCGGACCGACGACATTCCGGAGATGGAGAAGATCGCGGGCTGGCTCGACCGGCATCTTCCAGAACGGTCGAGAGCCGCCCTGGTTCACAACGACTTCAAGTACGACAACCTGGTCCTCGACCCCGACGATCTGGGTCGCGTGGTGGCCGTTCTCGACTGGGAGATGGCCACCCTGGGCGACCCGCTGATGGACCTCGGCACGTCACTCGGCTACTGGGTAGATCCCGACGACCCGCCCGCGCTGCGTGCCCTGCAACTCAGCCCGACGACGGCGCCGGGCAACCTGTCGCGGCGCGAAGTGGCCGAGCGTTACGCTGCCGCCAGCGGCGCCGATCTCGGCGACCTCACCTTCTACTACGTCTTCGGCCTGTTCAAGATCGCGGTCATCATCCAGCAGATCTACTATCGGTACCGGGCCGGCCGTACCACCGACGAGCGGTTCGCCCGCCTGATCGACGGCGTACGGGCGAGCGCCAGCGTCGCCCACCAGGCGGCGACGCTCAGCCGGATCGACCGGCTGTTCTAGATCGTGCGTCCCCTCCCGGCATCGGTTCGTGCGGCGCTGGCGGAGCTCGAGGGCCGCGTGCAGTGCGACCTGCGCACCGACGACTACAGCCGCGTCCTCTACAGCACCGACGCCAGCATCTACCAGGTCGAGCCGTACGCCGTCCTCTTGCCGCGCACCCTGGAGGACGTCCATGCGGCGGTCGAGGTCGCGGCGGCTCACCAGCTGCCGCTGCTGGCGCGCGCCTCGGGCTCGAGCCTGGCCGGCCAGGCGGTCAACGAAGCGCTGGTGATCGACATGTCGCGGCATCTCGATCGGGTGATCGAGATCGATCCCGAGGCGCAGCGGGTCCGGGTCGAGCCGGGGATCGTGCTCGACCGGCTCAACCGTCGACTGCGCGCGCACGGTCTGCAATTCGGCCCCGATCCCGCCAGCAGCGACCGGGCGGCGATCGGCGGCATCGTGTCGAACAACTCGACCGGGGCGCACTCGATCCTCTACGGCATGAGCGCCGACCACGTGCTCGAGATGAACGTCGTGCTCGCCGACGGCAGCCGGGCGCGTCTCGGCCCGGTCGATCGGGAGCAGGTCGGCGAGCGCGGGCGGCGCGGCGGGCTCGAAGGCGAGATCTACCGGCGGATGGGCGCCCTGATCGCCGACCGGGCGAATCAGGAGATCATTCGCGCCGCCACGCCCCGTCACTGGCGGCGCTGCGGCGGCTACAACCTCGACCGCTTCGTCGACGGCGCTTCGTTCAACTACCCGCGGGATCCGCGGTTCAACCTGGCGCGCCTGGTCTGCGGTGGCGAGGGGACCCTGGCGGTGATCGAGGACGTGACCCTCAATCTGGTGCCGCTGCCCGAGCACACCGGCCTGGCCCTGCTGCACTTCGCGAACCTCGACCAAGCGCTCGCGGCGGTGCCGACGGTGCTCGAGGCCGAGCCGTCGGCGGTCGAGCTGCTCGACCACATGGGACTCACCCTCTGCCGCAGCGTCCCGAAGTACTCGCGGTTGCTCGACACCTTCGTCGACGGAGATCCGAACTGTCTCCTGATCACCGAGTTCCACGCCAAGAACGAGATCGGCCTGCGCGGCCGGATCGATCGCCTGGGCGGCATCCTCAAGCGCGCCCACGTGCCGGCGAGCGGCCTCGTGCCGGTGCTCGACCCGGGCGCGCAGAGAGACGTCTGGGCCGTGCGCAAGGTGGCGCTCGGTCTGCTGATGAGCATCAAGGGCGACCACAAGCCGATTCCGTTCATCGAGGACGCCGCCGTGCCGGTCGAGCACCTGGCCGAGTACGTGCGCAAGATCGAGGCGTTCTGCAACGAGCTGGGGACCGAGGTCGCCTACTACGCGCACGCCAGCGCCGGCTGTATCCACATCCGCCCGCTGATCAACGCCAAGCTGGCGTCCGAGGTGGCCAAGCTGCCGCAGATCCTGGAGTTCACTGTCGAGCTCCTGCACGGCTACGGCGGGGCGCTCTCGAGCGAGCACGGCGACGGCCGGGCGCGCAGCTGGGTCAACGAGCGTTTCTTCGGACCGGAGCTGTACGCGCTCTACCGACAGGTCAAGGAGATCTTCGACCGTGACGACCTGCTCAACCCGGGCAACATCGTCGACGCCCCGGCGATGACCGAGAACCTACGGCTGGGCGAGAGCTACCGAGCGCTCGAGCTCGAGACCCATCTCGACTTCAGCGCCGACCAGGGCTTCGGTCGAGCGATCGAGATGTGCAACGGCGCCGGCGTCTGCCGCAAGGACAGCGGCACGATGTGCCCGAGCTTCATGGTCACGCGGGACGAGGAGCACAGCACCCGTGGCCGGGCCAATGCTCTGCGCGCCGCGATCTCCGGGCTGCTGCCGCCGGAAGAGCTGACCAGCCGCCGGATGCACGAGGTGATGGACCTGTGCGTCGAGTGCAAGGGATGCAAAGCGGAGTGCCCGTCGTCGGTCGACATGGCCAAGATCAAGTTCGAGTTCCTGGCGCGCTACAACGCCGTCCACGGCGTCAGGCTGCGCAGCCGCCTGTTCGGCAACGCCGCCGGGCTGGCACGGTTCGGGAGCGGCGCGACGGCGCCCCTCGCCAACGCGATCCTCGGCAGCGGCGCGGTGCGGGGGATTCTCGATCGGATCGGCATCAGCAAGCGCCGCGGCCTGCCTCCGTTCGCCCGCCACCCGTTCGATCACTGGTTCTCGCGGCACGAGCCGCAACCGCGGAGCGGCGACGACCAGGGCCCGCCGCGGGTCGCGCTCTTCAACGACACCTTCAATACCTTTCACCATCCGCACGTCGCCCGGGCCGCGGTCGAGCTGCTCGAGGCGGCCGGCTGTGCGGTCGAGCTGACCGGGCATCGATGCTGCGGCAGGCCCCAGATCTCCAAGGGGCTGGTCGGCGAGGCACGGGCGGCCGCTCGCGAGACGGTCGAGCGATTGGCGCCGCTCGCCGAAGCGGGTGTCCCGATCGTCGGCCTCGAGCCGAGCTGCATCCTCACCCTGCGCGACGAGTATCTCTATCTCCTGCCCGACGACGAGAGAGCGGTCCGCGTGGCCGAGCACGCCGTGACCCTGGAAGAGCTCCTGCTGCGGCTACAGGAAGAGGGCCGGATCGGTCCGAGCTCGTTCACCGACGCGCCGCGCAAGGTGCTCGTCCACGGGCACTGTCACCAGAAGTCGCTGGTCGGAACCGGCGCAGCACTCCGCGCCCTCGGCCTACCCGCGCACTACCGGGTGCGCGAGATCGACTCCGGCTGCTGCGGCATGGCCGGCTCGTTCGGCTACGAGACCGAGCACTACTACCTGTCGGTCAAGATGGCCGAGCGGCGCCTCTGGCCGGCGGTCAAGGCGGCGAGCCCCGATACCCTGATCGTCGCCCCCGGCTTCAGCTGCCGCCACCAGATCGAGCACGGCACAGACCGCACGGCCCTCCACCCGGCGGAGGTCCTCCGCGACGCCCTCAAGATACGGTGACAGGATACGTATCTCCACTTGGATGCGGATGGAGATGCGGTGACAGGATACTCATCTCCGCGGATGGTCGATCGGCGAGGAAATGAGTATCCTGTCACCGCATTCATGCCTACGGTTCCCAAGTCCGAGTTTCTGCAGCTGGCCGGTTCGGAGAGCGAGCCAGGGCGGTGGGTGACGATCGACCAGGAGCGGGTCGACAGGTTCGCCGACGCGACCCTCGATCATCAGTTCATCCACGTCGATCCGGAACGGGCGGCGGCGACACCGCTCGGTGGCACGGTCGCGCACGGCTTCCTGACGCTTTCACTCCTGCCGCACCTGTCGAAGGAGATCGCGCCGCTCCCCGAAGGCGTGATGATGGCCTTCAACTACGGGCTCAACAGGGTGCGCTTCCCGCGGCCGGTCCGGGTCGGCAGCGAGATCCGGTTGCGCTGGAAGGTGTTGAGCGTGAGTGAACGGCTCGGCCGGATCCTGGTCACGGCCCAGGGGACGATCGAGATCAAGGGCGAGCGCAAGCCGGCGATGGTGGCCGAGACGGTCACCATGTTCGTCGTCGAGTAGGGCCGCCCACCTAGGAACATGAGAGTCGAAGGCAAGGTCGTTCTGATCACCGGAGGAGCGCGCGGCATCGGCCGGGCCCTGGCCGAGCGCTTTCATCGCCAGCGCGCCGCCGGTATCGCCGTCGTCGACCTCGACGGAGCGGATGTCGCCCAAGTCGCGACCTCGATCGACGGCCTCGGCTTCGCCGCCGACGTCTCCTCGGAAGCGGGCGTGCGTCAAGCGATCGCCACGACCGAGGAGCGCCTCGGGCCGATCGATCTCATGTGCTCGAACGCCGGCGTCGCATTCTCGGACCAGCCCGGCTGGACCGCCGCCTCCCAATCCGACGGCCAGTGGGATCTCGCCTGGCGGGTCAACGTGATGGCCCACGTCTGGGCGGTGCGGGCGCTCCTGCCGGGGATGCTCGAGCGGGGAAGCGGCTACTTTCTGCACACGGTGTCGGCTGCCGGCCTGCTCAATCAGATCGGCGACGCCGTCTACTCGACGACCAAGCACGCCGCCCTCGGCTTCGCCGAATCGCTGGCGATCACCCACGGCGAGCAGGGGATCGGCGTGTCCATCGTCTGCCCGCAGGCGGTCGACACCAGCCTTTATGCCGGTCAGGAACACGACGGCCCGGCCAAGGCGGCGTCGGCCGACGGTGTCCTGACCCCGGCAGCGGTGGCCGACGCGGTGATCGAGGGTCTCGCGGACGAGCGCTTCCTGATCCTGCCGCACCCGCGGGTCGCCGACTACATCCAGCGCAAATCGGGCGACTACGAACGGTGGCTCAAGGGCATGCGCCGATTCCGTCGCTCCCTCTTTCCGGACGACAGCATCATGCAACCCGGACGCGAGAGATGAGCCGCCTCCTCCTGATCCGCCACGGTCAGGCGTCGGCCGGCTCCGACGACTACGATCAGCTCTCCGAGCGCGGCTATCGTCAGGCCCGTCACCTGGGCGAGCAGTGGGCGGCCGAGGGTCTGGTTCCCGACAGCGTCTACGTCGGTCCGTGCAAGCGCCACCGCCAGACCGCCGAGGCGCTCGAATCCGAGGCCACCCGGGCCTGGCCCGAGCCGGTCTTCCTCGATGGGTGGGACGAGCACGACGCCTTCGCGGTGGTGATGTACTCGATCCCGCGCCTGGCCGAGACCGACGAGTGGGTTGCCGAGCGCGCCGAGCGAAGCCGGGGCGAGGGTCGCGACGCCCGCCGCGCCTACTTCGATCTCTACCGGCACATCACCCGTCTCTGGGTCCTGGGCGAGTTGCAGCTGGACGGGGCGGGTTTCGAGCCCTGGCCGGAGTTCCGGCGGCGCGTGCACCTCGCGCTCGAGGAGCTGATCGAGGCCGAGGGGCGCGGTCGGAAGGTCGCGGTGATCACCTCGAGTGGTCCAGTCGCGGTCGCCGCCAGCCGCGCGCTTGGTCTCGACGACGCCGCGACGATGGCGCTATCGTGGCAGGTGCAGAACATCGCGGTGACCGAGGTCCTCTATGCCGACGGTTCGATCGCGCTCAAGTCGTTCAACGCCCTGCCCCGGATGGTGGGTGACGAGCTGCGCACCCTGGTCTGAATCCGGTTCGCGGTTGCAGTAGTCTTCGCGGTCATGACACCACGTGTCGAAGTCATCGATCTCGCTTACCAGGACGCTCCCGGCCTGATCGCGTCCTTCCTGGTCTTGGCGCCGCATGGCCGGATACTGGTCGAGTCGGGCCCGGGCTCGACGCTCCCGACGCTGATCGCGGGCCTCCAGCAGCACGGCCTCGAGCCGGGCGACATCGACTACCTGTTCCTGACCCACATCCATCTCGACCACGCCGGCGCCGCCGGCTGGTGGGCGCAGCAGGGAGCCAAGGTCTGTGTGCACGAGATCGGCGCGCCGCACCTGATCGATCCGAGCCGACTGATCAAGAGCGCTAGCCGGATCTACGGCGACCAGATGGAGACCCTCTGGGGCGACATCCTGCCGGCCCCGGCGGAGAACGTGCGGGCGATCGTCGACGGCGACGTCATCGAAGCGATGGGGCTCGAGATGCGCGCGCTCTACACGCCCGGCCACGCCGGCCACCATCACGCCTGGAGGGTCGGGGACATCGCCTTCGTCGGCGATTCGATGGGCATCCGCGGCGGCTCGATCCCGTGGCTCGACCTGCCCGCCCCGCCGCCCGAGTTCAGCCTCGAGCTCTGGAAGAAGTCGCTCGGCAAGCTGCGGGCCGAGCGGCTCGAGACGATCTACCGTACCCACTTCGGCCCGCGCACCGACGTACAAGAGGAGATCGACCGGATCGAGAACCTGATCGAGAGCTCGGCCGCCAAGGTCAAGTCGATGCTCGACGAGGGTCTCGAGCGCGACCAGATGGTAGAGCGCTATACCGACTGGATGGTCGAGATCGCGAGCGAGGAGGGGGCCGACCCGGAGGCGCTGCGCGGCGAGGAGAAGCTCAACCCCCGGGCGATGTCGGTCGACGGGATCGCGCGCTACTGGAAGAAGAAGGCCGAGGCGAAGGCCTAGCGCCTCGTAACGGGTCGCGGTCGAGCTGGCGGTGATCTTCATGGCCGTTCCACTCAGCAGATGGCGAGATCTCCTGCCGTCGTGCCGGCTGGAGGCGGTCCGTCCCACGCCTCCGCCCGCCGAGACGGTCGAGCCGGAGCTTGCAGTAGGACGGGCTCTTGCCCAGGCGGATCTGAGGGGCTTCGTGCGGGCAGCGAGCTCACTGCAGATGCCGCTGACCGTGGTCGTCAACGATACGCATCGGAATACCGATACCAGGTCCTTCATCATGGCTCTCGTCGAAGCCCTGGACGCCGAGGGCGGCCTCGGCGATGAGCTCCGCCTGCGCCTCCTGGTAGCCGCGGGCAGCCACCGGTCCACGCCGGAGGAGAGACGTCGGCATGAAGAAACGCTCCTCGGCGCTGAACGGCGAAGGTTCGCCGAGATCGAGTGGCACGACGCTCGTGATGAGCGCCGCCTGAAGAGCGTCGGCTCCTACCGCTTCCACCACTGGATGGCGGAGGCAGGCTTCTACCTGGCGTGCGGCAGCGTCGAGCCACATTACTTCGCGGGCCTGACCGGCTCCCACAAGACCCTGACGGTGGGCGTCATGTCGATAGGCGACCTGACGGCCAACCACGAGACGGCGCTGGGCGACGGAGCGATGCCACTCAACCTGAGCGGGAATCCGGTTCACGAGGGCGTCGCCGCCGCCTTGGTGGAGCTAGAAGCCTCGGGCGCCAGGCTCCTCGCCTGCAACCAGATCCTGGTTTCGGGCCGGCTCGTCGACTGCCGAGCCGGGCATCCCATCGACCTGCTCCAACAGTGCCTACCAACGATCGAGCGCCACTACGCCAGGCGGTGCAGCGGGCAGAAGGATCTCGTCATCGCTCGTGTCGGGCCGCCGCTGAATCGCGACTTCTATCAGGCCCACAAGGGAATCATGAACACCGAGAGGGCTGTCAGGGATGGTGGTCTGATGATTCTCGAGGCCGCCTGCCCGCTCGGAGTCGGCTTGTCTAGATGGCTCGAGCTCCTGAAGGAGGCTCGTACCCACGCCGACACGCTCACGACGATCAGAAGACAGGGGTATCGTCTCGGCGACCACAAAGCGGTGGCGGCGCGACGACTCCAGGATCTGCGGCAGGTACGCCTGGCGCTGGTGACGGACGGCGTCGATCCCGAGCTTGCGGAGGCCATCGGAGTCGCGATCTTCCGCAACCGGCGAGACGCGGCCGCCTGGGCCACGGATGCGCTCGGCCCCCAAGACCAGACGGGCGTTTTGGTCGAAGACGCCGGGTGTACCGTCGTCGGCGTCGACTGAGGGCGTTTGTCAGCCCGGTTGCAGCGCGGGCTCAGTGTCGGTGCGCGCGAAGTCGTCGCCGACGAAGAGCAGAGGCAGGCCTGGCACCTATCCCTGTTTAGTCCCAGGAGCCGACCGGCTCGCCCGCCAGGCTCGCGGTCTGCTTGGCCAGGCCGCCTCGCTCGCGCACCCAGCCGGCGAACTCTTCGATGGCGGCCACGCTCAGGTCGCGCGGGTTCTCGCTCCGCTCGACCACCCAGCGACTCATCGCCGCCATCAACTCGTCCGCGTGCTTGCGATCGGTGCGAAAGAGAAGCATGTAGGCCTCCTTGGCCTCCTCGATCCGGTCCAGTCCCAGATAGGCCTCGGCGCGGTACTCGATCGCCTCGAGGTAGTTCGGCTTGATCCCGAGCGCGGTGTCGTACGACTCCAGGGCCTCCTGGTAGCGGCCGGTTTTGCGCAGGGCGTAGCCCAGGCTCGAGTGGGCCTGGTACATCTCGGGGTTCGTCTTGAGCGCCGTGCGGTAGGCGCGGATCGCCTTTTCGTACTCCTTGTCGATCTTCTTCTGGATCTTCTCGCGCTCCTTGCCGGTGGCCGTGGCGAGCTGATCGGTCAATTCCCACGCCTTGTCGCGGGACTTGAGTCCGCGGTTGTAGGCAGCCGCGGCGCTGTCGCCGACGGTGGCCGCCCCCTGGGGCACGCCTCCGCCGCCGGCCGCCTGCACCCCGGCCGGCACCAGCGCCAGCACCAGAGAGGCCATGAGGATCGCGGATGTCGTCTTCCTGATCATCGTCTGCTCCTTTTCGCGATCTCGAGACCTGTTTCGAGTCGGCCCCGAGGGTGCAGCCACCCTAGGGAGGCCGGCGACAGAGCAGGTGGCCGGCCGGTCAGCGAATCGTCAGGAATCGGTCAGGGCGGGCGTGCAGCGGGCTCATTCCCACCTGAAAATCTTCGCCGAGAGCGCGATGCAGATCACGAAGTTGAGCGTCAGCGCTCCGAGTTCGACCAGATGGTCGCTCCACGCGCCGCCCGACCAGATCCCCTTGAGAAGGGAGACCGCGTGCGTCAGTGGGAGCAGATTGGCCGCCGTCTGCCAGGCGGTCGGTAGGAGTTCGATCGGGAAGAAGAGCCCTGAGACCACCAGCATCGGGTAGAGGATGACGCTGCCGATCGGCTGGGCGAAGCGCGCCGTCGGAACGGCGCTCGCGATGACGAAGCCGATGGCCATGATGCTGATCGTGGTGATGAGAAGCGCCGCGCCGAACGAGAACGCGCTTCCCTCGAGATCGAGGGGGAAGTAGCGCCGGCCTGCCAGGATGAAGAGCCCGATCGTAACCGCGGTGAAGATCAGCTTCACGATCACATGGGCGCTCAGAATGATCTGGGGTCTGAGAGGGGTCGCCCGCAGGCGCTTGAGGATGCCGCCTTCGCGGTAGATCGAGATGATTGCGACCAGCGACAGGACCGAGCCGACGGCGATGAAGATCGAAGCGAAGATCGCCAGCCCCGAGCTGAGAACGGTAGGTGGCGCGCCCGAGTCGGCCATCTTCTTCCCCAGGGTCTTGCCGAGTACCAGGAAGAGTACGACCGGGATGCCCACCGTCCCGATCACGCCCATCGGCTCGCGCACGAAGATCTTGATCTCGACCCAGGTGAGCTTGAGCAGTCCCTTGAGCACCGTCGACACCTCAGTCCCTGATCCCGTGGCCGGTGAGCTTGAGGAAGACGTCCTCGAGCGTCGGTAGGACGGTGCGGAGGTCGCGCACGTGGATGTCGCTCGCCGAGAGATGGTGGATGACGCGGGTCACGAAGTCCTCGCCCCGGCCCTCCAGCCGGTAGGTGAAGCCCTCGACGCTCACCGACTCGATCCCCTCGATCGAGTCGAGGCCGGCCGGCGGCGAGGCGTCGGCCGTGAACACCACGGAGCGCTCGGGACAGTGTTGCTCGACCAGCGCGGTCGGGGCATCGATCTCGATCACCCGGCCGTGCTCGATGATCGCGACCCGATCGCACAGCCGCTCCGCCTCTTCCATCAGATGGGTCGTGAGAAAGACGGTCTTGCCGCGGTCGCGAATTCCGGTCACCAGGGACCAGATCTTGCGCCGTGCCTGGGGGTCGAGGCCGGTGGTCAGCTCGTCGAGGAAGACGACCTCGGGATCGTTGATCAGCGCCAGGGCGATGAACAGCCGCTGCTTCTGGCCGCCCGACAGGGTCATGAACCAGGCGCCCCGCTTGTCGGCCAGGCCGAGCTGCTCGAGCAGCTCGTCGCCGTCGAGCGGTCGCGGATAGAGTGACGACCAGAGGTCGACCGCTTCCCAGACCTTGATTCGCTTCTGGAGCTGTGCCTGCTGCAGCTGAACGCCGATCCGGTGCTGGAGCTCGTACGGACTCTTGTAGGGCTCGAGTCCGAGGACGGTGATCCGCCCGCCGTCGGGCCGGCGGATCCCCTCGACGCACTCCATCGTAGTGGTCTTGCCGGCGCCGTTCGGACCGATCAGGCCGAAGATCTCGCCCTCGCGCACCTCGAACGAGGCGTCGTCAACGGCCACCGTCGAGCCGTAGGCCTTGCGCAGGTTGGCGACTTCGATGACCGAGCGACCGAGCATGGGTGGGCGTCCATGGTAGCCCGAGTCGTCGGCCCGGGAGGGTTTTCGGCGCCGCTACGGCGTCGAGTAGTAGTTGTCGATCAGGAAGGAGCCACCGCTGGTACCGGCGGCGCCCGAGGGTAGCCCGAGACGGGTCTCGGCGACCCGCGAGCCGGCGTTGTCGAGATTGAACGCCGCCGCTCTGACGCGGTTCTTGACCAGCAGGAGCGCCTCGCCGTCCGCCGCCTCGGCCGAGGTCGCCTCGGTCCACTCGATGCCGACGGTGACGGTCTTCGCCTTCTTGACCTTGGCCCGTCCGATCAGACGGATCTGATCGCCGTCCCGCGCGTAGAGATTGACCCGGTACTTGCGACCCTGCCGGTCGAGCGTCAGCGCCAGCAGGGTACCGTCGCCGACGACCCGGAAGATCTCGATCTCCTCGCCGGCGAGGCCGACACGATTCGCGTTGAGGTCGAAGCCGGCGGTGAAGGTCGGCTCGCCCTGGGGCTGCAGCGAGCGCAGGACCCGGACCTGCGCCGAGCCAACCGGCACCTCGAGCGCGTGGAGCGAGCCCCTGAGGCCGGGCGCGACGGTCCCCAGGCGGCCCTGCTGGCGCGACCAGTCGCGCGTATTGCCCGCTTCGAAGTCGGAGCCGAACAGGTTCCGCCCCCTGATGCGGTGGATGCCGCCGCGGAAGTCGACGACGTAGAGGTTGCCCTGCTCGTCCTCGCCGAACGAGCTGATGCGCAGGCCGGTGTTGAGCAGCTGGGTCGACTGCCAGTTGCCGGCGCCGTTGCGCAGCCCGCCCCAGATCTTGCCCTCGCAGAAGTCGCCGTAGAGGTAGAACCGGGGCAGGGTCGACGTGCGCGGTCCCCGGTAGCGGTAGCCGCCGGTGACCGAGCAGCCGACGTTGTGGTTGTACTCGAGCACCGGCAGGGTCTTGCCGCTCTGGTCGCAGCCGGTCGACGGGATGTGGCAGATCGAGCCCTCCATCTCCCGCCAGCCGTAGTTGCGGCCGCCCGAGCTGCTGGCCGGCTCGAAGTTGATCTCCTCGCGCTCACCCTGACCGACGTCGGCGATGTACAGATCGCCGGTGCGGCGGTCGAAGGTGAACCGCCACGGATTGCGCAGGCCGTAGGCCCAGATCTCGTCCTGGGCGCCCGCCTCATCGACGAACGGGTTATCGGACGGGACGGCGTAGGGATTGCCCCGGTCGACGTCGATGCGCAGGATCGCCCCGAGCAGCGTGCCGAGGCTCTGCCCGTTGTCGTTCGGATCGCCGCCGCTGCCGCCGTCGCCGGCGCCGACGTAGAGCATGCCGTCGGGGCCGAAGATCACCTGGTTGACGTTGTGGTTCTCGAACGGCTGCTCGATCCGGAGGATCTCCTCCTCCGAGCCGGCGTCGGCGCGGTCGGGGTCGCTCGAGACCCGGAAGCGGGAGACCACGCCATCGCCGTTCCTGGCCACGTAGCTGACGAAGAACTCCCCGTTGCGGCTGTAGCGCGGGTGGAAGGCGATCCCCACCAGACCCTGCTCGGAATCGCAACAGGTGATGCGGCCGGAGATGTCGAGGAACGGCCGATCGAACAGCTGCGTGCCGTCGTGGATGAGGACCGTGCCGGTCTGGGTGGCGATGAACAGTCGACCCGAGCCGTCGCCTGCGTGCACCAGGGCCAGCGGGCGGCCGATCCGATCGGTGCCCGGCAGCCGCTCGAGCGAGATCCCGGGAGCCGCGGTGGCGGCGGCGCTCAGGGCCAGCCAGCAAGTGAGAAGCAGGGTGTTGGTGATGCCGAGTGAGGTTCGAGTACGAGCGCTGGAGAGTGTCATCGCGGCAAGCGTGGCACGAAGCCGGAACCGAATCAACGCGGGTCAGAAAACTGTCAGGATCGGCCGCACAGATTGCGGTCGCGGGAGGTTTGGTCCATCCTCTGGTCTGTGCGCCGCTTCTATCTGATCGCTCTGCTCCTGATCAGCAGCTTGCTGCTGGTCGGCCTGCTCGCCTGGCAGGCGCACTACGCGGTCAGCTCGCACCGCCACACCGCCGAGAGCGTGCTGGGCGACTACGCCGATCTCGCCTCGAGCGAGTTCGTCCGCCGGACGCTCACAGAGATCGGCTACTATGGCTACTACCCGCTGATCCGGGCGACGCGCGCGTGGGCGGTCGAGAATCCGGGCGCAGCCCTGGTCGCGCCCGCCGATCTACCGGCCGACGAGGAACAGGCGAGAGCGCTCGAGCTGGCCAGCTACCTGTTCACGTACGACGCTCGCACCGGTGCTCTCGAGACCTCCGACCCCGAGCTGCCGGCGGCGCTCGCCGCGGAGCTCGGCCGGCGTCTCGAGGCGCTGGTCGAGGACGCTCCGACCGACGGTAGCTACGCCTCGGTCTTCGCCGAGATCGAGGGCGAGATGCACTCGTTCGTCTACGCGGCCGGCGACGTCGGTCAGACGCCGCCGCGTCGGCTCCTCGGCTTCGGGGTCGATCTGTCGCTTCTCGGCGGCTGGATCGAGCGCGCCGTCGGGCGTGGTCCGCTGCTGCCGCCCTCGCTGAGCGACGGCGAGCTCACCAACGAGTCGATCTTTCTCGAGGTGATTCTGGGTGAGGACCAGCTCCTCTACCGGCTGGGCGAGCCGTACCAGCCCTGGTTCGGCGTCGAGAAGCCGTTCGGCGACTCCTACCGCGGCCTGCTCGAGGAGATCACCGTCCGGCTGGCGATCGATCCGGAGGTCGCGCCGCAGCTGGTGATCGGCGGCCTACCGAGGTCGCGCCTGCCGCTCCTGCTCGGCATCCTCGGCCTGGTGGTCGGCCTGGTGTTGATCGCCATCATGCAGCTTCGTCGCGAGCGAGCCCTGATCCGCCTGCGCTCGGACTTCGTCTCGCGGGTGTCGCACGAGCTGCGCACGCCACTCACCCAGATTCGGATGTTCGCCGAGACGCTGCTGCTGAAGCGCGTGCGCAGCCCGGAGGAGGGGCAGCGTGCGCTAGAGATCATCGACCGCGAGTCGCGCCGCTTGAGTCACCTGGTCGAGAACGTGCTGCAGTTCTCGCGCAGCGAGCACGACGCGATTCAGCTGGCGCCGGAGCCGCGCAGCCTGGCGCCGCTCCTGAGCGAGCTGGTGGACGAGTTCAATCCGCTTCTGGACGAGGGTGGGGCGTCGGTCGTCACCCGACTCGTCGACAACCCACAGGTCACCGTCGACGAGGACGCGATGCGCCAGATCGTGCTCAATCTGCTCGAGAACGCGGTCAAGTACGGACCGCCCCGGCAGGAGGTGCAGCTCGGTACCACGCAGCGCAACGGTCGCGTGCAGGTGTGGGTCGACGACGAGGGCCCGGGCATCCGTACCGCCGACCGGGAGCGGATCTGGGAGCCGTTCCAGCGGGTCGCGCCCGATCCCGGCTCGGCGCTCACCGGCACCGGTATCGGACTCTCGGTGGTCCGTGATCTAGTCGCTCGTCATGGTGGCACGACCTGGGTCGAGGACGGGCTGCGCGGAGGTGCCAGGTTCGTCGTCGAGCTGCCGGCGACCGGCGGGGAAGCGTCGGGATGACCCGCATCCTGGTGATCGAGGACAACCGCGACCTGGCGTTCGGGCTCCAGACCAATCTGGAGATCGAGGGCTACGAGGTGTGCGTCGCCGGCGACGGTCGCTGCGGCCTGGCGGCCGCCCGGGAGTGGTCTCCGGAGCTGATCGTGCTCGACTTGATGCTGCCCGAGATGGACGGCTTCCGGGTGCTCAAGGAGCTGCGCATCGACGACGTCCAGATCCCGGTCCTGATCCTCACCGCCCGCGGCGAGGAGGCCGACAAGGTGCGGGGCCTCAAGCTGGGTGCCGACGACTACGTCACCAAGCCGTTCGGACTGCTCGAGCTGCTCGCGCGGGTCGAAGCACTCCTGCGGCGGAGCGGGGGCGGCGAGCAGGAGGAGCCCCAGGTCGAAAGCTTCGGCGAGATCGAGGTTCGCCGCGACTCGCGTACGGTGCTGCGCCAGGGCGAGCCGGTCGAGCTGGCTCCGAAGGAGTTCGACCTGCTGGTGGCGTTGCTCAGGCACGACGGCGCCGCGGCGTCGCGACTCGATCTGATGCGCGAGGTCTGGGGCTATTCGGCGGCGGTGGTCAGCCGGACGGTCGACACCCACATCGCCGAGCTCCGGCGCAAGCTCGAGGCGAGCCCGGCGAACCCGCGGCACATCCTGACGGTGCGCAAGGTCGGCTACCGGCTGGAGCGCTAGACCGCTCGGGTAGGCTTGGTCGCGATGCCGCGCTCCGGTCTGACGCTCCGGCAAGGCTCTCGCCTGGCGCTATTTCTTTGCCTGCTCCTGGCGAGCGCCGCCCACGGGCTCGATCTGACCGGCGTCTGGAAGATGTGCTACGAGCCCGGCCTCGAAGACGTGGACGAGCCTTCGGAGGGCTATCTGGTCTTCCTCCCGGGCCAGCGCTACTTCGAGCTGCGCGACGATTGCTGCCGGGAACAAGGAGAGCCGGTGAGTCGCGAGCTTGGCCGGTACCGGGTGGACCGCGACAGCGTCCATCTCGAGAAGACCAGGCTCGATGGCCAGCGCTACGACGTGCGCTCCGAGCAGCGGCTCGAGCTCGTTGACCGGGCCACCGTGGTCCTGTTCGACGATCTGTACGGCGAGGCGATCGATGCGCCGGTGCTCAAGGTCGGACGGAGCCTCAACTATGGATTCGCCAAGGTCTACCCTCGCCCGGAGCCACTCGAGCACCGGCAGCCTTGAACCGGGGAGCCGTTGGGCGCTCGGGTGGCAGGCTGCCCTCGCGGCATACATGCAGCTCATCTCGTGGGTGCCACTAGGTCGCTGGAACCGCCAGCCCTGTTGCCCGACCGGCCTGGAGCAGCTGGGGCGAGGCACGCTGGAGGTCGGCGAGGCGCTGGGACTGCTGGCGTTTCTCATTCTGCCCCTGCTCTTCTGGTGGGGTAGCCACCGCGGGCTGCGCTGGGCGATGTGGCTCTCGATCGCGGCCTACTCGATCTGGCTCGGGCTCCAGCTCTGGACCTGGTGGCCGCCGTACCTGTTCGGTGCGTCCGAGCACTGGGCGGAGGTATACGAGCGGGCGTTCGCTCACTCCACGCCGATTCTTCCGAGGTGGGGCGATCACCTGCCGCCCGATGCGATGCATCTCGTACTGCAGGTGCTGCTCGTGGGCGTGGTCACGAGCGGGATCTGGGCGCTCCTGCGCAGACCGACGTCTCAAGTCCCACGCGGCTCGACATGAACCGGTCCAAGCTCCTCTCTCGGCTGGCGGAGCGCATCGACAACGTTCGCCGGAGTCATCCGATTCGCGTGGCCATCGACGGAGTCGATGCGGCGGGCAAGACCACCCTCGCCAACAAGCTGGTCGAGCCGCTGGAGGCGCTGGGTCGTACGGTGATCCGCGCTTCGCTCGACCGCTTCCACAATCCTGCGGCAGTCCGATACCGCCGTGGGCCCGAGTCTCCCGAGGGCTTCTACCGCGACTCCTTCGACTACCCGCAGCTGATCGACGTCCTTTTGCGGCCTCTCGGTCCTGACGGTGACCGCCGTTTCCGACGCAGGGTCTACGACTTCAAGGTCGACTCAACCGTCGAGGCGCCGCTCGAGGAGTCGCCGGTGGATTCGATTCTGGTATTCGACGGTGTCTTCCTTCTGCGGCCCGAGCTACGCTCGTATTGGGACCTCTCGATCTTCGTGCGGACGGGTTTCGAGGTCTGCCTCGAGCGGGCGATCAAGCGCGACCGGAAGCTCTTCGGTGGCCGCGCGGCGGCGCGTCAGCGGTTCGAGCGACGCTACCAACCGGGTCAGCGGCTCTATCTCGCCGAGGTCGATCCCGAGCGGCGGGCGTCGATCGTGATCGACAACAACGATTTCGAGCGGCCGGTGCTGGTCGGTTGAGCTGCTCCCAATCGAACAGCCCCATCTGCTTCTCGTCCCCGGGTCACCTTCTTGAGCTCGAGGCCGAGCCAGTTGAGGACCGGCTCGGCGATCGGACGTACCTGCCGGTCGACGTAGTGCTCGTAGTCGAGCGGGTTCTGGATCTCGTCGGTCGGCTCGGGGCCGGCGACGGTCACCACGTATCGGATCACCCGACCCGGCTTGCCGGTCATCTTGCGCGCCGCGGTGACGTGCGCGGCGGTGCCGACCATGGCTTTTCGGGCGATCGGCCCAGGAGGTACTGGTCCTATCGTAGGGACCGCTGCCGAATCTCGACCAGGGCGTCGCGCGCGGCCGCCAGCCGCGGGTTGAGAGCGATCGCGGCTTGCATCTCCAGAGCGGCGGCAGCGGCCGAGCCGGTCCTGAGCAGGGCGAGCCCGTGGTAGTAGCGCACCTCTCCGTTCGAGGGGTAGAGCTCGACCGCTCGACGCAGCAGTCGCAGGGCGTCGGTGTAGGCGCCCTGTAGATAGTGGATGCCGGCCAGGTTCCAGTAATAGGACTGGACCTGGCAGCGCAGGCTGTCGTTCCAGGGGGCGCGCTGAAGCGCGTTGTCGAACCGTGCGGCAACCTCGGAGTGTGGCCGGGCTTCGAGGAAGAGCCTGAGTCCGGCCAGGAACTCGCCCTCGGCTTGCCGGGCGTCGTCGAGCCGGGCAGTCCGGCCGCCGACGAGTAGCCGTTCGAGGCTGGTCGAGCCACCAACGCGCCGCAGCGCGACCAGGGAGTCGTGGTTTTGGAGCGCCCGTCGATTGATCGGCACGGCGTACTCCCGGGGCGAGTAGAACTCGTAGTAGGGGTTCTCCAGGCTGTTCTCGCGGGCACCTTCGGTCGCCCGGAGCACTCCGTCTCGATCGCCGACGTAGTGGGCGACGACCGCCTCCGCAGTCGTGATGCCGTACTTGCGCCAGCCTTCGAAGGCTCTCTGTTCGCTCTCCAGGGCTGCGGTCATCCTGGCAGGATCGATCTCGATCTCGCGGAGCGACCCGACGACGAAGGTGCTGGTCACTGCCACCTTGCCGACCGGCGGGAAGTACCAGAGAGAGACATGGGGGAAGGCGGTGGCGAACGTCCGCAGGACCATGCGGTACTGGTCGGGCGGCAGCTCGCTGGGGATCCACTGGATGACCAGGCCGCGGGGCGTCAGGTGCTCCCTCAGCAGTCCGTAGTACTCGCGCGAGTAGGAGAACCCGTTGGAGGCGTAGTTGTCGGCGGTCTTCTCGTCGGCCGAGATGATGTCGAACCTCTCGGCGTGGGCCCGTAGGTAGTTGGCGGCGTCGTCGACCACGATCGAGGTCCGCGGATCGTTCAGGACATCGTGGTTCTCCTCGGTGAAGTAGGCGGCTCCTTCGATCACGGAAGGCTCGATCTCGACTCCGACGATACGCTCCAGGGATCGATGCCGCCCACTCTCGCCCGCAAGGACCGCCGAGCCGACCCCGATGGTGAGCTCCGACGAGTAGTCCGCGAGCAGCAGCTTGGGCAGGTGAGCCAGGATCTGCTGCTTGTAGTCGGTCCTGCCGGTGCCGCCGATCACGATCCCGTCTATGCTCATTCGCTTCTCGCCGGTGCCGGGGTCGAGCAGCACCTTGGTGGTGCCCGAGAGACCTTCGCGGTAGAAGAGCACCCGGTCGGCAGGCGTCTGGAACTGCGAGGGGAATTGGAGACCGAGCGGGAACCGTGCCAGGAGCGCGGCGGCGAGCACGAAGCCGACCGGCAGCGCATGACGCAGCGCCGGGAGACGATCCGACCGCCGGGCCAAGATGAACAGTCCGATCGAAGCGTTGAGTGCTGCCAGCAACAGAATCCCGCGTTGGACTCCGAAGAGGGGCAGCAGCACAGCGCCGGGAGCGAGCGCGCCCAGGACGTTGCCTAGGGCATTGACCGCGTACACCTTGCCGACGTCCGAGCTCGTGCGCCGCAGGTCCAGGAGGTAGATCCTTCCAGCCAGCGGAAAGGTGGCTCCGATCAGGGTCGCCGGGACCAGCATCACGAGCAGCGAGACCAGGAAACGCGACAGCATGAGGATCCCGAGCTCGTCCGACGTCCGGCCGACGAACGCCTGCAGCGCCTGGGAGTGCACGATGCCGAACAGCGCCGGGAGCGCGATCGCCGAGGACCCTCCGATCAGCATCTGGACCCATGCGAACCACCGCATCCGGTCGGACATCCGGTCAACCAGGAAGCGAACCAGATAGCCGCCGAGCGCGATGCCCGACAGAAACGCGGTAAGCATCATCGTGAAGGCGTAGGTCGAATTGCCCAGCAGGTGGACCAGCGACCGGGTCCAGAGGACTTCGTAGCCGAACGAGGCGAAGCCGGAGAAGGCGAAGGCCCAGAGCAGCAGGCGGGACTCCGCGGGATCTCTCCCTCCCGCGGGAAGAGCTCGGTCCTCGAGGCCGGCCGTCGGTCCTTCGACGGCACGCGGTGCCGCACCGATCGGTCGTTTCGAGACGACCCACGCAACGAGGCCGATCCCCAGGTTCGCGACGACCGCGAGGTAGATCGAGCGGTGGACTCCGTAGGCCCCGATCATGAGGAAACCTGCCGCCAGGGCCCCCGCCACCGCCCCGGCGGTGTTGACGGCGTAGAGGCTACTGAGGCTGCTCCCCACTTCGGCGAGCCGACCGATGAAGTACCGGGACAGGACCGGCAGAGTCGCGCCCATCAACACCGTGGGTGCCATGACGAGCACGAAAGCGGCGACCAGACGGACGCCGCCCAGCAGAAGGGGCGACCCCGCCAGAGCCTCGTGCATCCAGACGTTGAGAGTTCCCGCCCTGCCCATGAGCAGGGTCGAGGCGAGGGCCGTCAGGCCGATACCGATCTCGAGCGAGGCGTAGATTCTGAGCGGCCGGTCGCTACGATCCCCCAGCTTTCCGAGCGCCCAGCTGCCGAGGGCCAGGCCGGTCATGAAGGCCGCCAGCACGGTCCCGACGGCGACGACCGTGGCGCCGAAGACCTCGGTCAGGATCCGCGACCAGACGACCTGATAGACGAGGCCGCAGGCTCCAGAGAGGAAGAAGAGAACGAAGACGAGGATTCTCATGAGGCCGCGACGTGCGCTTCGGCTCGTCGCGCATGTTAGTGCAGCCGAACCGGAGTGCGGCCCGCTCATTCCCTACCGATCCGTAGCCCTAGCCCGAACATCCCAGCCAGGCCCTCGGCCAATCGAGAGGCAGTGGCGTTGTCTGGTGACACGAGATCTACGTTCCGGGGTAAGTGGCGAGATCCACCGTCCCGCGCAGGTGGGGGATCGGGCTCTCCTAGGGTGCGCTCGCGCCCGATCAGTCGACGATCGTGAAGATCTGGACCCGGTTGTTGCCGCGGTCGGCGACGAACAGCCGGCCGTCGGCCGCGAATAGCCCGGTGGGGTAGAGCAGGAAGCCCTCCTTCCATCCCATCGCCGATTGCCGGCCGACGAAGTCGCCGTTCTGCTCGAGGATCAGGATGCCGCCGCCGAACTGATCGGCGACGAAGAGGTGACCCCGCCGGTCGGCCTCGATTGCCGTCGGGAACTCGGCGTCCGCCGCCAGGTCTTCGTTGAGCGGCGCCAGGACCGTGTCGGTCGGTCGGGCAGCGAGCACCGCCCGGCGCACGCTGTCGACGGCGAAGACGACCCCGGAGCTGTTGACGGCGAGGTCCGAGAGGAAGCCGACGTCCGGGCCGAAGGCGATCTGCCGCCGGAGGCTGCCACCGCTGTCGAATACCAGAATCCGCGCGCCCCCGACGTCCAGGACGTAGAGGTTGTCCTCCTCGTCGAGCTCGAAGCTCTTCGCCACGATCTCCTCTGATCCGGTCCCACCGCCGAGATCCACGACGCCCCGGAACTCACCGTTCGGGTCGACCCGCACGAGCCGGTGCGATCTGCCGTCGAGCACCAGGATCTCGCCCCGGGAATCGACCCGGACGTGGGTCGGGTAAGGCACCTGGCGCAGTCGGATCTCGCCGGTCGGCGTCAGCTGCTCACCCACCAGCTCGTAGCGGAGCAGTCGCCGGTTGCCGGTATCGGCGACGATCAGCAGTGACTCGCCCTCGGCGACGACCGCTTCGGGCGTGCTCATCGGTGACCCTTTGGCGTCGAGATAGAGCGCCGTCGACGGTCGCAGACGCACCTCCTGGGCGCCCAGAGAAGCCGCGGACAGGACGATCAGCAGGGCGCCGGCGATGAAGTGGAGAGGTCTGTTCGCCATTGGTTCACCTAGCCAGCTGTTCGTGGCACTGGACGCAGAGCTCGCCGTCGGGGTCGAGGTGCGACAGCGCCCGGAACGGCGATCCATGAGATCGGTGACAGCTCAGACAGTCGACTGTGAGGTTCGGATTGCGCAGATCGACCACGCCGGGTCCGATCGGGTGGGAAGAGTGGGATTGCCAGTCGTGGCAGGTGGCGCACTGCTCGATGCTGTTGGCCGTCGCCATCAGGAAGACGTTGTCGGCGGCGTGCGGTGCATGGCAGGCCGAGCAGTCGCCATCGGCGACCGGCGTGTGCTTGGCGAACGAGGTCTCCTGGCGCTCGACCGACTCGCGGTGACACTCCGCACAGAGAACCTTGGTCGGCTCCACCAGTAGCCCCTTCTCGGTCGACGCGTGTGGGCTGTGGCAGGTGAGACAGCCGTCTTGTTGCCCGACCGGCCAGTGAATCCGGTCCCGCGCCAGCGTCCGATTGAAGAGGCTGCTGTGACAGCCGCGGCAGAGCTCCTGACCAGCGCTCTTGGTGGCCAGGGCGTCGGCCGACCCGGCCTCCCGATGGCACTGGTTACACATCCGCCGTGTGAGGGGCTCGTGTACCTCTGCCAGCAGGATTCCGGAGGTGTCCGAACCGTGCGGGTCGTGGCAGGAGCTACAGCGGGACTGGCCGACGGGATAGCCCATGTGTCGGTTGATGAACGACGACCTGCCGGCGTCATGGCAGTCACCGCAGAGGCTGCCGGTCTCACTCTTGAGCAGGAACTCCTCCTTGGTCGAGGCGTGCGGATCGTGGCAGGTGAGGCAGCTGTCCTCGACCGGCGAGTGCTGGAACTCGCGCGCCTCGAGATCGGTTGCCATCGCCTCGTGGCAGCTGAAGCAAAGCTGGTTGCCGGTGGCCAGCAGGTTGTTGGCGTTCTCGGCCGCATGGGGATCGTGGCAGGTGACGCAACCGTCCTCGATCACTGTCTGGTGAACGCTGACGCTCTCGTCGGGGATGACGTCGGCGTGGCAGTCGGCGCAGATGGTGTCGGTGTCCGACGCCAGGAGCTGTCCGTGCGAGGAGGCGTGGGGGTTGTGACAGTCGGCGCACTCTCCGGAGCGCAGCGGAGAGTGAACGGAGGCGAGCTTCAGCTCATCCTCGATGTCGAGGTGGCACTCGAGGCAGACCTTGCCCTGTGCCCCGGGCTTCAGCCGGTAGGGATTCTGTGCGTCCGCCAGCGTTGCAAGAAGCAAGGCGGCGAGGAAGGCGATCTGGTTGCGCAGGCTCATCCTGGCTCCTCTACGACCCGGCCGGCAAGTGGCAGTCTTCGCACGATCCGGCAGCAAACGGCGCGTGCTCCATCGCGTGGAACATCTTCGGGTTCTCCGAGGCGTGCGGTGCGTGACAGCTGACGCAGTTCATGACCGCGGGCTCGATTCCGAGGTGCGCGCGGGAGAAGGTGTCGGTCTCGAGATCGTGGCAGTCGCCGCACAGCGAGAGCTGGTCCTGGGTCAGCAGCTGTTCGTGTTCGGCGAAGTGGGGCTGGTGACAGCGTACGCAGTCGCGCGCCGCCGGAGCGTGGGCGCGGGCGGAATCCATCTTCTCCTGCAGATCCTGGTGACACGAGAGACAGAGCTCGGGTCCTTGAGCGAGCAGGAGTGCGTTCAACTTGGACTTATGGGGGTTGTGGCAGGCGGTGCACTGGCCGTCGGTCACCGGCACGTGGAGGCTGGTGGCCGTCGCCATGCCGTCCGTTACGTCGTGGCAGTCGGCGCAGAGCTGCTCCTGGCTGCTGACGATCATCCCGGAGAGCTCGGCGGCGTGCGCGTCGTGGCAGGTCAGGCAGTCTCCATCCTCGAAGGGCAGGTGGTTCGTGGCGCCGCTGTCGAGCTGGAGCAGGTCCTGATGACACTCGGCGCAAAGCTCACCGCTGTCGCTCTTCAGCAGATGCGCCTCTGAGCTGGCGTGGCCGCCGTGGCAGGCGATGCAGTTGCCCACCATCACCGGCCGGTGCACGATCGCCTGCTGGAACTCGACCTCCGAGTCCCCGTGGCACTCGTAGCAGACCTTGTCCGGGCGGTTGGTCAGGATTGCCGTCGTATTCGACCCGTGGGGGTTGTGGCACGAGGTGCACATCCCCTCGGCGAACGGTAGGTGCAACTCCTCGAGATCACTATCCGACGCACCGTCGTGGCATGTGGTGCAGAGCCTCGTGTCTTCGTCCACGAGGAGCCCGCCGTGCTCGGCCGCGTGTGCCGTGTGGCAGGTCAGACAGCCGTCGCCTTCGGTGACGGGCATGTGGGCGGCGGTCACGGACCGGCCCTGCTCTTCGTGACACTCGACGCAGAGCAGATTCCCCTGGCGCACGAGAAGGGTGGGCGCATCGGCGGCGTGAGGATCGTGGCAGTCGGAGCAGAGACCCTCCTTGAAGGGGCGATGGGCGACGTCCCCGCCGCCGGCGAGGGCGTCCTCGTCGTGACACGTGTAGCAGAGCTCTCCGCCCTCTCCGCTCAGCGCGAACGGCGATGCGGATTCCGCCTCCTGGTGGCAGATGTCGCACCCGACATCGGCCACTGGGCTGTGCACGCTCGCCTTCAACAGCTGCGGTTGAGCTGCCGAATGGGGATCGTGGCAGACGGCGCAGTCGCGCGTCTCGACGGGGTAGCCCGCGTGCGCCGTCGCGAACGCAGCGTCCTCGGCAGCGTGACAGGAGAGGCAGAGAGAGGTCGATGCCTCCGTCAGCAGGTTGGGGTGGTCGGAGCTGTGCGCCAGATGGCATGTGCTGCAGCCCTCTACTTCCATCACGCCGTGGACCACTTCCTGCTGAAAGGAGCTCGCGTCGTGGCACTCGTAGCACGCCTCGACGCCGCTCGCCTTGAGCAGGTGTGAGCCCGCAGAGGCGTGCGGATCGTGGCAGGAGGTGCAGTCGCCCCGGCGGAGCGGCGTATGGATCTCAGCTTTGTCGAGGCCCAGCTCTTCCGTCGCGTGGCAGCTCAGACAGAGATCGCTTCCCTCCTCCTTGAGGATCAACGCCGGCACCAGGCCGTGTCGCAGATGGCAGGTGTCGCAACCATCGGCGGAAAGTCCCGGGTGCTTGCTCGGCAGGGACATGTACTTGTTGGCGAACTCCGTATGACAGTCGAGGCAGTTCTTGCGCTGGAAAGTCCGCCGCCGCTGTGCCGATGCCGACTCGCTCACAAGCAGGACGAGCATCACCCAGGTGACGACCGTGAAACCGAGGACCCACGCCCCCTTGCGGCTCATGCCTCATCCCCCGCGCCCAGGCCGAGGAGCGCGCCGAGCTCGTCGCCACCGACGAGAATCTCGACCTCCGAGGCGTTCATCAGCTCACCCGTCCATTGGTCCAGGACCGCCTGCCGCTTCGTGACGAAGAGCTGACCGGCGATCTGGTTTCTGACTTCCTCGTAGGGCTTGGGCGCTGACGCGAAGATCTCCAGCACCCGCAGGACGTGGGTGGGTCCGTCGGGCTGGGTGCAAAGCCGGAAATCATCGGCGCCGGCTCCGGCCAACGCGTCCTGAACCTCACCAGGGAGAGTCGGAAGTGCGAGCAGCTGGCCGGCGAAGGCCCAGCTCTGGTCCAGGCTGTCGGCAGCGGCCAGACCTCGGGCGTGATCGCGAACCCAGTCGAAGTCCGAGCCCCGGCGCAGCCTTTCCAGTGCTGCCTGAGCGTCGTCGCGGCCCGTGAAGGCGATGCTCTCGAGTCGCATCATGGTCGGATTCTCGAACTCGGAGCGATGCTCGGCGTAGAACGCCTCGAGCTCCGCTTCCTCCAGCTTCACCTTGGGGTTGATCACCTTGCTGACGAAGCTGCCGAAGATCAGTCCCTCTTCCTGTCGCCGTAGGGAGTCCTTGAAGGACGGTCGTTCGAGCAGGCCGAGGCGCTCGGTCTCCAGCATGACCGCACGCTCGAGGATCAGGCGGTCGAGCACCAGGGGAATCTCCGCCGTCACCCGCTGTGCCTCGATGGCCCGGTCCATCCCGTGGAAGAACTTCTCTGCAATGGCCGCCGTGAGGTCGGCGACCGTGATCGGGTCGCCACCTCGAATCTCGACCAGAACCCGTTCGTCCTGGCGAAGCGCTTCGAGTCCCGGCTCCGCCGAGTCGTAGTCGAGGCTATCGACCAGCTCACGGTTCATCGAGGCGTAGCGCGACCGTAGCTCCTGGCTGTACTCCGCCAGCTTGGCCTCTCGGCGTATGGTCAGGGCCTGCTCCTCCGCCCGGGCGCGGGCTTCAGCGTCCTCCGGGTAACGGACGTCGAGGAGCTGCACGACGGTGACGCCCTCCGCGAGCTCGATCGGCCGACTCGTCTCTCCGACCGCGAGGTCGAGCAGGGCGGCAGCCACCTGACGCCGCATCTGTGCGGCCTTGAAGTACTGCGCCGGCTCACGGCCGGTGGCGGCGCCCGACTCGACCATCGCTTCGGCGGCGCTCTCGAAATCTGCGCCGTTGGCGAGCGCCCACCGGAACTCGTCCGCGGCTTCCGTGGAGGGGAAGAGCGCCGAAGCTACCTGCATCTCCCGTACGGCGTCGCGGTAAAGGCGCTCGACCTGGGCGGGATCTCCCTCGACGGTGTCCTTGATCCGCTCGTCGATCACCGTCCGCCGGATGAGCTCTTTGCGGCCTGCTTCGATCTGATTGCGGACCGCGGGCAGCTCGTCGAGGCCGATGTTTCTGGCTTCCTGTACTACCAGCCGGACGTCGATCAAGCGTTGCAGAAGAGCCATCGGGTCGGGCACCTGGACCGCTCCCTGCGGCTCCTTCAGCTCGCCGTGGAGAGCGCCCAGCTGGTAGAGGAGCTCCTCCAGGGTGATCGGCTCACCGTTCACCCTGGCCAGCTCCTGTGTGCTGGCCGGTGCGTTGACTAGAAGGGTGATCGCCAGAGTGAGTAGCAGGTACGAGCGCGGTTGTCTCATGCCGTTCCGATCACCCATTTCCCCCTCGTGAATTCTATCCGTCCGTCGGGTCATAAATCACTCCGCTCGCTCGCCTACGATCTTCCACCCGTCGACCTCTCGCCGGACCTCGAGTGTCTTGGTGACGACGTCGGCGTAGGTGTCTGATCGGTAGGTCTGCCGGAAGGTGGCGCGCGCCGTCTCGGGGCCGGTGAGCTCGACGCGCACGACCTCCAGACGCAGCTCGATGAACTGTGGTCTCGAGAGGCGTGTTCGTCGCTGGGCCTCCCAGGCGGACCGGTCGAGCCCGCGCGGTGGATCGAACGCGGTCGAATAGCTGCCGAGATAGTCCGCCACCCGCTGCCCGGACCAGGCGTCCGCCCAGGCTCGCACGGCAGCCTCGACCTGCTCTTCTTGTGAAGCAGAGGGTGAGACCGGGGTCGGCGCTTCCTCTCCCGGTCGCCCGAGCTCTTCGAGCTGCCGCGCCAGGGAGGCGCGCTCGGCTTCGCTCCGTCCGAGCGCCGCTTCGAGCTCCTGGCTATTGTTGCGCGCTTCCTCGAGAAGGACCTCCAGGGCGTCGATCGAGTCCTTCAGCATCGACTCGCGTCGCTCCGATTCCGTCAGCCGGCGGGCGATGTCCTGCCGCTGCTCCGCCACCTCGGCCAGCTCGCGCTCCGAGCCGGAACCGAGCTCGCGACTCTCCTCGAGCCGGTGCGCCATGGCGTCCCTCTCCTTTCGGGCCTCCGCCAGCGTGTGCTGGGCAGCCTCGAGCTGCCGCTCGAGCTCCTTGCGGGCTCGGATCGACGAGTCGAGCAGGCGGGCGAGCGTCTCTGCATCCCCGGCGAGTATCGCCAGCTCTTCCTCGCTCTCGTCGGGTTCTGACGTCGCCTCTTCATCCGAGGCCCCGTTCACCTCCTGGAGCTTGCCGCTCGTCCACGCTACGACGATTGCCCTCGACAGCTCGGACGCCAGGCGATGGGCCGAAGCGATCTCACCCACATCGAAGAAGAAGACACCGTCGTCTCCCTTCGTGTGGCTGACCGACGACCAGAACACCTGCCGGTTCTCGGTGTCGATCGCTCGCAGGGAGAAACCGAGGACAGGGGCCTGTGTCGCTCCGCCCGCCTCCTGATAGTGCGCCACCTGGCCGTAGATGAGCGCGTCGACATCCAGCGCCGCCCGCAGGACGTCGACCTGCGGAATCGACGGACCCTTGGGTTGGATCTGGCGCGCTTCGAGCATCACCTGCCGCACCACTCCCGGCTCGATCACCGGCGCGCCGGCCATTGCCAGATGGCGCACCAGCTGGTCTGTGAAGATCTCGCCGGCATGCCGCGTCGTGCTCTGATTGGCGAACGGCAGCACGGCGACGCTGCTCTGCACCACTTCACCAAGCCCGCCATCGAGTGAAGAGTAGGTGACCTTGGGCCGGTAACGCCGTCGCACGCTCTTGGGACCGCGATCGCCACGGTCGATCCCCACATCGGCAGCGTGACGGCTCAGGGAGTCGGCGAGACGATCGAGCACCAGGTCCGTCACCCCCTGCACATCGGTGATCAGACCCAGGTCGAGCAGGCCGGGCGACTCGTCGCCTGTCCGCGCCGCACTGTCCATCCAGAGTACGCGCTGGAGCTCGCCGGTCGACACCAGCCGCGAGGTCATGCCGGCCTTCGGTGGGTTCGATTCCTGGTAGAGGTCGAGAGACGTGACGAGAACCGCGCGCGCGCCGGTCTCTGCTCGCAGGGCACGGGCCATCTCGCGACTGATCCCGCCGGTGTAGCGCATGCGGTTGCGGTGCATGAAACGGTCGAGGGTGGGCCGCTCGAGGACCGAGAGAGCGCGCGCCTCGAGCCGTGCTGCCAGGGCGTCTTGGAGCTCGGAGACCGGGGCAGCCGCCCCAGTGCGGTTGAGGAGAGGGAGCACGGCGATGTCGCGCCTGAACGGGGGAGCTTCTTCCCGAGCAGACCCGCCGGTGTCGGTCGCCGCCCAACCGGCTACAGCCAGACCGATGAGAGCCAGCAGGAGAAGTGCGGGCGAGGCCACCCCTCTCCGATTCCGGGTGCTGATCGGTCGCGACTGCATGCGAGATTCGGTGGATGGTCGGCTCACTCGATGGCGAAAAGCTGGTCGAGTAGTTCCTCGACCGTCTGTGAGATCACGATGTTCATCGGCTGACCGCCGCCACCCAACAGACGCTCGGAGGCGCCGATGCCGCCACGGGTCGCCGAGGCACTCCAGATGACCGACCCGGTCTGGCCTTCGATCATCCGGAGGCTCAGCGTGCAGACGTTGGCGGTGGCGGAGGCCGAGCGGACCTGTCCGAACTCCATCACCGTACCGGTGATCACGACGTCGGCGCCCAGGTTCTCGGCCAGCCTCACCGCCTCTTCGGCGGTGGGCTCGGTCGGGCTGTTCGGTTGGACGCGCGAGACCGCGCGACGCACCTCGCCCGGGGGATGCACGTAGACGTCGACCGTAGCCTGCAGCGTCGTCATGAACACTTCGCGCACCATCTCCCCAGCCTTCGGTGAGATGGTCAGGTTGCCGAAAGGCAGCACCGCGACCGACTGGATCAGTCCGAAATCCATGTTCGGATCGTGGAAGGTGGCACGATCCCCTCGGTGTCCCGAGCATCCGGCGATCAGGAAGGCTGCGACGAGGCCGAGGGTAGCCGCTCTGGTCTTCATGGTCATTCCGGAGTCCCTCCTAAAAGGTGAGTCTCATGGTGCCCTGGATGCTCTCCTGCTTCCGGTCCTCGAAGACCGAGGCGAAGTCGGTCCGAAAGTAGCTGAGCTGCAGATAGCGGCTACGCGTGATGTTCCAGCGGGCGCTCGCCGAGGCGATCTGGGTCTCGGAGTCGAGCTCGGACCGGAATGTCTCATCGTAGTTGAAGCTTAGCTGCAGGCTCCCGTCTGGGAAGGGGCTCCACGAAAGATTGTAGTTCTCGAGCGTACGGTCGGGTTCCCCCGGCTGCTCTTCCAACCGGTATCTCCAGAACGCGTAGAGCGCCGGGACCGGTCGCCAGCCGACACTGATCTCCGACGCGGTCAGATTCCGCCCCACGGCAGGCTCGGGCTGGTCGCCCTCCCTTCGTGTATCACTCTCGCGGAGTTGATACAGGAGATTCACCGACACGGTCGGATGGGGGATCAGTGTCGCCGAGCCTGTGACCTGGGTCGAGTCGATCTCCCGACCGCTCGGCTCGGTGCTGCGGGACTCTCCGATGCCCAGATCCACGGTCACTCCGTCGTAGAGCTCGGCGGAGTTCTGGAGGAAGATCGACTGGAACTCCCGGGTCTCGCCTTCGGCCTCCGTCCGGAGGCCACTGAAGACCAGACTCTGACGCAGAGTCGGCAGCCAGTCCGCGCGCAGAGCGGCCGAGTAGGGGTAGGAGACGAAGGTCCGGTCGGCCTCGGTGCCGTCCTCTCTCGCCGCCCGGGCCGACAGATTCAACACATCGCTCAGCCGCTGGCTGAACGACAGGGCATTGGACAGGTTGCGTGTCGAGGATCCCTCCTCCGGGTTGAGCTCGAAGTAGGCGAGATCGTAGTAGAGGCTGCGGTTGGCCAGCAGTTTCGTACGCAGGCTGCCGGTGAAGCGCTCGGTCGTCTGGCTCGGCTCGTCGCGCACTTCGTCCGCCGGGGTCCGCTCGAACGCCTCGAGCTCGGTGACCAGGATCAGCGGGAACTCCTCGGCCTCCGGGATACCACGCTCGAGCGGGCTGGTCACGACCTTGACGTAGCGCGCGGTCAGCTCCTGGAACCGCAGCTCGAAACGGGTCTCGAAGGGACCGAAGGGGGCCTGCGGGACGGTCTGCTGCAGCTCCCACCTTCGGTTGTCGGGGCTGGTGTAGATCTGCCACTGGAACGACGAGGCGATCACCTCCGGTAGTTCGCGATCGACCCAGACGTCGATGCTGTCGAGCGTTCTCGACACTCCGAAATCGAAGCCCATGTTCCGCGGCCGGTCGTCGCCGTCCAGCGGCGGCAGCCCGAGGTTGATGCCCGCCGACGCCACCCGATTGCCGTCGACCAACGCCGGATTCGGGTCGAGCTCAACCTCGAGCGGGAACTCGGTAATCGCGGCCAGTCCTCCGATGGCGGCGACGGGGATGGATACCTCGCCCTCACCGAGCTCGCGGATCTCGCGCTTGAAGTAATCGACGTTGTACTCCATGCTCAACTGGAGCCTTCGGTTCCACCAGGTATCACCGTAGGTGATGCGGCCGGTCTGGGATTCCAATCGGAAGGTCGTGTCCTCCAGCCGATCTTCCCGGTCCTGGATGCCGCCGCGATAGAAGAGCCTGACGCTATCGACCGGGGAGTATTCACCCGTCAGGTCGATCAGAGTCTGGGTCGTATCGCGCAATTCGCGGTTCTCGTCGTAGGCCTCGGTACGCAAGAAGCGGGCGGTCCAGATGGGAAAGTCCTCCGGGCGCCAGGCGGCGGTGATGTTGAAGGTGTCCTGGATGTCTCGTTGCGAAAGAGCCCCGGCGTCCAGCCGGTCGTCGAGGCGATAGAACCCGATGTCGGCGAAGTAGAGAGGAGTGGAATAGACCAGGCTGATGAATGGCCGCAGTTTCTCGGTGGTGACATCGAGGTCGACCTCGCCGTCCCTGTCCTCCGAATCGGTGCGCTCGTAGAGGCCGCCCGCGGTGAGCAACAGGGTGGGGAAGAGCGTCCAATTGGCGGTCAGGGAGTAGCGCTGCAGCAGGCCGAGGCGCTCGGTGTCGGTCGCTCGTCCGACAGTGACCGTCTCGGAATCGGTCTGGGTAGCGGTCAGCTCGATGTACCCGTTGGTCTGCTGGGCCGGAAGCGAGACCGGGGCCAGTACGCTCGCCAGGATCACGACCGCGAGGGCCGTTGGCCCGCACGGCCTCGAAGGTGGCTTCCCGCTGTCTTCGTACGCGGCCAAGTCGCCAGCTCACCTCTCTCCGAAGAGCGACACCCAGAAGGGTGACTCGCCGAGATCGACCCGGGCGACGACCCTCTTGCCGACCAGACGCACGACGTGGACCTGGCGGAGCTCCGGCAGCAGGAGATGCAGGTTGTTCTCCTCGCCGTCGATGGTCAGGAAGGAGACTTCGCTCTCCGTCGAGATGGAGTCCACGGGCAGCAACGACAAAGGGTCGTACACCTCGATTGCGTCCCCGTCCTCGATACCCAGATAGATGAGGTCGGTACGGGGGTCCACCACGATCGCGGTCACCCGCGAGCCGACGAATACACGTCTCGTCACACCGAGAGTGGAGGTGTCGATTCGCGTGAGGAACGGAGAGAACCGGTGAATCACGAACAGGGCGTCGCCGGTACGGTCGAACTGTCCCCAGAACGGCTCGGCATCGGTGGTGATCGTCGTCAGCACCGTACGGCTGCCTATGTCGAGAACGGTTACGCTGCTGGACGCCGTGTTGAAGACGTAGGCTCGGGAGCCGGTGGAGTCGATGACGATCGAGGACGGTCGATCTCCCACCGTGAGCCGGTCGATCTCGACCATCGAGAGCGCGTCGATCACGCTGATGGTCCGAGTGCCCGAGTTGGCGGCGAGGAGTGTCGATCCGTCCGGAGTCAGCGCCAGCGTCGTCGGCCGGTCTCCACCGCGAAGACGCAGGTCGGTCAAGACCCTGGGCTCCAGCAGCCCCAGGGAGATTATGGTGTCTTCGTCGGCGAGCGCAGCGTAGGCGAGGCGGCGGGTCGTATCGAGAGCCATTCCCTGGGGGCTCGTTCCGGTCGGAACGATGCCGGCGACCGAGCCCGAGCTCTTGTCGAACAGCGTGATCACGTCGTCTCCGGGGCTCGAAACGAGCCCGAGAGCTCCCACCGGCGGGCGCGACGCGATTCGTGCGACGAAGGTCGGGGTAAAGGCGAAGTCGGCCGCGACCGAGGCGCGATAGTCGAATCGCAGGCTGAGAACGATTCCCTGCCGCTTCTCGATCCGGAAGGGAACGTCGATGGCGATCGGTTCGGGCTCGGGAAGCAGGTCCGCAGCGCCGTCCTCGCGCTGCAGCGTGGGCGCGGACACCCGGACCGTCAGGCCCTTGTAACGCCCGGGCGGCAGGGATCCGACCGCGAGCCGCCGCTCTCGAGTGAGCTCGTCGCCACGGAGATCCCGGAAGAGGATCTCGAGAGGCTCCAGCGTACCGTCCTCACCTTCCGCGGACAGCTCCTCGACCCGAAACTCCAGGCGCTGAGCGTCCTGTGAGAAGGGCAACAGGTACAAGGCGAGTCGGCCCTGCTGCGGCCCTGGAGGTGGAGCCGTCTCCGACGCCACCGGGGCGAGCACCAGCGCGAGAGAAGCGAGCAGGAACGGTACCAGCCGTCTCAAGCGGTTGTCCTCCCTCAGCCGCTGGATTCAAAAAGAAGGGCTGGCCCCAGGGCCAGCCCTGTCGTCCATTCGATGGCGATTATAGCGTCAGGCAGTTCGGCCTAGTCCTTGATGTGGCACTTGTTACACAGCACACGCTGGTGAGCGGCGAACTCCTTCGTGGCCGGGCGGCCATAGTAGGCGTCCGTCATCTGCTCGATCGTGTAGCCTGTGTTGAACTGCCCCTGATTGCCCAGACCGGCGTCTGTGCCGGGGTAGACCGGGGCACCGGCGCCGCCCAGGGTCAGGAACTCGGCGTCCTGGTTCCAGCGCATCGCCCACTTCCAGCCCGACGCGTGTGCGCGATGGCAGGAGAAGCAGGCCAGCCGGTCCTGGGTGGTGGGACCGTTGAGGTCCGAATCGTCGATCACCGCTTTGGCAGCCAGCGTCTGGATGTTGTTGGTGTTCATCGCAAACGGTACCAGCGAGGTGAACGACGACGTCGCCGAGCCGGTCAAGTCACCGGTCATGACATAGGCGTCGTAGTTCGCGACCTCGGTGCTGCCGAGCTGATCGTCGACCCTGTGCTTGAATCCGGGGTTGTCGGTGTGCATGTCCGGATGGCAGGTCGCGCACCAGCGGCCCCAGGAGGTGTAGCCCTCCGGGCCGGTGGCCTTGAAGCCATACGCCGTCCGGGTGGTGGTGGTGTCCTCGCTCCGGTTGTACTCGCCGGGAGTCACCGCCGCCGGCACACCGGGGTAGCTCACCGCGCCCCAGGCCGTGTAGTAGGCGCCAGGGAGGAGACGGTAGGTTCCGACCGCCTCGCCCGGAGCCGGCTCCGCTCCATAAGAGCCAGAGTCGAAGATCGGATCGTGGGTGGCGCCGATGGTCGGCACCTGGATGGTCGGGTTGGTGCCGTCCGCTCCGGTCTGACGGCCTCGGCCGTGGGGATCGTGACAGCTCGCGCACGACAGCGAGCTCGAAGGCATGGTGCCGCCGGGTGCGGTCGCGTTGTCCGAGTCGACCACGTAGTTGTTGTCCAGTGCGACGATGTTGTGGCCCTGGTTGCGGCCGAAGAAGGAGAGCGGTGCGCCGTAGCTAGCGGTCGCGGTCCGATCCATCCGTAGCCAGGCGAAGTCACCGCCCGCACCCTTCTGGAGCGGTCCGTCGGTCGGGTTGGCCGTCATGTAGGACTCGGCCGTGCTGACCCGGTAGGAGCGGACGGAGTCGCCCTCATGGCACGCCAGGCAGGTCGAGCTCGCGTCGGTTGCGACCAGCAGGTAGCTGCTGGAGACCGGGCTGTGCATGCTGTGGCAGCCGCTGCACTCGGCGACGCCGCCGTCATGGAAAGCCCATGCCGCGGTGCCGAAGCCGAGAACGGCGAGTGCGAGAATGAGGCATATTCGTTTCACGTGATTCCTCCTCTTACGTGAGGTTGGAGTACTTGCCGAGATAACGTCGAGGGAACACACCTGGCGTTCCTCGGTCCAAGGTTGTTGGGTCTGCTAGTGCGGTGTGCTGCGCACCTCCTTTCTGCGACAGCCTGCTCTCGGCCGCGAGCTCGGTGCGCAGTGCGGTCAACCCGAAGACTGCGACGCCTTGATTGCGAGCCTGAGTTACGTAGAGTCTGCCGTGATTTCCGGTAGTCAATTCGGTGGGTCGGTGCAGTGACAGAGCTCCCGACTCCAGTCCGAATTCACGAACGAACCGATGGGTGGTGTCGAAGATCATGACGACGTTGCGAAGCCGGTCGGCGACGAAGATGTTGCCGTCGTCGTCGCCGGTGATCCCCGACGCGATTCCAAAGAGGCCGGGGGCCGATCCCGGTGAGCCGAAGAACGACATGCTGCCGTCGGGCGACACGACATAGGCCTTGAACAGAACCGGGATGGTCAACAGCAGGTTGCCTGCGCCGTCGAGGCCGACCCCGGAGATATGCTGCGTGCCGGGATCCTCGACGCCGAGCAGCTTGGCCAGGTCCAAGGAACGCAGGTAGCGACCGTGGATGTCGAGGACGACGGCCTCGAGGCCGGTGGTGCTGACCAGATAGAGACGACCGTTGCCGTGGAGCATGCGATCGGGCCAGAAGTCGGCCAGCTCCTCCGGGAGATCGATCTCGAGGCTCCCGAGCGGCACGCCCCGGTAGTCGCAGCGGACGATCTGCCAGCCGGTCTCCTGAGTTGACAGCAGGCGGTGGGCGAGCAGCAGGATGTTGCCGTCCGGGTTGACCGCCAGTCCGTAGATCATCCCCAGGTCCCAGTCGTCGCCGAAGCGATAGATCTCCATGCCGGAGGCGTTGAAGACCCGCACTGTGCGGCCGGTAGTGGTGTAGACCTCGTCGTGCTGGCGGTCGGCGTAGACCGAAACGTCGCTGTACGGGATGGTGCCGGAGAAGTCCGACAGGTCGTAGAGGCGTGTGACTCTCATCTCGCTCCCATCGACCGGCGCGCTGCAGATCGCGAGGACCAGGCAGGCCGTGACAACGGTCGCGCAGGACAACGGTCTGGTCATGCGCCGGTCTGGAGAGCAAGGGAAGTGCCAGATTCGCTCCTCAGGCGGGGCTGTGCTCGAGGCAGTCCAAGATTTCGAAACGAGTCTCTTGGCGGGCGTCTAATTGTCTGAGATAAAACGACTTCTGACTTCACTCCGAGATTCGATTCGGAGCGCTCCGGGCGGTCGCTCTTGCCGTCGGCGAGCGCTCGAGCGCTGGAGTGCCGCGCGGGTCTCAGGGGTGGGGGATATTCCCCAGCCCGGAGGGCCAACAGCGGGAAATCTCCCACCCCCATGCATGGCTATTCGTCTATGCCTTCGACGACGGGGTGGGGTCCAAGCGCCGACCGCATGCGTCTCGCCGCCGATCCTTCCAACCGGTCTTGCGGACCCGTCGGTCGCTCAGTAGGGCCGCGGTCGCGTGCGCACCGCTCCGGGGCGTGTCGTCGCCGCCGGAGTCGATGAGCCGCTCGAGCTGGGTTCTCAGCTGTTCGACGCCGTACGGCTTCGGCAGGAACGCGGCGGAGTGGTTGAGGCTGCCGATACCTGCATCCAACGGGGTCTCATAGACGCAGGACTCGAACAGGACGGGGATCTTCGGCTTGTGGTCCGCGCAGATCACCTTCAATCTGCGCCACGGAAGGGCCGCCGGACCCACGTTGACGATCAGGGCGTCCGGTGGGTCGTTCTCGAGACGGACCACTGCCTCGTCGAAGGTGGCCACCTCTTCGACTTCCACTGGTCCGGGCGCCAGGCGGTGGACCAAGGACGAGAGAATCTGGCTTCCGTCGAGGACCAGGAGGCGTATCATTCCTCCTCCCCGCCAGCTGTGTGTGCAAGGTGTATTCCACGCTCGGCGCGGTTGTCAGGAGCCGTTCAGTCAGAACTTCTTCAAGCGACAGCGGAACTGGTCCAGGGGAACGATGCCGTTGACGGGGCTCTCCGAACCGTCCGGTGAGTCGTGGATTTCACCGAGCTGGTCGAGGATGAGTGAATCCGCCTGCAGCTTCGAGTCACGCTCCGGTCGAGGCCAGCCGCGCCGCCTTTGAGGGGATGCTCGGGTCGCTCAGAGTCGGAAGCGCCGAGGACGGTCTCCATCCTGGTGCTTTTTGGTGTCGACGTGATCGACGTCGCGGCCGGCCGTCGACGAGCGGCTAGTCGAACAGCCCCATCTGCTTCTCGTCGCCGATCACCTTTTTGAACTCGAGGCCGAGCCAGTTGAGCACCGGTTCGGCGATCGGGCGCACCTGCTTGTCGACGTAGTGCTCGTAGTCGAGCGGGTTCTGGATCTCGTCGGCCGGCTCGGGGCCGGCGACGGTCACTACGTAGTGGATCACCCGACCCGGCTTGCCGGTCATCTTGCGCGCGGCGGCGACGTGCGGCGGAGTCGTCGTGGTGTACTCGTCCGGGCTCTTGCGGAGCGCCTTGCGGTAGACGAGGTCTTGGTCGCGGCGACCGTCGCGCAGCTCGGTCACCAGCTGGCTGAGGAAGTCCTCGACCGGACGGTCGTGGAAGAGCCGCTCGTACAGCTCGCGCTGCATCCGGCGGGCGAGGCGGGTCCAGTCCCGGCGGACCGCCTCGAGTCCGGTCAGGACGACTCTCGACTCGCCGTCCTCCTCGACCAGGCCGGCGTAGCGCTTGGTGGCGCCGCGAGCGGCGCTCCGCAACGGCTGTAGGAAGAGTCGGAGATAGAGCCGCTCGAACTCGAGCTCGAGCCGGCTGTCGACGCGCCAGCGCTCCCGGATGTACTCACCGAGATCCCGATTCAGATCCTCGACGAGATGCTGGCCGAGCGCGCGGGCGGCGTCCGGATCGGCCGCGGCGCTCTCGACGAACAGGCTGTCGGTGTCGCCGTAGAGCACCCGCCGGCCGTACGACTCGATCCGGTCCTTGCTCCAGATCAACAGCTCGCGCCCGAGGCTGGTGATGGCGTTGGCGATCGGCGGGTTGTAGAACCGGCAGACCCCGGTGCCGAGGACACCGAAGAAGGAGTTCATCAGGATCTTGATGGCAAAGCTCGCCACCTTGTCACCGGAGCGCTTGGCCGCCTCGCGCTGTGGGAAGAGCTCGTCGAGCAGGCCGGTCAGGATCCCCGGCTCGCGCCGGAAGCGGGCGCCGTTCGGGGCAACGATCGGGTCGTCGGAGTCGCTCGAGCGCGCGTAGCCGAGCGGATCGATCTGGAAGGTCCGGATGAGGCTCGGATAGAGACTCTTGAAGTCGAGCACCAGGACGTAGTCGTAAAGACCCGGATCGGGGGTAAGGACGTGGCCGCCGCCGGTGCTCTGCCCGGAGTCGTCGCGCGCCTCGACCGACGGAGCGACGATGCGGCGCTTGCCGAGCTCGCTCAGGTAGAGGAAGTCGAACGCCGCGATCGAGGCCGAGACCCGATCGGGCGGCAGGCCGGTCAACCGGCTGCGGGCGACAGCGAGCTCGACCAGCTGCAGCTTGGCGAGAATCTCGGAGACCAGACGGGCGTCCTTCAGGTTGTAGTCGATGAGTGTCTGCCGGTCCTCCTTGAACGCGCGCAGGATCTCCTCGGCGCGATCCCTGCCGCCGATCAGCTTGCCGTCGGCGAGCACCTCTCGCGAGACGGACTCGAGCGAGTACGACTCGAACTTCATGAAGGCGCCGCGCACCAGGGCCAGACCGTCGAGCACCAGTCGCCCGGGGATGACGACCTGGGTCGCCTGACGTGGATTGCGGGCGCCGAGGATCCGCACCGGCCCGCCGCCCCGACCGAGCTCGAACCGGACGCCCAGCTCGTCCGCTCGCCG
>CAMYOG010000014.1 GCA_947259925.1 Thermoanaerobaculia bacterium
AGCTGATCGCTCCGATCGCGATGGAGAAGGGCGTGCGCTTCGCGATCCGCGAGGGCGGACGCACCGTCGGTGCCGGCACCGTCACCGAGATCTTGGACTAGGGGAGCGAGGTACACACAGGCCAGTAGCTCGAATTGGTAGAGCATCGGTCTCCAAAACCGAGGGTTGGGGGTTCGAATCCCTCCTGGCCTGCCAGACCTTCAATTCGAAACGCGTAGTGCATCTCAGCATCAGGAAAGGGCGGCTACGTCCAGTCTCCCGATCCCCGTAACAACGGAAGTGGCTGAAACCAGTGGCAATCGCCGATAGTTGGAACAAGATCACCACCTTCTTTACCGAGACCCGCTCGGAGTTGAAGAAGGTGACGTTTCCGCCCCGCAAAGAGGTGGTGGCGACGACTATCGTCGTGTTGATCGCGAGCGTCGTCTTCGCCTTCTTCCTCTGGGTCGCCGACATGGTGATCGTGAATATCTATGAATGGGTTCTGAGGGCGTTGGGGAAATGAGCGAGACCAGCCAGGCGAGCGCAGCCAAGAAGTGGTACATCGTCCACACCTACTCGGGGTTCGAGGACCGGGTCAAGGAGACCCTGCGTCAGCGCGCCGAGGCGATGGGTATGGGAGACGCGATCGGCGAGATCCGGATCCCGACCGAGACCATCGTCGAGTACCGGAGCGGCAAGAAGCGCGAGACCCAGCGGAAGTTCTTCCCGGGCTACATCCTGGTCGAGATGGAGATGTCCGACGCCGCCTGGCACGTGGTCAAGAACACCCCCAAGGTGACCGGGTTCGTCGGCAGCGGCAAGAAGCCGACGCCGCTCTCGCAGGACGAGGTCGACCAGATCCTCGAGCAGGTGGTCAGCGCCAAGGAGAAGCCGAAGCCGAAGTACATCTTCGAGCGGGCGGAGCCGGTGAAGATCATCGACGGCCCGTTCAACAACTTCACCGGCGTGGTGGAGGAGGTCAACCTCGAGCGCAACACGCTCAAGGTGATGGTCACCATCTTCGGCCGTCAGACCCCGGTCGAGCTCGACTTCAGCCAGGTCCAGAAGCTGTAGCGAAGCTTCGCCTACGGAGAGAAGAGAAGAGACTCTAACGGGACCAATGGATACGACATGGCCAGGAAAGTAATCGGATCGATCAAGCTGCAAATCCCGGCCGGACAGGCCTCGCCGGCGCCGCCCGTCGGCCCGGCCCTCGGTCAGGCCGGCGTCAACATCATGGACTTCTGCAAGGCGTTCAACGCCCGCACGCAGGACCAGCCGGGGATGATCATCCCGGTGGTGATCACGGTCTACGCCGACCGGAGCTACACCTTCATCACCAAGACCCCGCCGGCGGCGGTGCTCCTGCGCAAGGCGGCGAAGGTCGAGAAGGGCTCCGGTGAGCCCAACCGGGAGAAGGTCGGCACGGTCAATCGCGCCGACCTCGAAGAGATCGCCAAGATCAAGATGCCGGACCTGAACGCGGCCAGCCTCGACGCGGCGGTTCGGATCATCGAGGGCACCGCCCGATCGATGGGCATCGAGGTCAGCAGCTAGAGAAGCAGAGGAGAGATCGTGGCTAAGCACGGCAAGAACTATCGGGCGAGCGCCGAGGCCATCGAGCAGCGGACCTATTCGCTGACCGAGGCGGTCGAGCTCGTCAAAGAGAAGGCCTACGCGAAGTTCGACGAGGGAGTCGACATCGCGATCCGCCTCGGCGTCGATCCTCGCCACGCCGATCAGATGGTGCGCGGCACCGTGCCGCTGCCCCACGGCACCGGCAAGCAGGTCCGGGTGGCGGTGTTCGCGACCGGCGAGAAGGTCAAGGAGGCCGAGGACGCTGGCGCCGACCTCGTCGGTGGCGAGGAGTTGGCCAAGAAGGTCGCCGGCGGTTTCCTCGACTTCGACGCCGTGGTCGCGACGCCCGACATGATGCGCGAGGTCGGCAAGCTCGGCCGGGTGCTGGGTCCGCGCGGCCTGATGCCGAATCCGAAGGTCGGCACGGTGACCTTCGACGTGGCCGAGGCGGTCGGCGAGATCAAGGCGGGCAAGATCGAGTTCCGCGTCGACAAGACCGGCATCATCCACGCGCCGTTCGGCAAGGTGTCGTTCTCGGGCGAGCAGCTCCAGGAGAACGCCGAGGCGATCATCTCCGCCGTCATGCGCGCCCGCCCGGCGACAGCCAAGGGCAGGTACGTCAAGTCGGTCAGCATCTCATCGACCATGGGCCCGGGCGTGCGCCTCGACGACAGCGCCCTCGTGGTGGCCGAGGTATAGACAATGCCGTTGACTCGCACACAGAAAGAAGAGCTGGTTTCGAGCTATCAGGAGGGCCTGGCCAAGGCGCCGCACGTCTTCCTGATGGACTACGCCGGTATCTCGGTGCCCGAGGTGACCGATCTGCGCAATCGCTTGCGCGAGACCGGTGGCTCCTACGCAGTCATCAAGAACCGGCTCGCCCGCCTGGCGATCAAGGGCGCGGCGCTCGAGGAGCTCGCTGACGAGTTCCAGGGACCGGTCGCGGCCGCCTACTCGGACGACGACGCGGTCGCGCTGGCCAAGGCGCTGACCGAGTTCGCCAAGGAAGTGCCGGCGCTCGAGCTCAAGGTCGGCCTGGTCGAGGGCCAGGTCGTCGACGCCGAGCAGATCAAGCAGATCGCGTCACTACCCAGCAGGGAGGAGCTGATGGCGAAGCTCCTCTATCTACTGCAGTCGCCGGTGGAGCGGTTCGTCCGATCCCTCGCCGACATCCAACGCCAGTTCGTATCGGTCGTGGACCAGGTCCGCGCTGCAAAGGAATCTGAGAGCTCCTGAGTCCCGAGAGCGGACCTGGAGATACCAAGGAGAAGAAGAGATGGCGGTTTCGACTGAGGACTTCATCAAGCAGATCGACGAGATGACGGTGCTCGAGCTCAACAACCTCGTGCAAGCCCTCGAGGACCACTACGGTGTGTCCGCGGCGGCGGCGGCGATGCCGGTGGCGGCGATCGCGGGCGCGGCCGGTGGCGAGGCGGCGGCCGAGGAGAAGTCTGAGTTCGACGTCGTCCTGACGTCGATCGGCGACAAGAAGATCAACGTGATCAAGGCCGTCCGCGAGGTGACCAGTCTGGGCCTCAAGGACGCCAAGGACCTGGTGGAGTCCGCTCCCGCTACCGTGAAGGAAGCGGTCTCGAAGGACGAAGCTGAAGAGATCAAGAAGAAGTTCGAGGAAGCTGGCGCACAGGTCGATCTCAAATAGTCATCAGACTGTTTTGGACCGACGAATCAGCGGACTTCAACCGGCCCCTGCAGCGACTCTGGAGCGCTCAGGCCCTGGCCGAGCTGTAGCTACTTACAAGAGCCGCCACTCGGGTGCGCTCCTTGTCTCCACCTCTTGAGGTACGACTAATGGACAGATTGAACGAATCGTCGAACGGGCGCATGAACTTCTCGCGCATCGGGTCGAGCCTGCCGATTCCGAACCTGATCGACGTGCAGCGCCGCTCCTACGAACGCTTCCTGCAGATGAACCTGCTGCCGGAAGAGCGCGCGAACCACGGTCTGCAGACGGTGTTCGAGAACATCTTCCCGTTCTCGGACTTCCGCGAGACCTGCTCGCTCGACTTCGTGAAGTACTCGCTCGGCGACTGGCAGTGCAAGTGCGGGGAGCTCAAGGGCCTCGAGTACCTGCGGATGACCTGCACCAACTGCGGGGCGAAGATCATGACCGATCACCCGCACGAGGAGACGGTTACCTGCACCGAGTGCGGCGTCGTCAATCGCAACCGGGTGACCCGCTGCGACACCTGCGGCGATCCGGTCGATCTGCAGCTCAAGTACTCGATCCAGGAGTGTCAGGAGCGCGGCATGACCCACGGTGTGCCGCTGCGCGCCACCTTCCGGCTGTTCGTCTACGACAAGGACCCTGAAACCGGCGCGCGCATGATGCGCGACGCCAAGGAAGAAGAGGTCTACTTCGGCGACATCCCGCTGATGACCGACAACGGTACGTTCATCATCAACGGTACCGAACGGGTGATCGTCAGCCAGCTGCACCGGAGCCCGGGCGTCTTCTTCACCAAGCAGGGGCCGCGCAGCTTCCTCGCCAAGATCATCCCGTACCGCGGCTCGTGGGTCGAGTTCGAGCACGACCAGAAGCAGGTGTTGACCGTCCGCATCGATCGCAAGCGGAAGTTCCACGGCACCATCTTTCTGCGCGCGCTCGGCCTCGAGACCACCGAGCAGATCCTCCGTCAGTTCTGCGTGCCGCTCCCGATGACCCTCAAGGGGCGCGGCCAGGCCGAGCTCGAGCTGTCGCCGGAGGTGCTCGAGCGCGAGCGTCTGCGCGAGCGCCACAGCCGTGGTCTGAGCAAGAGCTACCGCCTGTTCGCCGGCATCAAGCTGACCGACGCCGAGACCAAGAATCTCGAAAAGGGCAAGAACGTCAAGCGCTCGGTGCGGGTCGCCGCCCTGGATCGCGCCTACTTCATCGCCGACGTCGTCGATCTCGACACCGGCGAGGTGCTGTTCGAGGCCAACGACCTGGTCCCCGAAGACGTCGAGGCGACCGTCAAGGGCCGCAAGGTCACCGATCTGCTGGTCTTCTTCCCCGACTGGGAGCTGTGCGGCAACATCCTGACCAACACGCTGGAGAAGGACTCGACCACCGACGCCAAGGAGGCGCTGATCGAGATCTACCGCCGGATGCGCCCGGGCGACCCGCCAACGCTCGAGAGCGCCCGCTCGCTCTTCTACGGCATGTTCTTCGACGCCAAGCGCTACGACTTCTCGCGCGTCGGCCGGTTCAAATTCAACATCAAGCTCGACACCGAGGTGCCGGTGGAGCAGAAGACCCTCTCGGCCGAGGACTTCTACCGGGTCGTCGAGTACCTGCTGCGGCTGCACAACGAGGTCGGTCGCGTCGACGACATCGACAACCTCGGTAACCGTCGCGTCCGCACGGTCGGCGAGCTGCTCGAGAACCAGTTCCGGGTCGGCCTGGTGCGCATGGAGCGCGCCATCAAGGAGAAGATGTCGGTCCATCAGGACATCGACTCGGCGATGCCGCACGACCTGGTCAACTCGAAGCCGGTGATCGCGGCGATCAAGGAGTTCTTCGGGTCGTCGCAGCTGTCTCAGTTCATGGACCAGACCAACCCGCTCTCCGAGGTGACCCACAAGCGGCGCCTGAGCGCGCTCGGGCCGGGCGGTCTGTCGCGCGAGCGCGCCGGATTCGAGGTGCGCGACGTGCACGCCTCGCACTATGGCCGGATCTGCCCGATCGAGACCCCGGAAGGTCCGAACATCGGCCTGATCTCGTCGCTGGCGACCTTCGCGCGGATCAACGAGTACGGCTTCATCGAGAGCCCCTACAAGCGGGTCGAGAACGGCCGGGTGATCGATCACCTACGGGTCAATCGCGTCGGTGGCGGGCCGTTCAAGCTCGGTCAGATCATCACCGCGGACGAGCTCGGGGCCGCCAACCGGACCCTCAAGCGGCAGAAGAAGAAGCTGGTCGAGGCCGAGCCCCACGCCTGGTACCTGACCGCCTGGGAGGAGGAGAAGTACATCATCGCCCAGGCCAACGCCGAGACCGACACCAAGGGCAAGCTGGTCAACGAGAGGATCAGCGCGCGCGTCGGCGGCGACTTCGTCACCGTCGAGCGCGAGCGCATCGATTTCATGGACATCAGCCCCAAGCAGCTGGTGTCGGTGGCCGCGGCGCTCATCCCGTTCCTCGAGCACGACGACGCCAACCGGGCTCTGATGGGCTCGAACATGCAACGGCAGGCGGTGCCTCTGCTCAGGAGCAAGGCGCCGATCGTCGGCACCGGCCTCGAGCCGATCGTCGCCCGGGACTCGGGCGCGGTCGTCCAGTGCGCCCGTGGCGGCATCGTCGACTCGGTCGACTCGGAGCGGATCATCGTCCGCGTCGAGGGTGAGGACATCGAGACCGGCGAGGCCAAGGACTTCGGCGCCGACATCTATCAGCTGACCAAGTTCCGGCGCTCGAACCAGAACACCTGCGTCAATCAGAAGCCACTGGTCGAAGAGGGCACGCGGGTGGTCAAGGGCGACGTCCTGGCCGACGGCCCGAGCACCGAGGACGGCGAGCTGGCGCTCGGCCGCAACGTGCTGGTCGCCTTCATGCCCTGGCGTGGCTACAACTTCGAGGACGCGATCCTGGTCTCGGAGAAGCTGGTCAAGGACGACTACTACACCTCGATCCACATCGAAGAGTTCGAGGTCGAGGCGCGTGACACCAAGCTCGGCCCCGAGGAGGTCACCCGCGACATCCCGAACGTCTCCGAGGCGGCGCTCAAGGACCTCGACGAGAGCGGCATCATCCGCATCGGCGCCAAGGTCTCGCCGGGAGACATCCTGGTCGGCAAGGTGACGCCCAAGGGCGAGACCCAGCTGACCCCCGAGGAGAAGCTCCTGCGAGCGATCTTCGGCGAGAAGGCGGGCGACGTCCGTGACGCCAGCCTGAAGGTGCCGTCGGGCATCGAGGGCACGGTGGTTGACGTCAAAATCTTCTCGCGCAAGGGCGTCGAGAAGGACGAGCGCGCCAAGGAGATCGAGGACCAGGAGGTCGCGCGCCTCGAGAAGAACATCAAGGACCAGGTCCGGATTCTGGCCGAGGAGCGCAACAAGAAGATCACCGATCTGCTCGACGGCCAGAAGGTCACCGCGGCGGTGAAGTCGCGCTCCGGCGGTTCGATGCTCTCGAGGGGCGGCAAGGTCACTCGGCCGCTGCTCGAGAAGCTGAGCCGTCAGGAGATCTTGAAGCTTCCGATCGCCGACAAGAAGCTGCTCAAGACCGTCGAGTCGGTCTACAAGAAGACCGACTCGTACGTCGAGGTGCTCTACCGTGTCAACGAGGAGCGGGTACAGCTGCTCCAGAAGGGCGACGAGCTACCGCCGGGCGTGATCAAGCTGGTCAAGGTCTTCGTCGCCATGAAGCGCAAGCTGCAGGTCGGCGACAAGATGGCCGGCCGCCACGGCAACAAGGGCGTCATCTCGCGGATCCTTCCCGAAGAGGACATGCCCTACCTGCCGGACGGCACGCCGGTCGAGATCGTGCTCAACCCGCTCGGCGTGCCGAGCAGGATGAACGTCGGCCAGATCCTGGAGACCCACCTCGGGTGGGCCGGCCGGGTGCTCGGCTTGCGGTTCGCGACGCCGGTTTTCGACGGCGCCACCGAGAGCGATCTCAAGAAGCTCCTGGACGACGCCGACATCCCGTCGAGCGGCAAGACCCAGCTCTACGACGGCATGAGCGGCGAGCCGTTCGAGCAGCAGGTGACGGTGGGCTTCATCTACATGCTGAAGCTCAGCCACCTGGTGGACGACAAGATTCATGCCCGCTCGATCGGCCCGTACTCGCTGATCACTCAGCAGCCGCTGGGCGGTAAGGCCCAGTTTGGCGGCCAGCGCTTCGGAGAGATGGAGGTCTGGGCGCTCGAGGCTTACGGCGCCGCCTTCACGCTCCAGGAGCTGCTGACCGTCAAGAGTGACGACGTCGAAGGCCGGAGCAAGATCTACGAAGCGATCGTCAAAGGCGAGGTGCCGGAGGACCCGGGCCTACCGGAGTCCTTCAACGTGCTGGTGCGCGAGCTCCAGAGCCTCTGTCTCGACGTTGAGCTCCTGAAAGCGGAATAGGGAGGAAGATCGTGCAGCCTCTTCGAACTTTCGACAAGCCCAATCAGCCGCCGCGCGACTTCAACGCGATCCAGATCTCGATCGCGTCGCCCGAGAAGATCCGCTCCTGGAGCTTCGGCGAGGTCACCAAGGCGGAGACCATCAACTACCGTACCTTCAAGCCGGAGCGAGACGGTCTGTTCTGCGCCAAGATCTTCGGCCCGATCACCGACTGGGAGTGCCTGTGCGGCAAGTACAAGCGCATGAAGCACCGCGGCGTGGTCTGCGACAAGTGCGGAGTCGAGGTGACGCGCTCGCGCGTCCGGCGCGAGCGGATGGGTCACATCGATCTGGCCGCGCCGGTCTCGCACGTCTGGTTCTTCAAGGGCCTGCCGAGTCGCATCGGGCAGCTCCTCGATCTCAGCCTGCGCGATCTCGAGCGGATCCTCTACTTCGAGAGCTACGTCGTCATCGATGCCGGTGACACCGAGCTCAAGGAGGGTGAGCTCCTGACCGAGGAGAAGTTCCGCGAGATGCGGGACGAGTACGGCGACGACGGCTTCGTCGCCCGCATGGGCGCCGAGGCGATCAAGGAACTCCTGAGCCGCATCGATCCCGACGAGCTCGCCGAAGAGCTGCGGATCGTCATGCGCACCGAGACCAGTCAGATCCGGCGCCTGAAGGCGGCCAAGCGGCTCAAGGTGGTCGACGCCTTCCGGCGCAGCGGACATCGCCCCGAGTGGATGATCCTCGACATCATCCCGGTGATCCCGCCCGAGCTGCGGCCCCTGGTGCCGCTCGACGGCGGCCGATTCGCGACCAGCGATCTGAACGATCTCTACCGCCGGGTGATCAACCGCAACAATCGCCTCAAGAAGCTGCTCGAGCTGCGGGCCCCGGACGTGATCGTCCGCAACGAGAAGCGGATGCTCCAGGAGGCGGTCGACGCTCTGTTCGACAACGGGCGTCGCGGCCGCGTGCTCAAGGGCTCGAACAACCGCCCGCTCAAGTCGCTCTCCGACACCCTCAAGGGCAAGCAGGGCCGGTTCCGCCAGAACCTGCTCGGCAAGCGGGTCGACTACTCGGGCCGTTCGGTGATCGTCGTCGGCCCCGAGCTCAAGATCCACCAGTGCGGCCTGCCCAAGAAGATGGCGCTCGAGCTCTTCAAGCCGTTCATCTACAACGCGCTCGAAGAGAAAGAGCTGGTCGGCACGATCAAGGCCGCCAAGGAGATGGTGGAGCGCGAGGAGGAGGCGGTCTGGGACGCGCTCGAGGAGGTCATTCGCGACCACCCGGTGCTGCTCAATCGCGCGCCGACGCTGCATCGACTCGGCATCCAGGCGTTCGAGCCGGTGCTGATCGAAGGCAAAGCGATCCAGATCCACCCGCTGGTCTGCGCGGCGTTCAATGCCGACTTCGACGGCGACCAGATGGCGGTCCACGTCCCGCTGTCGCCCAAGGCGCAGGTCGAGAGCCAGGTGCTGATGCTGGCCTCGAACAACATCCTCAGCCCGGCCCACGGCCGGCCGCTGGCGGTGCCGAGCCAGGACATGGTCCTGGGCGGTTACTACCTGACGATGCGCAAGCAGGGGGCCAAGGGCGAGGGCCGGGTCTTCCACGACTTCGACTCGGTCCTGCTGGCGCTGCACGAGGGGATCGTCGAGACCCACACCGAGATCCGCGTCCGCTACAGCGGCAGGCTGATCAACCTCGAGATCCACTTCGACGATCAGGACATCCTGCACAGCGACGTCGAGGAAGTCGAGAACGGCATGCTCAACACCACCGTCGGCCGGGTGATCATGAACATGCACCTGCCCGACGCGATCCCGTTCATCAACGGCCTGCTGAAGAAGCGCGGCCTGCAGGAGTTGGTCGGCTACTGCTACATCAAGCACGGGCACGGGCTGACCGTGAAGATGCTCGACGAGATGAAGGAGATCTCCTTCTACTACGCAACCAAGGCGGGCGTCTCGTTCGGCATCGACGACATGCTGATCCCGAGTACCAAGACCAAGCTCCTCTCCGACGCCAACAAGGAGGTCGGCAAGATCGAGAAGCAGCGCACCAGTGGAGTGATCACCGCCGGTGAGCGGCACAACAAGATCATCGACATCTGGCACCGGGTCACCGAGCGGGTCTCCGAAGAGATGTTCCGCGAGATGACTGAGATCGAGTCGAACACAGGTGTGTTCAACCCGATTCGGATGATGGCCGACTCCGGCGCGCGCGGCTCGCGCGAGCAGGTGCGGCAGCTCGCCGGCATGCGCGGTCTGATGTCCAAGCCGTCGGGCGAGATCATCGAGACCCCGATCACCGCCAACTTCCGCGAGGGGCTGTCGGTGCTCGAATACTTCATCTCCACCCACGGCGCGCGCAAGGGTCTTGCCGATACCGCGCTCAAGACCGCCGATTCCGGCTACCTCACGCGCCGGCTCGTCGACGTGGCGCAGGACGTCATCGTCTCCGAGGAGGACTGCGGCACGATCGACGGCATCACGGTCAGCGCGATCATGGAGGGTGGCGACATCCTCGAGTCACTGCGCGACCGCATCGTCGGCCGGGTGTCGCAGGAGGACGTCTACGACCCGACCGGCGGCGACAAGCTGATCAAGGTCGGTCAGCTGATCACCGAGGCGACCGCTAACGATGTCCAGGCGGCGGGTATCGAGCGGGTCAAGATCCGCTCGGTGCTCACCTGCGAGTCGCGCCGCGGTGTCTGCCAGTCGTGCTACGGGCGCAACCTGGCGACCGGCCAGCTGATCGACATCGGCGAGGCGGTGGGCGTCATCGCCGCCCAGTCGATCGGCGAGCCGGGCACGCAGCTCACCATGCGGACCTTCCACTTCGGTGGTACCGCGAGCCGCGTCTCCGAGCAGTCGCAGCACCACGTGCGCAACCCCGGACGGGTCAAGTACCTGAACGTCAAGACGGTCGAAAGCAAGGCCGGAGAGTTCGTGGTCATCAACCGCAACGGCAAGCTCCTGATCGTCGACCCGAAGGGTCGCGAGCTCGAGCGCTACGCCCTCACCTACGGCTCACACCTGCTGGTCCGCGAAGGCACCGAGGTCGAGCCCGGCCAGGCGGTGGTGGAGTGGGATCCCTTCACGTCCGCGGTCCTCACCGAGGTCGCCGGTAAGGTCAAGTTCCACGACATCATCGAAGGCGAGAACGTTCGCGAGGAGACCGACAAGGTCACCGGTCTGTCGCAGCGCATCATCGTCGACGCGCCGGGCGCCGAGAAGCGCGCCCCGGCCGTCAGCGTCGAGGGCAAGGAGAAGCGGCGCTACCTGCTGCCGACCGGCTCGCACCTGGTGGTCAGCAACGGTCAGCGGGTCCACCCGGGCGACACCCTGGTGAAGATCCCGCGTGAGACGACCAAGACCAAGGACATCACCGGCGGTCTGCCGCGTGTGGTCGAGTTGTTCGAGGCGCGCAGCCCGAAGGAGCCCGCGATCATCAGCGAGATCGACGGTACGGTCAAGCTGGGCGAGATCCAGAAGGGCATGCGGAAGGTCGAGGTCCACAGCGACGCCGGCGATACCCGCGAGTACTCGGTGCCGCGCACCATCCACGTCAACGTGCAAGACGGCGAGCGGGTCAGTGCCGGCGATCCGTTGATCGACGGCTCGATCAACCCGCACGACATCCTGCAGGTGCTGGGCGAGATGGAGCTTCAGCGCTACCTGGTAGACAAGATTCAGGAGGTCTACCGCTCGCAGAGCGTGGCGATCAACGACAAGCACATCGAGGTGATCGTTCGCCAGATGATGCGCTCGATCAAGATCGAAGAGGTCGGCGACACCGAGTTCCTGATCGACGAGCAGGTGCACCGCTTCCGCTTCCAGGAGGAGAACGAGCGGGTGATCGCCGCCGGGGGTGCTCCGGCGGTCGGGCGGCCGATGCTACTCGGGATAACCAAGGCGTCGCTGTCGACCGAGAGCTTTATCTCGGCGGCCAGCTTCCAGGAGACCACCCGCGTGCTCACCGAAGCCGCGATCAACGGCAAGGTCGACTATCTCCGAGGACTCAAGGAGAACGTCATCGTCGGCCGCCTGATTCCGGCCGGCACCGGCATGATGCGCTACCACGACTTCCACATCGAGGAGCCCGAGCTCGAGCCCGAGCTGGACGAGGAGGAGGGAGTCTTCTTCGAGTTCGGTGAGGAGGACATTCGGGCTCTCTCGCAGCGCGCGCTCGAGAGCGAGTGATCGCGCGGTAGTCTCAGGTCGTTCCACCCAAGGCCGCTCCTCGGAGCGGCCTTTTTCTTTGGGGCGGTAGCGGCGGGCTCCGGCACGACTACCCGTCCGGGAGCGGCGTCCATCTGGAGGTCCCTGGGGGGGGGTCCGCCTCATGTTCGCATCGCTGCTGCCGGCGGTGGACTCACTCGGGCGGCGAGAGACGCTCGCTCACACCGTCCCGGGCCGGGTAATCATGCCGGAGCCCGCCGCTACTTTCTCGAAGGACACGGGCGGGGCTTATAGACGGTCCGCCATACGTGCATCTCGCCCCCGGATTCGGGCGTTTCGGCCCCTTTCGCAGTCCGCGAGATCGCCCGCAAACAGGTAGGTTTTTTTGGGCTCTCCGGGGTTGACCTGGCAGGATTCTTCCTGCTATCTTTCGTCAGTTCCGCTCTGTGGTCCTCCGGGACCTGACAGGGTAAGTGTCCGTCGCGCGGTTCTGATTCTTTCTCGAGCGGAAAAACTGGCAGTACCTGGAGCGCGTACGGGGAAAGTTCGGTCTCTCGAAGGCCAAAAAGCATAGGGAATTACTGAGGAAACCGTAGATGCCGACGATCCATCAGCTGGTCAGAAAGGGCCGCGCCAAGCAGCTCCACAAGACCAAGAGCCCGGCCCTGCAGCGCTCGCCGCAGAAGCGGGGCGTCTGCGTGCGCGTCTACACCCAGACTCCCAAGAAGCCGAATTCGGCCCTGCGCAAGGTAGCTCGCGTGCGGTTGACCAACGGGACCGAGGTGACGACCTACATCCCAGGAGTCGGTCACAACCTGCAGGAGCACTCGATCGTCTTGATCCGTGGCGGTCGTGTCAAAGACCTTCCGGGCGTCCGCTATCACGTGGTTCGTGGAACTCTCGACGCCGTCGGCGTCGACGATCGGCGCCAGAGCCGGTCGAAGTACGGCGCCAAGCGGCCGAAGGCCTAGGAAGAGGAACTCGGAGATGCCCAGGCGAGGACTAGTTCCCAAGCGTGAGATTCTGCCGGACCCGGTGTACGGCTCGCAGCTGGTCACCAAGTTCGTGAACGTGGTGATGAAGGACGGCAAGAAGTCGACCGCGGAGCGCATTCTCTACGATGCGCTCGACACCATTCGCGAGCGGACCGGCGAGGACCCGATGAAGGTCTTCAAGCGCGCGATCGAGAACGTCAAGCCCGCCGTCGAGGTGAAGTCTCGGCGTGTCGGTGGCTCGACCTATCAGGTCCCGGTCGAGGTGCGCCCGAACCGGCGGCTCGCGCTCTCGTTTCGCTGGTTGATCCAGAGCGCACAGAAGCGCAGCGAGAAGCAGATGAACCTTCGCCTGGCTGGCGAACTGATGGACGCCGCGGCGAATCGCGGTGTCGCCATCAAGAAGAGGGAGGACACCCACCGGATGGCAGAGGCCAACAAGGCCTTCGCACACTACCGCTGGTAATACGTCCGCCCTCCGGGGTTGTTGGGACGGGAAGTACCTTGCGGCGACAGCGGGAGACCGCTGTCGCTGTTGTCGCTAATAAGAAACGCAGAATCGAACGCCCAACCGCCCGAAACAACCCGCATCGCAGCCCGAGTATCGAACCATGCCACGCAACACGCCACTCAACCTCATCCGCAACATCGGGATCATGGCGCATATCGATGCGGGCAAGACCACCACGACCGAGCGGATCCTCTACTACTCGGGCGTCAACTACAAGATCGGCGAGGTGCACGACGGCACCGCGACAATGGACTGGATGGTCCAGGAGCAGGAGCGCGGCATCACCATCACGGCCGCGGCGACGACCTGCGAGTGGAACGAGCACCGGATCAACATCATCGACACTCCGGGGCACGTCGACTTCACCGCTGAAGTCGAGCGCTCGCTGCGGGTGCTCGACGGCGCGGTCGCGGTCTTCGACGCCGTAGCCGGTGTCGAGCCGCAGTCGGAAACGGTCTGGCGTCAGGCGGATCGCTACAGTGTTCCGCGTATCGCGCTGGTCAACAAGATGGACCGGGTCGGCGCCGACTTCGAGCGCTGCGTCTCGATGATGCGTAGCCGCCTGGGCGCCTCACCGGTCGTGATTCAGCTCCCCTGGGGCAAGGAGAGCGACCTGCGGGGCATCATCGATCTGGTTGAGATGCGCGGGATCTCCTACAAGGACGAGACCCTGGGCGCCGATTACGAGATCACCGACATCCCCGAGGAGTACCTCGATCAAGCGCACAAGATGCGCGAGGAGATGGTCGAGGCGATCGCCGAGACCGACGAGCCGCTGCTCGAGAAGTACCTCTCCGGCGAGGAGATCACCAACGAGGAGCTGAAGGCCGCTCTCCGCCGGGCGACGATCTCTAATGGCCTCCAGCCGGTGCTCTGCGGTAGCGCGTTCAAGAACAAGGGCGTCCAGCCGTTGCTCGACGCGGTGATCGACTTCCTGCCGTCGCCCGAGGACGTGCCGGCTGTGATCGGCACCGATCCGGTCACCGACATGCCGGTCGAGCGCCCGGCCTCCGACGACGCGCCGTTCTCGGCTCTCGTCTTCAAGATCATGACCGACCCGTTCGTCGGTCAGCTCGCCTACTTCCGCATCTACTCCGGACACATCGAGTCGGGCGACAAGGTCGCCAACGCGACGCGCGGCAAGGACGAGCGGATCGGCCGTCTGCTCAAGATGCACGCCAACAAGCGTGAGGAGATCTCGCAGCTCTGGGCCGGCGACATCGCGGCCGCGGTAGGGCTCAAGGGGGTCAAGACCGGCGACACGATCTGCGCGCAGGGCCATCCGGTCGTGCTCGAGGCGATGAGCTTTCCCGAGCCGGTGATCGCGGTATCGATCGAGCCCAAGACCAAGGCCGATCAGGAGAAGCTGGCCACCGCGCTCGGCAAGCTCCAGCAGGAAGACCCGACCTTCCACGTCCACACCGAGCCCGATACCGGTCAGACGCTGATCTCCGGTATGGGCGAGCTCCACCTCGAGATCATCACCGACCGGTTGGTGCGCGAGTTCAACGTCGGCGCCAACATCGGCCGGCCGCAGGTCGCCTACCGCGAGAGCTTGACCAAGGAGGCCTCGGGAGAGGGTCGCTTCGTGCGCCAGAGCGGCGGCCGCGGCCAGTTCGGGCACGTCAAGATCCACGTCCGGCCGACCGAGGGCGAGTTCGTCTTCGAGAACAAGATCGTCGGCGGCGTCATCCCGCGCGAGTTCATCCGACCGGTGGAGCAGGGGATCCGGGAAGCGATGGAGAGCGGGCCGCTGGCCGGCTACCCGATGACCGGCATCGAAGTCGAGCTCTACGACGGCAGTCATCACGAGGTCGACTCGTCCGAGGTGGCGTTCAAGATAGCCGGCTCGATGGCGATCCAGGACGCGTCGAAACAGGCGAACCCGGTCCTGCTCGAGCCAGTGATGGCGGTCGAGGTGGTGACGCCCGAGGAGTACATGGGCGACGTCATCGGCGACATCACGTCGCGCCGCGGTCGGGTGCAGCAGATGGATGCGCGCGGCAACGCCCAGGTGATCACCTGCCGGGTGCCGCTGTCTGAGATGTTCGGCTACGCAACCGATCTGCGCTCGGCGACCCAGGGGCGCGCCACCTACACGATGCAGTTCGAGAACTACGAGCAGGCGCCGAAGAGCGTCAGCGAGGAGATCGTTGCCAGGGCCGCTGGCTAAGAGCGGTCGGGAAAAGGAGAAGTCATGGCGAAGGAGAAGTTTGAGCGTACGAAGCCTCATGTGAACGTGGGGACGATCGGTCACGTCGATCACGGCAAGACGACGCTGACGGCTGCGATCA
>CAMYOG010000015.1 GCA_947259925.1 Thermoanaerobaculia bacterium
TTGTCGATTGCGATCTTCATGCCCGCGAACGTGACCTCGGTATAGGCCTCGTCAGTCTTTTGTGCGGGCTGAGCCTCGGGCTTGGCGGAGTCGGAGGCCGCCGCGTCGGCAAATGCCGGCACGACCAGGAGACCCAACACCAGGACCGGAGCCCAGATCAGCTTCACGCTTCTCCTCATCCAGTTCCCCTTTCCGCAATGGCGTCCCAGAGCTCTCGGCTCGAGAGCCCAGGCGCCTGCTTTCAGAATGTACGCTGAGCGTGCCACAAAACGATCGCGACGGGAAGACCTCTGAGACAAGTAGAAGCATGTCGATACGCGAATCCACTTCGGCCCCGACCGAATCGCCCGGAAGGGCACGAACGGCCGCTCTCTAGTACTCGCGCCGGAGCTTGATCGACCGGTGATCGCGGGTGCTGGTGAAGGCGCCCGCGATTCTTGCGCCGTACGGGCTCTTGGGAGCCGGCTCGCCGTTGATCGTCTCCAGCTCGATCCCTTTGAGCGGCTTGAACTGCCGGGTCAGGAGCACCTTCATGAACCCGATGTAATCGAGCAGGTGCGGATGGTCCGGCTCGACCGAGATCTCGAGCTGGCTGGCGTTCCGCTGCGAGACGAGCACCAGCCGCGAGCCATGGAAGACCAGGTGGCTCGACGGCACCCGCCGCGGGAACCGCCCTCGGAGCGACTCGAGCCCTAGGCCGCACGGCGACGCCGGGTCGAGGGCGTTCATCCAGTAGATCGTGTCCTCCGGCAGGCCCTCGCGCAGCCGCCGGTAGGCCGCCGGCGACGCGAACTGAAGACCGGGGACGCCCTCGAAGAACTGCCCTGCCAGGACCTCGCCCGAGAGCTCCATCAGGCGCAGGCTCCGGAAGACGTTCGACCACTGGAACGCCGGCTGCTCGCGCTGCAACAGCTCCCGAAACAACACGCCGTAGCGGTCGAGCAGCACCCGCACCCGATCCTTGTTGAGCTCCTCGAGGTCGAGCGCGTCCAGCTCACCGAGGCCACGATCGACTTGGCTCAGCCGGTGCCAATCGCCCGCGAACGGACGCGAGCTGCGCCAGCGCTCGAAGCTCCGCCGGCCGGAGTGACCGCGGCGGGGCGGAGCGGCGGCCGCTCTCTCTTCGACCGGTCGGAAGCCGTTGAGCACCCCGGTACGAACGGCCGCGAAGCCGGTGTTGCTGATCCGCCCGCGCCAGGCCTCTTCCCATAGCCGCTCGGTGAGCGCGGCGGTGTCGAGTCCCGAGCTCTCGACCAGCTCCGAGAAGCCGTAGCGACCGTCCTGTTCCGGTAGGAGATCGTCACCGGCCGCCCTGGATCCGCCGGTCGCGAGCAGCTCGATATCCGCCGGAAAGAGAAACGTCAGGCGCTCCTTGCCGGTGCCGGTCCAGACCAGGTCGCTCTCCTGGAGCAGGCTGTCGAGCCACGACGGGTAGTAGGGGTCGAGCCGTGCCGGGAGCAAGTCACTCTCCCAGAGTCCGGCCGGAGCCGTGCTCAGCAGCAGGGCCTCGAGCGCTTGCTGGAGCTCGCGCAGCCCGGCGCCGCTGGTGGCGAGTCGCTGCTGGACTGCCAGCTGGAGCGGCAGCCGCTCGATCGGCAGCGCTTCGAACGGCGGCCGCGCCTCGGAGCGCATGAGCCGTAGGAGCCGCTCGAGATTCTCGGGATCGCAGACCTCCAGGTTCGCTTCGTCGGCGCCGAAGCGATCGACGACCAGGCGCTCGTCTTCGACCAGGCCCGCCAACAGCTCCTCGAGGCGCTCGGGCGGAAGCTCGAAGGTCGACCCGACCAGCGCCTGCGGCACCGGGCCGTACGAGCGGAGCCACTCGGCGACCAGCTCGGTCAGCGGATCCTCGTCCGGATCGCGCGCGCTCTCGGACAGAGGCAGCGCCTCGAGCCCAATCTCCTCGAGCGGCTCGCCGGTCAGGGGCGACAGCAGCTCGAGCGTGTCCAGATCGACCACCCCGGCCGCGATCAGGCGGGGCAGGCTCTCGATCGCGGTCACCGGCGCGGCCTCGACGGCACCAGGGCGCGCGAGCCGAACGATCTTGCCTCCCAGCTCCGCTACCAGGTCCGTGGCCGAGACTCCATCGGTCTCGGGGTCGAGGTCTCGGTCGACGGCGGCGAGCAGCTCCCGCCACTCGCCCTGCGGCAGGAGGATCCGCTCGCGCACCCAGTCTAGGATCTCCGTGGCACTCCTGGGCGCGTAGCCGGGATAGGTGCGGTGCAGCTTGCGCTGGACCCGCTCCCTGAGCTCCGCCGGGATCTGGGGCCGCAGCGCCGACGAGAAGACCAGCTCCTTGAGCAGATCGCTCCGGAGGGCCGACGCTCCCCCTTCGGGCAGGTCGTCTTCGTACATCAGGCGGTTGGTCTGCTTCCAGATCAGGTTGGCGGCGAACGGCGACGGTGCCGACGTCCGGGTCTCGGTCACCCGGATCTCCTCGCGCGCGATCTCGTCCAGCACCTCTCGTAGCGACTCGAGATCGAACTCGTCCTTGAGGCAGGTTCGCCAGGTCTCGAGCAGGATCGGGAAGTCCTCGTAGCGCGATACCGACTCGAGCAGCTTCTTGGCGCGCTGCCGGTTGAGCCAGAGCGGCACCCGGCGCCTGAAGCCGGAGCGCGGCAGGAGCAGTGCCCGGCCGGCGTTCTCGCGAAACCGGGCCCCGAAGAACCCGGTCTGCTCGAGCCGGTCGCGGAGGAGGGCCTCGACGTTGTCGGCCCGAACCAGGCCGAGCAGATCCGGCGCGTCGAACCCGTGCGGCAGTTCGACCATCAGGCAGTCGTTCTCGCTCTCGATCTGGAGAGGCGTGCCGTACTTGCGCACCCAGGCGACCTGGAGCGCCATCGCCAGCGGTCGGTTGACCCGACCGCCCCAGAGGGTGTGGTAGATGACCCGGCGGTGCTCCTCGCCCGACCCGTCCTCGGCCTGATGCTCGATCAGGAGGTGGTGGCGGTGCGGCAACGGCCGCTCGGTTACGGTCCGCTGGCGCTCGAGCAGCTCGACCAGCTGGACCGAGGCGCCTTCCTCCATGCAGTACTCGGCGCACAGCGCCCGGCGCAGCGCCTCGGCCTCGCCGGCATCGAGGAACGCTTCGGCGCGCTCCAGGAAGCTGCCGACGCGATCCGAGAGAAAGAAGCCCCGGGCACGTTCTTCCGCCCGCCAGAACGGCGCCATCGCGGCGGTCTTGTGGGCCGGTACGACCATGACGTCGTTGTGGGTGATGCGCATGATCCGCCAGCTCTGGGCGCCGAGCGAGAAGGTATCGCCGAGCGAGCGCTCCCAGACGAACTCCTCGTCGAGCTCGCCGAGCTTGGCCATCGACTCCTGGTGGCGCAGGTGGAAGTAGCCGCGGTCCGGAATGGTGCCACCCGACAGGTAGACCAACCGCGCCGAGCCGCGCCGCGCTTCGACCCGGTTGTCGATCCGGTCGAGCGAGATCCGCGGATTGAGCTCGCGGACCCGGCTGTCGGCGTACCGACCCGCGAGCATCTCGAGCACCAGGTCGAGCTGGCGTCGCTTCAGCTCCCGGTACGGGAAGCTGGTGCGGAGGAAGTCGTAGAGCTCGTCGATGTCCCAGCTCTCGGCGGCCGTCATCGACAGGATGACCTGAGCCAGAACGTCGAGCGCCCCGGTGATCGGCTCGACCTCCTCGATCTCCTGGCGGCCGATCCCCGCGGCCACTACCGCCGCCTCGATCAGATCGCGGCCGAAGATCGGGTAGAGCCGCCCGCGGCTGGTTTGTCCGACGCCGTGACCGGCGCGACCGACTCTCTGCACCGCCGACGCGAAGGTCGGGGGCGTCTGGATCAGGATCACCTCGTCGAGCGAGCCGATGTCGATGCCCAGCTCCAGCGAGTTGGTGGAGACGATCGCCGATAGCCGCCCGTCCTTGAGCCGCCGCTCGACGACCGAGCGCACCTCTCGGGAGAGCGATCCATGATGCGAGTAGGCCAGATCGGCCGGCTCTTCTGTGTTGAGCAGCCGGGTCACCTTCTCGGTGGTACGGCGGCTGTTGGCGAACAGCAGGGTCGATCGGTTGGCCGCGATCCGCTGCTTGAAGTCCGCTACCAGCGCGTCCCACGGGTTCGGCTGCACGGTCTTCGCATCCGGCGCGAGCCGCGGCTCGGTGCCACTGTCCGCGGCGACGGCGCCGAAAGTGTCCGGGAGAACCGCTCCCTGCGCCAGGCTGACGCGGATGTCGTACTTCTTCCGCTCGGTGGAGCGAATGACCTTGACCCGGCGCGAGCGATAGCCGACCGTCTCGCCGCCGCCCACCAGCTCGAAGCCACCGATGAAGCGCGCGATCCGTTCCGGCGGCCGAATGGTCGCCGAAAGGGCCACCCGCTGGAACTCCCCGGCCAGCGGCACCAGTCGGTCGACGGCCGTGATCAGATGGGTGCCGCGCTTGCTCGCCGCCACGGCGTGGATCTCGTCCAGGATCACGCATTCGATACCGCTCAGGATCGATCGGCCACCGGCCGAGGTGAGCAGGATGTTCAGCGACTCGGGGGTCGTGATCAGGATCTCGGGAGGATGCCGAAGCATCCGCTGGCGCTCGGCCCCCGGGGTGTCGCCGCTCCGCGTCGCGACCTGGATCGCGTTCGCCGGCTCGCCCCGCTCGGAGAAGCGCGCGTCGAGTGCCGCCAGAGGACCCAACAGGTTGCGACGGATGTCGTTGTTGAGCGCTTTCAACGGCGAGACGTAGAGCACCCGCAGGCGCCCGCCACTCCAACCTCCCGTCAGCAGGCGATGGAGCGACCAGAGGAAGGCGGTGAGCGTCTTGCCGCTGCCGGTCGGCGCAGTGACCAGCACGTGCTCACCGCTTGCGATCACTGGCCAGGCGCGCTCTTGCACGTCCGTCGGCTGGCCCACCTGCTCGCGGAACCACTCGCCGATCAACGGGTGGAAGAGCTCGAGCGATCGGGCGGGTGACTCGGCGATCGTCACCGGTCGATTGTATTCAGTCGCGCGGACCGATCCGAGACGGAGATCGCGAGAGCTCCTCGTAGATCTCGAGACAGCGGGACAGGTGCTCGCGGAAGCCCCCTTCGACCGGGAAGCGCTCGATCCCGGGTATCTCGGCCTCTTCGGGGCTCAGACCGGTGCTCGCCAGCACGGCCCGGTAGAGGTGATCGTGGTCGCCGCCCAGATTGTCGATCTCCAGGTCGCTTCGGGACTCCCATGAGATCAGGTCGGCCGAGAACTCCAGGCCGAGACGTGAGAAGACCGTCGGGAGGACCTCGAGCGGCCGGTCGCGGAAGTCGTCGGCCCGGACGATCACGTAGGGGATCGAGTGCCGATCGCAATGGTCGATCTGCTCACGCAAGAGTTCCCAGCCGGTCTCGATCAGCGGAAAAATCGGACTGTCGCCCACCTGCCGCTTCTTGTCCATCCTCGAGGCGACATTGAGACGCGGGTCCCGTAGCAAGAAGACCAGCGGCGCGGTCGCCAGGGCGGCCAGCTGGGGGAAGCAGGCGCCCACCTGGTAGGGCATCTCCTTGATCAGCAGGGCGTCGGCTACCTTCGGGCGGCAGGCGATGCCGTCCAGCGCGAGCGGCTCGATCAGCCTGCCCGCCACGTCCTCGATCGAGGCATGGCGGAAGTAGGTGATCTCGAACGGCTCGTGGCTGTAGAACGCGATCGACGGGTGTTCCCAGAAGACGCGCGCGAACGCCGTCGAACAGCACCTAGGCGGCGAGACGATCGTGTAGATGCTTCGGTAGTAGGTGCATGGAGATCAAGCGTCCGGCCCGAGCCGTCGAGGCCCTTGGGAACCCGCTTTGTCGGAGAGAGCGGAGCCGGCAAGATCTGCCGGTCACGAAAACGGACTGCCAAACGCCGGATGGAGCGCCGATGATACCCCGTCGTGGGATACCGTTCCGGTTGGATGTCCGCCGCCGCTCGATCGAAGCCCGCTGCCGATCACGATCGAGACGGCCTGCGGCCGCCGGATCTCCTCTGGGGCCTCGCGCTGATCTTGGTCATCGGCTACCTGCTCCTGCACAACTTCGCCTGGGGCGGAGGCGCGTTCTCCGAGCTCCGGATCGGCCCCCTGAGGCTGTCGCTCTTCGGACTGCTCGCGGCGCTCGACATGCTGTTCGGCGTCTACCTCGTCTACCGGTGGTGCCAGCGCTTCGATCTCGATTGGGCGACGCTCTCGCGGGGACTGCCGTGGGTGATCCTCCTCGGCTACTACATCTCCCATCTGGTCTCGATCGCCCTCTACTTTCCCGAGGACCTGACCGATCTCGGCCGGCTGCTCGATCCGCGAACGCAGATCTCGTCGTTTGGCGGGATGTTCGGAGGCGGAATCGTCGCATTCGTCTTTCTGCGCCGCAACCGGCTGTCGCTGCCCCGTTACCTCGACGCCCTGACCTACGGTTTCGTCGGCGGCTACGTCTTCGGGCGTGCCGGCTGCTTCGCCATCCACGACCACCCGGGGATCGAGACCGACTTCGCGCTCGCGGTCGACATCGCCGGGGTGCGCCGGCACGATCTCGGCTTCTACGAGATGTGGCTGATGCTCGCCCTGCTCATCGGCATCACGCTCATGGCTCGGCGGAGCCGGCCGCCGGACGGTGGGGTGTTCGCGTTCACCACCATGATCTACGCACCGGTGCGCTTCTACCTCGATTCCCTGCGCGCGATCGACGTCACCTACGCCGGACTGACTCCGGGTCAGTGGATGGCGGTGCCGCTGTTCGCGCTTGGAGTCTGGGCGGCGTGGTACAGCTTCTCTGCCCGCCGGTAGCCAGATCAGCTACCGCCCTCGCTGTCGCTCCCGGAGGCTTCGAGCGGAAAGAGCGCCGCGAGGATCTCGTCGTGCTGGCCCCGCCAGCCGCCCCACTGGGGTGAGTAGTCGGCGACGTGCTCGACCGCGTTGACGCCGGCCTCGCGCAGGTGGCCGAGGAGCTCGCGGGTGTGGTCGGCGGCCACGAGACCGTTGCCCAGGTTGTAATCGTGGTTGGACCAGACCACGTAGACCTGGCGCGGCTTCGGGCCCTCGGCCGCGATCATCTCCGGCAGCTTCTCCTGCGCCGGCTCGATGTTGTAGTAGCTCTGCGTCGCCGCCTGCTGGAAGACCTCCGGATGCTTGAACGAGGCGTAGAGCGCCGCGACCCCGGCCGAACCCGGACCCATGATCGCCCGGGTCTCGCCGTCGGTCAGGTAGTGCTTGTCGATATGCGGCAGGAGCTCCTCGATCAGAAACCGCGTGTAGTCGTCGGCCTTCTCGCCGCCGTACTCCGCCTGCTCGGTCCGCGGCACGAAGACCGCGATCAGCGGCGCAACGCTCTTGCCGACCAGGTTGTCGAGAGTGTTCTGCATCAGGCCGCCGCGCAGCTGGTTGTCGCCGTGGTTGACGATCAACAGCGGATAGCGCGCGTCCGAGGCGCCGTAGTCCTGCGGCCGCCAGACCTTGATCTCTCGCGTGTTCTCGAGAAACTCGGATCGGAACGGGAAACCGTCGAGGGTCCCGCGCGGCGCATCCTCGGCCGGCTCTTCGAGATGAGGAGAGTCCGGCCACTCGGGCATCCGCAGCTCGGAGAAGACGGCAAACCCCATGTCGATCGTGTGCGGGTTGCGCCGATCGGGTCCGGGCTGGCCGTAGTTGCTACTGAAGGCATAGCCGTACTCGGCCTTGGGGTCGAGCTCGACGCTGCGGAAGAAGAGATCGGTTCCCGCCACGCGGTAGAGGCCGAGCTCGTCGCCCGGGGCCATGAAGTCGCCGGAGACGCCGGCGTCTTCCGCGTCGCCGCGCCAGACGAAGTGCGCCAGGGCCCCCTCGCGAATCGGGGTCGCCTCGAGATCGGCAAAATGGCTGTCGACCGCCGCCTGGCGCTCGCCCTCGGCCATCGCCTCGACCTCCTCGATCCAGCTGCCGAAGTGGCCGCGCAGCCGGTCCGACTCGTCGACCTCGGCAGACCGGGGCGACGACGACGCGTCGACCCGAACGGCCGCTATCCGCTCCATGTTGCGCACCAGGAAGTGGCCGTCGACGAAGCTCGGGGCGGCGTAGTCGCCCCGCTCGAAGACCGGCAGGCGGGTCAGCTCGCGGTAGCCGTCGGGCGACGCGTCGATCAGGACCAGGTCGCCGTCACGCCCGAGGCTGGCGAGGGCACCGCCGACGACCGAGACGCCCTGGCCGGCCGGCGGGCGCGAGCGCCAGACGATCTCGCCCGTCTCGAGGTCGACGCAGCTCAGGAAGCGGCCGGTGTAGCCGTAGAAGTGATCGCCGACCCGGACTGGGACCCCTAGCGAGTTGCCGAAGGCGTTGGTCGACCAGAGCTCCTCGGCCCCCTCGGCGTCAAAGCTGTACAGCTTCGAGCCGCGCTGGAGCCAGAGCAGGAAGCGACCGTCGTCGACCGGCACCACGTGCGCCTGCCGCTCGAGCTGCTCGCCCTCGGCGTACTGGAGCTGCCAGGCGATCTCGCCGCTCTCCGGCTCGATCGCCTGCAGGTACTGGTTGGTGGGCGCGATGAGCAGCGCTCCGTTACCGGTCTCGAGGAGCGTCGGCGTCTGGTAGTGGACGCCGTCGTCGCCGGCTCTCCAGACCGGCTCGCCGGTCGCCCGGTCGAACGCGGTGATCGACTGCCCCTCGCCGCCGGTGAGCACGATGACCCGGTCGGCGGCGACGATCGGCGAGGTAGTGTAGCCGTGGAAGGGCTCCTCCGCGCCGTCCTCGGTCAGCTCGCGCTGCCAGGCGACGTTGCCGTCGCCCAGACCGAGGGCTGCCATCCGCCCGTGCGGCCCCAGGGCGAAGACGGTCTCGCCCGCGATCGTCGGCGTGCCGTTGGGCCCGTCGTGCGAGCCGTTGTGGCCGACGTACATCTCGCCCAGCTCGTAGCGCCAGAGCTCGTCGCCGGTGCCGACGTCGAAGGCCGCGACGACGTCGACTTCCCCGCTGGCGAACATGGTGACCGCCTTGCCGTCGGCGATCGAGATCCTGGAGTAGCCCGATCCGAGCTCGCGCTCCCAGGCCAGCTCCATGCCGAAGCGGTCCTGGGGCAGCGAGCCGTCGAGATCGGCCCAGAAGTCGGTCTGGGCGAGCGTCGGTCCTGCGGTAACGATTGCGATCGAGCAGCAGATGGTGATCAGTCGGTGTCTTGGGCTCATGGTCGAGTCTCCTCGGGTCGGTTTCCTGATAGGACGTGCTCCCTGGGATACGTGCTCGGAGCGGTGGAAGTTCAGCACCATCACCACGTGGGTCAGGCGTTGAAGTACTCGCCTTTCGGCGGACCGGCGAGTAGCTGCATGGCTTCCTGCATCGTCTCGGGTGGGATGTTTCGGACCGAAGCCTGATGCGCTTCGACGCTCTCCCAGGCCTCGATGACGACGATCCGCGCCGGGTCCGCCTGGCTGCGCAGGAGCTGACACGAAAGACACCCCTCGGACGACTCGATCGTGGGCACGAACGAGCCGATCAGAACGGCGAGCGCGTCGCCCTCCCCTTCACGAGCCTGGAACTCGTTGATTCGCGTGACACTCATCCCGGCGCCTCCTCGCGGCCGATCATAACCGCGCGGAGAGGAGCTTGGTTATAGTGCCGCGGATGGCCGGGCGCACCTTCTCCTTGAGCGTCAACGGTGAGCGCGTGCGCGTCTCGGCGGAGCCGGATGAGCCGCTTCTCTGGGTGCTGCGCGACCAACTGCAGCTGACCGGCACCAAGTTCGGATGCGGCCAGGGGCAGTGCGGCGCGTGCAAGGTCTTGATCGACGGACAGCCGCTCTGGTCGTGCCAGGTTCCGGTCGAATCAGTCGCCGGCAGCAGCGAGATCGTCACCATCGAGGGGCTCGGTCAGCCTGGCAACCTGTCGCCGGTCCAGGCGGCGTTCGCCCGCCATACCGCGTTCGGGTGCGGCTTCTGCACGCCGAGCATGATCGTAGAGGCGACGGCGCTTCTGCGCGACAACCCGCGGCCGACGAGAGCCGAGATCGTCGCCGCCATGAACGGCCATCTCTGCCGCTGCGCCGCTTACCCCAACATCATCGCGGCAATCCGGTCGGTCGCCGACTCCGATCGGGAGGACGAAGCCCGATGACCCTGACCCGCCGGCGCTTCCTCTCCGGTCTGGGCGGCACCAGCCTGGTCTTCGTCTTCGACCTCTCGTGCGCTCCGGAGAAGGCCCCCGAGCCGACCCTGCTGGCGCTCGATGGGGACGACGAAGCAGCCCTGATCGACGCCGCTATCGAGGCGAAGGTCGACTACCGCGGCTGGCTGGCGATCGCGCGGGACGGCGCCGTGACCGCCCATACCGGCCGCATGGAGCTCGGGCAGGGCCTCAAGACAGTGCTCTCGAACGTCATCTGTCAGGCGCTCGAGCTTCCCGGGGAGCGGGTCCACCTGGTCATGGGGGACACCGACCTCTGCCCCGACGACGGCCCGACGACCGGCAGCAACGCCACGCGCGGCGTCGGCTGGCGCTACTGGGTCGCCTGCCACGCGGCCCGCAATCACCTGCTCGACGAGGCCGCGCGCCGTCTGAGGTCCGCCCGGGAAGAGCTGGTCTACGAGGCGGGCGAGATCTACGATCCGAGCCGCCCCGGTCGACGCCTCGGAATCGGCGAGCTCGGCCCCGGCGTCCGCGAGCTGAGCGCCGGCGACCTCGAGACCACTGCCGGCGATCTACCTCCCTACGTGGATCGGGGTACCCCGAGCGTCGAGGCCGAGGCGATCGTCACCGGCACCAAGTCCTACGCCGGCGACCTGAGAGCGGGCGACTGCCTCTACGGCGGCTTCCTGCTGCCCGAGTACCACGCCCAGCGGACCGAGCTGCTGGAGATCGACCTCGCTCCGGCGGAGAACGTCCCCGGGCTGGTCAAGCTGGAGCGCATCGGCGGCACGGTGGCGGCGATCGGTCGAACCTACACTTCGGTGCAGAAGGCGCTCGCCGCCGCGCGGCCGATCTGGAAGCAGCCCCCCTACCCGCCCGAGTTCGACAACGAGCAGGAGATTCGCAAGCGCTCGAAGCTGGTGGGCGTCCTGCGCGAGCGCGGCGACGTCGAGCGGGCGCTGGCCGCGAGCGACCACGTGATCTCCGAATCGTACGTCACGCAATACGCGACGCCGGCGCCGATCGAGACCCACACCGCCCTGGCCGACGTAACCGCCCGATCGGCGACCGCCTGGGTCGGCACCCAGAGCCCCTTCCTGGCACGCGAGCGGGTCGCCCGGGCGCTGGCGCTCCCCGACGAGAGGGTGCGGATCGTCGGCATGCCACCAGGCGGCGGGTTCGGCGAGAAGGCGGGGCACAACGTCGCCGATCGCGCCGCGGTCCTCTCCAGCCTGGCCGGCGAGCCGGTCAAGTACGTCCAGTCGCGCAAGGAGCACTTCCAGGCCGCCTGCAAGTACAAGCACTCGGTGGTTATCGACATCACCACCGGCGTCTCGGCCGACGGCGAGATCCGGGCCCGAACGATCGATTTCCATCAGGGCCGCGGCAAGGGAACCCGCAAGCTCTACGACATTCCCGCCGTCCGCTACCGCAGCTACCGGGCGCAGATCGGCATCGGCAATGCCATCATGCGCGGCACCAGCTACACCCAGACCATCTTCGCCCTCGAGAGCCACACCGACATGGTCGCGCGCGCGGTCGGTATCGATCCGGTCGAGCTCCGCCGTCGAAACGTCCTCAACCCGCCCTTCCTGCCGCTGCTCGATCGCTGCGCGGAGATGCTCGGCTACCCGAGCTCCGAGAGGTCGCCCGGCCACGGCCAGGGGTTCGGCATCTGCTACCACGGTGTCCACCAGTACGGCGTGGTCGGCGCCGTGGTCGAGGTCGATCGAAAGTCCGGCACCATCGGCGTGGTCAGGCTGTGCGGGGCGTTCGACATCGGTCAGGTGATGAACCGGAACACGGCCTCGATGGGGGTTCGGGGCGCGATGATCTGGGGGCTCGGCTACGCTCTGCTCGAGGAGGCGAGGTTCGACGCCCATCGATCCCACACCGCGGCCTTCGAGGACTATCGCGTACCGCGTTTCAGCGACGTTCCGGAGATCGAGCTCGCCTTTCTCGACAACCATCGGCCCGGCGTCCCGAGGGGATGCGGCGAAGTACCGGTGCCGCCGACGATCGCCGCCATCTGCAACGCCGTCTACGACGCGACCGGCGTCCGTTTCTACACCCTGCCGATGACCCCGGCGCGCGTGCGCGCGGCGCTCGAAAGCTAGCTAGAACTTGTAGGTCACCCCGACCGAGACCATCGACAGGCTGTCCGGCAGGTCGGTCTCGAAGCTCTCGTACTCGCCCCTCACGCCCAGCTTCCCGAGCTCGAACGCGACGCCCACGCCCCAGGCGAAGTCGGTGCCGTCGTCCGAGATCCGGATGTCGGGCGCGCCGATCAGGTCGGCCGATTCGAGGCGAAAGTCCGTGTTCCAGGCGATCAGGCCACCCTTGGCGAACAGCTTGACCGGACCCAGGGGTATCTTGCCGATCAGGAACCCGTCGATGCCGTCGCTCTCGGTGGTCGCTCGTCTCAGCCCGGCGTCGTCGGTCACCTCTCCCAGGTCGCGGTAGGCGACCTCGAACGCCAGCGGGCCGAGGAGGTCGTAGCCGAAAAAGACCTTGAAGGCGAACTCCTCGTCGTCGATCCGCAGCCCGGTATCTTCGACCCCCCCGAGGCTCAACTCGACCGTGGTCTGACCGACCGAGGCACCGAGATACGGGCCGTTTTCCGCACCGGCGGAGCCTGCAACGGCGATCGTCAGGGAAAGGACTGCGAGGAAAACACGCCTGCTGCTGGTCATACGTTGCCTCCGAGGTTCGACCGGACGATCTCCCGGGCTCCGTGGAGCAAGGACTGTGCCGTCTCGCCTCAGGTCTCGGCACCCGGCTCGAGCCGGTAGTAGACCGGCGACGGCGTGAGCTCGATCTCGAGCCCCGTCGGCACCGGCAACCGGGTGCCGTCGCGCCCGACGACGCTCTGCGCACCCCGGGGCAGCTCGGCCGCTACCGACCTCTCGACACTCCAGCCGACGACGATCTCCTCGCGATCATGCTCGAACAGGTAGAGCCGGCCCGGACCCTCTCCGCGCAGGGGTCGGATGAACCGACTCCCGGTCAGCTGCTCCTGCATCGCTCTCAGCGCCCGGTAGGCGGGCCGGCGGCGGAGCGGCTCGCCCTCGCCCGGCGCCACCAGACCGTAGCCACGCGAGATCAGCTGCCACCAGAAGACGCGCTCCACCAGCCCAGTTGCGAGCGTCAGCAGGTAGTAGCGCACCAGGTAGTCAGCCTGACGCTCCTCGTCGACCGCCACCAGGCGCCCGGCCGGCGAGTGCGGCCCCTCGCGCAGTGGCCAGTTGAACTCGGTGATCCAGCTCCTCTCTTCGCAGTTGCGGCTGGTGCCGGCGATCGCGTGCACGAGGGCGAGCTTGTCGACGGTGTCGAACCCGAGCTGGGTGTTCTCCGGGGCGCCCCGGCGGTCGACGTAGAGCAGGTGCGCGACGGCGTCGAAGCGCACGCCGCCGCGGGGCAGGTTGAGCAGACCGCTGAGGGCGTGGAGCTCGAAATCGATCACCGACGGACCGAGCAGCGTCACCTCGCCCGTCGCCCGCAGGATCTCCGAGGCGCTGGCAGCCAGGTCGAGGTACTCCTCGTAGGTCCACACGCCCCACTTCGACCGGTTGACCGCCTGACCGATCTGGAAGCGGCTGCCGTACGGCACGAACAGTTCGGCCAGGGTCGACACCGACTCGCGCCAGCGCGCGTGGTCGCGCACCAGCTCGCGGTTCTGCGGCAGCGAGAACGTCAGCTCGTAGCCGCGCGCGTGGAGCTCCGACGCCAGCGCGAGCTCTCGGTCGTGGCGGTCCTGCCAAGGGTGGAGCCGCAGCAGAGCGTGCCGGACACCCAGCCCGTCGAGCAGCTCGACCGGGGCCATCGGGTCGTCGGGCCACGGCCGGACGGCTACCCCGACACCTCCCCACTCCGTCGGCTGGCGGTACAGCTCGCGCCGGAGCTGGCGATAGCGACCCCAGGCGCGTCCGAGGCTCGGCAGGCCGTGGCGGAAGGCGCGCGCGTGGGTCCGCAGGTCGGCGACCCGGTTCTTCTGCTTCTCGATCGAGGTCGCGTGCTGGTGCGGTTGATCTGAGAGATGGTCCCAGACGATCTTGTCGCGGCTCGAGGCCCCGGTCGGCGCCTCCGGAATGTGGGCGTGCGCGCGCCGCGGCCCGAGACCGGTGAACAGCGACCTGATCGGATTCTGCACATGGTTCTTGAGCCAGTGCTTGAGCAGGAAGGCGCGCATGTGGAGTCTGAAGAGGAGCGATCTGACCCCGGTCGGCGCCACCGGCGCTCCCCAGTACCCACCGAGAAAGGCGGCGCGCAGATCGGGCCAGGTCACCGGCAGTCGCGACAGATCTCGCGACCGGCGCCACGTCCCGAGCCGCGCGTCGAGTCGCGCCCGATTGAGGTCGACGATCTGGAAGCCGATCGGACCCGACTCCGGGTAGTCGACCAGGACGTTGCCGATCGAGATATCGCGATGCCAGATGCCGGCGTCGTGCACGCTCCTGAGGTAGCGGCCGAGCTCGGCGAACAGGCGCGGCGGATCGATCCGTGGGAAGCGACTCTCGCGCTCGCCGGCCCGGAGGGCACGGAACAGGGCGCGCATCTCGAAGCGGCCGGAGACCCGGCGGGCGATGTAGAACGACGGCCCCTCGGGCTCCTTCGACTCCACCCAGAGGAGGGGCTGCGGAGTGTCGACCCCCTCCTCCACCAGGCGCATCGCGGCCCGCCAGCTGCGCTCGGCCCTGCTCCCGCGACCGCGGCGGCGCGCACGCGCCAGTAGACCCTGGTTCCGGAACTGCTTGACCACCGCCTCCACCGACCCCTGCTCGGTCTCGAGGTCCGCGGTGTAGAGGTAGCTGCGACCCCAGTGCAGAGTCTCGCGTGCCGACGCCGGGTCGGTAAGTCTCCGGACCTGCCGCTCCAGGTCCGGCGCCGCTAGCCCGCAAGCGAACTCGCCGTAGAAGTCGCGAAGATCGAACCGGCCGCGATCAGGAAGCGCTGAACTTGTAACGCTCATGGTGGAGGTCAGAATCCGCCTGGAGCTGCACGCGAGCGTCGAGGGCCGCCTCCAACTCCCGAACGACCTCCTTGTAGTCCGCTCGCAACGCGTCGCAGATCTCGGGGTGCGCCGTGATCAGCGCACCGCGGCCCTGGTACCGATCGAGCTCGCGCAGCAGCTCGTGCTTGATGCGCAGGCAGATGGTCGAGGTCGCCAGCATGCGGCCCTTGCCCTCGCAGTAGGGACAGGGCCGGGTCAGGAGGCTCTGGAGATTGGACCGGCTCCGCTTGCGGGTCAATTCGACCAGCCCGAACTCCGAGGGCGGCAGGACCTGGTTCTTGGCGCGATCCTTCTTCAACTCCTCCTGCAGCGCCTCGAAGATGGCCTCGCGGTTCTCCGCCTCGGTCATGTCGATGAAATCGATGACGATGATGCCGCTCAGGTCGCGCAAGCGGATCTGTCGAACGATCTCTTCGACCGCCTCCCTGTTGGTCGCCAGGACTGTCTCTTCCAGGCTCGTCTTGCCTACGAATCGCCCGGTGTTGACGTCGATCGCGACCAGCGCCTCAGTCTGGTTGATGACGATGTAACCGCCCGACTTGAGCCAGACGCGGCTCCTGAGCGCGGCCTCGATCTCCGACTCGACGCCGAAGTGCTCGAACAGGCGTCCCCGATCTTCGGTCAGCTCGATCCGTCCCGCCAGCTCGGGCTCGACCTCGCGGGCGAACGCCACCGCCCGGTCGTAGGTGTGCTCGTCGTCGATCAACACCTGGTCGAACTTCCGGTCGAGGCGATCGCGGATGATCCTCAACGCCAGATCGTGATCCTGGTGCAAAAGGGTCGGTGAGCTCGACTTGCCCGCCCGTTCCTCGATCGATCCCCACAGCTTGGTCAGGTACGCGATGTCGCCCCGAAAGTCATCGGCGGTCTTTCCCTCGCCGGCGGTGCGCACGATTAGCCCTCGACCGTCGGTCCGCAGCTCCTCCAGAACGAGCCGCAGCCGCTCGCGCTCCTCCGGGTCGCGGATGCGCCGGGAGACACCGAGGCTGGGTACCGTCGGCAGGAGCACGACATAGCGTCCCGGCAGCGTGATCTCGGTGCTGATCCGCGCCCCCTTGTTGGGCAGCGGCGCCTTGACGGTCTGGACAACCAGCTCCTGGCCCGGCTGCAGCAGGTCTTCGATCGGCCGGATCTCCTGGGGCGGAAACTCGCCGGTCTGCGGGTCGGCCTCGGCGAGCTCGTCGAGGTTGGCGAGCGTGTCGCGTACGTCGCCTGCGTAGAGAAAGGCATCGCGCTTGAGGCCGATATCCACGAACGCCGCCTGCATGCCCGGCAGGATGCGCGACACGCGCCCCTGATAGACGTTGCCGACCACGCCGCGGTCCGCGTGGTGCTCGAGATAGATCTCGCTCGGGCGGCCCTCTTCCAGAACGGCTACGCGGGTCTGGTGAACGTCGTTCTCGACCAGGAGTTTCATAAAGGAGAATCGGAGCTAGCGGTTCACGTAGCGGCGAAAATCGATGCCCAGGATCACTCCCGTGGCGAAGAAGTTTGCAAGCATGAACGAACCGCCGTAAGAAAGGAAGGGGAGCGGAATCCCGGTGATCGGCAGCAATCCGACCACCATCGCCGTGTTGTAGAGCACGTGGAACGCGAAGCCCGACAGCAGACCGACCACCAGGAGTATCGCTTTCCGGTCCCGCGAGCGCAGCGCCACGGTCACGCCGTTACGCACGTAGAGCGCGTAGAGGATCAGCACCACGGCGACCCCCAGAAAGCCCCACTCCTCGGCCAGGACGGCGAAGATGAAGTCGGTGTGCCGGGCGGGTAGAAAGCGCAGCTGGCTCTGCGTTCCCTGCATGTACCCGCGGCCGGTCAGCTGTCCGGAGCCGACCGCGATCTTGCTCTGGCGGAGCTGGTAGCCGGCGCCGAGCGGCTCGCTCTGGGGCGAGACGAAGGTCTTCACCCGCTGGCGCTGGTAGTCGAGCATGACGAAGTTCCAGATGCCGGCGCCGATCACCAGGGCGACCACCGCTCCAGCCAGTAGGAGCCGCCAGCGCACCCCGGCCACCAGCAGCATCCCGACCACCGGCGGCAGCAGCATGGCGGCGCCGCCGAGGTCCGGCTCGAGCGCCACCAGCACCATCGGCACCAGCACGACCGCCAGGGCGAGCGAGATCTGGGGCAGGGTCAGGTGGCGCCGGTTGATCCCCGCCAGGTAGCGCGACAGCAGCACGATGACCGCGATCTTGGCGACGTCGGACGGCTGGATCTGCGCCGAGCCGACCCCCAACCAGCTGCGGGCGCCACCCGCCGCACGCCCGACGAAAAGGACCAGCACCAGGAGGGTTATCGACGCGATGTAGATCGGCACCGAGAACTTGGTCAGGACCTGGTAGTCGATGCCGAAGCCGATCGCGCAGACCAGCAGGCCGAGCAGGATCCTCAGCGCGTGGCGCGGTAGATAGTCGACCTCCATCTCGGCGCTGGCGCTGTGCACGGTCGCGAGGCCGATCGCGGCGAGCAGGATCGCCGTTACCAGAACGCCCCAGCGGACGTCGGCCAGCGTCCTGAGGAACGTCCGCTCCTCAGGAAGACTGGCGAAGACCGCGAGCGGAGAAGTGTCTCTCATACAGAATCCTCGCCAGCGGCGCCGCCGCCCGCGAGCCCTTGCCACCGTGTTCGACGAAGACGACCACCACCAGCTCGGGCCGCTCCACCGACGCGAACGACGCGAACCAGGCGTGATCGCGATGCTCGAACTGGAGGTCCTTGCTGTCGATCCAGCTCTTCTGCTCGATCACCTGTACCGTGCCGGTCTTGCCCGCGACCTGGGCCGCGTCGACGCGCGCGGAAGCGCCCGTTCCCTTCTCGTTGACCACCGCCCAGAGCGCTTCGCGCACGAACTCGAGCGCCGAGCGGTTCAGATCGATCGACTCGGGCTCGGCGGCCGGCGCGTCCCGGTCCAGCCGTGGCGTCACTCGCAGGCCGCCGTTGGCGACGATCGCCATCATCGAGGCGATCTGCAGCGGAGTCGTCAGGATCGGTCCCTGACCGATCGCCACCGAGATCGTCTCGCCCGGATACCAGGTCGATCCGCGCACGCGCAGGCTCCACTCCGGATCGGGGACCAGGCCCCGCTTCTCGCCCGCGATCGCGACGCCGGTCGGCGTGCCGAGGCCGAAGAGCCGCGCATAGTGCGCGATTCGCGAGATACCGAGCTTCTGCCCCAGGTGGTAGAAGTAGACGTCGCACGACTCCTTGATCGCCTCGCGCAGGTGGACCCAGCCGTGGCCGGCGCGCTTCCAGCAGCGGAAGCGCCGGTTGTAGATGCGGGTCGAGCCGCCACAGTAGACGCTGTCCGAGCCGTTGACCACGCCCTCGGTCAAGCCGGCCGTCGCCACCACGATCTTGAACAACGAGCCGGGCGAGTGGGTGTTCTGGAGCACCCGGTTCTGGAGTGGATTGTGAGGCGCCTCGACCAGCGCCTGCCACTCGCTCCGGTCGAGACGCCGGGCGAACCGGTTGGGGTCGTACGACGGTGCCGACACCATCACCAGCACGTCGCCGTTGCGCGGATCGAGCGCCACCGCCGCACCGACGCGATCTTCGAAGTAGCGGGCGGCCTCCTGCTGGAGCTCGAGATCGAGCGTCAGATGAAGATCCGTGCCGGCGCTCGCCGCGGTGTTTCGATAGTCGTCGCGCGGTCGGCCGCGGCTGTCCACCACCACCACACGCTCACCGTCGGAGCCGCGCAGGCGACCTTCGTAGGCGCGCTCGATTCCCCTCCTGCCGGCCAGGTCGCCCGGCTTGTAGGCCGATTCGGGCGCTTCGAGGTCTTCCCTGGCCACCTCGCCCAGATAGCCGAGCACGTGAGCGGTGAGCGGGCCGTGCCGGTAGACCCGCAGATGGCCGACGTCGATGTCGAACTCCGGGTGCTCGAGCCTTTCGGCCGAGAACCGCGCCACCTGCGACAGCGAGAGGCTCTCGGCGATCAGGATCGGCGAGAAGAGCGACGAGCCGCGGTAGCGGCCGACCGTCTCCTCGAGCTCTTCGCGCGAGCGGCCGAGGATCTCCGCGGCGAAGTCGAGGCTCGCCGCGAGGTCACGGCTGAGACTCCGATCGAGCACCAGGTCGTAGCTCGGCACGTTGTCGACCAGCAACCGCTCATGGCGGTCGAAGATCAGTCCACGGGGGGCATGGATCGGCACCTTGCTGAGCCGGTTGTTGTCCGCCAGCTCGCGGTAGTAGCTCCCCTGCACGACCTGCACGAACCAGTAGCTCGAGCCGATCAGGGCGAGCAGGATCACGAAGGCGAGACGGAGCCGCGGAATCCGTAGCAGGAGCTCCTGGCGCTGTTCTCTGACTTCCATCTCGGCTCGCGGTCTCTTCTACTTGAGCTTCGAGGTTCGACTGCGCCTCCAGACTTCGATGCGCTTCAACGACCGACGCCGGATCAGCACGAACAGAACTCCAGCGACCCCGGTCGCCGCGACCCTGATCAACATCCAGGTCAAGTCGGGTAGCGCCGGGTCGGCCAACAGCATCACCACCAGACCTACGAGAATCGCCTGCTGCGCCGCGGCGGCAAGCGCGAACATCAAAAAGATCCCGGGCGGCCGGCGGATCACCAGCCGCTGGGCTGCGTACGCAGTCCCGTAACCTACGATGGTATCAGCGAAACCGTGCAGTCCGTAGAGTCCGCCGGTGACCGCGTCGGTGACCAGGCCGACCAGCAGACCGACGGCCAGGCCGAGGATCAGATCGCCCTGCAGGCCGTAGAAGACCACCATCACCAGAAACAGATCGAGCAGCCTCGGCAGATCGTCGGAGATCCGCGCGCCCACGAAGTGGAGCGCCACCACGGCCGCGAGAGCGATCAGGAACCTAACCGCCGGCATCGGGGTCGGTCTCCTTCACCTCGTCCGGCACCGGCATCCGATCGAGGATGTAGACCTGATCGAGGACGCCGAAGTCGACCGCCGGGGTAAGCCGGATCTCGTGAAACAGCTCGTCCCCCGGCCGCACCTCGACCACCTTGCCGATCGGTACCCCCCGCGGATAGATCCCGTCGATGCCCGCCGTCACGATCAGGTCGCCGACCCGGACGTCGGCCTGGAGCGGAACGTAGCGAAAATCGAGCGAGCCCGGGCTGGAGCCCCGGACCACCCCCTGGCGACGCGTCCGTTCGACCATGCCACCAACGCTGGCGGCGCGATCGGTGACCAGCTGCACCTTGGCGTAGGGCGCCGGGGCGACCACGACCCGGCCGACCAGGCCGTCGGCCGAGACCACCGCCTGGTTCCTGACCACGCTGGCGTCGCCCACGTACAGGAGCAGCGTCTGCAGCCACGAGGCGTGATCGATGTAGACGATGTCGGCGACCCGCAGGTGGCCGCGAGGTACCGCGGTGTAGTCGAGCGCGACCGCCAGGCGGTCGAGCTCCTGCTCGATACCGAGCGCTTCGACCCGCTCTCTGCGCAGCTGTTCCAGCTCGGTGCGCAGCTCGGCGTTCTCCTGCTCGAGGGTGGAGCGTAGACGCATGCCGTCGGTGGCCGACTCGACGAAGCCGGTGGTGGCGGCGACCGCGCGCGAGAACGGCGCCACCGAGCGAACGAAGAAGGCCTCGAGGCGACTCGAGCCGCTGGCGGTCTGCGCCTGGGCGCTCAGCAGCACCAGCTGCAGCGCCAGGACGGCGACCAGAAGCCAGCGAGAGCGCCGTTCGGCCACCGTTCCCGGCATAGTCCTCTAGCCGATCACTAGCGGATCGAGACCTTGCGTAGCAGGTCGATGTCTTCGAGCACCTTGCCGGTACCGAGCACCACTGACGACAGAGGATCCTCGGCCAGAACGACCGGCAGCCCGGTCTCGTTGCGCAGGCGCTGGTCGAGGCCACGCAGGAGAGAGCCGCCGCCGGACAGCACGATGCCCTTGTCCATGATGTCGGCCGACAGCTCGGGCGGCGTCCGCTCGAGCGCCATCCGCACCGCTTCGACGATGGTGGTCACCGGCTCGGTCAACGCCTCGCGGATCTCCTCGTCGCTGATGGTCAGCGTCTTCGGTACGCCTTCGACCAGATCGCGGCCCTTGATCTCCATCTGGATCGGCTCCTTGAGCGGGAAGGCGGAGCCGACGTCCATCTTGATCTGCTCGGAGCTGCGCTCACCGATCAACAGGTTGTACTTGCGCTTGAGGTGCTGGATCACCGCGTCGTCCATCTCGTTGCCGGCGATGCGCACCGAGCGGCTGTAGACCGTGCCCGCCAGGGAGATGACGGCGACGTCGGTCGTGCCGCCGCCGATGTCGACGATCATGTTTCCGGACGGCTCGCTGATCGCCAGGCCGGCCCCGATGGCCGCCATCATCGCCTGCTCGACCAGGAACACCTCGGAGGCGCCGGCGCGCATCGCGGAGTCCTTCACCGCCCGCTTCTCCACCTGGGTGATCTCCGAGGGGACGCCGATGACGATCCGTGGGTGCACATACATCTTGCGGCCGTGCGCCTTCTTGATGAAGTACTCGAGCATCCGCTCGGTCACCTCGAAATCGGCGATCACGCCGTCCTTCATCGGCCGGATCGATTCGATGTTGCCCGGGGTTCGGCCGAGCATCTGCTTCGCCTCGGCACCCACCGCCTCGATCCGGTTGCTGAGCTTGTTGATCACAACGACCGAGGGCTCGCGCACCACGATCCCCTTGTTGCGCGCATAGACCAGAGTGTTGGCCGTGCCAAGATCGATGGCCAGGTCGTTGGAGAAATAGCGGAGCAGAGAGGCGAAAGGCATGAAATCAGAGGGCTCCTGAGGCTCCCGGCGGTTGCTGGGAAGTGACTCGAAATCGGTTGTAGAGACTCCAAGGCCCCATCGCCCCGGAGGAGTCGAACGCCGCCACTCGCCAGACGAAGCTGCCCGCCCCTCTCAACCCGACTCGCGCGCGCGTTCTGCGGCGGTCCTCGACTTCGATCAGGTTGTCCACGAACAACCTGTTGGTCGAGACCTGCAGAGCGTATCGCGAAGCGCCCTTGACCGGCTCCCAGACGAGCGTGACGTCCGAGTTCACCTCGATCGGAAGCTCGGTGTTGTCGCCCGGCTCCAGGAGCGCTGGAGCGTCCGGCAATTTGCGGGTCGCCGCCAGCTGGTCGCCCTTCTGGGTGACCTTCTCCAGCTCTCGGACCTGCCGGGTCTCGCCGTTGCTCGAAGTCACGTCGACCTGACCCCGATAGGTCGAGATCTCGCTGACGCGGTTGTTGACGTCGTAGGTGAAGCTCACGTCCGAGCGGCGACTGACCTGCGCCTCGGCATCGGGCATCTTGATCCTGCTGGTGCTCTGGGAGGTGCTCAGATTCACCCAGCCGGATTCGAGGGCGATCGTCTGCTCCCGCTGCGAGCTGGTCGGCGCGCGGGTCGAGGAGACCAGGATCACCGTGTCGGGCCGGACGGTGAACAGCGCGCCGTCGGTGGTCATCACCTGGGCCGAGCCGTCGCCGGAGGTCTTGATGTAGTCGCCCTCGTAGAGTGCCGTCAGGCTGCGTGCCTGGGTCCACTCGCCGCGCTCCCCGCGGCGATATTCGACCTGGCCGTGGACGTCCGTGAACTGGGCCTCTCCGCCGGTGTGCTTGAGCATTCGCTCGTGGATCGAGAGCAGCAATGACCGGCTGCGCTCGGCGCTCTTGAGGGCCGCCTCGGTGTCGCCGGCCGAGATCTGCGAACGAGCCTTCTCGAGGCTCGCGCGGGCGTCGCCCCACTCCTTCCGGAAGTTGTACAGATTGTCCTCGGTTCTGAGCCGCTCCATCAGGCTGCGCGATTCGCCCATGGCGGTCTCGACCTGCTTGCTGACGAAGTGACGGCGGAGCGTGCCGTAGCCGAGCACCCCCATGCCCGCGACTACCGCCAGGACGCCAATGAAGAGCCATAGGCGCAGGGTCTGGACCGAGACCTTGTACCAGTACTTGCTTCCTGAGCCGGGTGGGGATTGAGCCATGCAGCGATCCGTTTTCGGGCACGCGAATATAGCACAAACTTTTTAGTTATCGTGGTTTGCGCCCGACGTGACGATCGCTTCCAGGAGCCTCGGCCGAGCCCCGGGAGAGGTTTTCCACCGGCGGTGGAGCCCGATTCCTGGTAGAGTCTCCGGTCGCTTCCGGCCCGCTGCCGGAACGCCAGGGGGCAACTCATGCTGAAAGTCTTTCGCGACAACCTCAAATACCTGAGCTGGGTTCTCTGGCTCGTGATCCTGGTCTTCGTCCTCTTCCTGTTCACGGACTTCGGGTCGATCCAGCCGACCGGTGGGGTCGACTCCTCGACCGCCGCCCGCGTCGGCGACTACGAGATCAGCTACGGCGAGTTCGAGCAGGCCTACCGCCGGCAGGCGGCCCTGCTGGAACAGCGTTTCGGCAATCAGATCGACCCCGAGACCGCCCGCCAACTGGGGCTCTACAACCAGGTGATGGAGTTCCTGATCTCCGAGAAGATCCTGCAGGCGGAGGGCGAGCGGATGGGAATCGCGGTGTCGGACGAGGAGGTTCGGAACACGATCCTGCAGTACGACGTCTTCAAGAACGCGCAGGGCGACTTCGTCGGCCAGGAGACCTACCTGTCCATCCTGCGCAACGCGCGCCTGACTCCCGATGGGTTCGAGGAGTCGGTTCGGCAGGAGCTTCTGACCGATCGGGTGCGCAACATCCTCCAGCAGAACATCTTCGTCTCGGACTCCGAGGTCGAGGAGTCGTACCGCGAGGAGGTGGAGCGCGCCAAGATCCGCTTCGTCCGTCTGCCGACGAGTGGCTTCGCCGACCAGGTGACCCTCGACGAGGCCGAGGTGGAGTCGTTCTTCGCCGACAACCGTCAGCAGTTCGAGATTCCGGAGCGGCGGGTTGCGGACTATCTGGCAATCGACCGGGGTCAGATCCAGTCGTCGCTCGAGATCACCGACGCGGAGGTCGCCTCCTACTACCGCGAGAACGAAGCCGATTACACGCGTGAAGAGCAGGTCCAGGCGCGTCACATCCTGGTCCGGACCGGCCCCGACCGAACCGCCGATCAGGCGAAGGCGATCCTCGCGGAGGCGCGTAGCAGGATCGAGCGCGGCGAAGATTTCGGCGCGCTGGCCGCGGAGATCTCGGACGACCCGAGCTCGAAGTCCCGGGGCGGTGACCTCGGATCGTTCGGGCGGGGTCAGATGGTGCCGGCGTTCGAGGCGGCGGCTTTCGGGGCCTCGCCCGGCGAGCTGGTCGGCCCGGTGGAAACCAACTTCGGCATCCATCTGATCGAGGTACTCGGCAGGGCCGAGGGTGGAGTGCAGCCGCTCGACGAGGTTGCGACCAGTATTCGGAATCGACTCGCGCTCGAGCGCGCTCAGACGCTCGCCGAGACCACCGCGACCGAGCTCGGCGACCGGATCGCACGCGAGGAGCTGACCGAGGTGGAAGAGCTGCGCGCGCTCGCCGATCAGGAGACCGGCGTGACGCTGCTGTCGACCGAGCCGTTCGGCAAGAGCGACTCGGTCGCCGGCGTCGGACGCTCGTCGGCGTTCACCTTTGCCGCCTTCGATCTCGCGGCCGGCGAGGTCTCCGACCCGGTCCAGATCCCGCGCGGCTGGGCGATCATCCGTCTGGCCGAGATTCAGGAAGCTCATCTGCCGGAGCTCGACCAGGTCGAGGCCGATGTCCGCACCGCACTCCGCGAGAGCCGGCAGGTCGACCTCGCGATCGCCGCCCTGACCGAGGGACGCGACCGCGTGGCGACCGGCGGGACGCTCGACGAGCTGGCAGGGGATCTCGGGCTGGAGGTCGAAGAGAGTGAGGAGTTCCCTCTCAACGGCGCGATCGGCTCGCTCGGTCCCAACCCGCAGGTGGCACGCGCGGCGCTGGCCCTCGACGAAGGCGACGTCGGAGGACCGATCGCCGATCTGCAGGGCGCGGTGCTTTTCGAGGTGGTCGGCCGGCACCGTTTCGATCCGGCGACCTTCGAACAGGAGAAGGGCTCGACCCACGCGCGACTGGTCGACCAACGGGCCGCCGAGATCCTGAGCGCCCTGATCGCGGCTCGCCGTGACGAGATGGGTGTGGTCTACGACCCGTCGTTCTTCGACAACTTCCAGTCCCAGGGCTAGGACCGACCTGCCCATCTACGGACCGGCCTATGATCGGCTATCTGCAGGGTCGTCTCCTCGAGATCACGCCGGAGAGTGCCTTGCTCGACGTCCGGGGCGTCGGCTACGAGGTGCACATCCCGCTCTCCACCTACACGGAGATCAAGCGGCGCTCGGGTGAAAGCCCGGTCGGCCTCTATATCTACACGCATCTGCGCGAAGGGGCGCTCGAGCTCTTCGGCTTCTACACCGCGCGCGAGAAGATCCTGTTCGAGAAGTTGATCGCGGTCGGCGGCATCGGCCCGAAGCTGGCGCGCGTGATCCTCTCCGGGATGGCGGCCGACGACCTGCTCGCCGCGCTCGCCGCCGGCGACCTGGTCCGCCTCTGCACCATTCCGGGGGTCGGCAAGAAGAGCGCCGAGCGGATGGTGCTGGAGCTCAAGGACAAGCTGCAGGAGCTGATGGTCGATCTGCCCGAGCGGCCGGCCGCGAGCCCCAGCGACGACCTGGTCCTGGCGCTCGTCAACCTCGGCTACAAAGCCGCCGAGGCGGAGCGCGCGGTCGCCAAGTCGCGCGAGGCCGACCCGGAGGCGGAGTTCGAGGAGCTCCTGCGCGCCAGCTTGAAGGTCCTGTCGCGCGCCTAGGACGAGCTGCCGGAGCTCGATTCCGACTCGTCGACCGGCGTCCATCCGATAGCGATCCAGGGCTTGCCCCGCTCGTACACGACGCGCTCGCCGCCGAGCCGTGCGATGCGTGCTTCGATCGCCTCGACCAGCTTCTCCCGCCGGACCAGCAGGGCGCGTAGCTCGCTCTTGCCCAGATAGGGCTCCAGCCGTCCGCGGACCTCGCGCTCGTCGAGGGCTCGCAGTCCCGCCCAGAGCTCCTTCGAGATCGAGCTGATCCGCTCCGGATAGGGCAGCTGCCGATCCTGTCCGAAGCTCCGGGTGTGATCGATCAGCCAGAGATTCCAGGCCTCGTCGATCAGGGTGTTGCCGGTGTTGCGATCGATGTTGTTGATCAGGTTGTCGAACACCCACTGATCCGCTTTCTGTTGATTCCAGTCGACCCGGTCGGGCGGATCCAGCGATCTCTCGCGGCGCTGCTGCTCGGTCACGGCGTTCTCGATCCAGAGCTGCACCGAGCCGACTCGGCCGTCCACCTCGCGCAGCGCCGTCGGCGGCACGCCCTCGAGCCCGAGCAACTGACTCAGCTCGTATGCCGCGACCTGGCTTTTATGGCTGTCGATCAGGAAGTGGGCGAGCTGGCCGTTGCGGAGCCGTTTCACCTTTCGCTCGCGCCGATCGATTTGGTGGTATACGGCATGGGCGCGCACGCCGTCGCGCTCGAGCACCAGCTTCTTCGGCCTGGTGATGCCGGTCGACAGCTCTTTCCAGGAGACCACGCGGGCGTTCGCCAGGAAGTCGACGGCCTCCGCCGCGGTCTCGAAGGGAAGTCGTTTGCCACCGGCGCCGAGCCATACGCGCTCAGCAGGAGGCGCGGCCGTCGCGGCGCTCACCAGGAGCAGGGCCAGGAGCAGGCAGAGTCTCTTCACGTTCCCTGAGTCCTGTACGGCGTCGATGTCTGAGAGTTGCGCCGTCGACACCTGATGGAATCGTCCATGCGTGCCACGCGGCGGCACTCGAAAAGGCGTCGACGGGCGCGCCCGGATGGCCACCGACGGCTTCAAATGCAGATCGATGCCGTTCGGGAGAGGCAGTTGATCACGCAACTCGAGGCCAGGAAAGGTCACGTCGAAGACGGAGTGGGCGCACCCGCCGACGAACTCTCATCGCCTTGATCTCGTCAGCGTCCGGACTTTCGACTACCGCGTAGACGCTTCGACCGGATCGCGTCTCAGTCTCCCAGCGTCGAGCCACGCCTACCACGTCCGCACAGATCGTCCGACCCCTGCCCGAACGGGTCGTTCGCCCTACCCCTCACCAGCGGCCGACCAGGCGCACGCTTGTCAGGCCGAAGCGATCCGCCTCCGCCGCGAGCTGGGCGCGTTTTCGCTCGGCACCGAGGCCCGCGCCACCGACCTCTGGGCGCGCGCGTCGGCGCCTGAGGGCGCCGGGTACAATCGCTCCGATGCCGAAGGACGGCTCCCTCCTCTCGCGCGCCGCCGACAGCGAAGACCGCGGCGTCGAAGCCTCCCTGCGACCGCGCGATCTGACCGAGTTCATCGGCCAGACGAAGCTGGTCGAGAAGCTGCGGGTCTTCATGCAGGCGGCGACGGAGCGCCAGGAGAGCCTCGATCACGTGCTGCTGTTCGGTCCTCCCGGCCTCGGCAAGACCTCCCTGGCGCACATCATCTCGAACGAGATGGGAGCGCCTCTGCGCACGACCTCGGGGCCAGTCCTGGAGCGCGCCGGCGACCTGGCGGCAGTACTCACCAACCTCGAGCCCGGAGCGCTCCTGTTCATCGACGAGATCCACCGGCTGGGGCCGACGGTCGAAGAGATCCTCTATCCGGCGCTCGAGGACTTCCACATCGATCTGGTCATCGGCCAGGGCCCAGCGGCCCGGACGATGAAGCTCGAGCTGCCCCGGTTCACCCTGGTGGGCGCCACCACACGGGCCGGTCTGATCACGGCACCGCTGCGCGCGCGCTTCGGCATCGTCAGCCGGCTCGACTTCTACCAGCCGGAAGATCTGTCGCGAATCGTCCAACGCTCCGGCGGGCTACTCGACATCGAGGTCGACGCCGAGGGCGCCGACGAGATCGCCGGCCGCAGCCGCGGAACTCCCCGGATCGCCAATCGCCTCCTGCGCCGCGTGCGTGACTACGCCCAGGTGCACGGCGAGGGTCGGATCGACCGCGACGCAGCTCGCCATGCGCTCGAGCAGCTCGAGGTCGACGAGCGTGGGTTCGACGAGGTCGACCGCAAGATCCTCATGACCCTGATCGACCACTATGCCGGGGGGCCGGCGGGCATCCAGGCGATCGCCGCGGCGGTCGGCGAGGACCGCGGCACCCTCGAGGATCTCTACGAGCCGTACCTGATCCAGGAGGGCTTTCTCCAGCGGACCTCGCGCGGTCGGGTCGCAACCCGTCGCGCCTACGAACATCTGGGCGTCAGTCCACCCCCTGGCCAGGCGGGTGTTCTCTTCTAGCGGCTGTTGGTCGCGCGCCCTGCCGGCGGAATGCGCTCAGCCGTCCTGATCCACAACCCCGCCGCCGGCCGCGGCCGAGCAGGTGTGCTGGTCGACTCGATCCTTCAGCGACTCCGTGCGAGCTCCTACGACACCGAAGCCTGGCCGACAACCGGTCCGGGCTCGGCGACGGCCCAGGCGGGCGAAGCGGCCGATGCCGGGTTCGATGTCGTCTTCGCCTACGGTGGCGATGGCACGCTGCGCGAGGCCGCGGGCGGTCTGCTCGGCAAGCACACGGCACTCGGCTTCATCCCCGGAGGCACGATCAACGTCAACGCCCTCACGTTCGGCCTACCGGGGCGCCCGCTCCTTGCCGCCGAGGCGTTCGGCCGGGCTCGAATCGAGGAGTTCGACGTCGGTCTCTGCAACGACGAGCCGTTCCTGATGCAGGCGTCGGCGGGGATCGATGCCGAGATGATCGCTCGCCTGAGCTCGAAGCTGAAGCGGACGATCGCCGGCGGCTCCGCGATCGTCGCCGGGATCGGCGCACTCGCCTCCTACCGCTATCCGCGTCTCGAGGTGACCGCCGACGGCGAGGATCTCGACGGCAGCCTGGCCGTGGTCTCCAACATTCCCTTCTACGGCGGCCACTGGCAGATCCAACCGGGCGCCAGGACCGACGACCGCAAGCTCGACCTGGTTCTCTTCCGCGGCCGCGGGCGCTTCGCGACCCTCGGCTTCGCACTCGGTCTGGTCGTTCGCCGGCATCTCGAGCGCGGAGACGTCGAAACCCGTCGCGTAGAGCAGGTCGAGCTTCGTGGTCCCGCCGAGCTGCCGATGCAGATCGACGGCGACGTGCTGCGCGACGGGCCTCCCGCTCTCATCCGGCTGGCTAGGGATCGGCTGCGAGTGCTGACGTTGTAGCGCGCGCTCGGCGCAGAGGTATCAACAGGCCCAGGTAGGCCACCGACAGAACGAATGCCAGCCCGAAGATGAAGCTGTAGGACGTTGCGTCGGTGATCACGCCCGAGATCCAGGCCGCCGGCTGCTTGCCCCACACCTCGATCGCGGCCAGCAGCGTGTAGTGGGTGGCGCCGATCCGCCGGTCGACTCGGCTCATCATGAACGCGAACATCGCGGTCGTCAGCGCCCCGCCGAAGAAGTGCTCGGCACAGGTGACGGCGATGACCTTGGCCTCGGTCGGAGTGACCACCGAGAGCCACCATTCTCCCGCCACCGGAATCGCCCGCAGCACCGCGGTCATGCCGACCGCGCGCAGCAGGTCGATGCGGCTCGCCAGAAAGCCGCCGGCGACCGACCCGGCGATCGAGAACAGCATGCCCCAGGTGCCGACCCACAAGCCGATCTGCTCGCGCCCGAAGCCCGCATCGTAGAGGAAGGGCTTGAACATCGTGTCCGCCATGTTCTCGCCCAACTTGTAGGTGGCGATGAAGATGAGCAGCCAGCCGGCGCCCGGAACCGTGAGCCAACGCTCGAGCAGCCGCAAGATCGCCCTGATGCTCGGGTGATTGCGCACCCGCGCGGCACTGCCGGCCGTGTGCTGCCGCTCGTTGTAGCTGAGCGTCACCGCCGTCGACGCGCCGACCAGCAGCGTCATGGCGATGAACAGTCCCTCCCAGCCGATCCGGCCGCTCGCCCAGACCAGCAGACCGCCGCCGGTGAGCATGCCGACCTTGTAGCCGACGACCTGCGCGATGTTCCCCTTGCCGAGCTCACGCTCGGCCAGCAGATCGACCGCCAGCCCGTCGACCGCGATGTCCATGGTCGCTGCGCACAGGTTCATGATCAGCACCAGGACCAGGAGCGGCGTCAGCTGCTCCTCGGGGTTCGCGTAGGCGGCCAGGGCGGTGCTGACCGCCAGCGCGAACTGGAGCGGCACGATCCACGATCGGCGGCGACCGAAGCGCTCCGAGCCGTAGCGATCGACCAACGGAGCCCAGAAGATCTTGAGCATCCACGGGATCGCCAGCGCGGTCGCGAGGCCGATGCCGGTGAGCGACATGCCGGCCGACCGCAGGTAGACCGGCAAAGCGGTCGCTTGAAAGCCGAACGGCAAGCCCTGGACGAAGTAGAGCGCCCAGAGAATCGTCAGCTTGCGGGGGAGACCCTGGGCCATCGCCGAGGAAGGATACCTAACGCCCGACGCTCACTGGCCGCGCGGCCGACACCCGGCCCACGCCTCAGGAGGCTTTTTCGAGTACCTGAATGCTCGTGATCTGCCCGTCGTCCGTCCGGTAGGTCACCTTCAGGGTCTGGCCCGCCTCCAGATCGCTGAACTGGAGCTTCCGCCGGCCGTCGAAGTCCTTCTTGCGCCGCGCCGTCAGCTTGGTCTTCTCGGAGAGGACGACCACGTGGGTCTTCTCGGAGCTCGGGTCGTAGAGGTAGAGCCGGTCGGGCTCGTTCTCTACCCTACGCACGGTGAGCTTGGCGCTGGCGGTGACCTCGCTCGGGTCGAGGCCCTCGCTGCCCCCGGCCCTGGCGCTGGGAGACGTCGAGCCGGACGCCGCTACCGGCAGGGCGATCAGGGCGGTCAGACAGAGGCTCGGGATCAGCTTGTGGATGCTATTCATGGCGGTCTCCGGTCGGGTGCTGGCCGGTATTCTATCCTTTGGCCCATCTGAAGCTCGCCGGCATCGTCTCCCTGCTCCTCTACGCCCTGCTCGCCGGGGCCGTTCGTGCCTCCAACGCGCCAGGCGACGTGGCGCTCTTCCTGGCCATCACCGGCGCGCTCTTCGCCCTGATGTTCTGGTCCTGGTGGCGCGCCTCAGCGGGTGGACGTCGTCGGCTCGGTCACATCCTCCTGTTCGCGGTCCTCTTCCGGCTGATCATGCTCACGGTCGGCCTGCCCCGCGACGACCGTCTGCAGGCGCTGCGGCGCGATCTCGGCGGCGAGGAGACCGGCTACCAGAGCTTCCTGCTCTACGACAACGACATCTGGCGCTACCTCTGGGAGGGGCACCTGACCGCCACCGGGATCGGACCGTACGGCAAGACGCCCGACGAGCATCTGACCGAGATCGAGAATCTCGATCCCGGCGTGCCCGAGCCTCCGCCGCTCGAGTCCGAGCTCTGGTGGGACGTGCTCGACAACGTCAGCTTCCGGACCTACACCAGCGTCTACCCGCCGGTGGCCCAGCTGCTGTTCGTGGCGGCGCATGCGATCGCGCCGGGGAGCGTCCTGGTGCTCAAAGCGCTGATCGCTCTGATCGACCTGGGTGCCTGTCTGGGCCTCGCGACACTCCTTCGGGCCCTCGGGCGGCCCGATCGCGACCTGCTTCTCTACGCCTGGAATCCGTTGGTGATCAAGGAGTTCGCCGGCTCGGGCCACGCCGACGCACTGATGATCCTGTGCGTCGTCTGGGCGGCGGTCTGGATGGTCCGACGCCGGGACGCGCTCGCGCAGCTCCTGCTCGGCGTTGCGATCGCCTCCAAGCTGGGCGCGATCCTGCTGGTCCCCATCTTCTGTAGGTACACCCGGCCGCGGAGCTGGCCGCTGGCACCACTCGCGGCACTCCTGGTGGCGCTCCCGTTCTGGCGCGACATCTACGGCCTCGGGCGCGGGCTGGCGACGTACGCCCGTGAGTGGGTCTTCAACTCCGGGCCGTGGCTAGCGCTCCGAGAGACGTTGGCGGCGCTCGGCGCCGAGTCCCCCGGTGTCTGGGCACACGCCCTGACCCGAGCGGTGGTGCTCGGAGTGGTGATCTGGTCCCTGAAACCGGGCCGTTTCGAGGCGGCGCGGTGGGCGCGCTGGTGCTTTCTCACCCTGGCGACGCTGATCGTGCTCAACCCAGCCGTCATGCCCTGGTATCTCACCTGGGCCCTGCCGTTCGCGATCGCAGTCGGCAATCTTTCCTGGGTTCTGTTCACCGCCCTGTCGTTTCTCTCCTACCTGTTCTACATCGACCGGGGCGAGGCGAGCTGGTGGCTGTGGCTGGAGTACGGGCTCCTGCTCGGAGCGGTGCTGTGGGAGACGCGCTCGTCTGCTACTTTCGGGCGATGGCGAGCACCGTAGCCCGCGTGCGGATCGAGGGCCGCGTCCAGGGCGTCTGGTTCCGTGCCTGGACGGTCGACGAAGCGCGGGCGCGTGGCCTGAGTGGCTGGGTGCGCAATCGGCGGGACGGCTCGGTCGAAGCGCTCTTCGCCGGACCGGAGGAGCTGATCGACGAGATGATCGACGCTTGCCGGCGAGGCTCGCCGGCCTCGGACGTCAACTCCGTGAGCCGACTCGAAGCGAGTGCCGCCGATCTCGGCGGCGAGGGCTTCCGACAGCTGCCGACGGAATGAGCGCGATCCTCCTACGGCTCGGTGCGGCGTGCGCGCTCGTCCTGCTCGGCACCGCAGGGCTGCTCGCCGAGACCCCGGCGGCCGAGATCTCGCTGGACGACGACCTCGAGCTGGAGCGGCTCGACGACCGACTCTGGCTCTACCGGGCCACGATCGAGATGAACGGCCGTCCGGTCGAGTCCAATGGCCTGGTGGTTGCCGGATCGGAGGGTGCGCTCGTCATCGACACGCCCTGGAACGACGTGCTGACCGCCCTGCTTCTCGATTGGGTCGAAGAGCGTCTCGGCGGAGTGACCGGCGTTGTGGCGACCCACTTCCACCCCGATCGCCTGGGCGGTATCGCGGCGGTGCGCTCGCGCCAGATCGCGAGCTACGGTCACGCCGAGACCGCTCGGCTGGCGATCGAGCACGACCTGCCCCCTCCCGGCTCCACGTTCGACCGGGAGATGACCCTGTCGACGGGCGATCAGACGGTCGAGCTGTTCTTCCCCGGCCCGGGGCACAGTCCCGACAACGTCGTCGCCTGGTTGCCGGAGCGCCGTCTCCTGTTCGGCGGCTGTCTGCTCAAGAGCACCAGCTGGTCGTCGCTCGGCTACCTGGGCGACGCCGTGGTCACCGGCTGGGCGGACAGCCTGGAGACGCTCCTCGCCCGCTACCCCGATGCCCGGACGGTTCTGCCCGGGCACGGTGCCGGTGGCGATCTCGGCGTGGTGCGCCATACGCTCGATCTGGTGCGCCGCCATCTCGCCGGCGCGCCCGAACCGAGCCCATCGACAGGCGCGGCGAGCCGTCAGCGCGGGGTCAGCTGGGTTGCCCAGCCCTACGCGGTCGAGGCGGAGAACTTCGATTCCCTGGTGGCTGCCAATGTCGACTGGATCGTCCAGACCCCCTTCGGCTGGCAGATCGGACTCCAGGGCACCGTCGAGCTCGAGACCGAGGGCAAGATCTTCTGGGGGGAGCGTGACGTCGGGCTCGAGGTAACGACTCGCCTGGCTCGCGCGCGAGGCGTCAAGACACTTCTCAAACCGCACGTGTGGATTCGCCGCGGCGGCGGCAAGTGGCGCTCGGACATCTCGATGGCCGACGAGGACGGGTGGCGCCGCTGGTTCGACAGCTATCGGGAGTTCATCCTCCATTACGCCCGCCTCGCCGAGCGGCTCGGGATCGAGGCGCTCTGTATCGGTACCGAACTGCGGCAGACGGTCGTGCACCGACCCGACGACTGGCGCCGGATCATCGCCGCGATCCGCGCCGTCTATTCGGGCGAGCTCACCTACGCCGCCAACTGGTACCAGGAGTACCTCGAGGTCCCCTTCTGGGATCGGCTCGACTACGTCGGCATCCAGGCCTACTTCCCGTTGACTGCGCGCGAGCGGCCGTCGCTGGCCGAGCTCAGAAGCGGTTGGCAGGCACACCTGGCCGAGATCGAGGCGCTCCAGCGCCGGGTCGGCAAGCCGGTGCTGTTCACCGAGATCGGCTACAAGAGCACCCCGGGGGCCACGGCCGAGCCGTGGCGCTGGCTGAAGTCGGACGAGTACGAATCGCTGCCGGTCGACCTCGAGCTTCAGGCCGATGCCTACCGAGCCTTCTTCGAAGTCTTCTGGCCGCGACCGTGGGTGGCGGGTGCCTACTTCTGGAAGTGGTTCCCCGTCGCTCCCGCCCCCGACAACCCCGGCTTCACCCCTCAGGGGAAGCCGGCCGAGAGAGTCCTGGCGACCTGGTACGGCGGTGCCTGAGCTCCCCGACATCGAGCTCTATCTCCACGCCCTGACCCCACGCGTCGGCGGCGAGCGCCTCGAGCGGATTCGGCTGGCCAGCCCCTTCCTGGTGCGGTCGGTCGACCCGCCGATCGCCGCCGCCGACGGCCGTAGGGTGACCGCGCTCCGCCGGCTCGGCAAGCGGATCGTCTTCAGCCTCGAAGACGAGCTCTTCCTCGTTCTCCACCTGATGATCGCCGGCCGCCTGCGGTGGCGCGGCCCGGGCGCCAAGATTCCGGGGCGCCGAGGCCTGGCGGCGTTCGACTTCGCCGCCGGCACCCTGCTCCTGACCGAGGCGGGGAGCAAGCGACGCGCGTCTCTCCATCTGGTCCGCGACGAAGCTGGGCTGCGCGAGCACGATCGCGGCGGGATCGAAGTGCTGGAGGCCGACCGCGAGGAGTTCGCCCGGGCGCTCGCGCGGCGGCGTCATACGCTCAAGCGCTCGCTGACCGATCAGAGTGTCTTCGCCGGGATCGGCAACGCCTACTCGGACGAGATCCTCCATCGTGCGCAACTCTCGCCGTTCAAGCTCTCGGATCGGCTCACCGACCAGGAGCTCGACCGGCTGTTCGAGTCGACCCGGGCGGTGCTGACCGAATGGCGCGACCGGCTGCGCGCCGAGACCGGCGACGGTTTTCCGGAGAAGGTCACCGCCTTTCGCGAGGGAATGACGGTACACGGACGCTTCCGAAAGCCCTGCCCGGTCTGTGGCGCGCCGGTGCAGCGGATCGTCTATGCCGAGAACGAGGCCAACTACTGTGCCGCCTGCCAGACCGGGGGCCGACTGCTCGCGGACCGAGCGCTGTCGCGGCTCTTGAAGGACGACTGGCCGCGCACTCTCGAGGAACTCGAGCTCCGATCGGGATAGAGGCTGCCGTTTTTTTTGGCGGGTGCCGCCACTTTTTGTCACTGCCGCCACTGTTTCTCCCGTCGTTACTGGCTCTCTGGTGGCACGTAGCTTGCCCCTGCAGGTAGCTCGTGGAGGTGTCTCTCGAGTTCGTGGTCTCCGCCCTGGTGGCTGCTCTCCTGGTGGCGGTGCTGGTGCAGACGATCCGCATGCGCGGCATGCTGGGCGAGCTCACGGTTCAGAACGGTGAGCTCAAGCGGGCGATCTGCCGGGACGACCTGACCGGGCTCGCCAACCGCAGGGTCTTCCAGGAGATCCTCGACGTCGAGATCGCCCAGGCGAAGCGCTTCGACCTCCACGTCGGCGTGGCGATCCTCGACATCGACGACTTGAAGCTGGTCAACGACGGTCTCGGCATCGAGGCGGGCGACCGCGTCCTGACGACACTCGCACGGCGGCTGGCGCGCTTCACGCGCGAGGCCGATACCCTCGCCCGGCTGGGCGGTGACCAGTTCGCGATCATCTTCGCTCGCTGCGAGAACCTGGCAGATATCTTCAGCGCGGTCTATCGCCTGCGGGAGGTCTGGAAGGAGCCGCTCTCGATCGACAGGCAGGAGCTGCGCGTCTCGTGCTCGGTCGGCCTGAGCGTCTTTCCCGACGACGCCGACGAGGGCTCCGGGCTGATCGAGCACGCCGGCACCGCGCTGGTGCAGGCCCAGGAGCGCGGCTTCGACCATCTGTCGGTCTTCGATGAGACTTCCGATCGGCTGGCCCACGAGCGGCTGGTGCGCGGCCAGGAGCTCAAGCGCGCACTCGAGGACGGTCAGTTCGAGCTCTACCTGCAACCCCAGGTCTCGATCCCAGACGGCAAGCTGACCGGCGCCGAGGGCCTGGTGCGCTGGCGCCATCCCGAGAACGGTCTAATGACCGCCGGCGACTTCATCCCGCTCGCCGAGCAGATCGGTCTGATGCCCGAGGTCAGCACCTGGGTGCTCCAGGAGATCTGCCGCCGGAATGCCGCCTGGCAGCAGGCCGGTCTGCCGATCGTTCCGATCTCGGTCAACGTCTCCGCCCGTCACTTCCAGCGGGACGACGTTCCCCACGTGGTCCGCAAGATGCTGAGCAAGAGCGAGCTCGAGCCACGCTTCCTCCACCTGGAGGTGACCGAGAGCGCGGCGCTGCACGACGTCGAGCTGATGACGCGGCACTTCGGCCGCCTGAAGGAGCTGGGGGTGCTCCTCTACCTGGACGACTTCGGTACCGGCTACTCGTCGATGACCTATCTGATGCGCTACCCGCTCGACGTCCTCAAGATCGACCGTTCCTTCATCACCGCCCTGCACGAGAACGAGCAGAGCCGGGCCATCGTCAAGGCGACCATGGCGATGGCCTCCAGTCTCGGGCTGGAGGTGGTCGCCGAAGGGATCGAGACCGAGTCGGAGCTCACCTGTCTCGTCGAGCTGGGCTGCCGGCGGGCTCAGGGCTTCCTGCTCGCCAAGCCGATGCCCTGCGACGAGTTCGAGCCGTTGATCCACGCCGGTCGGGTGCCGGTGCCGAGCACGCAAGCCGCGTAGGAAGTCGGGGCCGCCCAAACCGCTTCGTTTCCGTAGCGCGCCGGCGCAGGTGCCTGGAGATGCAGGGCTCTGCGACCAAGGGCACCGCAGGCGTACTCAGCGTACGTCGAGGACGCCCGACCGAGTAGAGTCAGGCAGATTCAGGTGCATTCGTCGGCGCAGCGGGAAGCGCTATTCCTCGCCCGGATGCGGCGGCACCTCGGGCTCGCGCGGGGTCACGTCCTTGACCGGGGGCTTGCGCACGTCCTGCTGACCCCGATCGTCGGCCCAGCTGCCGAGCAGCACGGTGAGCAGGCCGAGCAGAATCTCGTCGAGAAACGGAAAGAGGTCGGGAACGACCAGGTCGATGAGGAACAGAGCCAGGGTGACGAAGAAGAGTTGGGGGTACTTGAGCCGCGAGGCGAAGCGGCTGATCAGCGACCCTGCGACCTGTCCTCCCGTGGACATGCCCGTGATCTTACCCTCAGCCCACCCGCCCGGCGAGCGCCGGCTCGACCGGTACCCGGCCCGCGCGCATGAAGTGCCAGCGCAGCCGGCCCGGCATTGGCTCGAAGACTTCGGGCCGGACACGCTCCCGGAATCGCCGCAAGAGCGACGCGACGGTCTCGCCGCTTGCGGCCAGCTCGAGCATCTCGGCGGCCTCGGAGCCCGCCCGCGAGATGTAGGTCTGCCAGATCGCCTGGCGGACCGACATCGAGCCGAGCGTCACGTTCGGCAGCTCCGCGGCACCCTTCTTGAGCAGCGCGATCTTCTCCTTCAGCTCCGCCGGATCGGCGACCGCGACCCGCTGCCAGCCGGTGTAGGGCTTCGGGATCAGGACGTTGGTGCCCAGATGGATGGAGCCGATCTTCCCGGTCGGCGCCAGCTCCTCGAGCATGAGGTCGCGACACCGTGCGCCGAGATCGAGGATCGCCTGCACGTCGGCGAGGCTCTCGTCCGGCAGACCGATGATGAAGTAGAGCTTCAGCTGGGTGAAGCCGTGTCGGAAGATCGCCCGGACCTTGTCGAGCAGAAGCGAGTTCGGGATCGGCTTGTTGAGCTTGATTCGCAGCTCGTCGCTGCCAGTCTCGGGCGCGAGCGTAATCGAGCGATCCCCCGATTCCCGGAGCGCCGACAGGACGCCCCCGGTCACCGCCGGAATCCGGATCGAGGAGACCGAGCTCCGGAATCCGAGCGCTTTCGCCTCCTGCAGGATGCGCTCGATCTCGGGGTGGTCGCCGACCGCCGTGGCGATGAAACCGAGTCGGTCGGTGACCCCCCGCGCGCGCGCCAGAGACTCGAGGATGTACTCGGTCGAATGCCACCGGAACCGTCCCATGCCGAAGGTCGCCCAGCAGTAGAGGCACTTCTCCGGACAGCCACGCGACATCTCGATCAGGAACTTGTCGGAGAACTCGGTGTGCGGGGTGACGATCGCGGTGGTCGGCAGATTGCCGGGCGCGCGCATCTGCTCTTCGGTCAGCTCCAGCTTCTGGATCTTGGGCAGATCTCCGTCTACCTCCGGTCGATGGCGCTCCGGCACGTAGAACCCGGGGCGATCGGCCAGGCGCTCGATCACCGCCTCTCGATCCGGCTCGTCCTCGAGCGCGCCGAGGAGCTCGGGGAGCACGTTCTCCGCCGCCCCGAGCGCGAAGACGTCGACGAACTCGGAGAGCGGCAGCGGGTTGATCATGGCGCACGAGCCGCCGACGATCACCAGCGAGTCCCCGCGCGTCCGCTCGCTCCGGCGCCCGGGAATCCCGGCCCGCTCGAGCATGCGCAGGAAGTTGACGTAGTCCTCTTCGAAGGAGATCGAGAACGCGATCGCGCCGAAGCTGCCGAGCGGCTCGTCCGACTCGACCGACAGGGGCATGCCGTCGCCGTCCGAGAAGAAGCGCTGGCAGCTCCATTCGGGGCGCTGGTGAACCAGCTCATAGACCCGATGGAGGGCGAGGCTCGACATGCCAACGTGGTACGTGTTGGCGTAGGCGAGCGCCAGCACGTAGCGTCCGTGTTGGGAAAACCGCTCTACCGGCCGCTCGTCCGACCGGAATGGTCGCCAGTCCTGCCGGGCGGGCTTTTTCGACATCGGTCCGGCGAAAACTCTACAACAGCGGCCTGGCGCCGCTAGGCACGCACCAGGCCGCGCACGAACCGGACCGCCCCGCCTAGACCCAGGCTGGCAGGGGGCCGGTCGCGGGTATGGATGGCGAGCAGCCGGGCGAAGATCTCGGGCTCGCGCGCCAGCGTGCGCACCATCCGGCGGCGGATCGACGGGTGGCGCTCCGCGAACAAGAGAAGCCGGATCAGGGTAAATGGCAGGGCGATCAGCTTGCGGAACGCTCGCTCGTAGCGGGTGAGGTCGCCGGCGTAGATCGCCTCGGCGAGAGCGTCCGCCTGGTGGAATCCGAGCGCCAGACCCTCGCCGGTGATGGCGTCGAGATAGCCCGCGGCGTCACCGACCAGGGCGAGCCGCCCCTTGCGTACCGCCCGGGCGCGCCGCCCGAAGGGGCCGGCGCCCCGATCGACAGACGCCGCCGGCGCTCCCTCGAGGCGTCCTGCGAGCGCCGGAAAGCGCTCGAGGCCCTCGGCAAAGCCATGCGCTCGGCCACTCCAGAGGATCGCGACGCCGGTCTCCGTGGGCGAGACCGGAGTGACGTACGCTTCGCAGTCGTCCGTCCAATGGACCTCGACCAGGTCGGTCCAGGGGGCGACCCGGAAATGGCGCCGGATCCCGGTCCGGCGGCGGCGTGCCGCTCGGCCGCCTTCCAGCCCGGACCATCGCCGAACGCGCGACCCGAGGCCGTCGGCACCGACCAGCCAGTCGGCCCGGCAGGTGCCACTCGAGGTCTCGAGCTCGCCGGCGCGCAGACCGACGGCGCGCACGCCCCAGTCCAGGCGCACACCCAGCTGCTCAGCGCGCCGGACCAGCGCGCGATGGAGAGCGGTGCGCCGTACGCCCAGCCCGTGACCCCCTGCGAACCGCGCCTCGGCCACCGCAGCACCGTCCACGTAGCGAATGCCGCGGAATCGGAAGCTCTCGGCGGGTTCGAGCTCGACGCCGTTGTCACCCATCCAGCGCGCGCCGTCGGGCATGATTCCTTCGCCGCACGCCTTGTCGATCGGCGGTTTGCGCAGGTCGATCACCCGCACCGAGAGCGCTCGTTGGCGCAGCGCGATGGCCGTAGCCAGACCGACCGGTCCGCCTCCGACGATCAGCACGCTGTCGCTCACGGCGTCACCCGAGCTCGCGCAGTCGATGGCGACGCAGCGTTTCGGAGCGTCGCACCTTGCCCGACGAGGTCCGCGGAATCGACTCCGGCGGCAGGATTACAACGGTGTCGACCTCGAGGCCCGCACGCGCCAGTACGGCTTGTCGGCACGCCTCGGGAAGCGCCTCGATCTGCTCCGCAGACGCCCCGCGTGCCCGCTCGACGAACAGCAGCACTTGCTCCCGGTCGGCGGTCGCGGACAGGTAGCCGACCGCCGCCGCGCCACCGATGTGAACGCCTTGCACCGACTCCGCCGCCTGTTCGATCTCGACCGGCGAATGGTTGGCGCCCCGCACGATGATCAGGTCCTTCAGCCGACCGCAAATGTAGAGCTCTTCCCGATGGACGAACCCGAGATCGCCCGTATCCAGCCAACCGTCGCGTAGCACCTGACTGGTAGCAAGGCGCTGCCCGAGATATCCCTCCATCAGCGTCGGGCCGCGCGTCCAGATCCGGCCGACCACGCCATCTTGGACCTCCGAATGATCGTCGGCGCGAATGGCGACCCGGAAGCCGGGGACCGCTCTGCCGACCGAGACCAGCTCGCGTCCGTCCGTAGCCTCGCGCACCCGCTCGCCGACTCCCAAGCTGTCGCGCGCGAAACGGCGACTGACGAACGGCTCCGAGACCTGGGAAAACGTCACCGCCAGCGACGCTTCGGCGAGACCGTAGACCGGCGTCAGGGCACTCGCTTCGAACCCCCAGCGGCCGAAGCGCTCGCCGAACCGACGCATCACGTCGGCACTGACCGGCTCGGCACCGTTGAGCGCCACCCGCCAGCTCGACAGATCGACGCCGTCCAGATCCCGATCGGCCACCTGCTCGACGCAGTAGGCGTAGGCGAAGTTGGTCGCCGGCGAGACCGTGGCGCCGTATCGCGAGATCGCGCGCAGCCAGACGGCGGGGCGGGCGGCGAAGACGTCGGGGGGGATCAGGGTCAGCTCGCCGGGCCGCTCGAGCGCCACGAAGAGACAGCCGATCAGGCCCATGTCGTGGTACAGCGGCAACCAGGAGAGCCCTCGATGCTCGACCTCGACCGAGTCCGGCCAGAGCGAGTTGAGGAGTCGGGCCTGCGCGAGTACCGACGCATGCGACAGGGCTACCGGCTTCGGCTCGAGTGTGGTTCCCGAGGAGAACTGGATCACTGCCAGGGAGTCCCCGTCGGCCGGCGCCGATACGCCCACCCGGCCCACCGGAAGGTCGTCGAGCGTTGTGCAACCGAGCGGTCGAGGCGATACCGTCTCGCGCAGGCGTCGGGCCAGGCGGCCTTCGGCCAGCAGCAGGCGGGCATCGACGCTCTCGAGCATCGCGCTGGTGCGCGCCCCGAAGCCGTTCAGCCGCCCGAAGCGTGGCGGCGGAGCGAGACCGGCGGGCACCGCGCCGGCCAACACGGTGCCGAAGAGCGCTTCGAGCAGCTCGCGGCCGGTCGCGTAGATCAGGCCGATCCGGTCGCCCGGTTCGACGCCGAGCGCCGCAAGGCACCCGGCGACCTCGCGGGCGCGGTCGAGGATCTCCGACCAGGGCAGCCAGATCGCCCGCTCGCGCCGGTCGAGCAACCGGACGCCGGCGGTGGGCTCGAGTGCCGCGCGCTCCAGAGCGTCTGCGAGCGTCTCCGCGGCCTCGGTCCGGGTCGTGCGCGCGATGGTCATTTCTGATTCAGCTTCCTGGCGATGGTCTGCACCAGATCGGACACGGTCAGGATCGCTTCTTCGTCCTCCGGGTCGAGGCAGATCCGGTAGTGATTCTCGACCTCGACCGCCAGCGCCTGCAGGCGCAGGGAATCCAGACCGAGGTCTTCGATCAGCCGGCTCTCGGCGCGCACCTCGACGCTCAGTCCCAGCCGCTCTCGGGCGAGCTCGCGAACCTGGGCGAGGATCTCGTCGACCGTCATGCCGAGCGCGACCGAGCCCTCTGAAAGCTCTGGTTGTAGTCGTTGTACCGGTCGAGTGCCGCCTCTTCGACCGCGATGCGGGTGCGCAACACGAGCAGGTTGCCGAGGCTGAAGACGACGGCCGTCAGCCAGGCGCCGTGAACCAGCGGCAGCGCCAACACCTCCACCACCACCGCCAGATAGTTGGGGTGCCGGAGGAACCGGTACGGGCCGCCGGTCACCACCGGCAGGCCGGGAACACAGATCACACGAGTCGTCCATCGCTTCCCCAGCGTGGCGATCGCCCAGTAGCGCAACGCCATCGTCAGCACGAGAAGTGCCGACATTACCAGCGCCAGGGCCGGAACGAAGGGCCGGTCGAGCAGCCAGACCTCGGCGGGACAGGAGACCAGGAGCAGGGTGTGGAGCGCCACCATCCACGGATAGTGCTGCTCCCCTACCTCGACGCCCCCCTGGGCGAGGGCCCAGGCGCGGTTTCGCTGCGTGATCGCCAGCTCGACCAGCCGTTCGAGGACGATCACTCCCAGCATCACCGAGTAGAGAACCCGGCTGTCGATTCCGAGCAGTTCGTTCAATTCGTGGCGATTATCCCAGGCTCGGCCGGTACCGGTCCGGTAGGGTTTGTCGCCGCGCTCCGGACACGATAGGTTCTCTCGCCATGAAGACTGCTACCGGCGCCGTACTCACGACCCTGTTGCTCGTACTCCCCGCCGCGGCGCTCGCCGTCGGCGACCCGATCCCCGCCCCGGCCGACGTCGCCGCCCCACCGGCCGACGCCGAGGTGACCGCCTCGGGCCTGGCCACCAAGGTGCTGGCCGCCGGCGTCGGCGATCGTCATCCCGGCCCGGCCGATCAGGTCACCTGCCACTACACCGGCTGGACCACCGACGGCGAGATGTTCGACAGCTCGGTGGTCCGGGGCAAGCCGGTGCGCTTCCCTCTCGACCGGGTCATCGCCGGTTGGACCGAAGGCGTTCAGTTGATGGTCGCGGGCGAGACGCGCCGGCTCTGGATTCCCGAAGAGCTCGCCTACCAGGGCCGCGAGGGTCGTCCCAAGGGCATGTTGGTCTTCGACGTCGAGCTGATCTCGATCTACGAACCACCGGCGGCTCCGCCCGACGTCGCCGCAGCGCCGGCGGACGCCAAGGTCACCAAGTCGGGTCTGGCCAGCAAGGTGCTCCAGGCCGGAACCGGCGACAAGCACCCGTCCCGCTTCAGCTCGGTGACCGTCCACTATTCCGGCTGGACGACCGACGGCAAGATGTTCGACAGCTCGGTCGAGCGTGGCCAGCCCGCCAGCTTCCGGCTCGACCAGGTGATCCGCGGATGGACCGAGGGGCTCCAGCTGATGGTCGAGGGGGAGAAGCGACGGTTCTGGATCCCGGAGAAGCTCGCCTACGGCGGCCGTAAGGGCGCCCCTCAGGGCATGCTGGTCTTCGACGTCGAGCTGATCTCGTTCAAGTAGGCACCTACCACTCGAGCAGCACCAGCTCCGAGCAGAAGCCCGGTCCGAGAGCGAGGAGCAAGCCCAGGCTGCCGCGCCCGGGGCGGTGCTCGGCCATCGTCTCCTGAAGCACCAGCAGTACCGAGGTCGACGAGAGGTTGCCGACCTCCGCGAGGCTGCGCCAGGTGAGGTCGAGCTCGCCGTTCTTAAGCTCGAGCGCCGACTGCATTGCCTCTAACACCTTCGGTCCGCCCGGGTGGGCGACCCACGAGTCGATGTCGCCGATGGTCAGGCCGAGGTCGCCGAGGAAGGCGTCCACGTCGCGCCTCAGGAACTTGCGCACCACCTCGGGCACCTCCGGCGATAGCACCACCTGGAAGCCGTTCTCCGAGATGTCCCACCCCATGACCCGCTCGGACTCGGGGTAGAAGATCGAGCGGGTCGCCCTGATCTTCGGGCCGTCGGCCTGCAGCTCGCCGCCGGCGACCACCGCCGCCGCGGCGCCGTCGCCGAAGAGTCCCGAGGAGATCAGGTTGGCGATCGAGAAGTCGGCCTGCTGCAGCGTCAGAGAGCAGAGCTCGACCGACAGCAGCACGGCGATCTGGTCCGGGTACGCCTTGACGTAGTCGGCCGCGCGGGCCAGACCCGCTGCGCCCGCGAGACAGCCCAGGCCGAAGATCGGAATCCGCTTCAAGCTGGGTGACAGCCCGAGGTTGTTGATCAGCCGGGCGTCGATGGACGGCGTCGCGACACCGGTGACGGTCACGAAGAAGAGGGCGTCGGGGTCCTCGACCCCGAGCCCCGCGCGGCCGAGGGCGTCGAGCACCGCTCTGCCCCCCACCTCCTGCGCCACCCTGATCCAGGCATCGTTGGCCTGACCCCAGGTCTCGAGACCCTCGTAGTCCTCGAGTGGCAGCGCCAGATGGCGGCCCCCGACCAGTACGTTGCGGTGCAGACGCTCCAGCCGGTCCAGATTGAACATCTTCGGCGCCCAGACGCGCCGGAACGCGGCGAGTAGCTCCGCCTGCTCGTAGTAGTGCTCTGGAAAAGCGCTTCCGACCGCCGCGACGACGCCGTGACCGTCGCTCATCGTTCGAGAGCCACGCTGCGGGCAACGATCGCCAGGGCTAGACCGCAGGCCGCGTAGAGGGCCAGCCAACGCAGCGACATCGGCCACCAGGGGTCGCTGTCGAGCCGGCTGAGCGAGACGATCGAGAGAACCAGGATCGGGCCGCGAAAGACCCACGCGATCAGGCCGGCGACCAGACCGTCCAGCCACCACGCCCCGCTCCTGCCCTGAATCAACAGGAAGAGGGCGGTCAGGGCCAGGGATTCGATCAACCAGCCCCCCGCCGAGAGCTTGAGCGGCAGCGCAGCTCCGCGCTCGAGCCCGAGGACCGCCAGGTCGTCCATCGGCGGCCCGAGTCCGAGCCGACCCATCCCGAGCGAGAAGAGCCCCATGAAGATCAGCAGAAGCGGCAGCGAGATGGCGAGGAAGCGGCCCAAAGCCGTCAGATGATAACGAAATGGTGGCGCCGTCTCGCGGGGGCTGAACGGGCCGCGGTTGTAGAATGGCCGCCGGCCGATCCGGCCGGCGCCGGACGCCGTATCCAGCTCAGATGTCGACCAACACGCACGAGTCGAGGCTCCTCGTTTTCACGCTCGGACCGATTGGCGAATGCCATCGGCGGCGACTGCTGCCGGCGCGGCTCGCGCATGTCGAGCGCTCGCTCCATCGTCGGGGCCTGGAGACCGCGCTCGCCGCGGGGCGGGCGAACGGCTGCGCGCTGGAGGTGTCGTCGCCGCATCTGCTCGGGCTCGGATCCGGAGTCCATCTGGCCGATCAGCCGGGACGCTCCTTCGGTGAGCGCTTCCGGCGAGCCGTGCGTGCGGCGCACAGCCGCAGCCGCGGACCCCTCCTGGTGGTCGGCTCGGATGTTCCCGGGCTCACCGGCGGTCACCTCGCGCAGGCGCTCGAAGAGCTCGGCGACGACCCGAACCGGGTCGTTGTCGGGCCATCGCCGGACGGCGGCTTCTACCTCCTGGCGACCCACCGGCCGCTCGATGCCGAGTTGGCCCGTGTCCGCTGGTGCACGCGCCGCACGCTCGGGAGCCTGCTCGAAGCGTTGCGAGCAAGCGGCTTCGAGGTCTGCCTGCTCGAGCCGCTCTCCGACCTCGACCGTCCGGGCGATCTCTGGAGCTGGCTCGCCAGCGAGGCCGCCCGGCTGGTGGCGTGGCGGGACGTCACCGACCCGCTGCGACGGCTCCTCGCCGTCATCCGGCGCCCGGACGCACCGGAAACCGTCGGCCAGCCGTGTGCCTGGGCCAGCCTCGCGCTCGCGACCCGCGGGCCGCCGGTCTAGGACCGGATACCGATACCGCCAGGAACCGGCACGCACCGCCGGCGGGGTGCCGATTCCGCCTTTCGACGATCTGACCAGAGGGATACGAGAAGAGATGACAGTTGCCAACACCGAGAAAGTCGTACGCGAGCGCTACGGCGCGAGCGCCGAGGGCCGGGTCGCCGATCTCTGCTGCCCGATCGATTATGACCCGAAATACCTCGAGGTGATCCCCAAGGAGGTTCTGGAGCGCGACTACGGCTGCGGGGATCCGAGCCGTTTTCTGAAACCCGGCGAGACCGTGCTCGATCTCGGCAGCGGCACGGGCAAGATCTGCTTCATCGCCGCCCAGGTCGTCGGCGCCGGCGGCAAGGTGATCGGTGTCGACATGACCCCGGAGATGCTCTCCGTGGCGCGGCGGAACGCTCCGGTGGTAGCCGAGCGGCTCGGCTTCGCCAACGTCGAGTTCCGGCGTGGTCGGATCCAGGATCTGGCGCTCGATCTGGACCTGCTCGAAGAGCACCTCGGCGGCAAGCCGATCTCCGACGTCGAGAGCTTGCTCGAGATCGAGCACCTGACCGAGGAGCTGCGCAGCAGCCGGCCGCTGGTGGCGGACGACTCCGTCGACGTCGTGGTCTCGAACTGCGTGTTGAACCTGGTCGACAACTCCCACAAGCAGGACCTCTTTCGGGAGATCCATCGCGTGCTGAGCCGAGGCGGCCGGGCGGTCATCTCCGACATCGTCAGCGATGAGCTGGTGCCGCTCGAGATGCAGGAGGACCCCGAGCTCTGGAGCGGTTGCATCTCGGGCGCTTTCACCGAGGAGGGCTTTCTGGAGGCGTTCGAGGCTGTCGGCTTCTACGGCGTGCAGGTGCTCGAGCGGCAGAGCGAGCCGTGGCGCACGGTCGACGGCATCGAGTTCCGCTCCGTGACCGTGGAGGCGTTCAAGGGCAAGGAGGGCCCGTGCGTCGAGCGGAATCAGGCGGTCATCTATCGCGGCCCGTTCAAGGAGGTTCTGGATGACGATGACCACCGCATGGTGCGTGGCCGGCGCTACGCGGTCTGCGACAAGACCTACAATATCTACAAGCGGGCGCCGTATCGCAAACACTTCGACTTCGTCGATCCGCTCGAGGAGATTCCGGTCGAGGAGGCCGGCCCGTTCGACTGCTCACGCACCGTTCTCCGCCACCCTCGCGAGACCAAGGGTCAGGACTATCACGTGACCACAGAGGCCAAGGCGTGCTGCGAGCCCGGGGACTGCTGCTGACGCGGAGGGCTCGACGGTGTCGGAAATGACAGTGTCGCATTCCTCGACCGGGTCGAAGCGGGTGCCGGTAGTCGAGCTCCGGTCGCTCGACACGCTCTGGTTTCAGGTCGCCGGGACGGTCTGCAACCTGGCCTGCACGCACTGCTTCGTCTCTAGCTCGCCGACCAATCACACTCACGAGAACCTGACTCTGGCGGAGATCGCGCCCTTCCTGGAGGAAGGAGCGCGGCTGGGGGTCAAGGAGTACTACTTCACCGGCGGCGAGCCGTTCCTGAATCCGGAGATGGAGGCGATTCTCGAGGCGACCCTCGGATACGGGCCAGCGACGGTGCTCACCAACGGTCTCCTGCTCGATCCCGTCCGCTGCGAGCGGCTGGCGGGGCTGGCTGCCGAAAGCGACTATTCGCTCGACTTTCGAGTCTCGATGGACGGCTACGATGCCGAGTCGAACGATCCGATTCGCGGCGAGGGAACCTTCGAGAGGATCCTCGCAGGAATCCGAAACCTCTGCGCGGCGGGCATCAATCCAGTCATCACGGTCACCGAGGTTCATTGCGAGAACGCGTCACGCGAGGGCCGCGAGCGCTTCTTCCGGCTGGTCGGCGAGCTCGGCATCGACAAGCCACGCTTGAAGATCCTGCCGGTCTTCCGCATGGGTGCCGAGGCCGAGCGCAGCGGCGCCTACGAGAGCTGGCAGAAGTTGCGGGCCGGCGAGGCTCCGGCGGAAGGCTGGTTGCACCTCCAGTGCAGCGCCTGCCGCATGGTGACCGATCAGGGAGTCTGGGTCTGCCCGATTCTGGTCAACGAGCCCGAGGGCAAGATGGGGACGACCCTCGCCGACACCCTCGGCGGGTTCCCGTTGGAGCATCCGGCATGCTGGACTTGTCATGCGCACGGGGTCAGCTGCAGGACGTGAGGGCTTTGGAGAAGGAGAGGGCCCTCCCCTTTCAACCCCTCCGTTGGATGGCTCGTGCTGCGACCACTCATACCCGCCGTTCGTTTCGCTCGTGCTGCGGCCCCTCATGGCCGCCGATCGGATGGCGCGCGCTGCGGCCGCTCGTGCCCGCCGATCGGATGAGACGGGTTGCGTGCCACCTACCCCTCCGATCGTTGCTCGAAGCGGCCGTAGCGCGTAGACAGGGCTGGACCTGATGACCGACCGGAACCCCAAGGACGATCGCTCGCGGAAGCGGGACACCTCGCCTCTTACCGCCCATCGCGGCATGGCGACGTGGGGGGAGAAGCTGGTTCCGCTGGCAGAGTTTCGGAAGGCGACGGCGGCGGTGGGGCGGGAGCTTTCACCCGAAGAGCGTGAGGCCGAGGTCGCGGAGTTTCTCGGGCCGCCGGTCGACCCGACGCCGGTCGAGGGACCGTTCTCGAAGGTGGCCGTCTTCGGTGGTGTCTACAACAACCACTACGGACTCACCGCCCTGCTCGACGACGCCGAGGCTCGGGGCGTCGAGGCGATCTACTGCCTCGGAGACCTGGGCGGATTCGGTCCGAACCCGAACAAGATCTGGCCGCTCCTCGAGCGGGGCGGCGTGCGCACCATCCAGGGCAACTACGAAGAGTCGCTGGCGAGCGGACTCGAGGACTGCAACTGCGGCTATACCGATCCGCGCGACAACCACTTCGCCGAGATCTCGTACCGCTACACGGCAAGCCACTCTTCGCCCGAGTTCAAGCGCTGGATGGGCGGGCTGCCGAAGCGACGCCGTATCCGGGTCGGCGAGCGGGAGCTTCTGCTGGTGCACGGCTCGCCCCGGCGGATCAACGAGTTCCTCTTTCACTCCACGTCGCCCGCGCCGTTTCTCGAGGTCCTGCTCACCCAGGAGCGCGCGGACGGCTTCTTGTGCACCCATACCGGCCTGCCCTGGCACCGTCGGCTGCCGAGCGGCGCAACGGTCGTCAACGTGGGCGTCATCGGCCGGCCGGCCAACGACGGCCGTACCGAGGTGCGCTACTGCCTGCTCGAGGACCGCGACGGCCGTCTCGGCGTCGAGAGCGTCGAGCTCGGCTACGATCATCGGGCGCTAGCCGCGGAGATGCGGCGGGAGAAGCTCCCGGAGAAGTTCGTCGAGACCGTCCTGACCGGCTGGTGGACGACCTGCCTCGAGATTCTGCCCGCCAAGGAACGACACGCCTCGAGGTTCTGAGGTAATGACCAAGAACAGACCGAAGATTGCGATTCTTGGGGCCGGCCCCGCCGGCCTGGAAGCGGCCCTGGCGGCTGTCGACCATGGCTATCCGTTCAAGCTCTACGAGGCCGCCGATCGGGTGGCCGCCCACGTGCGCGAGTGGGGTCACGTGCGGCTCTTCTCGCCGTGGGGACTCAACATCTCGCCGCGCATGAGGCGGCACCTCGAACGGGCGGGCCGTGACCTGCCGGACCACGAGAGCGAGCTCTGTCCGACCGGCCAGGAGCTGATCGATATCGCCCTCCAGCCGGTCGCCGAGCTGCCAGAGGTCGCGCCGCACTTGGAGACCGGCGTACGCGTCGTTCAGATCGGACGGGAGGGTCTGCTCAAGCACGAGGAGATCTCCAGCGAGGCGCGCGCCGAGACGCCGTTCCGCCTGCTCCTGCGCACGACCGGTGGCGCCGAGCGAGTCGAGAGCGCGGACGTCGTGCTCGATTGCACCGGCACCTGGGGCAACCCCAACACCCTGGGCGATGGCGGGATCTTCGCCCCCGGCGAGTCCAGCCTGGGCCATGCGATCGTCCGCTCGATCCCGGACGTCTCGAAGGACGAGCGCTTCTGGGCCGACAAAACGATCCTCCTGGTGGGCGCGGGACACTCGGCCAACACCGCGGTCGTCGACCTCGCCCGGCTGGCGGAGAAATACCCCGGAACCAGGATCATCTGGGCCCTGCGCGGTGAGGACCCTTCGTGGCAGGTCGATCCCGAGGATCCGCTCCCGGAGCGCTCGCGTCTGGTGGCCGCCGCCATGCAGCTCTCCGAGGACGTGGACTCCCCGGTCGAGACCCTGCGCGGCGTGGTCGTCGATTCGCTGGCGCCGCTCAACGGCGGCTATCAGGTGATTCTGCGCCGGCGGGGCGGTGGGCGCGAACAGCGGGTGGTCGATCGGATCTTGTCGCTCACCGGCTTCGTCGGCGACCACTCGCTCTACCGGCAGCTCCAGGTCCACGAGTGCTACGCCACCAGCGGCCCGATGAAGCTGGCGGCGGCGCTGCTCGGCTCGGCTGGCGTCGACTGTCTCGCCCAGGAGAGCCATGGCGCCGAGACCCTGGTCAACCCGGAGCCCAACTTTTTCATCCTGGGCTCGAAGTCGTACGGGCGAAACAACACCTTCCTGATGCGGGTCGGCTGGCAGCAGGTCGAGGAGGTCTTCTCGCTCCTGGAGGCTCGGGTCGGCCGCCGGACGGTCGTTACCGGCTGAGTCCCAGGCTGGCTCTCTTCTTCTTCGACAGCCTGGCCGCGACCAGCTGGTAGGAGCGCTCGATCAGCTCCTCGAGGAAGTCACTCGGCAAAGCGTCTCTCGATTCGAGGAAGATCCACGAGTGCTTTGCCATGTAGGGCGCCGGCTTGATCCCGGGGCGGGTCACCAGCGCTTCGTGCGCCTCCGGCTCCACCTTGAAGCTCACGGTCTCCGCCTCCGGCAGGCCGAAGACGCAGAACATTTTCTCGCCCACCGAGAAGACCAGGTTCTTCTCCCACTTGACGTCCTCCGTCGCCCCCGCGAGCGAACGGCAGAAGTCGAACAGCGGGTCGCGCTCGGCCATGGCGGCGACCGCCGGGCTACTCGCTCTTGGCCCGGATCGCGTAGCGCCAGACCAGCCAGGCGCCGCCGGCCAGGAAGAGAACCGCCCAGATCACCTGCACCGACGGCAGGATCCGCTTGAGGAAGTCGAAGCGGGCGCCGAAGCCGATCAGGCCGAGCCCGACCAGCACCAGTCCGGCCACCGGTAGGTTGGTCTGCTGGCGACCGCCGACCAGCCAGGTGGTGAGCAGTGCCAGACCGATGATGGTCGGAAAGCTGGGCAGCCAGTCCAGGATCTTGCCCAGATCGGTATAGCCGAGCGTCAGGGCGAAGCCGAGGATGCCGAGCCCGAAGAAGGCCACCATCCAACCGGCCGAGCTGGCGACGCGCTTGATGAACAGGAAGTCGACCAGGGCGGCGACCGCCGCGATCAGGAAGAGGGCGGGCCAGAGCCGCCTGAACGGCGGCACGCCGACGCCCATCGCGTTCAGCAGGAGCCAGAGGCCCCCGGCGAAGGCCGCCACGCCTATGATCAGTCCGAGTCGCGAGCTCGGTCGGCTCCCGGCTGTCGTCATCTTCCCCTCCTTCCGTAGGAGCCCGGATGGTATCCGAACGCGCCGCGACCGTGCAGGTGGTCCCTCCCGCGCGCCCGGGGCGACACAAACCCTATTTCCCGGGCACAATCGATCCAGGTTGCGGGAAACAGGGTTTGTGTCCCCCCCTGCCCCCTGCCCCCCTGCGCCGAATGCGAGCGATACGTCGAGGGTGCTCGAGCGAGGGCTCTCCCTCGGATTCAGGTGCCTACGCCCGCGCAGGCTACCGATCCAGAGGGACCCGCCAGGCGCCTCGCCCATGCGTAAAGGCGAAGAGGTGGGTGCCGGCGCTCCGGTCGCTGTTGACGGTCAGCCACTCGGTGACCGCGGTGGCGAAGCCGGTGTTCTCCACCACCCAGCTGTCGCCGCCGTCGGTCGAGGCCAGCACACCGAGATCGGTCCCCAGGTAGAGGCGCTGCGAGTCACCCGGGTCGACCACCAGGGAGTGGACCGGGACGTCGGGGACGCTGTTCGCCCCGCGGCCGTCGATCGCGCTCCAGCTGCGGCCGCCGTCCAGGCTGCGCCAGACGTGCTTGCCGCCGAAGCCGGCGTAGGTGGCGTAGGCAACGCCGGGGTCCACCGGATCGAAGGCGACGGACGAGACATAGCCGCTGCGCGGGCGGGTGGCGGCCCAGGTCGTCCCCTGATCGGAGCCGGTGGCGCTCTCGCTCCGGTAGATGTGCCCGGTGTCCGAGCCGATCAGCACCAGGTCCGAGTCGCCCTCGGCGATCGCGACGGCGCTCGTCTTGCCGCCGTCCCGCAGGGTCGTGCTCGCCGCCGACCAGGTGGCGGCGGCGTTGTCGGTTCGCCAGAGACGGGTGCCTCCGGTCCACAGGCGGTCGGGATCGTTGAGGTCCATCACCAGCGGCGAGATGAACAGGAAGAACTCGCCGAACGCCCGGAAGTTGGAGGAGTCGTTGTTGGCCAGGTCGGTAATGCCGTTGATCGCCTCGTCGAAGCTGAAGCCGCCGTTCACCGACTTGCGGATCTGACCGTTCTGGAACGTCACGTAGACGACGTTCTCATTGCGCGGGTCGACGGCCGAATAGCCTCCGTCGCCGCCGAATAGCGGCCGCCAGGCGTCCGGCCCGCCGTCGGACCCCCGCACCGTGCCGTTGTCCTGCGCTCCGGCCAAGTAGGTCCGGCCGTCCGGATAGGCGGTGCCGTGGTAGAACTGCGTCACTCCGTAGCTGTTGTTGAGATCTCTCCAGTCGACGCCTGAGACGCCGGGCGCGCAGATGCCGTCGTTCGAATCGGGCACGAAGCCGGCGGCGTTGGTCGTCCGGAAGATGCCGCCATCGCCCAGGGCGTAGGCCGTCGCCCTCTTCTTGGGATGGAAGACGAGCCGGTGCTGGTCGGCGTGGACGTAGTTCGGGTTGAACCGCGATGCCCACCAGTAGGTGACCGGGTTCCATCTGGCACCGCCGTCATCGGAGCGGAAGAGGTCGACGCCCGCGGCCCAGACGCGGTCGGGATCACGTGGGTCGACCTCGATCATGTTGACGTACCACCCCATCGCCAGGAACTCGTTCGGTCCCTGGAAGCCGCACTCTTCCAGCACGCTGATGATCGGGTTGCTCAGTAGCAGGGTGTTGATCCTGCGCGGATCGTCGTTGCGTACCGTCGCCCGCCAGCTCCCGGGGGCACCGCCGTCGTCGGAGCGGAAGACTGCGTGCAGCGCCTGCTCGAACCGACCGCCCGGCCCGGGAACGTTGCTCGCCGACAGGGCGTAGACGACGCTCTGATCGGAGGGCGCGATCGCCAGGGAGGTCCGGCCCATCTCCGGCCCGTCGCCGAGGCTCACCTGCCATCTGCCGGCGCTCTCGGCAGCGACTTTCCGGTAGACCGTCGCCCGGGCCAGGGTTCCGCACGAAGCGAGCAGGTAGTCGGTGTCGAGATCGGTGCGCGCCGCGAGATCGAGGCAGCCGCCCTTGATCCTGGCCTTCAGCACCCGCTTCCAGCTGGCGCCGCCGTCGGTCGACCGGAAGACGCCCTTGCGGGTGGCGGCGTAGAGCCGCTCGTTGTCGAGGTGGCTGATCACCAGGTCGTTGACCCAGTGGAAGCTCGAGCCGCGGGTCGAATCGAGCAGCGCCCAGCTCTCTCCGGCATCTTCGCTCTTGAAAATGCCCCCACCCCTGAGCGGCAGCGAGGTCGCCCGGACCTCCTCCCGGAAGTAGCCCTCGCCGGTGCCGGCGTAGAGCACGTTCGGATCGGTCGGATCCATGACCAGCACGTTGACCGCGATATTGGTCAGGTCGTCGGCGATCGGGCGCCAGCGGTTGCCCTTGTTGGTGGTCTTCCAGATCCCGCCCGAGACACCAGCCGCATACATGATCTTCGGCTTCTTCGGGTGGATGGCCAGGGCGCGGGTGCGGCCGCCGATATTGCCCGGCCCCAGAGACTCCCAGGTATCGAGCGTCTCGAAGTCAGATCGGCCGCTAAAGGCTGCGAGCCTCTCCGAGACCATCTCGCCCCGGCGCGTCGAGTAGACCGGCATGCGGGCCAGCTGCTGGCGCGCGACCCGATAGGCGCCGCGCGGGTCGGTGATCGTGCTGGCGCCCAGGCGCTTGGCGCGGTAGAACTCCTCCGCCCGGTCGGGCTGATCAAATGGCTGGGCTTCGATGCCGTCGCGCGGCCGGTCGAATGCTGGCCGGTCTCGGCCCGGCGAGAGCATCGCCGTCGCCGCTAGCAGGGCGGTCACGAGTGCCGCCCACGGCCCGCTTCGGATCATAGGCTCGAGCCTCCCGGCCGGAGGGTCCCGGGCTCCTGGTGGATGTCGGCTCGTCTCATCCGCTTCCGACCACTCGTCCTCTACTCAGTAGGACCCGAGAACGCGATCAACTCCTTCGCTGTCCGCCATTTGCTAGTGTGGTATAAGACCGCAACTCGTCCCTACGATCAACCTTTTTGGAGGAATCAGATGAGGAGAATCTCGGTTGCCCTCGCGCTGTGCGCGCTGGCGCTGGCCGCGGTCCCGACGACCGCGTCGACATTTCTCGCGATGTCCGACGTGGAGCTCGTGACCCAGGCCGATGCCGTCGTACAGGGCAGAGTCGTGGAACAAAAGAGCTTCTGGGATGAGACCGGCAGAGTCATCGTGACCGAGTCGGTCGTACGGGTGCAGAACGTCCTGGTCGGCGAAGCGCCGAAGTTCGTTACGGTTCGGACCGCCGGCGGCCAGGTGGGAGATCTCGCGATCGAGGCTGTCGGCTTTCCGGCGTTCAACCATCGCGAGAGGGTGATCCTGTTCCTGGCGGACAACCAGGACGGCTCCAGCCGGGTTCTCGGCTATCAGCAGGGTCACTTCGAGGTCGTCAAGCGCAAGGACGGCGTCCGGGTCGTGGTGCCCCGCACCGAGGACGGCGCCACCTTCGTCAGCCGCGACGGCCGACTGAAGGCCGAGCGCCAGAGCATTCGCCTAGACGATTTCAAGCGCGGCGTGCGCCGCATCGCCCGCGAGCAGCGCGGCGCGATCACCCCGTAACGGCGAGACGAGGAGATAGACGAACATGAAGAGAATCATGACTTCTCGCATTCTGCTGGCCGCCATCGCGGTCGCATTCCTCGCCAGCGCCATCTCGGCGTACCAGCTGCTCAACCCGAGGCGCACCTGGCAGAGCACGCCGACCTACATCGTCGACAACGGCGGCCTCGCCGGCGTCACCAACCCCACGAACAAGGTCATCAACGCCATCACGTCGAACGTCGCCTGGAACGGTGCGGGCGCCGGCACCGTGATCAACGCCCAGTCCGGTTCCATGGCCGGCTTCCAACTCGGCGACGGTGTGCCGATGCTCAATTTCTCGGACCCGACCGGTCAGTGCTCGGGTAACTGCCTGGCCGCGACCTTCACCGGCTTCTACCGCCGCCAGGGCAGGAACGTCCGGATCACCGACGCAGACATCGTGACCAACGACACTGGCCACGCCTGGACCTCCGTCGGCGACGGCTGCTCGGGCGAGTTCTACATCGAGGGCGTGCAGGTGCACGAGGCCGGGCACGGCCTCGGTCTCGGTCACACCAACGTCTCCGGCGCGACCATGTTCCCGTCGGTCGCGGCTTGCGACAACGGGCCCGCCACCACGGAGGCCGACGACGAGGCCGGCATCTGCGACCTCTACGGCTGTGACGGTGGCGGCAACGGCTGCAACCTCGGACAGAAGGGCGACTCCTGCACCGTGAATGGCGACTGCTGCTCGGGCAAGTGTCGCGGTCCGTCCGGCAGAAAGACCTGCAAGTAGTAACGGCGAGCGGCGGATCTCTACCGCTTGGCGCGAGGCCCCTCCCGACAGGAGGGGCCTTTTTGTCGCCCGGCTCTTATCGGTCACCCGACCGCGCGGTGCGTAGCCATGCCGGCACCGCGGCGACGCCGTCCAGGTAGGCGAGCGCCTCGGCCTGCTCGAGGTCGGCGCGGTCGTGCGAGCCGGTCGTCACCCCGAGACCGGCGACGCCGGCGTTGTACGCCATCTGCAGGTCGTGCACGGTATCGCCGATCATGAGCGTGCCCCGGGCACGAACGCCAAGCTCGTCGAGAATCTGCAGCAGCATCTCCGGACTCGGCTTGGCCTGGGCTTCATCCGCCGTCCGGGTGGAATGGAAGATCGATGCCAGACCGGTCGCCTCGAGGTCCTGAGCGAGACCCCAGCGGCTCTTGGCGGTCGCCACGGCGAGCAGGTAGTCCTCGGCCGCCAACTCACCGAGCGCTTCGCGGACGCCGGGGAAGAGAGTCGGTTCGAGCGAATAGGTCTCGAGCCAATGACGACGGTAGACGTCGCAGATGCGGGCGAAGAGCCGATCGTCGCAGTCCGGGCGAAAGCGATTGACCATCTCGCGGATGCCCAGGCCGATCGACATCCGGATCTGGGTCTCGTCGGCTTCCGGCAGGCCGATCTCGCGCAGGGTCCGCTGCGTGCAGCCGACGATTCGCCCGATCGAGTCGACCAGCGTGCCGTCCCAGTCGAAGACCAGAAGCTCGATACGGTTGCCGCCGCCCATGCGCTCGGCAGTTTAGCCACTTTCAACCGGTAGGAGCGGCGTCCGGCGGCGAATCCTTCTGGCGCTCTCGTGCCCCTGCAGCGGGGGTCAACGGCGAGAAGACCAGGCCGCCGACGATCGAGTCGACCGTTCGGGTGACGATCTCGGCGCGCTCGGGAGTGACCAGCCGGCGCGTAACCCTGGTGGCTGGGGCGAGCTTGGCGCCGAAGCCGAGCACCGAGCCCTCGACCTGGCTGCCACGCGACGCCCGCGCTCCGGGCAGCAGGAGCGAGCGGTCGACGCGCGAACCCTCCTCGACCACGGCCCCGGCTTCGATCACCGACTTGGTCACCTTGGCACTCGGATCGACGGTGGCGCCCGGCGCGATCCACGAGCCGCGTAGCCACCTCGGCAGCCAACGGTTGCCGACCCAGCCCCGCACCGAGCGGAGATAGAGCTCCGGTGTGCCGCTTTCGAACCAGGCCGCGCCACTCTCGTAGGTCCGAACCGTCCGCCCGCGCGCCATCATCGGTACCCACAGGTGGCTCACGAAGTCCTGTGGACCGTCGGGCATGCCGTCGAGCAGCGCCGGCGACAGCGCCTGGGCGCCCGCGAAGACCCGGCGTCTCTCGACCTCGCCGAAGGCGGTCCCGCCGGGGCGCACCGACACCAGCCGCCCTTCGATATCGATGCCGACACCGCCGTACACCTCGGTGCGCGCGCGTTTCGAGAGCAGGAGCGTCGCTTCCGCTCCTCGTCGTCTATGCCGCTTGACGAGCTGTCGGATCGGCCACCGGCAGAGGCTGTCGCCGTTCACGACGATCAGCACCTCGGCGTCTCGCCAGAACTCCCGCAGCGGCGCCAGGGCTCCCATCGTGCCGAGCAGCTCGCGCTCCTCGGAGTAGACCAACGGCATCTTGCCGTGGGCGCTTCCGAGCGTTTCGCGGATCTGGTCGCCGAGATGATAGAGGTTCAGCGCCGCCGCCTCACAGCCGGCCGCCTCGAGCTGCGCCAGCGTGTGGCTCACCAGCGGCGCGCCGCCGACCGGCAGGAGCGGCTTCGGCTCGAACTCGGTGAGCGGCCGCAGCCGGATTCCCATGCCGGCCGCCAGCACGACGGCACGGAGTCCGCTCAAGGGAAGACCATGTCCGCGGGAGCGTCCGGGTGCTCGGCGCGGTAGTCCGTGTAGAGCTGCAGGTAGTTGCGCCGTTCCGCGGTCTCCGGATCGCACTGGCAGCGCTTGGCGACCTTCTCCGCCCCCTCCCCTTCGAACTCGGCGAAGTCGCCTATCGGCGTGTGGTCGAGGGCAATGATCACGCCCCCCAGCTGCCACTCCTCGCGGTACTTCTGATAGATCCGGATCAGCTCGTAACCGAGGCTCTCGATCAGCGCGCGCGCCTGCTCGGCGTCATCGACCTCGACCTCGTGCTCGAGCCGCACCTTGACGTCACCCTCGAAGCTGGCCGGGCCCTTGAAGGTGAGACGGGTGCCGTGAGCATCGACCCGGAGCCGGAGGAGCGAGCCCGAGCTCTCGAGCTCGGCGTTCCGGTCGAACATCAGGTTCTCCTCGAACGTCGACGCATTGAGCCGCTCGGCCTCCAGCTCGATCAGCCGCTCGCGGATCCCGTCGAGGCCTTCGCACGGGAACTTGAGCTCTCGTTCCTGGCTCTCCGCGCCCTCGTTCATGATCGGTCCCCGCGTCTCGTCACCCGCTACGCTCCGGCTCGATCGAGCAGGCGGACGATCGTCTTGATGCCGTTGTAGAAGTTGCCGATGTTGAACTTCTCGTTGGGCGAGTGCAGGCGGTCGTCCGGCAGCCCCAGGCCGACCAGCAGTACCGGCACCCCGAGGACCTGCGCGAACGTCGCGACCACCGGGATCGAGCCCCCCTCCCGGATCAGGAACGGGCTCTTGCCCCAGATGTCCTCCTGGGCTCCGGTGGCGGCGTCGGCGATCGGCACCCGGGTCTCGATCAGCACCGGCTGGGCGCCGTGGATCTCCTTGACCTCCACGGTCACGCCGCGCGGCTTGATCCGCTCGACCTGCTCGGCGAACAGCCGGGCGATCTTCTCCGGGTCCTGGTCGGGCACCAACCGCATCGACACCTTGGCGCCCGCCCACGACGGCAGGACGGTCTTGGCGCCTTGGCCCTGGTAGCCGCCGTAGAGACCGTTGACGTCGATCGTCGGACGTCCCCAGCAGCGCTCCAGGGTCGTGTACCCCTGCTCACCGAAGCCCTCTTCGATGCCTAGATTGCGGCAGTACTCCTGTTCGTCGTGCGGCAGCTGGCCCCACTGCTCGCGCTCCCACCCCTCGAGCGGCCGAACATCGTCGTAGAAGCCTTCGATCTCGATCCTTCCGGTCTCCGCGTTCCACAGCCTCGAGATGATCGTCGCCAGCGCGTTGGCCGGGTTGGCGACCGCGCCGCCGAAGGTGCCGGAGTGGAGATCCTGATTCGGGCCGACGACCTTGAGCTCCATGTAGGCCAGTCCCTTGAGGCCGTAGAGCAGGCACGGCTGCCCCGGGGCGAACATCGAGCTGTCGGAGATCACCACGGCGTCGCAGGAGAGCTTGGTGCCGCCGTCGGCATGGACGAACTTGTCGATCTCCTCGCCGCCGACCTCCTCTTCGCCCTCGATCAGGAACTTGACGTTGACCGGCAGGCTGCCGCGCTCGGCGAGGATCGATGCGACCGCCTTGATCTGCGCGAACGACTGGCCCTTGTCGTCGGTCGCCCCGCGGGCGACCAGTTGATCCCCTTCGACCGTCGGCTCGAACGGCGGGTTGCGCCACTCGTCGAGCGGATCCGGCGGTTGCACGTCGTAGTGCCCGTAGAAGAGGATCGTCGGCTTGCCCGGGGCGCCGCTCCATTCGGCGTAGACCAGTGGGTTGCCGTTGGTGGCGATCGTCTCGGCCTCGAGACCGGCGGCGCTCAGCTTCTCCTCGACGAACGCCGCACAGCGCAGGACGTCGTCGTTGTGCTCCGGGTCGGTCGAGACCGACGGGATTCTGAGGAAGTCCTTGAGCTCCTCGAGGTAGTCCTCCTTCTCCCGCTCGATCCTCTCGAAGACGTCCTGACTGTCGTTCGCCATCTGCCGCGGCTCCTCCTCCCCCCGGTTCGGGCCGTTCAGTCTAGCAGTGAACCCGCCGGCCGCCACGCTCCGAACCGACGCCTATTCGGGCTCGGGTCTGGCGTCGGACGTGTCGAGACGAGCGAGGTTGATGCCGTTCACCAGCGCGTGGGCCACGACCGGTGCCAGCAGGCTGCCGCGCCACAGCATCAGGCCGGCCAGGACCAGCCCGGCCACCGCCGCGAACAGCGTCCACATCCGGTAGATCGGGCCCGGGCCGGTGTGGATCAGGGCGAAGAGCACGGTGGTAACGAGCCAGCCCCAGGAGCCCTGCATCGCGCCGCGGAAGAACAGCTCCTCGGAGAATCCGGACAGCAGCGCGAGGGCGACGGCCTCGGCCGGCTCCAGCGGCCCGAGCAGGCGGCTCATCTGCCGCTCGAGCTCGCGCGCCCGCCCCGACAGCCGCCGCATGAGGTCCCACACCCCAATCAACAGCGCTCCGCTGCCGACGCCTACCGCCAGGTCGACGTGCCAGGTGGTCTTGGCGACGAACAGCCCCAGCGGGATGGCTCCCTCTCGCAGACCGATCCAGAGCACCCCTCCGATCGCCAGGAACAGGTAGAAGAACCAGGCGAATCGATAGAGCTGGCCTCGCTCGAGGGGCTCGCTTGGCGCCGGCTCGTTCAGGTCAGTTGACCGGCTCTTCCGGGTCGGCGCCGGCCTCGGCTTCGATCTCGCATCCGTCGTCTTTCTCGACGATGGTGGCGGCCGCGACCAGGCGATCTTCGGCGTGCAGATCCATCAGCTTGACGCCCTGGGTCGAGCGGCCGCTGACGCGCACGCCGTCGACGCCGATGCGAATGATCTTGCCCTCCTGGGTGATCAGCATCATGCCGTCGTCCGGGCGCACCTGCTTGGCGCTGATCACCTCGCCGGTCTTGGCCGAGACCTTGAGGTTGATGATGCCCATGCCGCCGCGCCCCTGCAGGCGGTACTGCTCGACCGCGGTTCGCTTGCCGATGGCGTTCTCGGCGATCGACAGGATCTCGCCGCCGTCCTCGCTCAGGGTCTCCATCGCCACCACCCGGTCGCGCTTGCGCAGCTTGATGCCGCGAACGCCGCGCGTGGCCCGGCCCATCGGGCGGACGTCGCTCTCCCGGAAGCGAATTGCATAGCCCTGGGCGGTGGCGAGCAGGACGGTGGTCTCGCTCGGCGACGTCCGCACGTCGAGCAGCCGGTCGCCCTGGTCGATGTTGAGGGCGATGATGCCGCCGCTCCGCGGGTTCGAGTACGCGGAGAGCTCGGTCTTCTTGATCGTGCCGTTCTCGGTGGCGAAGATCAGGAAGAGCTCGTCGCTGAACTCGCGCACCGCCACCGTTGTCGCCAGCTTCTCGCTCTTGTCCAGATGGAGCAGGTTGACGATCGCCTTGCCCTTGGCGGCCGGACCGACCTGCGGGATCTCGTGCACCTTGAGCCAGTGCACGCGGCCACTCTCGGTGAAGACCAGGATGTAGCTGTGGGCCGACGCCACGTAGAGGTGCTCGACGTAGTCGTCTTCCTTGGTCTGCATCCCGCGCCGCCCCTTGCCGCCCCGGTGCTGCGCTCGGTAGAGCGACAGCGGCGAGCGCTTGACGTACCCCGAGTTGGTGACCGTGATCACCATGTCCTCGTCGGCGATCATGTCTTCGATCGAGATCTCGTGGGTCTCGGGGATGATCTCGGTCCGGCGCGGGTCGGCGTAGGCCGCGCGGACCTCTTCGAGCTCGCGCCGGATCTCTTCGAGGACCAGCTCGTCCGAGCCGAGGATCGCCCGCAGCCGCTCGATCAGCTCCATCAGCTCCTTGTACTCGAGCACCACCTTCTCGCGCTCGAGCCCGGTCAGCTTCTGCAGGCGCATGTCGAGGATCGCCTGGGCCTGGACCTCGGTCAGCGAGAAGTCCGCCGACAGCCGCCCGCGCGCCTCGGCCGGTGTCTGGCTGGCGCGGATCGTGGCGATGATCTCGTCCAGATGGTCGAGCGCCTTGAGGATGCCCTCGAGGATGTGGGCGCGCGCTTCAGCCTTGGCCAGGTCGAAGCGGGTGCGGCGGATGACCACCGTCTTGCGGTGGTTCAGGAAGTGGTCGAGGAGCTCGCGCAGATTCAGGATGCGCGGCTGGTTGTCGACGATCGCCAGCAGAATCATGCCGAATGTCGTCTGCATCGGCGTCATCTTGTAGAGCTGGTTCAGGATGATGTCGGGAATCTCGCCTCTGCGGATGTCGATCACGATCCGGATGCCGTCGCGGTCGGACTCGTCGCGCAGGTCGGTGATGCCGTCGATCTTCTTCTCGCGCACCAGCCCCGCGATCCGCTCGAGCAGCTTCGCCTTGTTGACCTGAAAGGGGATCTCGGAGATCACGATCGACTGGCGGTCGCCACGCCGGGTCTCGACGCCCGCCCGGGCGCGGACCTGGATCGTGCCGCGGCCGGTGGTGTAGGCGGTGCGGATGCCGTCGAGCCCATGGATGAAGCCCGCGGTCGGGAAGTCCGGCCCGGGGATCGACGCCATCAGCTCCTCGACGGTCGCGTCCGGCTTGTCGATCAGCTGGACGAGGCCCTTGACTACTTCCTCGAGGTTGTGGGGCGGGATATTGGTCGCCATGCCTACGGCGATACCGGTGGCACCGTTGACCAGGAGGTTCGGGATCCTCGCCGGCAGCACGGTCGGCTCCTGCAGTGAGCCGTCGTAGTTGTCCACCCAGTCGACCGTCTGCTTGCCGATGTCCTCCTTCAGCATCTCCTCGGCGAGCTTGGTCAGCCGGACCTCGGTGTAGCGCATCGCCGCCGGGGTGTCGCCGTCGATCGAGCCGAAGTTGCCCTGGCCGTCGACCAGCATGTAGCGCATCGAGAAGTCCTGCGCCATGCGCACCACGCTGTCGTAGATCGGGCCGTCGCCGTGCGGGTGGAACTTACCCATGACGTCGCCGACGATGCGGGCGGACTTCTTGTACGGCTTGTTCGAGGTGTTGCCCGCCTCCCACATGCCGTAGAGCACCCGGCGATGGACCGGCTTGAGGCCGTCGCGGACATCGGGGAGCGCGCGGCCGACGATTACGCTCATGGCGTAATCGATGTAGCTGCGCTTCATCTCCTCTTCGATGTCCACCGAGACCGGCGGCAGCTCACCCTCGAGGGGCAGGATTCGATCGTGATCGGCCATGTGGGTTATGTCCTCGGAGTCCTAGCGCAAGTTGCTAGGAGGGGTTGGTGAACTCAGCAGCGAGGAGAAGAGAAAAGGAACGGGGACAGGTAACTCAATTCCTGGAAACGAATCGATATACATCGGTTGGGGTTGTGTGCTAGGTGGGGCTGGCGGCCTGAGCGATGGTGAGAACGGGAACGGGGACAGGTAACTCAATTCCCGGGAATCGAAGCGATATGCATCGATTGGGGTACGGGAATTGAGTAACCAGTCCCCATCTAGATGTCCAGATTGGTCACGTTGAGGGCGTTCTTCTCGATGAACTCGCGCCGCGGCGGTACCTGGTCGCCCATCAGCACCGTGAAGATGTCGTCGGCTCCGACGTCGTCGGCGATCTCGACTCGCAGCAGGCGGCGACGCTCGGGGTCCATCGTCGTCCCCCAGAGCTGCTCCGCGTTCATCTCGCCGAGACCCTTGTAGCGCTGGATCGACAGTCCCTTGCGGGCGCCGGCGTAGAGCGTCTCGAGCAGCTCTTCCAGGTCGTGCACCGGCGTCGACTCTTCGTCCTTCAGGATCGAGAAATCGGACGCCTTGAGCGCCTCGCGCCCGACCTTGTTGCGCGCCATCGCTCGATACTCGGCGGTGGAGAGCAGGTTCCAGTCGATGCGCACCTCGCGCTCGACCCCATCGCGGCGGCTGACGAAGCCGATCGCGAAGCCGCCGTGCTCCTCGTCCGGCTCGACCTCGACGCTGTGGAACCCGGACGCCTCGATGATGCCGGCGACCATGTCGATGAGCTTCCGGTCGGCGAGCGCCTTGCGGTCGACCAGGCCGTGGACCAGAGCGACGCGCAGCGCGTCCTCGGGGTATCCCCGGGATCCCAGCTTCTGGAGACTGGCTCGGAAGTCGGACACCTGATCGAGGAAGTTCGCCAGCCGCACGCCCTTGAAGGTCCGGCTGTCGCCGTTGATCCCCATCTCGACCTTCCAGACGTCCTGAATCCGGTTGACCAGGAACTGGTGATACTCGACGTCGTCCTTGAGGTAGGTCTCTTTACGCCCCTCGCCGATCTTGTAGAGCGGCGGCTGCGCGATGTAGAGGTGGCCGCGCTCGATCACCTCCCGCATCTGCCGGAAGAAGAAGGTGAGGATCAGCGTTCGGATGTGACTGCCGTCGACGTCCGCATCGCACATGATGATCAGCTTGTGGTAGCGGAGCTTGCTGACGTCGAAATCGTCGTGACCGATTCCGGTGCCGAGGGCGGAGATGAGCGTCTTGATCTCCTCGGAGCCCAGCATCTTGTCGAAGCGAGCTTTCTCGACGTTCAGGATCTTGCCCTTGAGCGGCAGGATCGCCTGAAACTTCCGATCTCGACCCTGCTTGGCGGTGCCGCCCGCAGACTCACCCTCGACCAGGAAGAGCTCGGCGAACTCCGGGTTGCGCTCGGAGCAGTCGGCGAGCTTGCCGGGCAGATTCGAGGCGTCGAGGGCGCCCTTGCGCCTGGTCAGCTCACGCGCTTCGCGCGCCGCCGCCCGGGCCCGGGCCGCCTCGACCGTCTTGGCGATGATCTTCTTGGCCACCGCCGGGTTCTCTTCGAGGTAGTTGCCGAGCCGCTCGTTGACGACCTGCTCCACCCAGCCCTTGACCTCGGACGAGACCAGCTTGTCCTTGGTCTGGCTGGAGAACTTCGGGTCGCGGATCTTGATCGAGACCACCGCGGTCAGCCCCTCGCGCACATCGTCGCCGGTCAGCTTGATCTTGAGGCTCTTGGTCAACCCGGCCGAGGTCGCGTAGTTGTTGATGGTGCGCGTCAGGGCCGACCTGAGGCCCGAGAGGTGGGCGCCGCCGTCGCGGTTCTTGATGGTGTTGGTGAAGCAGTAGATCTGCTCTTGGTAGCCGTCGTTCCACTGCAGCGCCACCTCGACCGTCTCGGCGCCGCCGCCGTCGTCGCGCGCCTCCTCGAGGTGGATCGGCTTCTTGTGCAGCGCCGTCTTGTTCCGGTTCAAGTGCTCGACGAAGCTCTGGATGCCGCCGGCGTAGGAGAACTCCGACTGCTGGTCGTTGCGCTCGTCGGTGAGCACGATCCTGACCCCGCGGTTCAGGAACGCCAGCTCCCGCAGCCGTTGCGCCAGCACCTCGTACTGGAAATGGGTGACGCCGAAGATCTCCGGATCGGGCGAGAAGGTCACCTTGGTGCCGCTCGCGCGCGACTTGCCGATCGCTTCGATCGGCTGCTCCGGAATCCCTCGGTGGTAGATCTGGTGCCAGAGCTTACCGTCGCGCTTGATCTCGAGCTCCAGGCTCCCGGAAAGCGCGTTGACCACCGAAACGCCGACGCCGTGCAGACCGCCCGAGACCTTGTACGAATTGTCGTCGAACTTTCCGCCGGAGTGCAGCTCGGTCATGATGACCTCGGCTGCCGACCGGCCCTCGCCTTTGTGGAGATCGACCGGGATGCCGCGGCCGTCGTCCTCGACGGTCACCGATTCGTCACTGCGGATGTTGACCAGCACCTTGGTGGCATAGCCGGCCTGGGCCTCGTCGATCGCGTTGTCGACCAGCTCGAAGACCATGTGGTGCAGACCCGTGCCGTCATCGGTATCTCCGATGTACATGCCGGGCCGCTTGCGGACGGCCTCGAGCCCCTTGAGGACCTTGATGTTCTCGGCGGTGTAGGTCGAGGGAGGATTGGATACTGCCAAGTCGCTGAACCCCCTTCTACCCCTTGAAGACGCTCTGCAGACGGACACTCTCGCGGATGGTTCTCACGCCGCAGAACTCCCGCTTCGGGTTCTCGAATCGCCTGCCACGAGCTTTCAAGAAGTGATCTCTGGACTACCCCTTCGCGGCCCTGAGCCGGTGCGATTCCGGTCGCCGTTTCCGGGGTCCTTTGGGACGGCCGAAAGTATATCATTCGGAGGCTCTTTTGCAAGCCCATAAGGCTTTTAAAATCAGAGACTTAAATTGTGGATCACCGGAGCGCCGCCAACTCAGGCCGAAGTGAGTTTTCCACAGGCCAGGAGCCAGCGGGTCTGGACCCCGAACGATGCCCAGATCGGCGCCCGGCTCGAGGTGACAAAAACCTGCGAGAAGGGCTCGAAGAAGTCCCAGGCGCCTGCCAGCCGGCGCTGGTCGAGCTCGGCGTCCAGATCGTCCAGAAGGAGGACCGGTGGGCGACCGCCGGCGGCCAGTAGACGGGCTCGGGCGGCGGTCATCGCCAGACCGAGGAGCTTCCGCTCCCCCGCCGATGCGACCTGGCGCGCCGGGTGATCGCCCCAGCGGATCTCGAGCTCGTCGCGGTGGGGCCCGACCAGCGGGGAGCGGCGCTCGATCTCGCCCGATCTCGCCGCCTCGATCGCCGCCAGGGTGGTCTCCACGCCGTCGCCGCCCGTCGCCGGTGAGGGCCGATAGCGGAGCGAGATGCGTGGCAGGCCCAGATCGACCTCGTCGAGAAGATCGTCCAGAACAGCGCTCAGAGCCTCTACATGGGCTTTTCGCAGCCGGATCAACTCGTCGGCCGTACTGGCCAGGATCTCGTTCCAGGGACCCACGTCCGAGCCACCACCGGCCAGTAGACGGCGCTTCTGGTCCAGGGTCCGGCGATACCTCGTCAGCACCTGGATCGCTGCCGGCCGCGAGCCGACAACGCCGCGATCGAGCAGCCGGCGCCGAGCAGCGGGCGCGCCTCCGATCCACTCGAGATCCGAGGCGGTCCAGCTGACCACCGGCAGGACCCCGAGATGCTCGGCCAGGGACGACTGGGCGCCATTCAGGCGCCGCCGCGCCCCGTTCGGTCCCGATCGAACCTCGAGCTCCGTGCGGGCGGTACCGGCTATGTCCCCGGTCAGCAGGAACTCGTCCGCGCCGTGCCGCCGGCAGTCACCTACCCGCGTCGCCCGGAAGCTGCGAGTAGTGGCCAGGACGTAGAGTGCCTCGAGCAGACTCGTCTTGCCGGTGCCGTTGTCGCCCAGGAGCAGATGCGCCCCGGCTCCGGGACTCCAGGAGAGCTCCTCGAGGTTACGGAAGTCGCGGGCAAAGAGTCGGGTGAGCACGACCGTAATTCGGGGACAGGTTACTTATTCCCGGCTTCCCGAATCGAATCGAGTCGAGGGGAATCAACTATCTGTCCCCGAATCACCAAGCAGCCGGTCACGGAATCGCGTTCAGACCCGCATCGGCATGATGACGCACAGGTAGCGCTGATCCGAGCCGTCGACCGGCAGACCGATGCACTGGGTGTTCTCGTCCTTCAGCTCGAAGCGCACCTGGTCGGTGTCGAGCGCGGCCAGGAACTGACTCATGTAGTCGGGATTGATGCCGATCCGCAGCTCGCCGCCGTCGTACTCGCACTCGACCTCCTCGACCGCCTCGCCCAGATCCGGGTTGGCGGCGGAGATCATCAGCTTGCCGTCGGAAAAGCTGAGCCGGACGGCACGCGCGCGGTCGCCGGTCAAGAGCGCCACCCTCTGGACCGCCTCGGCGAGCACCTTGCGCCCGAACGTGGCCTGCTTGTCGTTGTCCTTCGAGATCACCCGCTCGTAGTCGGGGAAGGTCCCCTCGAGGATCCGGCAGATCAGATCCCGCCGCCCGAGGCGGAAGGACAGATGGTGCTCGCTGCGGCTGAAGGTGATCTCACCGTCGCCCTCGAAGCGCATCAGCTCCTGGAGAGCCTTCCTGGGCACCAGGACGCCCTCGGCGGCCGAGCTCTTCTCGAGCCCGTTCTCGACCAGCGCCAGCCGGTGGCCGTCGGTCGCCACGATCTCGAGCGCCCCGTCCTTGAAGCCGAGCAGGGCGCCGTTCAGCTGGAAGCGCGATTCCTCCGTCGAGACGGCGAAGATCACTCTCGAGATCATCCGCTTGAGCTGGGCGAAGGGGATCTCTACCTCGTCGTCCTGCTGGACTTCGGGAAGCGTCGGAAAGTCCTCGGGCGAGAGTCCGTTGATTTTGAAGCGGGAGTTGCCGGCCTCGATGCCGAGGCGTTTCTCGTCCTCGAGCACCAGTCGGACCTCTTCACCGTCGACCGCGCGAATGATCTCCATGAACTTGCGCGCCTGGACCGCGATACCACCTTCACCGCTGATCTCCGCATCGCACGATGTCGTGAGCGAGACGTCGAGATCCGTAGCCGCCAGGTTGAAACGATCGCCGGCGGTCGCCAGGAGGATATGAGAGAGCACTGGGATCGTGGTTCGTCGCTCGACGATCCCTTGCATGGGACCCAGCTCCCCCAGGAAGTGGCTCCGATTGACGCGAATTTCCATAGAGATCTTCTCCGACTAGAGAACCTGAATCTTAGTACAGAAGTAGCAGTAGTAGTCGCCTGTAGAAACTCCGGATTCCGACTCAAAGGACGTGGCTCCAGACACTAACGGGAACCGCAGAGTTCGGAAAAGAGCTGCGGACGATCTGTGGACAACCAGAGGAAAATCGTGTCGCTCGCGGAGTCCACAGCTTCTCCACAAGAGATCCTCCGGATTCTCAACCGACTCTCTATGACGACCGATCGCGCTCGCCAGGCCGAGTCAGCTGAAGTGATCGATCATCTGTTGCAGCGTGCGGTCGAGATCGGTGTTGGTCGCGCGCTGCTGCTCGATCTTCTCGACCGAGTACATGACCGTCGAGTGGTGCTTGTCGTTGAACTGCTTACCGATCTCGGGGAACGACAGGTCTGTCAGCTTCTTGCACAGGTACATCGCGACCTGCCGCGGGAAGACGATCTGGTGCGAGTTCTTCCGGCTCTTGATCTCGGTGACGCGCAGCCCGTAGTGGCGAGCGACGAACTTGATGATCTCGGCCGGACTGACTCTCTGGTCCTCGGGCGGCAGGATGTCCTTGAGGGTCTCTTTGGCGAGCTCGAGCGACAGCGGCTTTGCGGTCAAGGACGAGAAGGCGAGGACCCGGTTGAGCAGGCCTTCCAGCTCGCGGATGTTGGAGCGCACTTGGCGAGCGATGAATAGCGCGACGTCGTCCTGTAGATCGATCCGCTCGATCTCTGCCTTGCGCCGTAGGATGGCGACCTTGGTCTCCAGGTCGGGTGGCTGGATGTCGGCAATCAGCCCCCACTCGAAGCGGCTGCGCAGCCGCTCCTCGAGCGCCGGGATATTGCGCGGCGACGAGTCCGACGACAGGATGATCTGCTTCTGGCTGGTGTAGAGCGTGTTGAAGGTGTGAAAGAACTCCTCCTGGGTCCGCTCCTTGTTGGCCAGGAACTGGATGTCATCGACCAGCAGCACGTCGATGCTCCGATACCGCTCCCTGAAATCGGGCATACGGTTGAAGCGGAGCGAGCTGATCAGATCGTTGACGAACTGCTCGGCGGCCAGGTAGAGGATTCTCAGCTCGGGTCGAGCGCTCTGGATCTGACGTCCGATCGCGTGCAGAAGGTGGGTCTTGCCGAGGCCGACGCCACCGTAGAGAAAAAGAGGGTTGTAGCTCTTGGACGGAGACTCCGCCACCGCTCGGCAGGCCGCGTGGGCGAACTGGTTCGAATTGCCGACCACGAAGGTCTGGAACACGTAGCGGGGATTGAACTGCGGCAGACTCGGCCGCGCCGGTACCGGCGGCTCCAACTCCTCGACCGAGAAGAGAACCCGGCACGAGCTGTCGGAGACCCCGGCTATCGCCCGGTCGACCTGCTGCCGGTAGCTCGCTTCCAGGGTGTGAAGGAATCGCTGGCTGGGAACCTCAAGCTCAATGGAATCAGAGGTTTCCGACCGGACGCGGAGAGGTTTGATCCATGTGGAAAACTCTTCCGGGCCCAGATCTTCTCGCAGGCGTTCCTGTAGGCGTTTCCAGAGCGATTCAGCCATGAGGTATCAGCGACGCCGGCTTTCCACAAGCGCTCCACAGCCTGTGGAAAGTCGTGTTGGCCTCTTCGAGCAGCCGAGTACTGTAGTTTTCCCCCCGCGGGGGCCGGGATGATAGCAACACCGGCTCCCGCGCGCAACAGGGACGGCCCAACATTCGGCAATTTGTAACACGAATCGTTATAGAGAGACCTTGGCATGTGGCTTGCTAGAGAGTATGGGCAAGATTAGATTTTGGTTTGCGGGGAGGTTCCCACTCCAAACTAGTCACACCTACAACACGAGGTCGAAACGGCTTCTACACACCCCAGTAGATCTCACCGAATTCCCCTTAACCACAGGGGTAGAACCTCAAACTCCTACCACTCGAGAACCTCCCCAAAAACCCGACTTTTCCTCCTAGACCCCCAAAATACGAGACCAGCGCGACAAACGGTCGTGTGCGGCGAAGGTTTAAAAAACGAACCGTCGCTCTCTTAATGGCGCCAGCCCGTCATTTTGGCTCGGTTTCACCTAGACTCGGCCGGTGAAGGACTCGGACGAGCTTCTGCGCTGGTACGACGGCGCAAAGAGGGAGATGCCCTGGCGATCGGGTCGGGATCCATACACTATCTGGGTCTCCGAGATCATGCTGCAGCAGACCCGGGTAGAGACCGTCCGTCCCTATTTCAACCGATTCATAGAGCGCTTTCCGACGGTCGACAGCTTGGCCGCAGCGGCCCAGGACGAGGTTCTCGCCCTCTGGTCGGGGCTCGGCTACTACCGGCGCGCACGCCAACTTCACGCCGCAGCGCGTCAAATCGTCGCGGACGGCGGCCGGATGCCGTCGTCGGAGGAGGAGCTTCAGAAGCTGCCGGGGGTCGGACCGTACACCGCGGCAGCGGTCGCGAGCATCGCTTTCGGTGTCGTGGCACCGGTCCTCGACGGCAACGTCGAGCGGGTCCTGAGCCGCGTTCTGGCCCTCGAAGGCGATCCACGCCGCGCCGCCACGCGGCGGCGGCTGCTGGAAGCGGCCGGACGCCTGCTCGATCCGGCTCGTCCGGGCGACAGCAACCAGGCACTCATGGAGCTGGGGGCAACGGTCTGCACGCCGAAGTCCCCGGAGTGCGGTGAATGTCCGCTGGCCGCCGGGTGCGCTGGCCTCGCGACCGGCAGCCCCGAGCACTACCCGCAGCTCCCCGAGCGTCGGAAACCACGGCGGCAGCACAGGGTCGCCGTCGTGGTCGAACGCGACGCGCGAGTTCTCCTGATTCGACGCCCGGACGACAGCGAGCTGCTCGCTGGCACCTGGGAATTCCCGTGGGCGCCGGCCGGCAAGGACGGCGGAATCGAGCAGAGCCTTGCCGAGCGCTTTGGCGGCAACTGGCAGATCGACCGGCGCCTGGGGCGGGTACGCCACGCGATCACCCATCGGGCGCTCGAGGTCGAGGTCGTGCGCGGCTCGGTTGCCGGCGGCGAAGCGATCGCCCAGGGTATCGAGAGCGGATGGTTCACCGCCGAAGAGATCGAGCGGCTGGCCAGCTCGTCGCTGGTCGGCAAGATCCTGCGCTGCGCCGGCGCCGCGGGGACCTCTACGGCTGCGGACTCTGGGTCCCGGCCTTGCGGTCCTTGACTACCTCGCCGCCGCTGACCAGGTGCCAGCCGAGCAGCTTCTCGTTGATCTTGCGCAGGCGCTCGGCGGCCATCCGGCAGAGGATCTTGAGTAGACGGATGGACGACAGACGATCGATGTCGAGGATCTGCTCGACGACGTCATTGCGCAGGCCGAGGACGATGGCGCCCAGCTCGGGGTGCGCCTTGGCGTCCGCCGACCGCGGCTGCTTGTCGATCAGCGACATCTCGCCGAAGTAGTCACCGCGCTTGAGGAACGAGAGAGCTTCCTCGCCCGCGCCGTGGATCGACTTGCTGATCATCACCTGGCCCTCGGCGACCACGTACATCATGTCGCCGGTGCTTCCTTCCTCGAAGATCATTTCACCAGGCCCGTAGCTCTTCTCGGTTGCCAACGAAGAGAGAAAGTTGATCTCCATGCTCGGCAGCCGCTGCTCCCTGAATAGGTTGCGGCGTGCGGCCATGTCGACGCGCGCGTCGCTGGCCACCGGCGCCGACGCCGGCGGCTGAGTGCGTGAGCCGGCGGTCACCCCGGGTGAGAAGAACCGAGCGAGATGGAGGTTGGCGGCTCGCAACTTCGCCGACAGGCTCTTCCAGAAGCACCAGTAGAGCGCTCGCTCGAACTTCGGGTCGAGATCGGCGAGCGCAGTGAGCGACGAGTGGTCGAACACCATCAGCCGCGCATCGCTCAACGCCTGGACCTCACCCATTCGCCCGAGCCGGTCGATGTAGTTCACTTCGCCGAACAGGTCGCCGGCCCTGAGCTTGGTGAACTCGAAGTCGCCGATCGGCGTCGAGGCCCAGACCCGCAGCGATCCCTCGATGAGGAGATAGATCTCGCGCGACCCCTCGTCGCGCGCGACCAGCGTGTGACCGGCGGGAGAGCGGACCTCCGAGACACTCCGAAAAAGCTGTTCGCGCTGTTCCGGACTCAGGTGGGAAAAGAGCTCGTGATCGTTCAGAGTCTCGAGATTCTGCACACCGGGATTCTGGCTGTTCGGCAGGGGAGATGTCTGTTAAACATTCCCCGCGAAACCCTCCGGAATTGCGAGCGGCAAGCTCCGAAAAAACGGAGTGCCGAGCCAGGGCTCAGGCGAATCTGGCGACCAGTCGACTGGCCGGCGCGGCGCGACGTGCCGCCTCTCTCGCCCACGCGCTCTTGTCGTGCGCGCCACTTTCTTCCCACAGGTCTGCGGCCTGGAAGAACCACTCCGCGAACAGCGGGTCACCGGGGCCGAGATCGCTGCGCAGCTTCGACTCGAGGGGCACGGAGATCTCCTCGAACCGTGTGTGCGCCGAGTGGCCTCGTCCCGCTCTCAGCTCGGCCCAGGCGCGGTGGAGCGAGATCGATTCGAACAAGTCGGAACGAAGCCGCTCCGCGGTCGCCAACCACGCGCTGGCGTTCGCGTAGTCGCCCCGATAGGCGGCAGCGAGACCGCGCTCCATCCACGCTTCGCCATCGTCGCCGTCACGGTCCAGAATCCTCCGAGCCAGCTCCTCGCAGGTGTCGAGCTCGAGCATGTGCTTGGCTGCCACCGCAGCGGCGAGGAGCTCGTCTCGATCGGCCGACGGACCGAGATCGGCGGCGGCCAGCGCCCGGGCGAAGTCGCCGGTGCCGACCAGCGAACCGGTCGCGCTGCCCGGTGTGTTTCTCAGCATCACCACCAGCAGGAAGACGCCGCCCAGGACCAGAGCGGCGACGACGGCGAGGGAGAGAATCTCGAACAGGGCCATCTCGTTCTCAGAGCAGCTGCATCTGCGGCGGGCGGAGAAGGCGCCAGGTCTCCTCCTCGACTGCGTCGACCCAACCGGCTCGGTCGTCGGGATCGAGCTCCAGGACCGACAGGCAGCGCCGTGCCAGCTCCACCCCGAGGCGCTCGTCGACCGCGCGCTGAAAGGTGGGGTCGGTCGCGCGCACGCCGTCCGCCGATGGCTCCTCGACGATCGGAATCCGGACCAGGAGTCCGTACGAATCGAGCCACGACTCGAGCAAGCACTCGAGGTGCGGCTGCGGTCCGGCCGCGAGTAGCATGTAGACGTAGTTGTCGAGCACGCTCCGGTCGCAGATCACCACCGGGTAGCGGGAAGCCGCCGTCAACTCTTCGGCGATCTGGGTGTGGAGGATCCACGATTGCGCCGCCACGCCGGTCTCCTGGTTGATCGGCAGCGGGCAGCGCCGCGCGACCTCGCGAACCACCTCGACCGACTGGTCGCGCGCCTTGAGCCGGGCGGCGAGGCCGTAACAGAGCGTCGTCTTGCCGACGCCGTGGGAGCCGATGAACGCGATCTTGAGCGGATTCGGAGCGGGCTGCACGGTCGGCTCATTCTAGATCTCGCGGCGCCCCGCGAGAGATCTGGCCAGCGTCACCTCGTCGGTGTACTCGATGTCGCCACCGACCGGCATCCCGAACGCGAGCCGGGTGACCCGGATCCCCTGCGGCTTGAGCAGCCGCGCCAGATAGAGAGCGGTCGCCTCCCCCTCGACATTGGGGTTGGTCGCCAACACCACCTCCTCCACGCCATCGAGGCGAGCCAGGAGCCCGGCGACCTTGAGCTGATCGGGACCGATGCCGCGCTGCGGAGAGAGCGCGCCGAGGAGCACGTGGTAGAGGCCCCGGAACTCCCCGGTGCGCTCGATCGGCTGGATGTTGAACGGCTCCTCGATCACACAGATCGCCGAGCGCTCGCGCTCCGGATCGGAGCAGATCGAGCACGGGTCGACCGCGGTGATCGAGTTGCAGGTCGAGCAGTAGAAGAGCTTCTCTTTGACTTCGACGATCGCCGCCGCCAGCTCGCGCGCGTCCTCGGTGCTGACGCGCAGCAGGTGGTGGGCTAGACGGGTCGCCGTCTTGGGCCCGATACCGGGCAGCCGCGATAGCTCGCCGACCAGGCGGGCGAGGGGGTCGGAAGCTATCGGATCACCCCCTCTCGAGATCGCCGCAGAACATCTAGAGGAGGCCGGGCAGACCCGAGGTCATGCTGCCCATCTTCTCGCGCATCGTCTCGTCGACCCGGCGGCTGGCGTCGTTGACCGCCGCGACGATCAGGTCCTGCAGGACGCTCGCCTCTTCGGGATCGATGACCTCCGGATCGATCGTGACGCCGAGAACCTGCTTGTGGCCATTCATGCTCATGGTCACCATGCCGCCGCCGACACTCGACTCCACGACCAGCTCGCCGAGCTCGCTCTGCAGCTTCTCCTGCATCTCCTGCGCCTGTTTCATCAGCTTGCGTAGGTTCATGAACTCCTTTCCGCAGTGCCGACCTACGGGTCGTCCACCGCCTCGACGTGGCCGCCGAAGATGTCCAGCACCTTCTGGACCCGCGGGTCCTGGGTCGCTGCGTCTACCGTCGCCGACTCTCCCTTCGCGTCCGCCGGCCGGGGCTCGTCACATTCGACGACCTTCCAGGTCGCGCCTTCACCGAACGCCGCCACGAGAGCCCCTTCCAGCGCCTTGAGGTTGGATGGACGGCTGAGCGCCTCGGTGCTCAACCAGGCGTCGCCGGGCGGGCAGTGGATGCTCAGGGTCTGGTTCTCGAAGACGATCTGCGACGCCTCTCGCAGGTGTGCAGCGAGCGGCAGCTTGCGTCGGCTGACCTCGTCCAGGAACCGGCCCACCAGGCCATTGACACCCGCCGGTCGGCTGGCGGCGTCATCTTCCGGCCCGGGTGCGTCGGCCGCCGCCGGCGGCGGCGGCTCCTCGACCTCGGGCGGCGGGGGAGCCGGGCGGCTCGTCGCGGGCTCGGCGATCGGCTCGGTCACCGGCTCGGGCTCGGCGTCGAACAAGCGGCCCTCGGGAGCGGGCTCGGCGGCAGGAGGGGTCTGTGGCTCGGGCTCGGAGCTCGCGCCACCGCTGTCGGGAACCCGACCACCGAGAATCTCCTCGACGCGCACCAGCTTGGGCAGCTCGGCGGCCCGCAGCCAACAGATCTCGAGGGCGAGCGAGCCCATCTCGCTCCGGCGAACGCTGTTCTCGCTCGCCAGCAGCTGGTGCAGGAGCCGGAGAAGGTTCTCGTAGCCGGCCGCGGCCACCGCCGCCGCGAGCCTCGTGGCCTCCTCCTCGGGGAGGTCGACCTCGCTCGCCGTGCCGCCGAGAGCCAGATGCAGCCCGTCGCGGCAGTAGTTCAGGAACTCGCCGTAGACGTGGCGCGGATCCCAGCCCTGAGTCTCGACCTCGCGCACGACGGCCGAAACGGTGACCGAGTCGCCGGCCACCATCGCGGTCAGCAGGCGGTGGAAGATGGCGTGATCGACCCCGCCGAGCAGTCGCGCCGCTTCGTCGTCCGAGATCCGCCCCGAGCCGAACGTCGCCAGCTGGTCGAGCAGGGCCACCGCGTCACGCACCGAGCCGTCGCCGGCACGGGCCAGCAGCCGGAGCGCGGCATCGCCGACCTCGATCTTCTCGGCGTCGCTGATCTTTCGGAGGTATTCGGCGAGAGCCGGCGAGGGCACGCGCCGGAACCGGAACTCCTGACAGCGCGACAAGATCGTGACCGGTACCGCCTCCGACTCGGTGGTCGCGAAGATGAACACCAGGTGCGGCGGCGGCTCCTCGACGATCTTCAGCAGCGCGTCGAACGCCTGCCGGGAGAGCCGGTGGATCTCGTCGATGATCACCACCTTGTAGCGGTCCCGGGCGGGACCGTACTTGAGGCCCTCGGTGAGGTCGCGCACCTGCTCGACCTTCGAATGGGTCGCCGCGTCGATCTCGTGGACGTCGAGGTTGGTGCCGCTGCTGGCGGTGATCTCCTTGCAGGCGACGCATTCGTTACACGGCTCGGCGGTCGGGCCGCGCTCGCAGTTGAGGGCCTTGGCGAGAATCCTGGCGACGCTGGTCTTGCCGACGCCGCGGATGCCGGAGAAGAGGTACGCCTGAGCGATCCGCCCCTCGGAGATGGCATTGCGCAAGGCGGTGACGATCGACTCCTGGCCGACTACTTCCGAAAAATCTTGCGGTCGCCACTTCCGGGCGAGGACTTGGTAGGCCATCTGAGCTGGAGAGCGAGGAGACAGGGGTTGAGGAAGGGTTCCGGTTTAACTGCGGCACCCGGCAAGGAGACCTTATCGCTGCTCCCTTCCGGGCCTGACGAGATTCGGTATCTGCCGGCGCACAGGACCCGAACCCTTCCTCGACCCCTGTCCGGCCACCCATCGTATTGGGTGCCCCTGAGGTTGTAAACAGTCGGCGGCCGGCGGGCGCGGCGCGCCTCCGCTAACATCTGATAGGGCGGGCCCAAGGGATGGCCGAACCGGAACGAACCGACGAGGAATGGATGGCGGAGGCACTCGCGGAGGCGCGGCAGGGCGCAGCCCTGGGCGAGGTTCCGGTAGGCGCGATCGTGATCCGGGAAGGCGAGATCATCGGCCGGGGTCACAACCGGCGGGAGAGCGACGGCGATCCCCTGGCCCATGCCGAGCTCCTGGCGCTGGCCGGTGCGGCTCGCGCCACCCGCGGCTGGCGGCTCGACGGCTGCACGATCTACGTCACCCTCGAGCCGTGCGCGATGTGCGCCGGGGCTCTGGTCAACAGCCGGGTCGACAGACTGGTCTACGGCACGGAGGACCCAAGGGCCGGGTTCTGCGGTAGTCTCGGCGATCTGGTGCGCGACCGGCGGCTGAATCATCGCCTGCGCGTGACCAGCGGCGTGCTCGACGAGGAGTGCGGAGAGATCCTGAGACAGTTCTTCGTCGCACTTCGGCAGAGCTAGCCGCAACGGTTCTTTGGCAGCAAGGCCTGTTCTCGGACAGGCCGGATGATGAACGGAGAGGTGACCGAGTGGCCGAAGGTGCACGACTGGAAATCGTGTGTGCGTTAACGCGTACCGTGGGTTCGAATCCCACCCTCTCCGCCACTTGCTCCTGGTAGTCGCAAGCGGCTCCGAGGGTGGGATTCGGTGTTCGCCGGCCGGGCGTCGCCCGTCCGGCTCGAAGCGAATCCGTTCACTGGATGCCGCCACGCGCAGCTACCGGACGCGAATGGCTCTGAGGGTGGGACTCGGTCGCCGCCTGTCGGACTGGACGCCCGCCAGTCTCGGAGCGAATCCCGCTCATCAGAACGTTACGCGGGATACGGCCATCGCTATTCCGCGAGATCGGGGCGTTTGGGTTTGACCCGCATCGCTGCGCTCGTTGACGGCCCATCATCTGACTTTCTTAACGCGGAGAGGTGCCGGAGTGGTCGAACGGGGCGGTCTCGAAAACCGTTGATCGTGCAAGCGATCCGTGGGTTCGAATCCCACCCTCTCCGCCATTTGCTTCCGCTCGTGCAAACGGCGGGAGTCCGCCGTTTGGTCCTCTGATGCAAATGGCGGAGAGGGTGGGGTTCGGTCGTCGCCTGTCGGACTGGACGTCCGCCAGTCTCGGAGCGAATCCGCTCATCAGAACGCGACGCGAGGAGTGTCATCGCTATTCCGCGCGATCGCGGCATCTGGGGTTCGCCCGCATCGCTGCGCTCGCTGGTCGGGAGCTTCGGATCGGGCCATCGCCTTTGGCACGGACTACGGGTCGGCGGGGTCGGCGCTTGGGGGTTCGCTGTCGGTCAAGAAGCGCCGCAGCACTCGCTCGACCGAGGGGTGGAGCTGGGCGTCCATGTGCCGGTCCCCTTCCAGCCATCCGGCGGTGAGGTCGCGTAGCTCGGAAGAGGAGAGCTCGGCGCGCAGTTCGAGACGCTCGGTCGAGCCCTGGCCGGACGCCCAGAGGCGCCCGCCGCGCTGAGCGAACTCGTGTCCCTTCTCGCAGCGAAGACCGAGCACCCAGATGTCGGGCTGGTCGAACTGCTCCAACGCGGTGGCGCAGTAGGGGCAGCTCGAGAACCGGGGTCGATCCGCGACGCTGCGACCGTTACGAGCATCGCCGATCGAGCGCAGGATCTCTGCCAGCTGGACATTGAGCAGTCGCCGTGCGTCGGGGTCCGCGAGCCAGTATTCGATGATCTGGCGATCGGAGGCCCCGTCGTCCACGGTGATTCCGAAGCTCCCGGCCTGCGCGGACAGATAAGCCTCCGGACCCTCCGGAAGCACGTGGAATCGGTGATCGCGTGCACAAGCCACGACCGCCGCAAACGGGTCAGCGCTCGGGATCGCCTCGAGAGCTTCCGAGCAGGCCGGACAGCGAAGCGACGGGAGGACGGGCTTGGCGAGAATCTCCGCGCTGTCCGGCAGATCGCCGCAGCCGAGCAGCAGGACGAGCGTTGCCAACATGACGAGGCCGATCAGGGCTCGCGCCCGGGCGATGAGCCCGGTCATACCCCGGCGCCAGGCGACCATAGACCATTGTCCAAGGAGTCCAATCGGACGCTCTATGCCGGGGTCCACTCTCGGCTCCTGACGGCCCACACTTTTTCTCTTGACCTCCGGAGCATTTCTGTTTAGATTATCTCGTTTGTTTCGAGTCGCTTGGCTCCGCGCGGCGATCGCTGACACGCACTAGGACGGCCGCGCTATTCGATAAACAGTCTGTGGGATAACCAGTCGTGAAACGGACATTTCAACCGAACAATCGGCGCCGGAAGAAGAAGCACGGTTTTCGCTCGCGCATGAAGACTCGACAGGGCAGGACGATCCTGTCCCGGCGGCGCAGAAAAGGGCGTAAGCGTCTCGCCGTCTAGCCCATGGTCCAGGAGCGGGGAGTCCCCCGGGGGGAATCCCTGTCGCGGGCCGAGAGACTGCGGAGGCGGTCCGACTATCTGAGGTGCTATCGAGAGGGGCGCCGGCGTCACGGCGAGCTCTCGATTCTCTACTCAGCACCCAACGAGTTGCCGCATCCCCGGTTGGGGATCACGGTCAGCAAGAGGGTCGGTCGCGCGGTCACCCGGGTGCGGCTGAAGCGCCGGATCAGAGAGATCTACAGGAGATGGAGCGAGCGGAGCAAGCTGCCGGCATTGGACGTCGTGGTCCACGTGAAGCCGCCGGCAGCGAACGCCAGCTTCGACCAGCTGAACGCGGAGCTGCTCGCTCAGTTTCAGAGCCTGAGGGCGGCGCCCCGCAGGGCCTCCTGAGCCGGAGCGCGCTCGCGGCCCTGGTCTTCTACAAGAAGTGGATCTCGCCTCTCCTGCCCCGCTCCTGCCGGTTCACACCCAGCTGTTCGGACTACGCGCGCATGGCGATCATCAAGTACGGGTTCTGGCGCGGGTCGGCGAAAGCCGCCGGCAGGGTTCTGCGCTGCCATCCGTTTCATCCCGGTGGCGTCGACATGCCTTGAGGAGCAGATTTGGATAACCGACGCTTCCTGCTGGCCATCATTCTGTCGATGCTCGTGCTCATCGTATGGGGACGCTTCTTCGCGCCCGAGGAGCCGGAGCGGAGCGGCCAGACCGCGGTGGGTGAACAGACGCCAGCCGAGACGCCGAGCACGGAGCCCGAGCGCGTGGCCGAAGAACCGCCGGTGGCCACGGAAGGCGACGTAGCAACCGGCCATCAGGAGGAGCCCGAGAGCGCCGGCGAAATGCCGGCGGACGAGGTGCTCGAGGCCGCGGAGGGCGAGCGCGAGATCGTCATCGACACGGCGACGTATCGCGCCGAGCTGACCAATCGGGGCGCGCAGCTGGTCTCTTTCCGGCTAAAGGAGCATGCGAACTCGCAGGGCGAACCGCTCGACCTGGTGCGGGCACGCGAGGGGCATCCGTATCCGTTCGGCCTGTTCGAGCCCGATGGGAGCGCGGCGACGCTCAACGAGGCGCTCTTCGTCGTCGATCAGTCGACACGGGAGGGCCGGCAGGAGGTGAGTTTCCGCTACCGCGGCCCCGAAGGGCACGCGGTCAAGAGGTTCTCCTTCGGCGAGGAAGGCCTCTTCGACGTCGAGATCGAGCTTCCCGACGGTAAGAGCCGAAGCGTGCTCCTCGGTCCCGGGATCCGGAATCCGACCACCGAAGAGCTCGAGAATCGGTTCGCTCGCAAGTCGGCGGTCTACCGAACGCTGGAGGATACCGAGACCGTCGACCCGAAGGGCGTCTCGCAGACGGAGCTGGTGCCCGGCGGCAACCTGCGGTGGGTCGGTCTTCACGACACCTACTTTCTGACCGCGTTGGTGTTCAACGAGCCGGTCGAGCAGGTGGCGCTGGAGCCGATGCTCGGCGAGCCCCTGGCTTCGGGAGGCCCGATGCGGTTCCGGCCGATGCCCGAGGAGCTGAGCGACGCGGAAGAAGAGCTAGTGCGGGAGCTGGAAGTGCGCGTGCGGCCACGCTCCGGCCGGTTGTCGGCGGTTTCGTATTGGGGGCCGAAGATCTACGAGGACCTGGCCGAGCAGAAGCTCGGCCTGGAGAAGACGGTGGCCCTGGGGCCGTTCGGTTTTCTCGCCCGCCCGTTGCTCTACGGCCTACGCTGGATCTACAACAGCATTGTCTCGAACTACGGCTGGGCGATCATCCTGATGACCCTGGCGATCCGCATCGCCCTCTTCCCGCTCAATCACAAGAGCGTCGTCTCGATGCAGCGGATGCAGGAGCTGAATCCGAAGATCCAGGCGATCCGGCAGAAGTACCGCAGCAAGCTGAAAGACAAGCAGGGGCGTCCGAACGCCGAGATGCAGCGCAAACAGAACGAAGAGATCATGGCCCTGTACAAGAAGGAGGGCGTCAATCCGGCCGGCGGATGTCTGCCACTCCTCCTGCAGATCCCGGTCCTGTTCGCGTTCTACAGCCTGCTGAGCACCGCGATCGAGCTCCGCTATGCGCCCTGGGTCGGCTGGATTCAGGACCTGTCGGCGCCGGACCCCTACCTTGCCCTGCCGATCGTCATGGGCGCCACGCAGTTTCTCCAACAGAAGCTGACACCCAGCGCTGCCGACCCGACCCAACGCCGGATCTTCATGCTCATGCCGGTCTTCTTCACCATCCTTTTTCTCGGATTCCCGAGCGGTCTCGTCCTCTACTGGCTGACCAACAACGTGCTCGGGATCGTTCAGCAGGTGGCCTACAAGCGGTACCAGGAGCGAAAGGCCGAAGCGTGATCGGGCGCACGAAATGTCGTTGAAGGGGAGCAGCAGATGACTTCTGAGAGACGCTTTTTTTCCGGGGATTCCCTGGCACAGGCGTTGAACCAAGCGGCCCAGCATTTCGGGGTCGGCCCCGGCGAGCTCAACTACAAGCTGGTGGAGAAGCGACACGGGTTCCTGAAGGCGCGAAGGAAGGTGGTCATCGAGGTCGACGCGTCGGCGCCCATCACGGAGCAGCCGGCTCCACCGGAGAGCCCGGCGGCATCTGAGCCGGCGGCGAGCGCGACCGCGCCTGCCGAGGCGCCGAGCGAGAGCCCGCCCCCGAGTGCGGAGCCCGCCTTCGAGCCCGCGATCGAGCCCGCTCCCGAGCGCGCCTTCGAGCCCACATCCGAGCCCACATCCGAGCCCACACCCGAGCCCGCCCTAGCCCCCGAGCCCCAGCCCGCGGCTCCCGACGTCGCCCGAGAGCCCGAGAGAATCGATCTGCCCGCGACTCCGCCCCCCGTACGCAAGCGCTTCAGCAGTGCCGAGGGCGACGAGGCCAGAGCCGCGGCCGACGCTCTCGAGCGGATCCTCGCGCTGGCGGGTCTCGACCTGAAGAGCGAGATTCTGCAAGGCGAAGAGGAGCTCCTGGTCGAGCTCTGGGGCGAGGACCAGGACATCCTGCTGAGAGACCGCGGAAGGCTCCTGCTGGCGATTCAGCATCTGCTGCCTCGAGTGACCCGGGGATTGATCGGCCACTCGGTGGTCTGCAAGGTCGACAGCGACGACTTCCACATGATTCGGGAGGAGCGCTTGCGAGACATGGCCCAGCGCGCCGCGGACGAGGTTCGGCGCCGCGGCCGGCCGAAGACCCTCGAGCCGATGTCCCCAGACGAACGAAGGATCGTTCACCTCACCCTGGCCGACTACCCGGGCATCGAGACCGAGAGCCACGGCAGCGGCCTGTTCAAGAGGGTCATGGTTCGGGCGGCCGCCGACGATTCGAGGCCCCACCGGCGATAGCTGCAGCGGCACGGCCCACGCCGGTGGCCCACGTTTCACGTGGAACATGGCCGGAGGGGGCGGTAGTCTTGCCCAGGTCGCGACCACCATGGGCATCGAGCTCCCAGATCTGGGCGAAGGGGAATTCCGCCGCCGCCTATCGAGTGCGTTCTCGGGCGATCTGGTCCCGGGGACCAGGTGGAAGCTGTACCAGCACTATCGCGAGTTGAGGCGCTGGAATCGCCGGGTCGCCCTGGTAGGGCGGGGCGTCGCGGACGCGGTTGTCGAGCGCCTGTTCGGCGAGAGTCTCGCGGCCCTCCCGCTGCTTGGGAGCTCCGTCCGCAGGGTGGTCGACGTAGGATCGGGGGCAGGATTTCCCGGCCTCGTCATCGCGGCCGCCCTGCCGGACACAGAGGTCTATCTGGTCGAGCCGAAGCAGAAGAAATGGGCGTTTCTCAGGTCGGCGGCGGCACGGGCTTCGTTGTCGTGTGTGTGTCTGAATGCTAGAGTCACCGCCGCTTTGCCGTCAGGTATGCCAGAGTCGGTCGACCGGGTGACCGTTCGTGCCCTCCGGCTCGGGGCGGTCGAGATCGGAGCCCTGGGAGAGCGGCTGACGCGGGGCGGCTCTTTCTTGATCTGGACAACGCCCGAGCGGCCGGCACCGGTCGGCCTGGCGGAGGGTCGGGTCGTCGAGCTGGGACCCGGGCGAGGGCGGATTCAGGAGTATTTGCTCGCGGGCGACGGGACGGACAGATGAGCACGGTACTGGCGGTGGTCAACCAGAAGGGCGGCGTCGGCAAGACCACCACGGCGATCAACCTCGGGGCGGCGCTCGCGGCACTCGAGCGGCGTGTTCTGCTGGTCGACTGTGACCCGCAGGGCAACGCGACCCGCGGTCTGGGCGTCGAGGCGGAGAGCCCGACGCTCTATGACGTCTTGTCGGGTCGAGCCGGCCTCGACGACGCGATGCGCCCGACGACCTTTCCGAACCTGAGCGTCGTGCCGTCCAACCGGGAGCTCGTCGGCGTCGAAGTCGAGTTCGTCGAGCTCGGGGGCTGGGAGACGCGATTGGCAAGGGCCGTTCGGGCGTCGCGGCAGCCCTTCGAGGTCATCCTCCTCGACTGCCCTCCGTCCCTTGGCCACTTGACCGTGAGCGCGCTGGTCGCGGCGGACGGAGTGCTGGTACCGCTCCAGTGCGAGTACTTCGCGCTGGAAGGGATCAGCGAGCTGCTCACCACCATCCGCCGGGTGCAGTCGGGCATCAACCCGCGGCTGGGTATCGCGGGCATCCTCCTCACGATGTACGACGAGCGGACCAACCTGTCGAAGGAGGTCGCACAGGAAGTGCGCAACCACTTCGCAGGCAAGGTGTTCCAGACGGTGATTCCGAGAAACGTGCGCCTGGCGGAGGCCCCCAGCCACGGCGTTCCGATCCTCGAGTACGACATAAAGAGCCGGGGCGCCGAAGCGTACCTGGAGGCGGCCCGAGAGTTTCTGAGGCGAGCAGCATGAGTGCACGAAAACGAGGGTTGGGAAGAGGGCTCGATTCCCTGCTGAAGATCGAGACGCCGACGGCGCAGTCTCTGCCGCTGGAGAGGCTCAAGCCGAACCGGGTGCAACCGCGCGAACGCTTCGACGGCGGCGATCTCGACGAGCTGGCCGAGTCGATCAAGGCCCAGGGAGTCGTCCAGCCGATCGTGGTGACGCCGCGCACGGATGGTGACTACACGATCGTCGCCGGCGAGCGGCGCTGGCGCGCGGCCGGGCGAGCCGGGCTGACCGAGGTCCCGGTAGCGATTCGCGAAGTGCGGGACGATCGTCAGCTCCTGGAGATGGCGCTGGTGGAGAACCTGCAGCGCACGGACCTCAACCCGGTCGAGGAGGCGGAGGCCTATCGCCGCCTGGGCAGCGACTTCGGCATGTCGCACGAGGAGATCGCCCGGCGCGTCGGCAAGGGGCGCGCGACGGTGTCGAACGCGCTGAGACTCCTCAAGTTGCCGGAGGAGGTGCTCGATCTGCTGCGGTCGGGGCGGCTCACGGCCGGCCAGGCACGACCGCTCCTGGCGATCAAAAAGCAGGAAGACGTGGTGAAGCTCGCCCGGCGCGCTGCCGACGGCGGTCTCACCGCACGGGCGCTCGAGAAGCTGGCCGCCGGGCCCAAGCCCAGGAAACCTCCGCTGGTGGACGCCGACACGGCGGCCGCCGCGGAGCGCCTGACGCGGAGCCTGCAGACGCGGGTTACAATCCGGAGGCGCGGAGCGGGCGGAACGGTGCAGATCGAGTTCCACTCGGAGGAGGAGTTGATGCGCCTCTTCGATCTCCTGCTAGAAGCGAGGAAAAGATGATGTTCAAGAGCGACGAGGCGAAGGGCGACCTGAACGGCTTCTTGGATGCCGGCAGCCACATGGACGGCGAGCTCAGCTTCGCGGACACATTTAGAGTCGACGGCAAGTTAAGCGGCAAGGTGACGTCGACGGGGGATCTCATCGTCGGCGAGCGCGGCGAGGTGGACGGCGCGGTCGAAGTGGGCCGCGTTTATGTCTCCGGAACCCTCAAGGGGACGGTGAAGGCCGCGACCCGCATCGAGATCACGTCCGGCGGCAGACTCATCGGCGACATCGAAGCACCGACCCTGGTGATCGAAGAAGGGGGCTTCTACGAAGGACGCTGCACGATGGAGCCTCGGAAAGGGCAGGAGCAGGCTCCCGGCCAGGTGGGCGCGGTCGTAACTCCAATGGCCGCCAAGCGCGAGGGATAGTCCCGACCCGGGCCAGGCTAGTTCTCAGCGGCCGGGGACGGCCGCGTCGCGAGGGTCTCGAACGACGGTACGAAGGTCAGGGGCGTGCGAGCGAGGAATGACGGCTCGAATAACGAGGTGAGAACGCGGCCGTCGAGATCGCTGGCGATCGGGAACCGCAGGCCGTAGAGCAGGGTGGGCATCACGTCGGTCAGCTGCGCACCCTCCACCAGGAAATCCTGACGGATCCCCTCGCCCGCCAGGAAGAGCACTCCGTCCGGAGCGCCTTCGAACCTCCCCTGGATCGGCATGTCGCCGAGATTGCCGACCAACCGGCGGACACCGGTCGGAGCCCTGACCCCATGCGCCGAGACGACCGCCAGGATTCGGGGTCCACTGATTCGCTGCCAGAGCTCGGCGAGGAAGGCGTCCAGATGGCGATAGTAGGAGATCAGGAACTGCGCCGATTGATTGTGCAACGGCGCCTGGTCGCCCTCGAACTGGACCGCTGAGTAGGAGCCGAAGTAGAGCGACGAGACCTCGCTGAGGCCCGGCAGCATCAAAAACCACGCGCGCACCGCGGGGTTCTGATCCATCAGATAGGCGCCCAGAGACTCTCGCCAGAGATCGCCTGCCAGGACGCGCAAGAGCTCGTGGGGCACCTCCATGCCGAGCTGCTCGACGACCCCGGAATCGATCTCGGCGATCGAGACCTGAAACAGGATGCCGCGCTCGACCAGCTCGGTCGGCCGGGCGCTGGCGGCGAGGTAGTTGCCCTCGAAGTACCCTTCGGAGAAGGCGAAGTCGAGCTCCCCCGCGCCCGGGTGGCAGACTGGCCAGCCGATGACGCCGGCATCGACTCCAAGGCGAGCGACCACCTCCCAGATCGCCAAGGTGTCGCGAGTGCGGGTGTCGGGCCGCCACGGCCGGAAGCCGGCAGCGCGTAGGACCGGACCGCCGAAGCCGGCCGGAACCAGGCGCAGATTGTCCCCCGGGCTCAGCGGGCCGGCTGGGAAGACCCACTCTCCCTGAACACCATGCTTGTAGGGGAGCTTGCCGGTCGCCACCGAGCTCCAGAGGGCGTCGGGGTAGGTGGGCGAGATGGTCGCGAGCCGGCCGTGGGCTCCGGTCTCGATCAGCTGCTGGAAGAACGGCAGCTGGCCCTGGCCGGCCAGCGGCAGAATCGCGTCGAGGGTGGCGCCCTCGAGCCCGACCAGGATCAGGACCGGCCGGGCCTCATGATCGACGGCCGAGGGCAGCGCCGCGTACTGATCGGGTTGAAACGCCACGCGTCGCTCGATCAGGACGTAGACCGAGCCGACCCCGAGGAGTGCCAGGAAGAGGGCGGTCCGCCTGCTGTAGGGGCGCGACTGAAGAGAGTGGAGCAGGGCGGTGTAGAACGTGATCAAGGCAAACAGGGTCAGCCACGCCGCGGCCTTGATCAGCCGAGCGTTCATGCCCGGCGGGACGAAGAACGAGTAGTAGGAGGCGTGCACCCAATAGACGATCGCGCCGAAAGCGAGGACCGCGGTCAGCGACCAGGGAACGATCCGCCGCGCGAGCCCGGGCCGCCGCCGCGTCAGCGGCGTCAGGATCGCACCGGTCAGGACGCCGAGGGCTCCGCCATAGAGCAACACCCCGCGGAGGAAGGGTACCCAACCGAACGCCAGAGACGGGTTGAGAAAGAAGATCAGGCCACCCAGATGCGAGCCGAGCAGGACGCCGGGCGCCAGGTTGAAGAGCAGGTCGAGATGCGCGAGCCGCGCCGGTTCGCGAGTCGTGTCAGCCACCATGGAGCTTCAGCTCGAGTGTTCGCGGCAAGGGTGGGGAATAATGCGGACCGAAGGAAGAGCGTAGCAGAGCCCACATGGTATCGAGCCCACAACGCGGTCCCGGCTACTGGCACCGGCTATTGCTGCGACTGGAGCCGGAGAGAGCGCACGACCTCGCCCTGGGTGCGCTTGCCCTGACCTCCCGATCGGCCGCCGGCAGAGGCCTGCTTCGGCGGCGGTTCTCGAAGTGCGCGAGCGAGCGCCTCTCCCAAGAGCTGCTCGGGCGGCGATTTGCCAACCCCCTAGGGATGGCCGCGGGCTTCGACAAGAACGCACGCACCCCCAGGGGGCTGGCCGCGCTCGGCTTCGGTTTCGTCGAGGTCGGCACCGTCACTCCGAAGCCGCAGTCCGGGAACCCGAAGCCACGGATCTTCCGTCACCCTGAGCAGGAGAGCCTCCGAAACGCTCTCGGCTTCAACAACGACGGGATGGACGCGGTGCACCGGAGGATCACGGCCGGGTATCCATTCCCCTTTCCGCTCGCCGTCAACGTCGGCAAGAACGCCGCCACGCCGCTCGACGAGGCGGAGTCGGATTACGAGGCACTCTTTCGTCGTTTCTCCGGGCAGGCGGACTACTTCGTGATCAACGTCTCGTCTCCGAACACGCCGGGCCTGCGAGAGCTCCAGGCTCCCGACCGCCTGGCAGCGCTGATCGACCTCGGTAGGCGACTCGGTGGCAAACCGGTGATGGTCAAGCTCTCGCCCGACCTGGATACCGACGAGGCCGTCGCGCTGGGGCACGAGGTGGTCGCCGCCGGGGCGGCGGGGATCATCGTCACCAACACGACCATCGACTACAGGTTGATCCCAGATGTCCCAGAGGTCGGAGGCTTGAGCGGCCGGGTCCTGAGGGCGCGCAGCTTCGAGATGCTGGAGGCCCTGGCCCGAGCTCTCTTCGGCAAGACCCTCCTGGTGAGCGTCGGCGGTGTCGATTCGGGAGAGGAGCTCTACCGCCGCCTGCGAGCAGGGGCGTCCCTGGTTCAGCTCTACACCGCGCTCGTCTACCGGGGGCCACGGCTGGTGAGCTCCGCCCTCGGCCGTCTGCTCGAGTTGATGGATCGGGACGGCATCGAGAGCGTTGCTGATATCGTGGGCGTAGACTTGGAAAGAGCCGGATGACGGAACGAGCCGACTTCGGGGTAGCCGCCGCCGAGCACGTCGCGGTCGCGCTCGACACCTCCGACTGGGAGACCTTCACCGAATGGTGCGAGTTCTTCGGGCCCCGCGTCGGGGTCCTCAAGGTCGGCCTGGAAGCGTACAACCGCTGGGGCCCCGACGCCGTCGCGCGCGCCAAGCGCCATGGCAAGGCGGTCTTCCTCGATGCGAAGCTGCACGACATCCCCAACACGGTTGCCGGGGCGGTCAGCGCCGCCCGCGACCAGGGTGTCGACTATCTGACGCTTCACGTCGGCGGTGGCCCGAGGATGCTGGACGCCGCCGCTGCCGCCGCCGGCGACACCCTGAAGCTCCTCGGGGTGACTCTGCTCACGCATCTCGATGCGGCCGACCTGGCGGCGCTCGACCTACCCGGCGCACCAGCGGAACGGGTGGCCAAGTGGGCGGAGCTTGCCGCTAGACACGGCTGCTCGGGCGCGGTTTGCTCGCCGCGGGAAGTGGCTCGGTTGCGAGCGCGCTTCGAGCCGCCGTTCCTCCTGGTCACGCCGGGCATCCGCCCCGGAGGGGACGCGAAGGACGACGACCAGCGTCGGACGGCAGAACCAGGTCGCGCCCTTGCAGACGGCTCGGACCTCCTGGTCATCGGTCGGCCTCTGACGCGCGCCGAAGATCGCGAGACGGCCTTACGGGCGGCGATCGCCGAGATCGAGAGCGCCTCCACGGTCGCCACCGGCTGACGACGCGGGCAGCCTAGTTGATCCGCAATTCCTCTCCGCCCGCCTCGACCGCGGGCTGATCGAGCGCGCGCCGAACCGTCCAGATGACGTAGAGCATGGCGTTCTGCAGACTTCCCAGGGTGTCGAAGAATCCGGTGCGTGTCAGGTCCTCGGTGTAGAGCCGCATCCGGAGGTTGATCTGCTCGAGCGGGATCGCGACCCCCTGGAAATCGACCCGCATGTCGAGGAGCTTCATCCGGAGCCTCCAGCAGAAATCCTCTTGCTCCTTGGGGTCGAGAGCCTGGAGCTTCTCGGTATGGGCGGCGTCGAGGCGCACGCTGGCCTGCAAGACCAACCTGTGCGGGGCGTCCCTCTCCTGGGCGAAGAGGACGACCTTGCCGCCCGGGTCCTGGCCGCGCAGCGCCCACGCTGCCCCCTCGCCGCTGCCCCTGGTCGTCTGCCAGCCCTCGGCCAATAGCCAGTCGACGATCCTGGAACGGACCAGATCGAGGTCGAGGGCCTCAGAGCCCGACAACGGACTCCCACCCGGTGGACTTCAGCGGATCATTCTCGACCATATGTGTGTCAGAGTGGAGTTCCACCTCACACTTTTCCCGAAAAAGCCAAAACAATGGACAATGCGGTCAGATTATGAAGATCGGCCGATCGATGTCGTGGACGAACTCCCACTCGTACTCGTAGACGCCGAAATCGAGCGTGATCGTGTAGCGGCATTCGATCTCGACTCTCCGCGTCGTCTTGTTGACCTTGAGATTCTTCTTCTCGAGAGGGATATCGAGCTCCTTGGCCTTCTTCAGGATGCGATTGCGGAGAGTGTCGCCGCTCACCCGACCCGAGAATTGCGCTTGCTCTTCGATGTAGTCGCCAAACTCGACGTCGTTCAGCTTGACCGGCACGGCCTTCACCGCGATCAGGATTCCGACAGCGGCGAGCAGCAGCCACATGATGCAGCCGAGCCGCCCTTCGCCTCGCGATCTGAGTGTTGTCATCGTTTCGGCCTCCGATTTGGCGCGAGGGCTAGCCTAGCGCACGATCTGAAAACTCCGATCCCAACGGGTTTTGGAGAAGAAGCTGAAGGCGACATTCCAGAACTGCTGGATGCGCCCCAGATATCCGGGCCAGTCTGTCTGCTGCAGCTCCGCGGCGAACGACCAGTAGACCACGAACGCCCGTCCCTTGACGTAGCTCTCGGGCACCGGGCCCCAAAAGCGCGAGTCGTTCGAGTTGTCCCGATTGTCGCCAAGGAAGAAGAGGTGTCCCTCGGGAACCACGAACGGGCCGAAGTTGTCCCGATCGCGATAGTCCCTCGCCAGGAAGACCGAGTTCGGATAGGTCCGCTCGTCGGTGTGGAAGGTGTAGCCGGCCTCGCCGACCGGCTCGCCGTTGACGTGCAGAACCTTGTCGACGATCTCGATCTCGTCGCCCGCGAGCCCCGCGCATCGCTTGATGAAGTCGCGTGTCGGATCGTCGGGGAACTTGAAGACGACCACGTCGCCCCGGCGCACCGATCGTCCGGGCAACAGGAACTTCTCTACTTCGCCGAACTGACCACCATAGACGAACTTGTTGACCAGGATGTGATCGCCCACCTGAAGGTTCTGCTCCATGGATCCAGTCGGGATCTTGAACGCCTGCACCACATAGGTGCGCGCGAACGTCGCGAAAATGATCGCGATGAGGAGTGCTTCCAGGTACTCCCTGCCGATTGAGCGTGCCATCTCGAGCGACTACCCGTCGCCTCCACGGGGAGATCAGCGAACCAGGTGGAACGTCCGGCTCCAGCGAGTCTTGGTTATGAACCCAGCGGCCGTGCGGGCCAGCTGGCCGACCTTGTATGCCCAGCCGCGCCAGACCCCGTCCGAGGTCTCCCCGCCGAACGACCAGTAGACCACCGAGGCCCGGCCTTTCACGTAATGACTCGGCACACCATTCCAGAAGCGTGAGTCGTGAGACTGATCCCGGTTGTCGCCGAGACAGAAGTAGCGGTCTTCGGGGACCGTGACCGGGCCGAAATTGTCCCGCCGGCTGGCCGCGGCCGGAATGACGCGCGAGTCCTTGTGGATCGCATAGTCGCGGTCCTGGACCGCCTGACCGTTGACGTAGAGCTGCTTGTTCACCACCTCGATGGTGTCTCCCGGCAGTCCGATGCAGCGTTTGACCATGTCGACCATCGGTCGCTCGGGCGAGCGGAAGATCACGATGTCACCGCGGTCTACCGATCGCGCCGGAAGGAGGCTCCGCTCGAGGTCGGTCGCCGTCGCGCCGTAGATGAACCGGTTGACGAACAGGTGGTCGCCGACCAGCAGCGTCTCCTCCATCGAGCCGCTCGGAATGTAGAACGTCTTCACGACGAAGGTGTTCGTGAAGCCGAGGAAGATCCCGGCGATCAGGAGCGCCTCGAAATACTCGCGAAGTGTTGACTGGCGGTGCGGCATGGGGCCTTACCCTAGCCGAAAAGGGTAGCCGCTTCTACAACACGGTTCACAGCCCACGCTATTCCGCCAGCCGATCGCCGGCGCGTCAAGAAACTGCGCATCCGGTCCTGATTCCTTGACCGCCTCTAGTGGGCTGCAAGGCCAGGAGATAGCTGGCAAGCGGGGCGCGGAGCGCCTGATTCCTTGACCGGACCAGGCCGGCGGTCGGCGCCGAAGATCGGCGCAACTGCCTATGCCCCAGTCCTTTGCCAGCTCGGACGCGACCTGGCAGCGGACTTGATCTGCCGGTGGCGATCAACAACCGGAGAGGGGGTGCCACCGGCGGAAGCGAAACAGCGAGACACGACGACAGGCCAGAGCCAACCCAAGACCTCATCCATACACCACCTTCCGAAAGGAGAGACCATGACCAAGGAAACACGACTCGTGACACCGGCAGCGCTGCTGCTCGCGCTCGGCGTCGCCCTGGCTGCGGCTGCGGCCGGCGGCAAGGTGAACATCAACACCGCGACCGCGGAGGAGCTGACGCTCCTGCCGCGAGTGGGAGCGACCGTCGCCCAGCGGATCATCGACTACCGGAGCAAGAACGGTCGATTCAAGAAGGCCGAGGACCTGCTCCATGTCAGCGGCATCGGCGACCGGACGTTCGACCTGATCAAGCCGTACGTCAGCCTCGAGGGTGAGACGACCTTGCGAGACAAGGTGCCTGCGGGCGGCGGCGGCAGCTAGGGATGCGCGGCGCCCCACGACGCTCCGGCTTCAGCCTGGTGGAGCTCGTCGTGGTGCTCGCGATCGCGACGTTGGCGGCGGCGCTGGCTACACCCGACGTGCTCCGACTCTCCTCGGGTCTTCGGGTGCGCAGCGCCGCCGCCGCGGTAGCAGGAGCACTTCGAAGCGCCCGAGCCCTGGCGGTTCGCGAGGGCGCGAACGCCGCCATACGATTCCGCTCCGACGACGACGCAGTCTTCTACACGCTGTACAAGGACGGCGATGAAGACGGCGTCTCCAACGCGGACATCGATTCCGGGGTCGACCCGCCGGTGGGTCCCGCCCACCGAATACGCCACCTGGGTAGCCGGATCCGATTCGGCTTTCCACCTTCCGATCGCCCTCCGCGCGACCCTTCCGACCCGCGCCGGGTCCTCACCAGGCTGGACGACCCGATCCGTTTCAACCGCTCGAACCTCGCCTCGTTCAATCCACTCGGCGGGTCGACCCCGGGCTCGGTCTATCTGACCGACGGACTGCACCACCTGACCGTGGTGCGCCTCTACGGCATCACCGGCAAGGTGCGGACCCTGAGCTACGACTACGCACGGGAGAGCTGGCACTAGGCGGCGGCTGCCGCCAGCGGATTGAAGGTCTCGGCGAAGCGCTGGAAGAGCTCGCGATCGCCCTCCACCGCGGCGCGGTTCTCGGCCAGCAGGTCCGCCAGCCGAGCCGCTCCGGAGGTCAGCTCGCGGAAGGTTCGGCGTCGCCGGACCGCTCCTCTATTTCGTTACCCGGGGCTGGGGCAAGAGCCGCGAACGGATCGCCGCGCTGGTGGTGTTGGCGCTTCTCGCGGGCGCCGCGTTTACGCTTTGGGGCTACGCCGACCTGCGTACGCCCGCGGCCGAGGACGCGTCGGCCGAGAGCGCGCGCCAGGGAAGGGAGATTCTCGAGAGATCGGCCGAGCGCCACGGGCTCGGGGCCTGGCAGAGCTACACGACCCTCGAGACCGTCGCCACGGACACCTGGAAGGTCGGCGGGTGGTGGCCGACCCCCGAGCAACAATTCCGGACCCAGGCACTGCTCGGTACCTTCACCTCGCGTGTGGAGCTGCTCGGCGGCCCGTCGGCAGGTGAGATCCGCGGCATTCAGAGCTGGGCCGCCTACCGCCAAGAGCCGGGCGCCCAGCGGGCGACGTTCCTCGAGGATCCCGCGTACGAGATCATCTTCTACCTGCCGACACTCCAATACTTCACCGAGCTCCCCTTCCGGCTGCTGGCCGCCGACACGGTTCTCGACGCCGGACCCGCCAGCCACCGCGGTCGTCGCTACGATCGGGTTCTCGTGACCTGGGGCACCCCGGAGCCGCACGCCGAGCACGACCAGTACCTGCTCTGGATCGACACCGAAACGGGGCTCGTCGAGATGGTGCAGTACACGGTCCGCGACCTGGCGGCACTCAACTCCGGGACGATGAGAGTGCTCATGAAGAGTCTCGCCGTCGGGACGATCCACTTCGACGACTATCGCCCGGTCGACGGCGTCATGATTCCGTTCGAGCAGACCGTCACCCTTTCCGAGCCGGCGCTGACGCAGTATCCGGTCGCCGAGAACTTCCACCATCGATTGGTGCTCGACCAGGCACGGTTCGACGCGGTCCCGGTCGAGTTGCTGGTTCTCGATCCCGGGCTGGAAGCACCCTCGGATAGCAAGCCGGCTGTGCCCGGATCGAGCTCTGAGACCTAGGCACGCAGAGGCCATTGACGACCGAGGGGGCCTGAGCTAAGTTCTCTGGACCTTGAAGGCGATCGTCGTAGTCACCACAGTCGGTACCCAGGAGCAGGCGAACCTGATCGCCGAAGAGCTGGTGATCGGCCGCCAGGCGAGCTGCGTCAACATCTTGCCGGTCCACCGCTCGGTCTACCTCTGGCAAGGGAAGGTGTGCGACGACCAGGAGCTGCTGCTGGTCATCAAGACCACGAAGGGCCAGTACGCCCAGGTCGAGAAGACGATCCAGGAGCTCCACAACTACGACCTGCCGGAGATCCTGGCGTTCAACGTCGCGCACGGCGAGAAGCACTTCCTCGAGTGGATCAGCGACTCGGTGACCGGGGTCCCCGACCCGCGCGACGAGGTGATCTTCCAGGAGGGTCCCGCCGACGCTTCCGACGCGCCGGTCTAGCCTGAAGGCCAGGCTAGATCCGCGCGAGGGCCTGATCGAGGTCGGCGATCAGGTCGTCCGCGTCTTCCACGCCGACCGACACCCGCACCAGCCCGTCGCTGATCCCGAGCTCCGCCCGCTGTTCCGGCGGGACCGAAGCGTGAGTCATGGTCGCCGGCTGCGAGATCAACGTCTCGACGCCGCCCAGGCTCTCGGCCAGGCTCATCACCTCGAGCGCGTCGAGGAAGGTCTTGGCGCTCTCGTGACTGCCGAGGTCGAAGGAGATCAGCGCACCGAAGCCCGTGGCCTGACTCTGATGCAGCTGGTGGCCGGGGTGGTCGGCGAGCCCCGGATAGAGCACCCGGGCCACCTTGTCGTGGCCGTCGAGATGCGCCGCGACGGCCCGCCCAGTCACTTCGTGGCGCTCCATTCGGACCGCGAGCGTCTTGATGCCGCGCAGTACCAGGAAGCTGTCGAAAGGTCCCAGGACGGCGCCGGCCGACTTCTGCACGAAGGCGAACCACTCCGCCTCTTTCTCGCGTGCCGCGACCAGAACGCCACCGAGCGAGTCGCTGTGGCCGTTGAGGAACTTGGTGGCCGAGTGGACGACGATATCGGCCCCGAGCTCGAGCGGCCGCTGAAAGTAGGGCGACATGAAGGTGTTGTCGACCACCGTCAAGGCACCGTGCGCCTTGCCGATCCTCGCCGCCCCGGCGATGTCGCTGACCTCCATCATCGGGTTGGTCGGGGTCTCGAGAAAGAGCAGCCGGGTGCGCTCGGTCATCGCCGCCTCGATGTTGTCCAGCGAGGTCGTGTCGACCCACGAGAAGGTCAGGTTGTAGCGCTCGAGGATCTGGGTGAAGAGCCGATAGGTGCCCCCGTAGACGTTGCGCGACGCGACCACGTGATCGCCCGACTCGACCAGGGTGAGGATCGCCGAGATCGCCGCCATCCCCGACGCGAAGGCGTGGCCGGAGTGGCCGCTCTCGAGGGACGCGACGTTCTCCTCGAGCGCGGTTCGCGTCGGGTTCTGGACCCGCGCGTACTCGAAGCCCTTGTGCTTGCCGAGCTCGTCCATCGCGTAGGTCGACGTCTGGTAGATCGGCACCGAGACCGCGCCGGTCGTCGGGTCGGGCGGCTGGCCGGCGTGGACGGCACGGGTGGAGAAGCCGAGCTTGTTCGGGTCGCCTTTCACGGTGGTGTCTCCCTGGGTCTGCCCGCGGGCGCGGGCCGGGGGTGATTGTACGCCAACGCTGCCCAGGTCGACCGCACACGCTGTGGCACGGAGAGGACAAGGACACACCCCAGACGGGGAGTAAAGCGCAGCGCCCCCACTCAGCTATCTCAAGCGAAGCGCGCTCCAACTTCAGATGGGGCGCGAGCCATCCCCGGACGGGGTGTGTCCTTGTCCTCTCCGTGCCACTGCCACCACCCCACGCGGGTATCATGCGCGCCATGACCGAAGAGACCTTCTCCCCGATTCGCTGGACCGACAAGGGCCTCGAGCTGCTCGATCAGACCCGCTTGCCCCGCGAGGAGACCTGGCTCCACTGCCGGCAGCCCGAGGACGTGGCCGAGGCGATCTACCGGCTGTCCGTGCGTGGCGCGCCGGCGATCGGCGTCGCCACGGCCTACGGCCTGGTAGTCGGTCTGCAGTCGATGGCGGAAGGTAGCGATCTCCACCGGCGGTTCACCGAGGTGTCGGAGCTGCTCGGAGCGACCCGACCGACCGCGGTCAATCTGCGCTGGGCGCTCGAGGGCGGACGGAAGATCTTCGACGACAACGTCGACGCCGGCGGGGATGCGGTGATCGCGGCCCTGCTCGAGTGGGCGAAGCGGGTTCACGCCGCCGACATCCAGTCGTGCCGGCAGATCGGTGCCTTCGGCGCCGAGCTGTTCAGCGCCGACGACCGGGTCTTGACCCACTGCAACACCGGCGCCCTGGCGACCGGCGGCTACGGCACCGCGCTCGGGGTCATCACCGCCTCGCACGAGCAGGGGAAGGTGTCGCAGGTGTGGGTGGACGAGACGAGGCCACTGCTCCAGGGAGCGCGCCTCACTTCGTGGGAGCTCGAGCGCCTGGGGATCCCGTACAAGCTGGTGACCGACTCGAGCGTCGGCACCCTGATGTCGCGCGGCCTGGTCGACCGGGTCGTCCTGGGGGCCGATCGGATCGCCGCCAATGGCGACACCGCCAACAAGATCGGCACCTACACCGTCGCCGTGGTCGCCAACCGCCACAACGTGCCGTTCTACGTCGCGGCGCCGTTGTCGACGATCGACCAGAGGACCCCGACCGGCTCCGACATCCCGATCGAAGAACGCGACGAGGAAGAGCTGCGCCGGGTCTTCGAGGCGACCATCTCGCCGGAGAACGCGCCGGCCGCCAACTTCGCCTTCGACGTCACTCCGAACGAGCTGATCGCCGCGATCATCACCGACGTCGGGGTGCTCGAGCCGCCGTTCACCGAGTCGATCGCTGAAGCCTTTCGAAAGATCGAAGCGGGCTAGGGCTCGTCGGGCTCGAAGTAGGGCAGGATCCCGGAGTCGAGCTCTTCGGCGTAGAAGAGAACCTCCGGCGGCTCGAACCGCCAGGCGGTACGCGCCTGCGGGTAGGCGATGTACTTGTCGTTTTCGCTAGCGGGCGCGCCGAGCGCCGCGGTCATCGCCGCGACGATCGCTTCCTGGTCCTCCTTCTCGACCATGATCCAGACCATCTGCAAGCGATCGTCGCCGATCACGAACTCGGCCCAGCGCGGCGCCCCCATGAACTCGAAGCCGTCGCAGTCCACCTGGACCTGAGCGGTCTCGACAGCCGGCAGGAACGGCGGATCGATCGGGCGGACCACGAGCCCGTTCGCACATTTGCCCTCGAGCTGCCGCTCGATCTCGGTGGTGCTCGCTCCCCAGCGGATCGGCTCGGGCTGGTGGAACGTGTCGGCTACCGCCCAGCCGCTGGTGGTCAGCAGGACCGCCACGGCCCCGGCTACGGATCTCGAACGCGTCATCGTGGTTTCCTCGAAGAGGTTTGTCGCTGCCTCACCAGACCATACTCCCGAAGCAAGGCCGAGGTTACAGCTGCGCGGTCGGGACCGCGACCCCCGCTGGCATGGCGCGAGGGCCAGACATGGTTGCAGGCTGGGGAATCTTCCCCTAATGTTTGCCGTTCTAGTAGGTGGTTCTTTCCAGTGGGGGCGAATCGGATTCGACGGGGAACAGAGCGGGTCGAGGGTTGCGTGTCGATCTCCGCACGTACGCGGAAAACACACTTGCCAACGACAACTTGGCTCTGGCTGCTTAACTGACAGCCACGTGCCGGCAGGAGCCTGATCCGCGGCGCCTGTCGGGGCGACACTAATGCGGGTCTAAGAGCTCGTCTGGTCTCGCGCCGAGCTCGGATCAAACAGTGAGACTGGTCGGATGCATCGGTTGCCTCTGTCCACACCGTATTCGACGAGATCTACGAACAGAGGATATGCACGTAGAAGCTCTCGGAACGCGTTTCCCGGACGTGGGTTCAATTCCCACCGCCTCCACCAATCGTTCGCTCCGCTCACAATGGGTTCCGGGGGTGGGAATGGGTACTCGCACAGCCGGCTGGACGCCGGCTCTGCTCGGAGCAATTCCCACCGCCTCCACCAACGCAAGAGAATTCGAACCACCCTCCGGGCCCTCGCCTGAGAGTGGTTTTTCCATGAGAACCAGGGCGTTCAGGGCCGTCCTGGCGACGTAGTAGGGGCGGCCGATGTCGACCTTCTGGGGTTCCAAGCGGATTGGGCCGAGGAGTCTGCGGAGCAGCTTGGCGGACTTTTCGGTGCTTCGTTCCAGGAGCTTCTGCAGCTCGCCGAGCCGGTCCTCGATCCATTCGATCGGCAGTGCCTGGAAGACCTTCTCGCGGCTTCGGCGAAGGCCCTCGACCTCCACGCGAAGGGCTTCGACCGGACGCTCGGTCTCGACCAGGGCTTTTCCCAGCTCCCTACTGCCTCGGCCCTCGCCGACGAAGTTCGCGAGGCGCCGCTCTTCGGCGGTCAGCTCCTTCTCCCGCAGGCGGATCGTCTCTGGAACATCAGCGTAGATCGTGGCCGATGGGTCCGATGCCCGCCGCCTCGCAAAGTGCCAGCCGAATGTCTGGGCCGAACGCAAGACCGGTTGTCCTCTTCTACGTCTCTTTGACAGAGGGACACGTGATCATGGGAGCAACTCGAAATGACGACCCCTACGCACCGGAGAACCTGCTGGGCTACGTGGACTGGTTCGTCTTGCACGACCGTCAACTCATCGAGAGAGCACTCGAGGCACTCGAGAACTTAGAGCCCACGGGCGAGGGCGAGTGGACCTGGTACGAATCCTCACCCACGGGTCGACGCGTCGTCGCTGTGCTCGCGATAGAGGGCGATCAACTTGCGCTGGAGACCCTTACCGAGAGGGACGCCGATCTGTGCCGCGCGCGTCTCGAGGGCGCAGCGGGATCCGCGGTCCAGTTCCTGATTGGCCAGGAGTCCTACAAGACCTGGTGCATCGATGTCTCCTGAAACTGGCGTTACGACGATCGCCGCAGACAGCACTTCTTGTACTTCTTCCCGCTGCCGCAAGGGCAGGGCGAGTTGCGGCCGAAACGCGGGCGGCCGCGCTTGCGCTCTCGGGCGAGTGCGGCAACGCGGGTGTGGAGCTTCTGGTTGAAGACGCCGGAGAGCATCTCGTAGAGCTCTGGGTGCTTTCGGCGCATCACTCCGGGGCGCTCGAAGAAATACTCCGTAGCCACGGCGAAGAACTCCGCCTCGTTGGTGAGTGCGTAACCGTCGATGTCGGAGTCGCCGTCCCGGATCTGCTCCATCTTGCTTCGCGCGAGCTCGATCCACGGACCGATGCTCTGGCGGTCGAGCCCGACGGCCGGTAGGCCGTCGATGACGCCGTCGGACTTGTCCACGAGGTGGGCGAACTCGTGAAGACCGACGTTGCGCTTGTCGCCGGGGTCGCGGAATCCACGGATGAGATCGGGTTTTACGAGGATCATCATCCGGTTCATCGCCCCGGTGCCCACCATGCCGAGGGTGTGGTGGCTCTCGCCGTCGCCGAAGGAGAAGTCTTCACTGAACCGCGAGGGATAGATGAGAATCTCGCTGATCTGGTCCCACTCCCACTCCGGGAAGCCGAAGATCGGAATGATGGCGCTTGAGGCGGCCAGCACCCGGGTTGTATGGTCCACTTGGGTCTTGATCCCCGTGACCCGCTTCTCACCCAGGAAGACCTGCAGCTCACGCCGGAAACGAAGCCGCTCGGCGGGCTCGAGAGCGCGGTAGAAGACCACCTCGCGCTGAAGCACCTCCTCCCACTCCGCCGGAAAGGGCTGGCTGAGGATCTTGCGCCGCCGGCGGAGCTTCCACGTCAGGATGTCGTAGAGACCGAAGGAGAGGGCGGCCGCAATCGGCAACGTCAGCCAGAGCGGCTTGCCGGTCGGCCTCAGCACGAAGGCCAGGAAGATCAGGATAGGAAGGGCGACGGCGGTGAAGGCCAGGGCCGTCCGGATGGTCCGCCGCTCCCAGAGCGTGAAGAGGCGGTTGGCGGGCTCGGTCATCGCTCGGATCGTAGCCTGAGCGCCGGCGGCCGGGCCTACGACCGGGCTCCGGAGTCTCTGACCCGGGTCGAGGGGCAAGACCACCCTGGCGGGGCGAGGATCCGCGCGGAAACCCTCGCAGTGGCTAGCGCGGAGGACACGGAGCTTCGGAAGCTCTGCTGGTATCAGTTGGGCCGCGGCGTTTCTGACCGGCAATGGCAGGAGGCCTGCGGTGTGCTCAAGGTCAACAGAGGCGGTTGGGATCTGACCTACATGCAGAAGACCGCTGCCGGTCTGGGTGTCCGGGACCTGCTGGAGAAGGCCCTCGACGAAGTCGGTTAGGCTGAGACTCCCTGGGATCACTCGCCGAGCTCAAGCATCACATAGAGCAGGGCACGAGCCGAACGCCAGCCCTCCCTATCGTCGACGGCGAGGTGTCGAGGATCTCGGCGACTTCGTTGATCGTGAAGTCACCGAAGAACCTCAGGTCGACGATTCTCGCCTTGAACGGATCGCTGTGGGTCAGGCTTTCCAGAGCGCGATCGACTGCCAGCACCAGCTCGGCCTCACCTGCCCTGGTCGACCCTCCCTGGACCTCGAGAGCACGCACGTCGACGCGTCGTTGCTGACCGCCTCTCTTGTGGGCGTTTCGCGGAGCCATGGACGAACTCCCGATGCCTTCCGTATACGGTTTAACGATCACCGTGCCCAGACAAGGAGGCCTCCAATGCGGAATGAACGTTGGGTAGTCCTGGCAGTCGCTCTTCTTACTATTGCCGTAGCGGTCGCAGCTGCGGAACGGGCTCCTAGCCCTAGCCCCAAGTACGAACTCGAGATCGTGCGAACTTCCTCGGGGATCGAGCTCGAGTGCCACCACGGTTGCAACTGGAAGTCGTTGGAAGGCAAGTGTGACGAGGAGTTTCCCAACTGTACGTATGTAATCGATGAGCAGGGTATCCGGGTCCTTCCTGATCCCGAGGCCAGGCGTCGAGACGCCAACGAGAACTGATTACCACCGTTCGAAATCCTTGCCGTCGCGGTTGGAATTGGTGCTCGTAGCTGCGGCAAGACGCCGTCGCTACTCGTCCGGCGTCACCGGTTCATCCAGGTAATCGCCAGTTGGAGAACGGTCGCGATGGATACCCAGATGAAGTAGGGGAATTGCGCGACGGCGATCCACCGGTAATGCCTCCATATGGCGGCGCTCATCCAGATGATCGTCCCCCAAACGACCAGGATGTCCACGCTGGCCAGCGGCAGGTTCCTCAACCCGAATTGAATCGGCGTGAAGACGAGATTCGCCACGAGGTTGATCGCGAAGGGGAGGGCGGCGCGCAGCGGCACCTTCTTCCTGAGAGCCTGGAGGAACACGAAGCCGAAGCTGACGAAGATGATCGGGTAGAGGATCTGCCAGATCAGCCCGATGGTCGCGGGGTCCGGGGTCCACGACGGTTTCAGTAGGGCGTCATACCAATCGCGAAACGTCGACTCGTTCATCAAGATCTGCAGCCTCTGTCGCGAGGGGACTCAAAGACCTTCTTCACCCGGAGCCTCGGGGGTCGTCCCCGTCAGCTCGGGGGGAAACGGTTTGCTGGGCGTCTGCATGAAGCGCTTGACCTTCCAGTCGCCGTTGGCGCCCCGCTCGAGCACGGCCGCGTAGCTGCCCTCGAGGACATACCGATCCTCACTACCCTTGAGGGAAAAGGTCTCGGAGTAGGTCCCGAAGTCGACCAGGTGGGTGCCCTGGTGGTACGCCTCCTGGGAGTCGATGGACATGTCGTGGATGTCTACCGCCGCCAGCGATTGCTCGAACTTGGGAACGATGTTCTGAAGACCCTCGGTCGGAGGTTGGAAGGGCTCGACCAGGACGCAATCCTCGGCCAGGATGCCGGTCGCGGCCTCCACGTCGCCGCTCACAACGTTCGCCGCGTGAGTGGCCCAGTAGACGCTCATGTCGGGTGCTTCGATCACCGGCTCCGGGACGGCCCCGCCGTTCTGTGCCGAAGGAGCGCAGGCTCCCAGAGAGGCTGTGATCAGGCAAGCACCCAGGACGAGGACTCTCTTGATGAACATCGCGACCTCCCTCGCCGCGTGTGCCGGTCAGCGCAGCCGGGCGGCGATTCCGCTCAATGTTACGCCCAGCGCCGATCGTCGCATCTGCGCGATCGCGTCGGCGCTCGCTTCCTCTGCCAGGGTCGCTGCCAGGGTCTCCAACCCGGTAGCCAGCTCCTCGTCGGGCTCGCCTTCCGCCAGCCGCGCCGCCGAGCGGTCGAGCGCCTCGGCCAGATCGACCGCCAGCGACTCGGACAGGGCCTCGACGCGCTCGAGTTGATCGAGATAGGCCCAGGCGACGACCGGCTCGGCCGGCCAGCTGACCCGGAACTGCTGTTGCGGGTTGAACAGCTCGTCCTGGTCGGCCAGCACCGCCGCGGCGATCTCGTTCTCCGACAGGTGCTCACTGGGTACCAGCGCCAGAACGTCCAGGCCACGCACGATCTCGGTGCCGTAGATCCGTCCGTCGTACCAGTAGGTCGACCAGAAGCCGCCGAGGATCAGCTCCTCGGCGTCGATCGGTCCGCGGTCGAAGTACGCGATCTCGACCGGGTTGGCCGAATCGGTGAAGTCGACCACCGAGATCCCGCCCTGGTACCAGGCCTGGACGAAGATGTCGCGGCCCGGCACCGGCACGATCGAGCCGTTGTGCGCCACGCAGTTCTCCTGCTCGAGCTGCGGCGCCGGCATCTTGTAGTAGCTGCGGAACTCGAGCCTGGCCCCTTGTTCGGAGGGGACGATGTCGTAGATCGCATCGGCGCCCCAGTCGAGCGGGTCGTAGGTGCGGCAGCGCGGCCGGCTGCCTCCGCCCCACTCGTCGGTGAAGAGCACCTTGGTGCCGTCGTTGTTGAAGGTGGCGGAGTGCCAGTAGGCGAAGCCCTTGTCGACCACCTCGTCGAGGCGCTGCGGATTCAGCGGATCGGAGATGTCGAACAGGATGCCGTTGCCGGAGCAGGCGCCGGCGGCGATCGCCTTCTCCGGAAAGACAGTGATGTCGTGGCATTGGTCGGTCCGCCGGGTCTCCTGGGTGTCGTCGCCGTGGTCGCCACCTCGCCACAGTCCGGCCAGGACCCCTGACTCGGGATCGGCGAACACCGCCGGGCTGCCCACGATGCGCGCCTCGGAGGGCCGGTCGATCGGGATCTCGATGACGTCGATGCGAAACAGCGCGATGCGATCATCGCCGGGCGAGTCGATACAGCCTTCCATCTCCTCCTCGTCGCGGATGGAGCTGGTCCCGGAGTTGTAGACGATGATCGTGTCGTCTCCCTCCCTGCCCTCCATGTGAGGACCGGAGACGACCGAGTGGGTGTGCGAGCCGCGGCAGGTCTGGACCGCGCCCACCTGCACCGGCCGCGTCAAGTCGCTGATGTCGAAAATGCGAAGCCCCCGGAAGCGGTCAGTGCTGACGTCCTCGCTCACACCCTCGAGCCCGCAGTCGAGCCGCCCCCGGGTCTGCTCGACCGACATGATCAGCAGGTCGCGGACGATCGACACGTCGCCCTGCCCGCCCGGGCAGACCACCGAGCTGAGCAGCTCGGGCGGGCCGCCGTCGACGAGCCGGTAGACGTTGAAGCCGTGGTAGCTCCCCGCCACCATCACATCGCCGGCAAAGGCCATGTCGGTGTTCGAGAAGCTCAACAGCGGCGAGCGGTCCCACTCGTCGTCTTCGTCTTCTTCTTTCTCGGGATCGCCGCCGTCGCCGCTCTCCTCGCCGGAGGTCGGCGCCGCCCGGTCCCCGCCGGTCTCGGCGCCCGCTTCCTTGTCGGCGCCCTCCTTCTTCGGGCGCTCCGGGGGCATCTCCGCAGGGTTCTCCGGGTCGAAGAACCCGGGCGGCTTGGGGAGCGAGGCGACGAGCTTCAGGTTGAGCAGGGCCTGGCCGGCGTTATCGAACCCCGGGGCCAGCGCCGCGCGCGGATCGGTCGACAGCCCAGCCAGGAGCGCATTCATGCGCTCGATCTCGGTGCTCTGATCGTTGGTGACGTCGGAGGTGAACTCGAACAGCACCGGGTCGTAGGCCGAGCCCGGCTGTTCGAGCAACTCCTCGACCATCTCCACCGCTCCCTCGTGGTGGGCGATCATCAGCTCCAGGAATAGTCTGTCGAAAGCCGTACCTTCCGCGGCGGCGAGCTCGGCCATCTGCTCGGGCGTGGCCATGCCGGCCATCGAGTGGTCGGTATGCATCGCCTGGTGGTCGTTCGGGTCCGGCACGCGCTCACCGCGCTCGCGCAGCCACCCCTGCATGAACGCGATCTCGTCCTTCTGCGAGCCTTCGATGCGCCCGGAAGCATCGATCAGCTCTTGCGTGTTCGTACGCCCGTTCACCAGGGCGGCCATCTCGAGGGCCTGGTGGTGGTGAGGGATCATGTCCTGCACGAAGCGCACGTCGGCCGCCGAGTAGCTGGTGTCGGCGATGGCGATCGCCTCTTCCGGATCGAGCTCCCGTACCGGCTCGCCCGGTGCGCCCGGCTTGATGATGGGAGCTTGCGCCAGGCAGGGAGCGACGCAGACGGCCGCCAGGCCGAGCGCGACCGCCCATAGAGGGACTCGTCGCAGCTGTCCAAAGAAGAAATCGGCAGGCACGGTCATGGTTTCGTCTCCGTAGAGAGAACAAGATCCGTTTGCGAGACGTCCGACCCTATCGCGAACCGGGGCGCCGCCGAGCGAGCTCGGCGCCCACTCCGGCGGGTGGTTCGACGAGGGGGCGCTGAACATATCCTGGGTCCGAGGTAGGTCGAGACGAACCGCTTGCTCGTCAAGTCGATACGCGTGCCTCGCGAGCTTCGTCACGTGGCCCTGGCTCTCGGCGCTCTGCTCGCGTTGGCTGGTGCAGGGAATGCCCAGTCGGCGCAGGACCAGCAGCCGGATCCCGTCGCGAAGTACCTCGAGCGTGTCCTCGCTCCCACGCCCAGCGCAGAGCAGCTCATGGCGCAGCTCTACGACCGGGTGCGCAAGGAGTGTGAGGCTCTCGGTCGAGCTACACCCGAGCAGGTTCAGCAGGAGGAGGAGTGGGTCCGCAAGCTGATGCACGACGCGGAAGTCCGCTTTCGGCGCGCCTCGGAGACCATCGGTGACTCCGTGGCCCTGCTCAGACAAGACGCGCAGGACCTTGCCGCTCTGCAGGCTCTCCACAAGGCACGAGCCGACCTGGCGGACGCCGAGCTGCGGCTGGGCGTCGCCTCGCTGATCCACGCGCGGGTGGGCGAGTGCATCGAGGCGCGAAAGCGCTTCTTCGACGGTGAGCTGTGGCTCGTCGGGACGTGGAGGGCCGCATGTCGAGCCGCGGAGGGAGTCAAACCGGACGAGACCGGCCGCATCAAGCTACATGTCACCTCCAGCGGGCTCGTGAAGGGGACGGTCTACCCGGCCGAGGGTGAAGCCGGCGTCGAGGTCGAGGGCCCGTTGGCAAGGAACTACAACTTCAGTCTCAGAGCGGCACAGGTCCGTGGGACCGAGGTCGAAGTTGCGGGCTGGATCGACAGTTCCTATCCGCTGAGGGGGTCCGGCACGATTCGGCTCGGTGGAGAGGCCGTGGACCATGGCAAATGGGAGTGTTTCGGCAGGTGGAAGAGCTACTGAGCCCCCGCTCGGAGATCGGGGTCCACGGGTCCCGGCTCTCGACCTCGGAGGACCGATGATGCGACGAACCGGAAAGCTCGTTCGACGAGCGCTGTCAGCAATCGTTCTTCTCGCACTTTGCGAAGCCGGCACGCTCCAACGGGCAAATGCGCAGGGGAGCTTCGCAGAGCGGTCCGAGGCAACGCTGCGTTGGGCGGACGCGGAGGCGGCCGACGTCCTCCGGGATTCACCGTCCGGAACCGTGCTGCCGCCTCCGAGCCCCGCCGCGATCGCGGCCGCGTTTGATTTGTTCGCCTCTTCACCGCTTACAGGAGCGCGGGTCCCCGTGCCACCGCAGCCCGGCGTGAGCCAACCGTCGGCAGCTCCGCTCGGCCAGCCGTCCCCGACGTCATCCGTTCGAGCAGCACAGGGTCACGCGGGGACACCGACGCCGTCACCACCACCCATCACCATCCAGCTGCCGCCACCCCCACCCGAGAGGTACGCGCCGGCCGCCCGGTGGCGACCCCCGGTTCAGGTGCCGGATCCGTCGACCATTCCGATCCCACCTCTGGCACAGGCACCGCCTCAGCAGCAACGTCCCCCGATTCAGCTGCCCAGCCCCCCTGGAGAGACCGTCGGACGCCCCCCGATTGATCTGCCCGTCATCCCACTGCCGCCACATCCGCCCGAGGCACAGGCGCCCTGGAGACAGGGGGGTCGAGGAACATGAAGTCGACAGGTGCAGGCCGAAGCTCTTCGGGATTCACTCTATTCGTGAAGGAGGACACCATGATCGGCCACTGCCGGCCCCGAGTTTGCGGACTAGTTCTCATTACCGCCTTGGCGATCGCCCTGGCGTCCGGCGTGGTACAGGCGCAGGAGCTCAAATACACCATGGCCGCGTGCATCACGGGCCAGGGCTGGTCGCCACCACAGGCGTTGGGGGACCAGCCGGCTTTGAATCTGAACCGCCTTCCGGCCAACCTCAGGTCGATTCAGACCTGCGCCAACTACTGCCTCAGTGGCTCGATACCGTATGGGGCCGAGCAATCGAGATCACAGGTGGCGTTCAGCCCTCCCTACAGGTACGCGACTATCAACAACGGGCGCTGGTGCTACTGCGGCCGCGAGGTCCAAGGAGAGACCGTTGCACCCGGCAAGTGTGCGGGCAAGATGAACTGCCTCTACAACCTCGAAAGCGAGTGTTACGTGAATACGGAGTTCGACCACATGGTGGTCGATCTCATGCCACCGGCGGGCGCTACCACGGTCACGGGCGGGGGCGGCGGTGGCCCTGACCCCGGCAGTGGCACTCCGGGGACCGGGCTACCGCCCTTCACCGCGAACCGCAGACCGAACCCTCCCACCGTCCAGCCCGGCGGATGGGAGCCTCCATTTCCGCTCCAATACGAGGGCGCCTATCAAATGGCTTGGCGCAACAACGGGGATCCGGACGGCGACGTGCTGACGTTCGGCGTCATCATCTGGCAGTACGACTGGGCCGGGCGGAGGTGGATGCAGGTGCCGACCCTTCGTGATCAGTACGGTACCTACGGGATGGTATGGCTACCCGAAGACAACTACACCTTCACGGTGCAGAACGGACTCTCGCCCCAGACCCACTACGCCTGGATGGTCTTTGCTTGCGACCTGGAGAAGGGTCCCGCGACACTCTGCTCCTGGAGCGGCTGGTCCCTCTTTCGCACGCAGTGACGGCGGGGTCGAACCTCGCGATCCGTCGGCTCAGTCGCTCGCCCGAAGCGTCGCGAGCGCCTCTTCCAGCATCGCGTGGACGTCGACAAGTGTGACCTGGGGGCCGTTGTTGAAGTCCATCAACCGGTGAGAGTGGTCGGCGCCCGGCCGCGCCTGATCTATGGCGTAGCGGACCTCCTGTAGCGCCGCGGCACGGTGCTCCAAGCTGCCGGTGACGTCGATCGACGCTCGCCGTAGCGCGCAGTACAGGGACAACTCCTCGGCGCCGTCGGCGCACTCACGGGTGTCCCCCCTGGACCATGCGGACTCGTCGGAGAGGATCTCGAGCGTTCGCTCGACGATCGCCTCGTCGTGCACGGTCCGGGGCAGCGGCCGATTGGTGTAGACGACGTAGCCCACGGACAGGCCCAGAGCCACGAGGATCAGGGCGATCGAGGTGGAGACGATCTTCCCCACGGGATTCTCTCTCCGCACCCAGAATGCCGGGTCGCCGAAGCGCTCCAGCGACAGCAATACGGTCGGAAGGGTACGGAGGTTGGTGCGCCAAGGAGCATTCGCGGGATCCGGGACCCCACTTTCCGGGGTGGTGGAGGCCTGGCCTCACGGGCGTAGGCTTGGGGAGGTTTCGAGGGACGCCATGACCAATGCTGTCGGGCGGAGAGTAGCTCTCAAGGGGCCGAAGAGCGCCGCGGGCACCGTGTTTCTCTTTGTGCTCCTCTCCCTGGCCCTGAACTGGTTCTATCTGCTCGGCGGTTTCCAGGCCGACGAGTTCTTCTTCCTCAACTCCTTCAGGGAGGACCCGCTTCCGTACTCCCGCTGGCTCGGCCTCTGGTCGACCGAGGGGCTGTCGTCGATCTCGGACATCTGGTGGTTCGAGGGCGGCGACCTGGGGGTCTTCTGGAGGCCGGTACCGTCGTTGATTCTCGAAGGGTCGGTGCGCCTGTTCGGCGAGCGTGCCTGGCCGCTGAATCTCTTCGGGATCGTCACCCATGGCCTGGTCGCCGGACTGCTCTTCCTTCTGGTGCTGCGACTGACGGAGAGGCGCGCGCTTGCGCTGCTGGCCGGGCTCTTCTTCATCGTCTGTGAGGACCACAGCATGACGGTGGGCTGGATCGCGACCCTCACCGATCTGGTCTGCTCGCTCTTCGTCGCGATCGCGCTCGTGGCGCACGCGGCCTGGCTGAGAGGTCGAACGCCGGCGCTCATGGCGGTGACGCTCGCCGCTCTGGTGCTGGCGCTGCTGTCGAAGGAGAGCGCGGTCGTGGCGCCTGTCCTGCTGGCCCTGATGAGCCTGCTCCTGCCTCACGGTCGCGAGCGAGAGCATCGGGCTCGGCTGTGGACGTTTCTGGGCGACCCGCCCTCCTGGGCACCGGCCCTGATCGTCCTCGCCGTCTACCTGGCCACCTTTGCGATGCTCGGGTTCGGCGGTATCAGCAGCGGCATCTATGTGAACCCGCTTCTCGCTCCCGGTCGCTGGCTCGCTCAGCTGGCGACGCATCTTCCGATCATGTGGCTGGCGGCGCTGTCTCCTGTCCCGCCCAGTCTGGCGATGTTGATCCCCTCCGTGATTCCTCTGCTCGCGGTGGCCGGTGCCGTTCTGTTCGCCCTGTTCGTGGCCGGACTCTGGTGGCTCCGACGCAGCGCGCTCGCCTGGTGGGCGATGGCCACCTTCATCCTGGCGCTCGTCCCGCAGATGAGTGCCGGCGCGAGCGAGCGGGCCTTGTATCTCGCGGCGCTCGGCTCGAGCGTCCTGCTCGCGATGCTGTGCGTCGAGATCGGTCCCATCCGCCGCCGGAGCTCAGCCGGCACGCAACGCGCTCCGTTCCGGGCGCGGGCGGCTGGCTGGGCGACGATTCTGGTCGTTCTGGTGCCCGGAGTCCTGCTGTCGATCGGCTACCCCTTCGCGTATGTACCCAGCGGCAAGAGTCTGCGGGAGAACGTACTCACCGCGGTGACCCATGTCGAGGATCGGCAGGCCCGACTCGCGCTGTTGCTCAACGCTCCGGGCATCTTCTACGTCTTCTATCCACCGACGATCGTCGACTTCTACGTCGATCGAGAGGTCGACGTGCGGGTCCTCTCGGCTCTCAATGGCGTGGTGAGCGTCGAGCGGTCCGACGAGCGGAGTTTCGTCATTCGAACCGATCGGGACGGCTGGCTGACCAACCTCTTCAGCAAGATCCTCCGTTCGGCGCGTCTTCCCGAGCCCGGCACGGTCTTCGAGAAGCGCCGTCTTACAGCCGAGGTCCTGGAGATGACCGCCGGCGGGACCGACGTCGCCGCCGTGCGCTTCGAGCTCGACCGAACGCTCGACGATCCCGACCTCCTGCTCCTTCAGTGGGACGGTGCCACCTATCGCCCGATCGACCTGGCGTCCTTGCCGGTGGGCGAGCGGGTCGTTCTCGCCGACACCTCGGATCTCTGGGCGAGCATGTGGTGAGACTGCGGCCCGGCGGGGCCGCATATCGCATGGCGGGCATGGGGCCTCCACTCAGGGAGCTTCCTCGGGGGACGCTAGGCGCTTCTCTTCGCGCCGCGCTCCTCTCAGCGCCGTTTGGGCGGCGAGCATGTCCAGGACAGCTGGATCGAGCGCGTCCAGAGCCGGGTCACGATCAGCGGCAACTTCGACGATGCCCAGCGCAAGCGACTCGCCCAGGTAGCTGAGCGCTGCCCGGTCCACAAGACGCTCGCCAACGGCGTGGAGATCTTCGACTCGGTGTCGTTCGCGGCCAGCCCGAGCTAGCCGGGGGAGCTCGACTCGACATCGGATTCGGCCAGCTCGGCGACCGTGTCCAGAAAGTCCTGTGCTCCCGCGGTACGCAGCCGCGAGGCGACCAGCAGCCATGCCCCGAGCAGAAGAACCACGGCGAGCGGCAGGAAGTTGATCATCCGCTCCGGGAAGAGCGGCCAGAGGACGGTCACCAGGCCGCCGACGGCGCCGAGGGCGAGGAAGAGGACCGCCGGCCGGTTGATCTCGTATTCGGCGTGCTCGACGTGCAGCTGAACGGTGCTGCCGTTCGAGCTCGAGCGAACCTCGGCGCGCGCCAGCAGCCGCCCGCGACGGATCCCGGCGAGAACCGGCAGATGCAGCCGCCCGCCACCCGGCTTCGCCTCCCAGGCGGCGTTCCACATCTCCGCGGCGACTCCGAGGGCGTCGAGTGTCTCGTCGGGGGTCGCGCGGACGTCCTGGCTTAAAGTCTCTACGCCGCCTCCTCGACCAGGATCTCTTCGAAGAACTCCTCGACCGCGGCCAGGAAGCTCTGGACGTCGGGTAGCTCGTTGATCCGTTGCCGCAGCTTACGGCCGTGTGGCAGGCCGTGGGTGTACCAGCCGGTGAACTTTCGGAGCTTGTGGAGCGCGAACTTCGACGGCTCGCGCTCGGCGACGCGCCTGAAGTGGGTCAGGATCAGGTCGCGGCGGTCGCGCACGGTCGGCTCGACCACGGTACTCTCGGCCATGCGCGCGGCGATCTGCTGGAAGAGCCAGGGGTTCTTGGTCACTCCACGGCCGATCATGACGCCGTCACAGCCGGTCTCGGCCATCATCCGGAGCGCGTCCTCGGACGTGCGCACGTCGCCGTTGCCGAACACCGGGATCGAGAGCAGCTCCTTGAGCCGCGCGATCTCCGGCCACTCCGCCTCGCCGCGGAACATCTGCTTGGCGGTGCGCGCGTGCATGGCGACGGCGGCGACGCCGTTGTCCTCGCAGATGCGGCCGAGGTCGGTGTAGTTGCGCTCCTGGTCGTTGAGACCGAGCCGGAACTTGACCGTGAGCGGGATCGAGATCGCCCGCCGGACCGAGGCGATCATCTTCTCGGCCAGCTTCAGGTCACCCATCAGCGCCGCGCCCGCGCACCCCTTGAGCACCTTGTTGGCCGGGCAGCCCATGTTGATGTCGCAGATATCGGGTCCGAGCTCCTCGACGACCCGCGCGGCCTCTACCATCGTGTCGACGTCCGAGCCGTAGATCTGGATCGAGAGCGGCCGCTCCTCCTGACTGAACTCCATCAACTCGAGCGTTTTCGGAAAGCCTCCCACGATCGCCCTGGAGGAGATGAACTCCATGGTGACCACGCCGACGCCACCGATCCGCCGGATGATCAGGCGGAAATCGCGGTCGGTCACCCCGGCCATCGGGGCGAGGATCAGGGGCGGATCGACGGGCACGGGGCCGATCTGAACGCTCACGGGCCATATTCTAGGTGAGGGCCGTATACACTGAGCCGCCATGCGCTCCAGAGCTCGATTCGGCACGCTGGGCCTGATCGCCCTCTGGGGACTCACGGCTCCCTCGCTCGCGGACGAGAGCCCACCGGCGCCGATCCTGGACGCGATGGCGGCGGAGCTCGAGAGGTCGATGGAGAAGCTCTCTGGCGAGCCCGATCCGCCCTACTTCCTCAGCTACGAGATCACCGAGAGGGACACCGCGATCGTCAGCGCCTCGTTCGGCGCCCTGGTGACGAGCTCACGATCGCGCGGCCGCCAGCTCGACATCGATTTGCGGGTCGGCGACTACGCGCTCGACAACACCCGGAAGATGCGCGGTCAGTTCGGCCGCTCCGATCGGGCGGATCGCTTCTCGTTCGTCGCCATCCCGATCGAGGACGACCCGGATGCCATCCGAGCGATCCTCTGGGCGGAGACGGACGCGAGATTCAAGCGCGCCCGGGAACGGCTGACGCGGATCCGTACGAATATCCAGGTGACGGTCGAGCAGGAGGACCGGTCCGCCGACTTCTCGCGCGAGCCCGCGGTCGAGCTCTACGAGACCCCGGCGACGCTCGACCTCGATCGCACGGAGTGGGAGGAGCGGGTGCGTCGTTTCAGCGCGCCGCTCGCGGCGCATGGCGAGATCTATCGCGGCCGGGCCGCCCTGCTCGCCACGGTCGAGACGCGCTGGTACGTCAACAGCGACGGGACGCGGGTCCGGGTCTCGCAGCCGAGCTACCGTCTGATCCTCTCCGGCCAGACGAAGGCGGAGGACGGCATGGAGCTGCCTCGCTATCAGTCGTTCTTCGCCACCACGGCCGCCGGCCTGCCGGATGACGAGACCGTTCTGCGGGCCGCCCACGAGATGGTGGACAGCCTCCTAGCCCTCCGCTCGGCGCCGGTGGTCGATCCCTACACCGGCCCGGCGATCCTCTCGGGCCGCTCGAGCGGCGTCTTCTTTCACGAGGTCTTCGGACACAGGATCGAAGGCCACCGTCTCAAGGACGAGTCCGATAGCCAGACGTTCAAGAAGCTGCTCGGCGAACAGGTGCTGCCGACGAGCTTTTCGGTCTACTTCGACCCGACGCTGAAGGAGCGAGGTGGCGCCGAGCTGGCTGGCCACTATCGGGTCGACAACGAGGGCACGAGGGCCCGCCGGGTGGCGGTGCTCGAGAGCGGAATCTTCAAGAGCTTCCTGATGTCGCGCGATCCGATCGAGGGCTTCCCGATCTCCAACGGCCACGGTCGCCGGGAGGCGGGCTATACGGTGGTGGCCCGGCAGTCGAACCTGGTAGTCGAGGTCGACGAGTCGGTAGCCGCGGACGAGTTGACGCGCCGGCTGCTCGAAGAGGTCGAGCGCCAGGGCAAACCGTACGGCCTCCGGTTCGAGGACGTCCAGGGCGGATTCACTCTGACCGGCAGGACGACTCCGAACGCGTTCAACGTCAATCCGCTCCTGGTCTACCGGGTCTATCCGGACGGCCGCGAGGAGCTGGTGCGAGGCGTCGATCTGATCGGGACGCCGCTCACCGCGTTCAGCAAGATCGTGGCGGGCGACGATCGCATCACCGTCTTCAACGGCACCTGCGGCGCCGAGTCGGGCGGCGTTCCGGTCTCGGCGTCGTCGCCCGCGGTGCTCGTCTCGGAGATCGAGGTGCAGAAGAAGGCCAAGTCGCAGGACCTGCCGCCGATCCTTCCGGCGCCGCTCGGGACCGAACCGCCGGCGGAGGGCGAGTAGATTGATGTGGCCGCGGAGCATGGCGATCGGAGGTCTCGGAGCGGCGGCGCTCGCGGCCGCGCTTTCGGCCTCGCCCCAGGCCACCGGCGGCGAGCTCCTGATGCGGGCGCTCGACGGCGAGCTGAAGCGCTCGATGGCCGAGTTGAGGGTGGAAGGGCTGGCGCGCCCCTATTTCATCGCCTACCGCGTCGACGATCTGCAGATCCTGTCGACGTCGGCGAGCTTCGGCAGCACTCTGTCGAGCCGCGAGAGCCATTCCCGACGCCTGGCGGTCGAGGTCAGGGTCGGCGACTACCAGCTCGACAACACCAACTTCCTGGCGCTCGGCGGGCTCCGCCGCGGCGGCAACCGCTCGAGCGGTCGGGTGACCCTGACGCTCGACGACGACTACCAGGAGATCCGTCGTCAGCTCTGGCTGGCCACCGATGCCGCGTACAAGCGGGCGCTCGAGCAGCTGGCCCAGAAGAGAGCGGTGCTGCAGAACAAGACCTTGGCCGAGGACCTGGACGACTTCAGCGCCGTCGAGCCGGTGGAGATCGAGACCGAAAAAGCCGTTCCGGGAGGCGAGCTCGAGCGCCTCTCGTCCCTGGCGCGGGAGCTTTCGGCGCTCTTTCGGCGTCAGAGCGCGGTCTTCGAGTCGAAGGTCACGATCACCGTGCGCGACGTCCGCTCCTACTTCGTCAACAGCGAAGGGACGCGCTTCCGCAAGAGCGTGCCCTCGGCCCGCCTGCTCGCCGAGGCGTCGACCCAGGCGGCCGACGGCGTCCCGCTCGCGGACGCCTTCGTCGCGGTCGGTGACAGCGTCGACAGCCTGCCGTCACGCGAGCTCCTGGCTCGCGAGGTGAGCGGGCTCGGCGAGCGCCTGGCGGCGCTGCGGGATGCCGAGCTGCTCGACCGCTACAACGGACCGGTCCTGTTCGAGGAGCAGGCGGCCGCCGAGCTCTTTGCCCAGGCGTTCGCCCCGCGGCTGCTGAGTCACCGTGACCCGCTGGTCGGAGACGAGCGCTTGTCAAGCCTGATCTCGCAGCGTGGCCCGAGCGACTTCAAGGATCGCCTCGGTGCACGCGTGCTGCCCCGGTTCCTGTCGCTGAAGGACGACGCGACCCTGGCCGAGTTTCAGGACACTCGTCTCCTGGGCGGCTACCTGGTCGACGATCAGGGCGTGGTGCCCCGCCCGGTGTCACTGGTCGAGCGCGGCTACCTGAAGCGGATGCTGGCGGGCCGCACACCGATCACCGGTGTCGAAGCCAGCACCGGGCACTGGCGCGGCGACGGCGTAGCGCCGAGCAACCTGATCGTCAGCTCGTCGACCGTCCTCGACGACGACCAGCTGCGCGCCGAGCTCCTGCTCCTGGTCGAAGATCGGGGCGCGGAGTTCGGTCTGATCGTGCGCCGGCTCGGCAGCTCCGGCGCCCGCCGCACTCCGCGCGATCCCCTGGCAGCGATTCTGGGGGCGGGTGGGGGTGGCGAGTCGAGCGGCGTGGCGCCAGCGGTCGTGGCGGTCAAGGTCTACCCCGACGGCACCGAGGTGGCGGTGCGCAACCTCGAGTTCTCGGGCTTCGGAGCCGCGACCTTCAAGGAGATCATCGCCGTCGGCGAGAGGCCGACCGTCTACAGCCTGCCGTTCTCTCCGGTCGGCGATATCGTGACCAGCCTGTTGAGCAGCGCCACGACGGCTCCCCCCGCCGGCAAGCCCCTGTCGACCATCGTCGTGCCCGCGCTCCTGTTCGAGGAGGTGACGCTCAAGAAGCCGACCGACGAGATCCCGCGTCTGCCGGTGGCTGGGCACCCGTACTTCGAAAGCCGGCCGAAGCACTAAACTCGGGTCCCGTGGCTTGGTACAAGGAGTGGTTCGGCCAGGACTACCTCGAGCTGTACGCGCACCGCGACGTCGAAGAGGCCGAACGGCACGCGGACTTCGTCGAGAAGGTGCTGGTCGATGGCAGCGGCGGTAGCCGTCCGCGGGCGGTCCTCGACCTCGCCTCGGGTGCCGGTCGCCACACCGCGGCGCTGCGGGCTCGCGGCTACCGGACGCTCGGCCTCGACCTGTCGCTGACCCTGCTGACGCAGCCACCACCACTGCCCCGCGTGGCTGGTGACATTCGCGAGCTGCCGTTCGCTGACGCGAGCTTCGACTGGGTGTTGAACTTCTTCACTTCGTTTGGCTACTTTGACAACGAGCGCGAGAACTTCAGGGTGCTCGAGGAGATCGCCCGGGTGCTGACGCCGGGCGGCCGGTTCTTGATCGACCTGTTCAATCGAGATCGCGTGATCGCCGGTCTGGTGCCCACCGAGACCCTGGAGCTGAACGGCGGCGTGGCCGAGATCGAGCGCTGGTTCGACCAGCGAACCGAGCGCGTCAACAAGCGGATCCGGATTCGCGCCGGGGGCGACGAGCGGAGCTTCGTCGAGAGTGTGCGCGCCTACTCGGAGCAGGAGGTCACGATCGGTCTGCGCTGGGCTGGCCTCGAGCACGACCAGCTCTATGGTGACTTCGACGGTACGCCGTTCGGGCCGGGGAGCGCGCGACTCATCCTGGTCGGCCACCGGCCGATGGAAGGTGCCGGGTGAGCGTCGAGCGGATCGACATGCTCGGCGCCGATCTCCTGCCGCCGCTACCCGCCGCTTTCCTGACCGGCACGAGCCTCGAGCTGCTCGAGCCGCTCGGCATCACCGCCCGGTCCGGTACCGACGCGAGCGACCTGCCGAGCGTCGATCGCAGGGCGATCGCCCAGGCGCTGGCGGTCACCAACGCCGCCTACGGGCACCCGGCAGCGGCGGAGATGGCGACCAAGCTGGCCCAACCGGAGACCCGGGTGATCGCTACCGGCCAGCAGCCGGGGCTCCTCGGCGGTCCGCTCTACACCCTGTCGAAGGCGGTCGCGGCGATGCTCTGGGTCGAGCGCCTTGAGGCCGCCGGGCAGCCGTCGGTAGCGGTCTTCTGGGTCGCGACCGAGGACCACGACTACCGCGAGGTGGCGAGCGCGGTCTTCCAGACCAGTGACGGCCCGCGCTCCTTCGAGCTGGGCGATGACCCGAGCCCGTTGACGCCGGTCGGCATGCGCACCCTCGGCCCCGAGATGGCCCGCCTCCTGGCCGAGCTCCGGCAGGCGAACGGCGGTGACCGCTGGACCGACTGGATCGATCGGATCGCCGGCTGGTACCGGCCCGACGCGCGCTTCGGCGAGGCGTTCAGTCGGCTGATCGTCGGCCTGATGGGCGAGCGCTGTCCCCTGATGCTCGACTCGATGTTGCCCGAGCTCAAGCAGGCGCAGCGGCCGTGGCTGCGTCGATTGGTCGAGGAGCGCGAGGAGATCGAGGCCGCATTCCGAGCGCGCGACCGTGAGATCACCGCGGCGGGCTTCGATCTACAGGTGAAGCCGACCACGGGCGCCAGCCCGCTCTTCTTTCTGCGCGGCCAGGAGCGCCGCCGGATCGAATGGCGCGCGGACGACCGCGTGGGTCTACGCGGTGCGGACGGCTCCGAGCGGCCGATCGACTGGCTGCTCGAGGCGATCGAGGAGAACCCGGCTGTCGTCAGCCCGGGTGTGATGGCGCGCACCGCGCTGCAAGACGCGACGCTCGGCACTTCGATTCTGGTCTTCGGGCCAGGTGAGCTCTCCTACATCCCCCAGGTGGCACCGCTCTACGCTCACCTCGGCCTGAGGCCACCGAGGGTCTCGGTCCGCCCCCAGGCGCTGGTGCTCGCGCGGCACCAGGTCGACAAGCTGCCGTCGCTCGACATCGGCCTGCGGGAGCTCATCGCACCGAGCTTCGACATCGACCGGTCGCTCTCCGGCGGCAAGGAGGAGGAGCTGATCGCCCCGATCCGCTCCGAGATCGAAGCCGAGCTGCAGAAGCTCAAGGTGATCGCCGAAGGGGTCGACTCCAACCTGGGCACTCCCTGGGAGAAGACCAGCAAGCAGATCGGTAAGGCGCTGGACGCCTTCTCCGGCCGGCTCTCCTCGGCGGTGGCGCGCCAGCGCGACGTCGACCGACGGCGACTCCAGGATCTGCGCGACAGCTGCCGTCCCCTGGGAACTCTCCAGGAGCGCATCCTGTGCACCGCGCACTTCCCGGGCAAGTACGGCGACCGTTTCGTCGACGCGCTGTTCGAGCAGCTCGAGCTCGACCCGAGGTCTCTACAGGTGATCACCGTATGACCGTTACCCGAACAACCAGCCACCGGGGCCGTAGGAGTTCCTGACCATGTCGCTCGACGTACTCGCAATCAGCACGCATCCCGACGACGTCGAGATCGCTTGCGGTGGAACCCTGGCACTGCTCACCGCGCGCGGCCGGCAGGTGGGCATCCTCCACCTGACCTGCGGCGAAGCCGGCACCCGCGGCACTCCCGAGGAGCGCCGGCTCGAGGCCGAGACCGCGGCGACGGCGCTCGGCGTCTCCGAACTCGGATTCCTCGATCTGGGAGACGGACAGCTGCGCACGGGTACCGCGGAGGAAGAGCTGCTGATCGCGCGTCTGCGCCACTGGCGGCCGAGGTTGGTTCTCGGGCCGGCGCCGCGGGATCGCCATCCCGACCACGGCCGGGCGCACCGGCTGGTCGAGGACGCCTGTTTCTACTCCGGGCTGGCGCGGCGCGGGAGCGGCGAGCCGCATCGTCCGGCGGCGGTGTTCAGCTACATGCAGCACGATCCGTTCGAGCCCAGCTTCATCGTCGACGTGACGTCGGTCTGGGAGAGGAAGCTCGAAGCGCTGGCCGCTTACGAGAGCCAGCTCCATCAGCAGGGGAGCGAGCGCGACGAGCCGCCGACCAAGGTGGCCTCGCCCGAGTACCGGTCGGCCATCGAGGGTCGGGCTCGCCACTACGGTCAACTGATCAACGTCGCCTTCGGCGAGCCGTTCGGCAGCCGGCTGCCGCTCTCCGTGGCCGACCCGCTCGAGCTGGTGCCGGGAGGACTGTCGTGAAGATCGGCATCAGCTGCTATCCGACCTGGGGTGGCTCGGGCATCGTCGCGACCGAGCTGGCGATGGCGTTGGCGGAGGGTGGCGACGAGGTCCATGTCCTGAGCTACGCGCAGCCGTCTCGGCTGGAGCTGGTCAATCCCAACTTGAGTTACCACGAGGTGGTGGTTCCCAACTACCCGCTGTTCGACTATCCGCCCTACTCCCTGGCGCTCGCGACCCAGCTGGTGGAGGTCGCCCGGCATCAGAGTCTCGACCTGGTACACGTCCACTACGCGGTGCCGAACGCGGTGTCGGCGGTGTTGGCGCGCGAGATCCTCGAGCCGCAGCCGCTCAAGGTCGTCACCACCCTGCACGGCACCGACATCACCCTGGTCGGTAACGACCCGAACTACCTGGAGACGACACGCTGGGGAATCCAGCGGAGCGACGCGGTAACCGCGGTCTCCGAGGCCCTCCGCCGGGCGACGCAGAGCCAGCTCGGGGTCGAGAACACGATCGAGGTAGTGCCCAACTTCATCGATCCCCGGCGCTACGAGCGCGTGCGCGGCGATCAGGGGGCGAAGCGCTGGGCCAAGGGAGACGAGCGGATCCTCCTCCACATCTCCAACTTCCGGCCTGTCAAGCGCGTGCTCGATGTGGTCCGGGTCTTCGAGCGGGTGCGCAAACAGGTGCCGAGCCGGCTCCTACTGATCGGAGACGGCCCCGATCGGGCGCAGATCGAGCGCTACTGCCGCGACTGCGAGATGTGCGACGCGATCACCTTCCTCGGTAACCTGCCGCTGGTGGAGGAGATCCTGGTGGGTGCCGATCTCTTCCTGCTGCCCTCGGAGACCGAGTCGTTCGGGCTGGCGGCTCTCGAGGCGTTGTCGTGCGAGGTGCCGGTGATCGCCACCCGCGTCGGCGGACTGCCGGAGGTCGTGGTCGACGGCGACAACGGCTTTCTGCGGGAGGTCGGTGACGTCGACGCCATGGCGGCCGCCGCGATCGAGCTGCTCGAAGACGAGCCCCGCCGGCGCGCCTTCGGCAAGTCGGGTCGCCGGCGAGCGCTCGAGATGTTCAGCGAGGATCTCGTCGTCGAGAGGTATCGGGAGATCTACCGCCGGGTCCTCGGCGGATAGCCGGGGTGGGCGTCTACCGGGCACCCGCGGCGGCAGCGACGGCTGAGCTGCGGGAGAAGGGCTCGCGCTTCCGGGCGGTGGTGTCGCCGGCGCGAGACGAGTTCGAAGCCGGCGCTCTGTTGGCAGCGGCGCGGCGCTCGCAATCAGACGCCACCCACCACTGCTGGGCGTGGCGGCTCGGCGCGGCCGGCGCCGAGCGCTCCTCGGACGACGGCGAGCCGGCGGGAACGGCGGGCAGGCCGATTCTGAACGTCCTGCGCGGCGCCGGACTCGCGGACGTGATGGTCATCGTCACTCGCTGGTACGGAGGAACCAAGTTGGGCAAGGGTGGGCTGGCTCGTGCCTACGCCGGCGTCACCAAGGAAGCGCTCCAGCGGTTGGCGGTCGAGGAGCGCTGGCCGACGGTCGAGCTCTGGATCGAGCTTCCCTATGACCAGCTCGGGGCGGTCAAACGCGTCGTCCATCCACCGGAGGTCGTCATCAGCGAAGAGCAGTACGGACCGACCGCTCGGCTGCTTCTGACCGTGCGCGCGGATCGACGCGCCGCCCTGGAGGAGTCGCTCGCGCGGCTCGGCGTCCGCCAGCTCCCCGAGCGCACGTAGTGCGTCGGCACATCGGCTGGTGAACCGCCGCTATTTGGCATACACTTCGAGCACCGATTTCGTCGGTTTCTCCGGAGCCCAACTGCCAACAGCGGTAGGAGACCTGTGTAATGAACGAACCTACACCTCCCACCCCGCCACCCCCACCTTCCGACGCACCACCGCCGCCCGCTAGCGGTGGCGATGGCGGAGACGCGAGCGCCAACCGAGGCCTGATGATCGTTCTCTCCTACCTGTGGCTTCTGGCGCTGATCCCGCTTCTGGTCGAGAAGGACGATGCCGAGGTGCAGTGGCACGCGAAGCACGGCATCGTGCTCATGGTGGCCGAGTTCGCCCTCTGGATCGTCTTGACGGTGATCTCGTTCGCGCTCGCGCCGGTCGGCATCGGCTGTGCCATCGCGCTCCTACAGATGGTGCTGAGCCTGGTGATCATCGTGGTGCACATCATCTGCATCATCAAGGGCGTCGGCGGCGAGCGGTTCCTGATTCCTGGAGTCAGCCAGTACGCGGACCGCTTCTAGAGACGTCGGTTCGCTGGCCGCAGTACCACCCGGCCGCTTCGGGCGCGGCTGTTCGAGTCGCCGGGTGAGGCTCGCCCGAGCGGGCAACAGTAGGGGAGTCTGATGATCGAAGACGGAGATCAGCGGTTCGCTCCACCCCCGCCGCCACCCGGCGGGACGCGCACGGCTTCGGGGAATCCCTGGGAACGGCGGTCCGCTCTCGGTTTCGGTGCTGGCTTGCTCGAGAGCATCAAGCTGTTCGTCACCAGCCCGGGCTCGGCCTACGAACAGACGCTGAAGAAGGGTGATTTCGTCAGCCCACTCCTGTTCAGCGTGATCATCGGCTGGCTCGGCGCGATCGTCGGTCAGATCTGGCAGTTCCTCCTGCAGGACTCGATGCTGAGCCTCTTCCCGCCGGAGATGCGCGACCAGCTGGCGTTCTACATGGCAACCACACCGACGGCGCTCGCCATCAGCATGCTGCTGACGCCGATCTTCCTGATGATCGGCCTGTTCATCTGGAGTCTCATCCACCACGTTTCGCTGCTGCTGGTCGGCGCGCTCAACGAGTCGGACAGCGGCTTCGAAGGGACCTTCCGCGTGAACGGCTACGCCTACGTCGTGCAGCTGGCCGCGATCGTGCCGTTCATCGGCTGGCTGATCACGGTGGTCTGGTACATCGCGCTGATGACGATCGGCGCTACCCGGATTCACCAGACGACGACCGGCAAGGCCCTGATCGCGGCCCTGCTGCCGTTCATCGCCTGCTGCGCCTGCTTGGCCGTGGTCTTCATGCTCGGCTGGATGATGCTGATGAGCACCTTCTAGAGTGCGAGCGATGTCGGCGACGCGGCAACTGGCGCTGCTCTGGGCGGTGGTGGCGCTGGGGCTGATCGCGCTCGCGCCGTTGGCGGCAGGGCTGGCGGCCGGGGCGCCCGCCTGTCCGGTGCGTGCGTGGCTCGACCTGCCCTGCTTGAGCTGTGGAACGACCCGAGCGGCGGTGGCCCTGGCGCGTCTCGACCCGCTGGCGGCGCTGGCGGTCAATCCGCTGGCCGCGATCGGCTGGCTCGGCCTGGTCGGCGGTGGCCTGATCGCCGGTGGCGTCGCCGTCCGGGGCGAACTCGCGCCGCTGCCTGATCGCCGGCCGACGCTCACCTTGCGACTGGCGGTGGCGGCCGCGCTGCTGGTCAACTGGGTCTATCTGGTGCTCGCGGGCACCTAGGGTCCGGGGATGCGCCGCAGGCTGACGGCCCTCGCGCTGGTGCTCGGAATCGCCCTGGTCTGGGATCTGACCCGGCGGCCGGAGGGCCAGCTGACCGCGCGCACCTTACTCGCCGGCATCCATCTCTACCAGGCCACCCTGTCGAGAGCGATGCCGAGCCTGGGCGTGACCTGCCGCTTCGAGCCGAGCTGTAGCCGCTACGCCGAGGCGTCCGTACGCCGCTACGGCACCGTTCGTGGCGCCTGGCGAAGCCTGACCCGGCTCGCCCGATGCGGCCCGTGGACCGCCGCCGGGACGATCGATCCACCGTAGGCGAAAGCGGCGAGTAGCAGAAATCACCTCGCTGGAGTGGAATGGCTCACTCCGCGGCGCCGGATCGATCTCCATAATGGAGCGGGTGGGCGGAGATGATCTCGAACTCCGCGACCGGCGAGATGTGTCAGGTCGCGCCATGCGCTCCAGACGGCTGCTATGGCTGGGCCCGATCGGGCTGGTCGCGTTGCTGCTGCTGGCGACGTCCGCGCTGGAGACGGCGCGCTGGCAAGCTCGCGCCATAGGAGTCGATCTCGAGGAGACCGAGGAGGGCCTGCGGGTCCTCAAGGTGACCACCGAAGGTCCGGCCGCGCGGGCTGGAGTGATGGCGGGAGACCTCCTCTACCGGGTGGCGGGACGCCAGGTCGAGGACTTCGATACCTATGACGAGGCCGCTAGCACCTTCGGCACCGACGCGCGGGTCGATTTCGAGGTGCAGCGCGGTGGGCGCCGCCTGATCCTCGAGGTCCGTCCCGGCCTGCCGTTCCCCTGGTTGACGAAGATCATCGAGTGGCTCGCCTGCCTCGGTTACCTGGTCCTCGGCATGGTGGCTCTGGTGCAGCTCCCGAGCGACCTGCGTGCGCGCCTCTTGATGTTGCTGTCGATCGCGGTCGCTGTCGAGCTCGCCCTGCCGATCGAGCTGCTGAACGTTCCCGAGTACGCCCTCTTCTCGGGTCCGTTCCTGGTGCTCTTGATCGGGGTCCAGATCGGCCTCGAGCTCCACCTCGCGATGTCGATCCCCGACCGCCAGCGCTTCGGACGCCACCGCAACTGGCTGGTCCCGGGCGTCTACGCACTCGGCGGGGGTCTCGGCCTGTTCGTGGCCGCGACCTACGCCTTCGACTCGGCCGGCTGGGCGGCTCTCCCCTGGAGTGTCGAGCTCGCCGATACCCTTTTCTGGGAGGTCGGCAATGTCGTCTGGGCGATCGCCGTGGTCGGGCTGCTCGTCTCGGCGGCGTACAGAGGTCCCGACCCGCTCTCTCGACAGCAGACCCTCTTGATCCTGCTCGCGGGGCTCCCCTGGTCGATCCATGTGGTGGCATCGACCGCGGCGGTCTGGTCCGGAAGCTTCTATCCCCCCTGGCTCGAGGTCGCGGAGCCGCTGGTGCTGCTCATCTATCCGTGCGGCGTGCTGTTCGCCATTTTCCGCTATCGGCTCTTCGATCTCGAGCTGGTCGTCAAGCGCGGACTGGTCTATACGGTGCTCACCAGCATGCTGATCCTGGTCTTCTACGGCTCGATCGGCGCGGGTGGCGCCTTGTTGACCAGGGTCATGCGGGGAGGCGATCCGTCGATCTGGCTGGTGGGTATGGCGACGCTCCTGATGGGTCTGCTCTTCGGGCCGCTGCGACGGGCGGCGCAGCAGCTGATCGACCGCCAGTTCTTTCCCGAGCGGACGGCTCTGCGGCAACAGCTGGTGAAGGTCGCCGGCGATCTGCCCGCGCGCGGCAGCCTGCCGGCGATGGGGCGCGAGCTCGTGGACAAGGTGTGCGAGCTGTTCGGGCTCGAGACGGCCGCCGTCCTGCTGGGCGCCGAATCGGGCATCCTGTCGCCGCTCGCCTCGTGTGGCGCCTCGGGCCGAGCCTACGAGAATCTCTTGATCTCGACCACGGACCCGGCCGTCCGGCTGCTCGAGCGCACCGGGCGACCGCTCCCGGTCGATCATGTAATCGCCAAGAGCCCGTCTCTCGAGGGCCGGCTGCAGCCGTTCGACGCCGCCATCCTGGTGCCGCTCCTCCGCCGCGAGCAGCTGATCGGGATCCTGGTGCTGGGGCGGAAGCTGGCCAATCGACCGTTCCCGGCGGAGGAGATGGAGCTCTTGAACCTCCTCTCGCATCACGTCGCGACGGCGTTCGAGTACTCGCAGCTCTACGAGTCCGCGACCCGCGACAGCCTCACGGGGCTGTTGCGGCGGGGCGCGGTGCTCGAGGCCCTCAACCGCGAGCTCGACCGCTCGATCCGGTTCGGCCGACCGCTGGCCCTGGCGATGGTGGACATCGACAGCTTCAAGGCGGTCAACGACCGCCACGGTCACCTCAAGGGCGATCTGGCCCTGAAACGGGTAGCGGAGGCGATCAGCGAGGGTATCCGCGTGACCGATCAGGTCGGGCGCTACGGCGGCGAGGAGTTCCTGGTCGTCCTGCCGGAGACCGACTTCGAGGGCGTCCACGTGGTCGCCGAGAAGCTGCGGAGTCTGGTCGAGCGGGTGCGAATCACGACCGACAACGGTGAGGAGATCCGGGTTACCATCTCCATCGGCGTGGTCGCCATCGACCAGTATTCCGCCGCCAGTACCCGTCCCGAGGCGAACGAGTTGATCGCCGCCGCCGACGCGGCTCTCTATCGGGCGAAGACCGGTGGCAGGAATCGGGTCGAGGTTCGAAGGGCCACCGCCTGAGCGTATGGAGGAGTTTCTACCGACCGAGATCCGGCGCCTGCCGGAGAGTGGCCGACTGCGGATCGTCTGGAGTGACGGGCATCGGGCGGAGTACGACTACGACTACCTGCGTGGCTATTGTCCGTGCGCGAGCTGCCAGGGCCACCACTCGCTGAGCGTCGAGTTCAAGGCGCCACCGGCCTCGGTTACACCGCTGGCGATCGAGCCGGTCGGCAACTACGCAGTCGCCTTCCAATGGTCCGACGCCCACGCCACCGGTATCTACCGCTTCGATTTCCTGCGACAGATCTGTCCGTGCCAGGAGTGCTCCGACGCCAGACGGGAGAGCGCGGCGGAGTCGAGCAACGAGGAGAACTCATGAAGAGAGTCGTCCTATACAGTCTGATGGTCTGCCTCGTCTCGAGCGCGGTCGCGCTGGCCGGGAATCCACGAGTGGCGATCGAGACCACGGTAGGTGGCCCGATCGTGATCGAGCTCTACCCCGACGAAGCGCCCAAGACGGTCGAGAACTTCCTGAAGCACGTCGAGTCGGGCTTCTACGTGGGAACCATGTTTCACCGCGTGATCCGGGACTTCATGATCCAGGGTGGGGGCTTCGGCTCGGGCGGCCAGTTGAAGCCGACCGAGGTGCGACTCGACAATGAGGCCGACAACGGCCTGAAGAACCTGCGGTCGACGGTGGCGATGGCTCGGAAGGCCGACCCCCACAGCGCCTCTGTGCAGTTCTACATCAATCACGCCCACAACTCGTTTCTCGATCACAAGGCGAAGACCCCCCGAGGTTGGGGCTACGCGGTCTTCGGTAAGGTGGTCGAAGGGATGGAAGTCGTCGACGAGATCGCGGGAGTACAGGTGCGCCGCAGCCGACTCTCGGAAGCGCAGCCGCTCGAGGACGTCCTGATCACCAAGGCGACGGTGATCGCGCCAGTGGCTACTTCTTCGTCTTCTGGCGAATGAACGCCAGGCACGCCCAGAGCACCTCGAGCTGCTCGCGGCCCTGAGGCAGGTCGAGTCCCCGCCAGACGTCGCGGGTCGCCGACAGCAGGGCAGCGAAGCTGATCTCGCGCTTCTTGTCGATGATCCGGCGCATCGCCGCGAACAGATCGGCGGCGGTCCAGAGCGACGGGTGCTTACCGCGGAGCTCCTGCCAGGCGACCTTGAGCGCCGCGACCCGCTCTTCGCCCGCCTCCTGAGTGGGCGCGGCGTCTCGAACCCGGCGCACGACCCCGAGCGTGTCGAACTCCTCGTCGGGCGGCGCCTCGAGCCGGCTGATCACCTGCCAATGCTGCGGCAGCAGCTCCTCCTTGCGGATCTGCATCACCTTGGCGTCGTAGAGCTTGGTGTTCAGGAGGTTGAAGAGATTCTCGAGGCTCGGCAGCTCTGCACCCTCGACCCAGGCCGCGATCTCTTCCGGCGAGGGCAGCTCCCGAGCGGGCGGCTTGGGCTTGGCGGCGGGCGCTTCGGCTGCCGGAGGTGGCGCGGCGGCGTCCGGCTCGGAGGGCTGTGCGCCTTCGTTCTCGGACATGGCGCCCGAAAGCTACCACGGTTCGGGGGTGTCGGGCCGGCGGCACCGGGCAAAAGAAAGCCGCGGCTGGCGCCGCGGCGAATGCGTCGAATCCGTCTGCGCGGGACTAGTCGTCCCAGACGAACGCTGAGGCCTTGACGGTGGTCTTGATCTGCATTTCGGTCTCCTCCTTCTCGCGTTTCCAGGATGTTTTGGGTCGTTCTATCTGGTAACGCGAGAAAGGCGGGCGGAACTGATCAGCCGGCCTGAAGAAAAACCGAGGCGGGCTGCGGTTCGGGCGAGCTGATGCGAAGGGGATGGTGCCGAAGGCCGGACTCGAACCGGCACGGGTTGCCCCACACGGCCCTCAACCGTGCGCGTCTACCAATTCCGCCACTTCGGCGTGGGGGGTCATGCTATCTCAATCGCGGGGGCTGCCACCCTCGGCCGGGGGCTCGGCGGGCTGGGCTTCCTCGGCCGTCCCGCCCTCGGTTGCGTCGCCCGTAGCGCCCGGATCGGTTGGGTCGGTCTCGGTCGCCGCCGGGGCGGCTTCCTCGATCGGCTCGGCAACGGTCTCTTCGACCGCGGCCGGGGTCTCGGCGTCCTTGAAGACCGAGCTCTGAGCGCTGCCGCTCAGCAGGCCGATGGAGATCGTGGTCAGGGTAAACGCGATGAAGCCGCCGACGGTCATCTTGTGGAGGAACGTGGCGGCACCGCGCGCGCCGAACACCGTCTGGGTGGAGCCACCACCGAAGACCGAGAGGTCGGCGCCCTTGCCCTGCTGCAGGAGCACGACGAGGATCAGGAAGATGCAGACGATGATGTGGATCGTGTAGATGAGATAGATCATGGCAAATGCCTCCGGCGGCTGGCGCTAGCCGCAGGAACGGATGATAGCCAAGAATCGCTCCGGGTCAAGGCTTGCGCCGCCGACCAGAAAGCCGTCGAGGTCGGGCTGGGCGAAGAGCTCGGCGGCGTTTTCGGGGTTGACCGAGCCGCCGTAGAGGATCCTTTTGGTGCTCGCCGCCTCCGCGCCGGTCAGGTCCGCCAGGGTCTCACGGATGTGAGCATGGGCCTCCTGGGCGATCTCGGGGGTAGCGGTAGCGCCGGTTCCGATCGCCCAGACCGGTTCGTAGGCGAGCGCGAACGGCTCCGGCCGGCCGGCGAGGGCGGCATCCAGCTGCCGGTCGAGCACGTCGAAGGTCGCCCCGGACTCGCGCTCCGCGGCAGTCTCACCGATGCAGACGAGCGGCTTGAGACCGTGCTGCTGCGCCGCGAGGGCCTTCCGCTCGACCAGCTCGTCGCTCTCGTGGTGATTCTGTCGGCGCTCGCTGTGCCCGCACAGCACCCACTCACAGCCGGCGTCGACGAGCTGCGGACCGGAGACGTCGCCGGTGTGCGCGCCCTTCTCCTCCGGGTGCAGATCCTGGCCACCGCAGGCAATCGAACTCCCCCCGAGCTTGCGGGCGACCAGGGCCAGGAGCGGCGCCGAAGGAAAGAGGACCGCGTCGGCCGGCAGGTCGCCCGCCTCGGCCCGGATCCGGTCGCAGTAGGCGACGGCGTCGGCCCTCAGTAGATGCATTTTCCAGTTGCCACCGACCAGCGGTCTCCTCGTCATTCGGACTCCTTCAAGGCTTCGACGCCGGGTAGCGGCTTGCCGGCGAGCAGCTGCAGCGAGGCACCGCCGCCGGTCGACACGTGGCCCATCTGGTCTGTGACCCCGGCGCGCGCCGCCGCGGCGACCGTCTCGCCGCCGCCGATCACGCTGAACGCCGAGCTGCCACCGATCGCCTCGGCGACCGCGACGGTTCCGGAATCGAACGGCGGCTTCTCGAAGACACCCATCGGACCGTTCCAGAAGATCGTCCCCACGTCTCCGAGCGCCGCGCCGAAGCGCACCCGTGCGCGCTCGCCGATGTCGACCGCCATCGTGCCGCCGGGGACGCTCGCGGCGTCGACCGTCCGGACGTCGCCAGGCTGATCCAGGTCGTCGGTGACCACGAGATCCTCGGGCAGGAGCACCTCGACCGAGCGGTCGGCGGCGTCGGTGACGATCTCCCGAGCGAGGTCGATCCGATCTTCCTCGACCAGCGAGCTCGCCATGTCGTACCCGCGCGCCGCCAGGAAGGTGTTGGCCATGCCGCCACCGAGCAGGAGCAGATCGAGGCTCGGCAACAGGTTGGCGAGGGTGTTCGCCTTGCCCGACACCTTGGCGCCGCCGACGACGGCGGCGAACGGCCGTTTCGGCTCCCTGAGGAGGCCGCTCAAGACCTCGACCTCGCGATGGAGAAGCCGACCCGCGGCGGAGCGCTCGAGCCGCTCCGGTATCCCGACGACCGACGCGTGAGCTCGATGGGCGGTGCCGAAGGCGTCGTCCACGTACGCCTCGGCGAGGGCCGCCAGACGAGCGGCGAACTCGGGGTCGTTGTCGGTCTCGCCGCGGTGGAAGCGGAGGTTTTCCAGCAGGCAGATGCCGCCGGGCTCCAAGGCGTCGACCGCGGCCTGGGCCACGTCGCCGACGCAGGACGCCGCAAAGGCGACCGGACCGCCGAGCAGCTCGGTCAGCCGCTCGGCCACCGGTCGCAGGCTGAAGGCCGGATTGTGTTCGCCTTTCGGCCGGCCGCAGTGGGAGCCGAGCACCAGGCGGGCACCCGCGGCCTGGAGCTCGCGCAGGGTCGGCAGCGCGGCGGTCAGACGGGTGTCGTCCATGACCGCGCCGTCGGCGAGCGGCACGTTGAAGTCGACCCGCACGAACGTGGCCACGCCGGCCAGGCGGCCGAGGTCGAGATCTTCGAGTCTTCGGAGTCGCGTCATGGCAAGTTTCTCTATTGTGTTCTACCGGCGAGCCGAACCAGATCGGCGAGCCGGCTCGCGTGGGCCCACTCGTTGTCGTACCAGGCGACGACCCGGTAGAGGAGGTCGCCGACGCCGTCGGTCAAGTTGAGGTCGACCACCGCCGAGGCCGGCTCGCGCAGGAAGTCGGACGAGACCAGCTCCTCCTCGGTCACCGCGAGAATGCCGGCGAGCTCGTCGTCGGCGGCCCGTCGGAAGAGGTCGTTGATCGCCTCGACCGAGGCCTCGCGCTCGAGGCTGACGACCAGGTCGATCAGCGACACGTTGGGCGTCGGCACCCGGAACGCCAGACCGCCCAGGCGGCCGCCGAGCTGCGGCAGGATGCGGACGGTCGCCGCCACCGCGCTGGTGGTGGTCGGGATGATATTGAGTGCCGCCGCCCGAGCCCGGCGCGGGTCACGGTGCGGAGACTCCAGCAGACTCTGATCGTTGTTGTAGCTGTGCACGGTGTTCAGGAACGCCTCGCGGATCCCGAACTCCCGGTCGAGCAGGTGGGCGACCGGCACCAGACAGTTGGTCGTGCACGAGGCGCCGCTGAGCAGATGATGGCGCCTCGGGTCGTAGGCGGCATGATTGACGCCGATGCAGATGGTCAGATCCATCCCCTCGGCGTTGGCGGAGACGATCACCTTGCGAACCGGACCGCCCAGGTGGGCCTGCGCGTGATCACGGTCCTTGCACAGGCCGGTCGCGTCGACGACCACCGCCGCGGAGGTCTCGTGCCAGGGGATGTCGGCGACCTCGGCGTGCTGAAAGGCGCGCACCTCCCGTCCGTCGATCAGGAGTCGCCCCGGCGTCGAATCGACCTCTCCCGCGAACGGCCCGTGCAGGCTGTCGCGCGCGATAAGCGGGGCGAGACGCTGCACGTCGGCCACGTCGTTCACCGCCACCAGCTGGAACTCGGGCCGCTGCTGGGCGATGCGCAGCAGCGCTCGTCCGATGCGGCCGAGGCCGTTGATGGCGAATGGGATCTGCATGTCTCCGGACCGTCATGTATCTTCCTCTACTCGTGAGCAGTGAACAAGAACCTTCGACGCGGAACTCGCCGTTGGTGCTCGGCATCGAGACCTCCTGCGACGACACCGCCTGCGCGGTCCTGGACGGTACCGGCAATGTGCTGGCGTCGGTCGTGTCGAGCCAATTGAAGGTTCATCGGCCCTACGGAGGCGTGGTTCCGGAGATCGCGTCCCGTGAGCACCTCCGCAACTGGCTACCGGTGGAGGGTGAGGCCTTGCGGGTCGCCGGCGTCGAGCTGCGCGATATCGAGCTGGTCGCGGCGACCCGCGGACCGGGCCTGATCGGGGCTCTGCTGGTCGGCCTGTCGCTGGGCAAGTCGATCGCCTACGGCCTCGGGGTGCCGTTTTACGCGGTCCACCATCTGGAGGGCCATCTCTACTCGCCCTATCTGGGCGCAGCGGGGGAGCCGGCGACGATTCCTCCCGAGAGCTTCGTCGGTCTGGTGGTCTCGGGTGGCCACACCAGTGTCTACCGCGTCGAGGGGGGCCGGATCTCCACCGCCGCCGAGACCCGCGACGACGCGATGGGGGAGGTGTTCGACAAGGTCGGCAAGCGGCTCGGCCTGCCCTATCCGCAGGGCCCGGTGGTCGACCGGCTGGCCGAGGCGGGAGACGCCGACGCGCATCCGTTCTCGGTTGCCAAGTTCAGCGACGGCAGCGTCGACTTCTCGTACTCGGGGCTCAAGAGCCAGGCGCTGCTGGCGATCGAAGCGCTGGAGCGCCGGGGCGTGCACTCGCCGGGCGGCAACGTAGACGCGGGCGACTTCCCGCCCGAGCTGGCGGACCTGTTGGCCGGCTTCCGCGCTGCCGCGGTCGGTCAGATCCTCGACCGGCTCGAGCGTCTGCTCGAGAGCGGCCCATTCGAGCATCTCGCGGTATCGGGCGGCGTCGCCGCGAACCGGCTGCTCCGCCGGCGCCTGGCGGAGTGGAGCGCCGAGCGGGGGCTCGACCTGGCCCTCTCGTCGCTCGTCTACTCGGGCGACAACGCGGCGATGATCGCCCACGCTGCATTACGCCGCCATCGCCTCGGCCTCGAGGACGATCCGCTGGAAGCCGAGGCTGCCAGCCGGCTGGCGATCTGACCTTCGAGAAGGATCGTGCCGCCGAGCCCGCTCCTACCTGGAGACGGCCGTTCGAGGCCGGACGACCATCGGGTATCGTGAACCCATGCGACCTTCCGACCGTTGGCTCATCGCAGTCGCTCTGGTGCTGATCGATCTTTTCATCTTCGTGCTGCCGCTGACCGGCCTGCTCGCGGCCTACGTGCTGCTCGCGCGACCGCCCTGGTTCCGCAGCTGGGTCGAGGAGCTCTACACCACTTGAGGAGAGCCTGCTGCTTCCTGATCGCCTGCCTACTGGGGCTTGCCGGCGGTGCTGCCGCGGTCACGATCGACGACTACGAGCGGCTCAAGGAGTGGCGATTCGGCGAGTCGGCGCCGCTCCCCGCCGCGGGCTTCGCGGTTGCTCACCAGGACGCCGAGTGGACCCTCGAGTCGGGCAGCGTCCGTCTCCAGGAACCGATCTCCGGCGGCGCCGTCACCGGCCTGGTCTTCGAAGGGAGCGGCAGGTTTCGGATGGCGGTACCGGATCCGATCGAGCTGACGCAGCTCCGCCGCTTCGCCGGCGAGGAAGAGCTCGAGGCGCTCGACGAGCGCTTCGACAAGATGGTCCTGAGAAGCTCGGACCCGGCCCTGCTCTCCACCCTCGCGCGCGGGCGCGCGGGGAGCTACAAACGCCACCCGCTGGCACGTGAGCGCCACGACTTCTGGCTGCGCATCCGCCGCGTCGATGCCGACGCGCGGGTGGTGAGCGGGCTGCTCAACGACGGCGAGGAGTTCCTGCGCATCGACGTCAAGACCGAGCGGTTCGGCTGGCTGACCTACGACTACACCTCGCGCCGGCACGAGGAGATCCGGCTCGAGCGCTTCAACAGGCGCTACGCGTTCCTCGAGCAGTGGCTGAGCCTCGACAGCGTCGGCGAGCGGCTGGCGACCGGGCGTCCAGGCGATTTCGAGGGCCGGGCGATCGACGTCCGGCACGTGGATATCACGGCGAGCCTGCTCCGGCTCGGCAAGGACCCGGGAACCAGTGAGACCTCGAGGCACACCACGAAAGGGGACTTCGTCGCGCGGGTCGAGTTTCAGGTGCTCACCGACGGCTTGCGGGCGCTCCAGTTCTACCTCCATCCGTTCGCCCGCATCGTCGGCATACGGGGCGAGTCCGGAGCCGAGCTGCCCTACCTGCGCGACCACATCGGCGGCCGGAGCGGCACCATCGACAAACGGATCTACGATCACTCGGTGGTTGTCCTGATGCCCGAGACCGTGACCGCCGGCACGCCGTTAGCGCTCGAGTTCGAATACGAGTTCGAGATCCGCAACTACATGCCGGGGCGCGCCTGGTACCCGGGCGTGGACACGATCGACACGGCGCTGCGCGACCTGCACACGGCGCGTCTCGAGGTGACCGCCCGCGAGCGGTACGACGTACGGGCGATGGGCGAGCTGGAGGACGAGCGAACCGAGGACGGTCTGGTCACCCGCTCCTGGCGCATCGACGGGCCGGTCAAGATGGCCACGTTCGCGTCCGCCCGGAAGGTGCTGGAGAGCAGGCTGGAGGCCCCCGAGCTCCCCGAGGTGATCGTCTTCTCGACGCCGATCGGCTCGGATACCCAATTGCGGCTCGACGCGATCGCCGGCGACGTCCAGCGGAGTATCGACTTCTTCGAACGGCTTCTGGCGGTCGAACTGCCGAGCGACACGATCCAGACGACCCTGATCCAGGGCGGCCACGGTCAGGCCTTCGACGGTTTCCTGCACCTGGCTGAGGACGCCGCCTTCCGCGAACGGACCGGGCCGGTCGAGATGTTCATCGCGCACGAGGTGGCCCATCAGTGGGCCGGGCACCTGATCGGCTGGGGCAGCTACCGCGACCAGTGGCTGAGCGAGGGTCTGGCGCAGTACCTGGCCCTCCTCTACATGAGGGCGAACGTCGAGCGGGGCGAGAAGCTCTTCCGGGAAGCGATTCGAGCGCACGCCGACGAGGTCCTCGGCTCGATCAAGTCTCAGCTCAGCCCGTTCTCACGCGGCAGCCTGCCCCTGGACAACAAGCTCGCCGCGCGCCGGGTCGGTCCGGTCGGACACGGCTACCGGGC
>CAMYOG010000016.1 GCA_947259925.1 Thermoanaerobaculia bacterium
GATCAGGAAGACCGATAGTGCCGGCTGCTCGAGGCGGACGGCGACGAACTCACGGTAGGTGGTTTCGGCCAGATCAGTGAGCTCGTCGAGCTCGCCCTGGGCGGCCAGAACGGCCAGTAGGTCAACTGCTACGAAAGCCGCATACAGAGGCTCCTCACGACCCAGGAACTCCGCTCTCGCGGAACGAAGCAGTTTCTCGGCCGGGGCCAGCTCGCCCAAGGCACGGTATGCGAGGCCCTTCACCCAGCGTTGTCTCCGCTCGAGACTCGCTCCGAGCTCGGTCAACCCGGCTACAAGGTCTGACAAGCAGAGGAGTTTCCAGGCCTGGACGCCATCACTCTCGCGAGCGAACGCTTCCGAGAGGTGGAGCAGCCCCAGGAACATTGCTCTGTCGTCTGCCACCAGCTCGATGCCGTCTCGAATGAGCCGGCATGCTCTTGCAAGTGAGGTATCGCTTGTGCACGCGATTAGGCCGCGGTAGCAGAGTGCCACGCCGAGCTTGTGTTGGTCACCCAGCAAGCGACGCAAAGAGATCTCTCTGTCGAACAGCTCTGCTGCTTCTTGGGCTCGACCTTGCGTGTGGCGAAGCGTCGCCACGAAGCTCAGGTGATTTGCGCGTAGATCACGGTCTCGAGTGCCACTTTCGAGTTGTTGCTCCGCTTCTGCGAAGGCCTGTTCTGCACCCAGGACATCAGCGTTTATGCGCCGTGCGTTGCCCAGGAAGTCCAGCGCTTCCCCGAGCAGGTCGGCGGCGGAATGTTCAGAAAGATAGGACGTACGACAAAGGGTGGTAGCGACTTCATATGCCAGTGATGCCAGCGCGAGGGATCGCTTTGTGTCATCGAAGCGCTGCTCGAAACTCTCGCGCGTGAGATCGAAGGCGAGAGTCAGGAGCATTGCCGGCTGGCCGTTTTCGATAACTGTCGCCCTTCGGCCCGGAGGCTGGTCTATCAGGTCAGCGTATCGGTCTCTGACACGGTCCCGATTGCGCGCCATCTCCTCCTGGAGGCGTGGTACCACTTGCGCAAGTCGAGTAAAGGCCTGGTCATACTCGGACTCGCGTGTCCTGCGCGGCTTGACCTGCAGTTTCGCCAGTCTGTGAGCGAAAACACGTGCCAGCCGGTTTGGGCCCTCGTCGATCACCATATGGCAGCGAAATGCTGTTCGTGATTGTCGGCGAATTGGGGGCGGCTGTCAAGAGCCCGCCCCCAGCCGAGGCAGCATCATCCGTTGTTGCCGATACTGGCCGTTTCACCAGCCCTGATTGCCGTCTGCATCTTCACTTTGAGCCTCACCTCCCTTCCGACACAGCCTCGTCCCAGCCGACCCGTAGCGAATCGCCCAGCGTGTGTCTTGATAGGAAGTGTCCGCACGGGGGCCACCGGCTGACACCGCCAGCCCGCCTTTCCGCAGCCCGACCCGGCCGCGGCTAGTCGAAGGTGATCGACCGCAGGACGCCGTCCAGCTCGGCCTTCTCGTCCTCGGTCGTGTACGAAGCGATGAAGAGCAGGGCGTAGCCGTCCGTGATGCGCGCGTAGTAGTCCTGCCGCACGGTCAGGCCCAGGATCTCCATCTGGACGTGCAGGACGTCGAAGATCTCGCCGCCCAGGCGGTCCGCCGACATCGGCGTGGGGAAGGAGACGTCGAGCTGGCCGGCCTGGAGCAGACGCTTGGCGTGGTAGTGATAGTCGCGCCCGGTCCCGATGCCGGGTAATCCCTCGATTCGCTCGGCCACGCACATGATGCTGGGGTTGTAGGGGACCGGATAGCCGAGCGGGTGCTTGAAGGCGCCGACGAGGTTCACCGTCTGCATCTCGGACGCCTTGATGATCGCCTGCAGGTTCTCATCGTCGCCCGCGATCAGCTCGCCGCCGACATCGGTCAGCCGCTGCTGGGCTGCCTTGTCGAGCACGCTCCACTCGCTCGGAATCGTGAGCTCGAGACCAAAGTACTCGTTGGTGTAGACGGAGCTCTCGAGCGTGCCGAAATCGAGCTCGGCCGCGGGCTCCTGAGAGCTCGCTACGCCGGTGATCAGGCAGAGCACCGCGACAGAACCGAGCAGGCGAACCGTGCTTTGTTTCATCTTCCGGCAGGCAGCCTAGCAGCCGGTCGTGGCAAATGCTGTAGGATCTCAACTTCGATTCGGGAGGAGGAAGGGTTTACCTGTGATCGCTGAGAATCTGGATCTCGTCATGTCCGGCGCAGCCATCGGCATGGTCGTCGCCGTTCTGGGTGCGGTTTTCGAGTACCGGCTCTATCTGCGCCGAGCCGACGCACCTCAGCGACCCCACACGTCCTTGCTGCATCTGATCGGTGGGGTTCTCTGCTTTCTCGGCCTCGTCGCCGTGGTGGTGTCGCTACTTCTGACGAGCAGCATCGCGCCTGCCGTAGTTATGGGCATCGGGGTAGGAATCGGATTCTATGGAGGCTTCGTCGTGCTGCTGCTGGTCTGGCTTCTTCGCGGTGGTCTCGTGCAAGCGACTGAGGAGCCTACCCACCCAGGTGCGCGTACGTCCGGTCCCCCCCGCGTATTGCGCGACTCGTAGGCTACGTGCCGCGGTTCCTCAACGCCGAAGACATCGTAGTGGCTTCCCGGCTACGAGCGACTGTTGCTTCGACGTGGTCGAGCCGAATGCGTCGCTTCCAGCGATTCAGGGTATTGGTCGCGGTATGACCCCCGATCGACGTGGCCAGGCGCGGGGCTCGATTTCGACAGGGTGGCGAGCTGCCTCGCTGCGCGCGGTCCTGTCGCGGCTCTTCGTTCGCCTTGCTGTCGCGTGGTAGCGAAGCAGGCCTGCAACACTCGACGAGCGTTCTGTTCCCAGGAGAGCTCAGTGCGCGCCTTTTCGAAGGCGGCTCTGCCGAGGCTCCGCGCGTAGTCGGTTTCGTCGAGCAGCCGCAGAACAGCAGTCGTGAGAGCATGTCTGTCTCCCGGCTCGAAGAGAAGACCGTGAGTGCCGCTCTGAATGAGTTCCTCGAGTGGTGCGTAGCGCGGTGCGGCAATCGGTTTCGCCGCCGCCATCCACTCGACCACCTTCATGGGCGAGCCATAGGTATTCGAATCGGGCATGACGGCGACATCGAAACTCGTCACGAAGCCCGGAACGCGCTCGTGCGACACGCTCCCTGGAAAGTAGATGCGCCCGTCGAGAGCGGCGGTCAGCGCCTGCACTTCCGGGTAACCCGGCCCAGTACCTACAACGATGAAGCAGGTGGCGGGCCGTAGCCGAGCCACATCGCGGATCATCTGAGCGAGCAGCCTGGGTCCGTGCCACGCGTGGAGGGAGCCGACGAACCCGACGACCTGGCCTGCGCGAAAGCTGCCTGGGATGCTCCGATCCCAGCTTTTGCGAGAGCTGAAGCGGCTGAGGTCGGCTCCATTGTGGGCGACTGTGATCTTCTCCGGGTCTAGCTCGTGTCTGGTCTCGAAATGGGCCTTGAGCGCCTGGGAAACGACGACAATCCGATCGGCACGAGCCAGCTTCCTGCCCTCGAGCCACTGCGGCAGGATGGGCAGATTCCAGTATTCCGGCTGATAGAGACGCGACTCCAGAACCGGCGCATTGGCCTCTACGACAAGAGGGACGCGCAGACGGCGCGCTGAGATCAAGTAAGACGTCACCAGTGGTGCGTCCCGTGCCAGCAAGACGTCTGGCTGCTGCCGACGGAGGAAGCCAATCTCGGCTGGGAGGTAGGCGACGTTTTGCGCAAGAAGCCGCGGCTCATGAAGGTACTTCGCGGCGGCAGTCCTGATCATTGACCGTCTCGACCGTCTCGATGGGGTCGAAGCGGATCCCTCTGAGACCGGCGCGGCACGGCGGGGGCTGTAGACGTCCACTTCGTGACCGAGGCGTCGTGCGGCATCGACGAACTGCCGCACGTGATTGAAGGCGCTATCACGCGTCTCGATGTAGTGAACGTAGGCGATCCGCATCCTTCAACTCCCCTGAGTGACCGGTCGCTGCGGGCGGCTGCGCGGTCGGCGCCGCCAAAGAAGATGAAAGACGGCATCCTTCAACACGTGCTCGGGTCCCTGGAGGCCGTTTCGGCTGGAAAGCAAGAACTCGGTCGAAACGCGGTTGATGACCACGGGGTCTCGTTCCAGACCCTCGCTACCGAAGAACAGGTCGATGAACGGGTAGCGTTCGCCGATCTCGACTAGATGCCTCGTATTGAACCCCTTGCCGGAGTAGGGAAAGGCGAACGGCACGGAGGGCAGTTGGAATCTGTCCCTCAGCTCCGTGCAGGAGCCGACGATCTCCTCGAGAGCCTCCTCCTTGGCCAGGCTTCGCAGGTCCGGATGGTGGTTGCTGTGACCACCAATAGCGAAACCGTCGTCCAGCAGGAGCTCGACGTCGGCCGAGGTCAGGTAGGGCCGCCGTGCCGACAGCTCGCTCCCGAAGTCGACTCCGAGCGCCTCGCCGATGATCATGGTCTTCGACGAGTCGCCGGGGCTCGAACTGATCATGCGGTCGACCAGATCCTCGGGGTGCGTCGAACTGCTGCCGAGGACCTGGGCGAGCCGCTCGACGGTCTCGGCGAGGTCCGAGCGTTCTAGAGTCCTCAGCTTGTCGATGCAGAGCGACAGCGCATGTCGGTGAAACCAGTTCTGATTGTCCAGGAACCCGGTGGCCAGGAAGAAGATGCAGGGCACCCGGTGCTTCAGGAGAAGTGGCCGCGCGACCGTAAGACACTCCCGCAGGCCATCGTCAAAGCTGACGAAAGCGGAGCTCCTCGGGAGGGCCTGGTCCGTGCGCAGAGACTCGCGGATCTGCGAGAGAGAGACCAGGTTGAACCGGCTCTTGAAGAAGATCAGGTGCTGCTCGAACTGCTGCGGTGTGTACAGCGGGAACAGATGGCTGACGTGGGGGATCTGGCCTTCCGAGATCGCATGGTACGAGAACCCGATGAGCCGCTCCCGAAGTCCCCGAACCATCAGGGTCGTAGGAACGGCGCGAAGCCCGAGACGGGCGAGGTTCTTTGCCAAGCGCATCATAGGGTGCACACTCCCACACGGGAGCCCAGCACTCGATCAGAGAGTCCTGGCCAGATAGAACTAGCGGTGAACCTGCTTCAGGGTACCACGAGAGTGACGGCGTCAGCCGCTGCCAGCGGACTCTGCCGCGTTGGCTGGTGCCCGGACGCCGAACTGCCAGATCCGAGCAGCGGGACAGGCCGGCCTGGATTCCTCTGCCGCGGCGAGGACGACAGATCCGGCCTCAGGGGATCTTCGCGCGCATGGCGCAGCGCCGGATGGCGAACATCTCCCGATCGGTCAGCAGCCCTGCCCATTTCAGCTTCCGAGTGAGGTTGGTGACGCAGGCCACGAACTCGCCATGGGTGCGCGCGGTCCGAGCGCAGTCTCCAATCAGATCAGCGAGATTGCAGCCGTCGCCCATCGGCTTGTTGCTCACCCTGGTATTGCAGCCGCCGATCACGACGGTCGAGCTCAGATCGGAAGCGGGGCACTCGTCCGCCGAATCGGGCGTCTGATCGCCATCCGAGTCGGGAGCGATCACCACTCCGTAATACCTGGGACCCGCGAAGCCACCGTCGTCGAACTCGACGATCAACGTGAAATCGTTACCGGCGCTCGGCTGCTGGACGATCACGGTGTCACCGCGTCCGAAGATCTTCTGAACGGCGAACGGGACACCATCGGTCGGCAATGGCGGGCTCAGGCCGCTGAGAATCGACGAGAGCTCTTCCCGGCGGATCTCCGCAGGAGGCGGCTCCGACCACTCCGGGAACCACTCCGAGGCACCCGGGTACGGGAAGACGATGGTCGGTGCGTTGGCGCCATGATGACGACCGACCGCGGCCGCGAAGAGGTGGTGCCACTGCAAGGTGTCACGTTTAAGGATCAGTCGATCCGTGCCGTCGATCAAGGCCTCGATCTCGAGCACGAACTCCGCGGCGGCAGCCGCCGGCCAGACGAGCGACCCGATCACCACGAGACCCGCCAGCACTCCCAGGAGCCTTCTTGGATACTTCACGACGTTCTCCTTTCCTTCGACCGGTCCGAGGAGACGCTCGCCGGTCGGCGACCCTTCGGTAGCTTGGCGGTCTTGGGAACTTCGTGGCGGGTGAACGTCGCGGAGAAAGCAAAGACCCGTGGCTTTGCGACCCTGGGTCTCCCCAGGTGTGCCTTTGTCGAGGCAAGGGCGAAGCTACGCCCCAGGTGAGAGCGTGGCAACACCTGAACGGGTGGGTGGTCGCGGGTCAGGGATCGGAGCTGGCGTTACGCTTGCGACGGCGGCAACCGGTGCCTATACTGAGGGCAGCGATCACACCGGACGACCCGTCTGGTGCATAGGAACGCCAGCCCCTCTACGGCTGGCGTTTCTGCTTGTAGAGACGGCAGCAGCCGTCGTCGGGCCTCGCACAACCGGCGGCAAAGGTTGCCGTGCGCGTGGCTCGCGAGGTGCTTCGACCATCGCCCTGACCAAGGGCGGATAATCCTCCAAAGGAGATAGCGATGAGCGAAGAGGCTCGGCGAAACGAGATCACGAGAGCGACGGTGGTCCACGAGGTCCCCGGTACGGATGCCGTGAAGATCCGGCGTGATGTCGAATACCGCGAAACCGAGGAAGGGCCTCTGACCATGGACCTCTATCTGCCACCGGACTCTCGGCCCGAGACGCCGACGCCAGCGGTCGTCCTCGTCTCTGGATTCCCCGATCCGGGCTTCGAGGTGGCGCTCGGCTGCAAGTTCAAGGAGATGAAGTCGTACATCTCTTGGGGGAAGTTGATAGCCGCGTCAGGGCTGGCAGCGATCACCTACACGAACCGAGATCCCGCTGCAGATCTCGACGCTCTCCTGGCCCACCTCCGTCGGGAGGCCGCCTCGCTGGGGATCGACGAGAACCGGATCGGCCTCTGGGCCTGCTCCGGCAATGCCCCGATGGCTCTGTCCGTCTTGATGCAGGAAGGGCGCCATTCCCTTCGTTGCGCCTGTCTCTGCTACGGATACATGCTCGATGTCGGCGGGTCATCCTCAGTCGCCGACGCGGCCGCGCAGTTCGGGTTCGTCAACCCGTGCGCGGGGAAGTCGGTAGATGATCTGCCGCGAGAGCTGCCATTGTTCCTCGCGCGAGCGGGGCAGGACGAGATGCCTGGGCTGAACGAGACGATTGACCTCTTTGTGGCCGAGGCCCTGAAACGCAACCTACCGCTGACGTTCACCAACCTCGCTGCGGCTCCACACGCGTTCGATCTGTTCGACGACAGCGCGATCTCTCGCGACGCGATCCGACGGATCCTGGCGTTTCTCCGGTCTTATCTCATGGCATAGGCTGGGCGCGGGCTAGGGGGCGCTCGACGAAGGAGACGACGTCGGGGTGGTGCTCGTTCGTGAAGCTGGGGGCCTCTCCAAACTCCGGTATGAGGAACAGAAGTTGGTGACTTCTCTGCGTGAATCTGGTAGTGTTGTCAACGAGTCAAGGCGGGTCGCAGTTGGCCCGCCACTTGGTAGTAGAGATCCGACGAAAGACCTGAGAATCGAACTCGGGTCTTTTTTTGTATCTTGGCTACGCGGCACCCAGTAGGAGAGGATCGAACCTCGACCCTGCCGGGGGCCACAACCAACAAGGCGGGCATCCCCGCCACGCAGAAGGGGCTAGAGGAATCTCGGGCCCTGGCACAGGAGCAAGCAGCAAATGAGTAGTACAGGAAGTGTGAAGTGGTTCGACGACCAGAAGGGCTACGGATTCATCACTCTCGACGACGGAAGCAAGGACTGTTTCGTCCACCACAGCGCCATCGCGGGCGACGGCTTCAAGTCGCTGGCCGAGGGTGACCGTGTCCAATTCGAAGTTGTCCAGGGCCAAAAGGGCCCGGCGGCTGAGAACGTAACCAAGGTTGAAGCCTAGGCTCGTCCGAAGCAGACAATCACGGAGGCCGCCCCGGGTTCCCGGGGCGGCCTCTTCTTGTATCCAAGTAGACCTGGCTGGGGCCCTCCCGGGCCGCGTTGGCTGCCTGCTGGAGCGCGGCCCGACGATTGGCGCGCCGGCAGGGACTCGCTACAAGCGGGCCCGCAGGGTCCCGCGCCCTCCGAGTTCGAGCGGCGACGAACCTACGGACGCTTGGTATGTGAACCTCGGGGCTGGCTCCTTGGCTGCAGTCACTAAGGACGGCCCCACCTACGTCTGGCCGGTTCGCGCCGGGCAATGATGGGCTCCTGGAGGCTTGCCTCTTCTCAGTAGCTAGCACCTGATCGGTGTCAGTTCAGGGCACCCGCGAGTGCCACTGGCAGCCAACCCAGGGGCCCGATAGAAGACAAGTTGGCCAGAGCGACACCCGCGGTTTCTGCGATACGGCAGCTCGGCGGAGCGAAGAGGAGCAACCCTAGCGCCGCGACTACGACGCCAGCCCAAGGACCTGTCAGGCTACTACCGATCAACTGGGAGAGTCTCTTCTGGGCGCCCTATGGACAGGCGTACGATCTCTCCGCCGTCGCTCCACACCCCCAGGATGCAGCCACCGTTCGGCTCGTCGGTCCCCGTCGGAAGGAAAGAGCGCGATGGCCAGCACTTCCGTGGCTGCGAGCCAGGAGGGGAAGTCCGCCTAGCCCGCGCTAAGCAACGCGGCGAGACAGTGCAGCCGCTCGGTAGATCGGCAGGTGCTCGCAGCGGGCCATAGAAACCTCGCGAAGATCAAGCAGGGGGGCTCACGCCCCCCTGCACCCCCCGAAGGGCCAAAGCCTCCAAGAGCCAATCATTGTCCGCCGCGAACCGGCCACACATGGCGGCCTGGAGGTCAGATCAGACAGACCCATGGCCTTGCGCCCCGGCTTTCGCCAAGCTTGCCCTTTTCGTGGCTGGATTCAGGGTAGGAGCCGAATCTCAAGAACGCCAACACCCCCGAGGGTGGGGCGAGGTGGTTGGCGACCAAGGGCTGGCTCCAGGGCCCGTGCCAACTCGCAACAGCCAATGCACCGGCGGGCTGCTGGTGCCGAGCCTCACCCGGAGGTGGAGGGGCAGCGATCCTTAAGGCCTCGAGACCACCCAGACCTTGCGCCAGCCGTCGTAGCGGAACACGGTGCCGCCCGGAGCCTCGTAGCGGCCTAGGTGCTGGAGGTGTTGGAGTGTCAGCTTCGCAGGCGGGTCGCTCGGCATTGTCGGCAATCCTTACTCTGGCAGACACGCCTCTGAGGTGCCGTTCACTGGCCAAGGTGGTAACTCTGGGGTAACTGTCGCAAGAAGAGACCCACCGTCACGAGGTTGCTATTGGTTGTAGATTGCTGAAAACAGGAGAGATAAGTTGGCGCGCCGGCAGGGACTCGAACCCCGAACCGCCAGATCCGAAGTCTGGTGCTCTATCCATTGAGCTACCGGCGCGAGCCGCACCCGGTCGGTGCGGATCATTACTCTATCCTCTCAACACGGGCGCTGGGCTCAAGGCTCGCGCACCGTGAAGCGCCAGGTCGCCCGCACGAAGAAATCGATCTCCTCGCGCCTGCGCCCGGCTGCGAGCCGCTGTTCGAGCTCCTTGCGCCAGCGGATCCTCGCCTCGAGTCGGGGGATCCCCGGCAGGTGGCCGGCGTAACGGATCTCGAGCAGCCGCTCGTTGGGCCGGAACTGGGGTGACAGCAGCCAGCCGGCACCGGTCCGGCCGTAGTTGAGGCCGAGGCTGTGGCCCGGTCGGAGGTCCATCAGGCTCGCGGAGCCCTGCCAGGCGAGGCCGTCGACGGAGTCCGCCAGATCGACCGCCTCGGCGGTGGGCGTCTCGGGCGCGTAGCCGATCTCGGCGCCGGCTCGCACTCGGAGCCCCTCGGAGCGACACGGCCAGCGGGCGGCGAGGCGGCCGACGACACCCCAGTAATCCTCGCGACGTCCCCCGCGGTCTCCGTCGACGAGCAGCGAATCGGGCAGGTAGGAGACGTCGAGCGCGCGCTGGACGACGGATCGCCACTCGTCGGTGTTCTCGAAAGCGATGAAGAGAGTATGGCGCGCGCCGCTGGCGTCGAAGTCGAGCGGCGCTCGGCGCACGCTGCCGCTGCCATCGCGTGCTGCATCTCTTCGTCTTCACCCTGGTCGTCGCCGCCGGGGTGAGCGGTCTGGTCCGTCTGCGCACGCGTCGGGCCGTCACCGGGCTGCTGCTCACCGTCGTCGGCGCGCGCGCCTTCCTCGGCGGCACGCTCGAGCGTCTGGAGGCTCACGGGAGCGTCCTCGACCGGATGGAGCTCAAGTATCCGGCGGCTCCGGCGAGGCTCCTCGGCGACAGGTACGCCGAGCCGATCCCCCTCGCCGAGGGCCAGTCGGTGCTCGACCGCATCCGCGAGCGCGGGGCCCTGCGGGTCGTCTTCAATCCCCAGATGCTGCCGTTCGCCTTCCGCGATGCGAACGGCGAAGCGCGCGGCTTCGACGTCGAGATGGCCCACCGGCTGGCCGAGCATCTCGGGATGTCGCTCGAGCTCGTGCCGGTGGATCTTAGAAACCTCGATCCGGTGCACACGGCGGAGTACTTCGACCTGGCGATGTCGGGGATTCTCGGCACTCCCGGGCGCTATCGGGACTACCTGATGAGCGATCCCTACCTCGAGGCCTCGCTCTCCCTGGTCGTGCGCGACCACCGGCGCGACGAGTTCGACACCCTGGAGGAGATCCGGGACGCCGAGTTCGGCCTGGCGGTCCTCGACGAGCCGCTGATGGTGGAGGAGGCGCGGGGGCGGCTGCCGCGCGCCCGAATGGTCCCGACGGCGGACCTCACCGCGTTCTTCGAGGGCAGGCTCGAGGGCGCCGACGCCCTGCTGACGATCGCCGAGAAGGGTGCGGCCTGGACCCTGCGCCACCCCGAGTTCCACGTCGCGACGCCGTGGAAGGACAAGCCGAGGATCCCCCTGGCCTACATCGTCGCCGGCGACGACCCGGAGCTCCGGACGCTCGTCGACGACTGGATTCGTGGCAAGAAGCTCGACGGCACGATCGACGAGCTGTACGAGCACTGGGTGCTCGGCCGCGCCGCCGAGGAGCGCGGCCCGCGCTGGTCGATCGCCCGCGACGTGCTCGGCTGGATCGACTAGGTCTCCGCGACCAGCTCTTTGAGCCGTCCGAGGTTGCCCTTGAGCTCGGCGAGCTCCTCGCGCCGCCGGGTCAGTCGTTCGCGCTCGGCTCGGACGAAGCGGGTATAGGGCTGGACCGCCTCTTGGATGCGCTGGACGCTCCGGTCGGTCTCGCGCTCGAACTGATCGGTCAGACCGGACATGAGCTGCTCGCGCAGGGCGAGGATCTTCTGCTGCAGCTCGACCTTGGCGCGTCGGCGGCGGGCCGGGAGGATGAACAGCCCGAGTGCCGCCATGGTGCCGGCGGCGAGGAGACCGGTGACGTCGGCGAGCTGGGTGGTCGCCAAGACCGTGATCACGGTGCCGAGGCCGATCGCGCCAACCTCGACCGCCGCAGTGCCGGTGACCGCCGAGCGGACCGACTCTGCCATCCGCTTCGCCTCGGCGCTCTGGTCGTAGCCGCTGATCGCCGAGCGGGCGGCGCGGCCGACGGTGTCGAGCAGCTCGCGCCGGTTGTACTCGAACTTGCCCAGCTCTCCGACCGCGCCGTCGGCGTGGCTGACCTTGCGGCTGGCCAGACTGTCGCTGACCGACTGCCACTGGCCGAGCTCGGACTCGACCATCCAGTCGATGATCTCGTCGACGCGGGTCTCGATCTGCTGGGGCGAGTCGCCGATCACCTTGCGCTCGAAGTCGGCCTTGATCCGTTCCTTGTTGAGCAGATCGAAGGCGCGGGCCAGCCGCAGGTTGTCGTCGAAGAACTCCAGCCCGCGCTTTTCGAACGCGTGCAGCTGGTTGTCGACGTCGGTCAGCCGGAAGCGGAACTGCGACTGCATCTCCTCGCGGTAGATCGCGTGCTGCCCGTCGATCCGATCGAGGATCTCGAAGTCGCCCTCGAGCAGCTCGAGCCGGCTGTCGGCGATCCCCAGGTACTTGTTCGCCAGCTTGGAGGCCACGCCGAGGGGATTGAGCAGCTTGAGCCGCACCCGCTCGCGCTCGTCCAGGGTCTCGACCAGGTAGGCCTCGAGCGCCGGGAAGCGACTCGCCTCGAGATCGCCCGAGCCGGTCTTCGCCTCGAGCGCCAGCCGCGACGAGACCGAGAAGATCTCGGGCACGAAGCCGAGCAGCTGGTTGGCGTTGTCGCCGATGAACGCCTCGATCTTCTGGCGCTCGAAGTCGGTCGACAGGAAATCGATCTTGTTGACCACCAGGACCAGCTTCTTGCCCCACTCGCGGATGCTCTGGATGAACTCGCGCTCGCTCTCGGTGAACGGCCGGTCGGCCGAGGTCACGAACAGCACCAGGTCCGAGCGGGGCACGAACTCGCGGGTGATCGCCTCGTGACTCCGATCGAGAGCGTTGGTGCCAGGCGTGTCGACGATATGGAGGTGCCGCAGCGCCTCGTTGGGCGAGGTAACGACCAGGATGCCGTCGGCGCCGGGCTCCGAGGCCTCGGCCTCACCGAATCGCAGCCGGTGGATCCGCGAGGTGGTCGGGGTGACCCCCTCCTCGAGGATCTTCTCTCCCAGGAGGGCGTTGATGAAGGTGCTCTTGCCCGAGTTGAACTCGCCGACGACCACCAGCAGGAAGAGCTCGTCGAGCTGCGCGATCGACCGGTCGAGCGTCGCCTGGTCCTCGCGGCTCGCCCGGTGGCGGATCAGGGTGGCGAGCAGGTCCCGGAGGCACTGGCGCTCCTCGGCCAGCACGACTTCCTGCGGCCCCGAGAGGAATCGATCCGGCATGAGGATCGCAAACATTAGCACGCGGCCTGTTGAAGCCGCCTGGGTCGCGTGCCAGAGTAGACCGGCTCTGGAGGAGCCCGAGATTGGCGTGAGCGAGGAGAAAAAGGCAGAGATCCTGGAGAGTTCCGAGGTCTACCCGGGCCGGGTCGTGAATCTCTGGCTCGACCGCATCCGGCTGCCCAACGGCGCCGAGGCCGAGCTCGAGGTGATCCGGCACAGTGGCGCCGCGGCGGTGGTGCCGCTGACCGGGGACGGCGAGATCCTCCTGGTGCGACAGTACCGGCACGCCTCGGACGGATGGCTGCTGGAGATCCCGGCCGGCACCCTCGACGGCCCGGAGGATCCCGAGCAGTGCGCTCGGCGCGAGCTCGAAGAGGAGACCGGATTCCGGGCCGGTCGCCTGGTGCCGCTCGGTTGGATCTGGACGACCCCCGGATTCACCGACGAGAAGATCTGGCTCTATCTCGCGACCGACCTCGAGCCGAGCGAGCAGGCTCTCGAGCCGGACGAGGATCTATCGGTCGAGCGGCTAGCGCTCGAAGAGGCCGTCGCGCTCGTCCACTCGGGCGGCATCCGAGACGGCAAGTCAATCTGCGGCCTACTGCGTGCCGTACATCATCTGGAGGTGTAGAGCTATGTCGAGGAAGCGGATCAGGTGGGTGAGTGGCGTGGCGCTGTTCGCCGGACTGTGGACGACTCCCGGGGCGAGCGCCCGGGTGGTGGAGCTGGAGCGGGTCACCGAAAGGATCGGCTCGGCGATCGGTCTGACGCACGCCGGCGACGGGAGTGGCCGGCTGTTCATCGTTCAGCAGAGCGGCAGGGTCCTCATTCACGACGGTCAGACGCTGCTCAACACTCCATTCCTCGACATCTCGTCGCGCGTCCGCTGCTGCGGCGAGAGCGGTCTGCTCGGGCTCGCCTTCCATCCGGACTACGCGCGGAACGGACGTTTCTACGTCGACTACACCGACCGTGGCGGAACGACCGTGGTGTCGGAGTTCCGGGTGTCGAACAACGCCAACTCGGCCGATGCCGGATCGGAGGTCGAGCTGCTCCGGATCGGACAGCCGTTCTCGAATCACAACGGCGGCCACATCGCCTTCGGCCCGGACGGCTATCTCTACATCGCGACCGGCGATGGTGGCAGCCGCGCTGACCCCCGCAACAACGGTCAGTCGCTGGATACTTTGCTTGGGAAGCTCCTGCGCATCGACGTCGATCGGGACTCGCCGTTCGCGGTTCCGGGCGACAATCCGTTTGTTGGTACCGCGGGCGAGGACGAGATCTGGGCGTACGGTCTGCGCAATCCGTGGCGCTTCAGTTTCGACCGTCGCACCGGGGATCTCTACATCGGCGACGTCGGCCAGAACGAGATCGAGGAGATCAACTTCCAGCGGGCGTCGAGCTCGGGCGGTGAGAACTACGGCTGGCGCATCATGGAAGGGGCTCAGTGCTTCAACCCGGCGACGAACTGCAACCGGGCGGGCCTGACCCTGCCGATCCTTCAGTACAGTCATGCTGACGGCTGCTCGGTGACCGGCGGGTTCCGGTACCGAGGTCCCGAGCGCGACACGCTGCCGCGGTTCTATCTCTTCGGCGATTTCTGCTCCGGCACGATCTGGGGCGGCCGCCCGGACAGCGTCGGCAATTGGCGGTCGACGGTGCTCGACCGAACCAACCTGAGGATCAGCTCGTTCGGCGAGGATCAGGCGGGTCATGTGTACGTGATCGACTACTCCGGCTCGGTCTACCGAATGCGTGGACGGCCGCTCTTCGCCACCGACTTCGAGAGCGGTGATACCGGCGACTGGTCGGAGCGGAGCGGTGGCCTGCGGGTCGTCGGACCGGGCCTTGGCGGTAGCGACAACGCGCTCGAAGTGCCAGTGGACGGGACCACGGCGAGACGCTTCCTGCGCTCCAACGAGCCGAGCGGCGAGAGCATCTACCAGGCGAGCTTCCTGATCAATCCGCAGAACGTCGATCTTGGCAACGGCGAGGTCGAGATCCTGCGAATCGAGGGCTCGAGCGATCCGGTGGTCTTGACGCTGCAGCAGCAGCGGCGGAAGTACTTCGTCGCCCTCTACGTGTCCGAGGCGGGAGAGGACCTCCGATTCGTGGGCCGCACCAAGGTGCCGCGGCGGCGGGCGAAGCGGATCGGAGTCGACTACCTGGCCGCTCGCGGCAGGAGCGCCGCGGACGGCGAGGTGAGTCTGATCAAGGGCACCAGGACCCGTGCTCGCGCGCGAGGACTGCGCAACGGCGGCCAGCCAGTGACGTCGGTCGTGATCGGTCTGCCGTCAGGCTCCGCCGGAGCGGAGGGCGGCGCCTTCCTGATCGACGACTTCACATCATCGCCCTGACAACCACCTGAGAGAGCCTACGTCTGCAGGGTCGCGTCGAGGGAGATCTCGACGCCGGCCAGGGCCTTCGACACCGGGCAGTTCTCCTTGGCGCCGTTGGCGTGCTCCTGGAAGGTCGCGTCGTCGATGTCGGGCACGCTGGCTACCGTGGTCAGCTCGATGCGAGTGATCTGGAAGCCCTCGCCGACCTTCTCGAGGTAGGCCTTGGCCTGGGTCGCGACGCTCTGGGGCGAGAACCCCGATTTGCCGAGGCCGGCCGAGAGCGCCATCGAGAAGCAACCGGCGTGGGCCGCTGCGATCAGCTCCTCCGGGTTGGTACCCGGGTCCTCCTCGAACCGGCTGCCGAACGAGTACTTCCCCTCGTAGGCGCCGCTTCCCATCTTCATGCTGCCGGCCCCGTCCTTGAGGCCGCCTTCCCAGCGTGCGGATGCATTGCGAACAGGCATTGATTCTCTCCTCTGTGCCAGTACTGGCTATTTGTCTTTGAAGATCGCGACGTTGAGCTGGCCGTCGGCGAGCGCGTAGCCGCGGTACATGCCATCGGTGTTGAAGACCAGGGCGGGGTTGCCCGAGGCGTCGAGCGCGATGATGCCGCCCTCGCCGCCGGCCTCGTGGAGGACGCCGTGGATGACCTGGTCAGCGGCCTCCTGAATCGTCAGATCGGCCGCACGGAGCCGGGCGCAGATGTCAAAGGCGACGGCGAAGCGAATGAAGTACTCGCCGTGGCCGGTGGAGGAGACGCCGCACTCCGAGTTGGCGTACGTACCGGCGCCGATGATCGGCGAGTCGCCGATCCGACCGTGTTTCTTGTTGGTCATGCCGCCGGTCGAGGTCCCAGCCGCCAGGCGGCCGTCCCGGTCGAGGGCCACCGCGCCGACCGTTCCGAACGCGGCCGCGGCCCCACCACTCGCACCCACGTGCTCCCTTTCGCGAGCACGCTCGAGCGACTTCCAACGCCGCTCGGTCCAGAAGAACTCCGGGTCGACCATCTCGAGGCCCTGCGCGTCGGCGAACCGCTCGGCGCCGCTACCGGCCAAAAGCACATGCTCGGTCTTCTCCATAACCGCGCGCGCGGCGGTGATCGGGTGGCGGACCCGGGTCACTCCGGCGACCCCGCCGGCGAGGCTAGTCGAGCCGTCCATGATCGACGCATCGAGCTCGTTCCTCCCTTCGGCGGTGAAGACGGCGCCCCGTCCGGCGTTGAAGAGGGGATCGTCCTCCATTCGGCGGATCACCGTCTCGACCACGTCGAGACTGCTGGCACCCTCGTGCAGGAGCGCGATGCCCGCCTCGAGGGTCGCGGTGAGCGCGGACCTGTACGCCGCCTCGCGCTCGGCCGACACGTTCTCGGGCCGGATCGTCCCCGCGCCGCCATGGATCACCAGGGCGATCCGTGGCTGTTCGGCTTCGCCGCTGCCGGTGGAGCCGGAGCAAGCGAGCAGAATCAACGCCAGGGGGCCGAGCCTTCGGACGCCGTCGCGCAGCATGGGCCGTTGTTTATCACGGACGTGGTGGATAATGCAGGCCGGTAACGAGAGCGGATGGCGGGAATCGGAGTCGAGGGCGCAGCGACCATCGTCGAGTCGCTCCAGTCGGATCGAGAGCTCGGTCCGCAGCTCGTGCACTCCCTCTATCTGCCGCCCGCCGAGGCGGCCTTCGGGGAGCTCGATCCGGCGTTGCCCAGCCCGCTCGTCGAAGGTCTTACGAGCCGCGGCGTCGACCGCCTCTGGTCGCACCAGGTGGCCGGCCTGGCGGCGGCACGCCAGAGCCGCAACGTCCTGGTCACTACCCCGACGGCCTCCGGCAAATCGCTCATCTTTCAGCTGCCGGTCCTCGAGCGTGCCCTCCAGCGCCAGCCCGGTCATGCGCTCTTTCTCTATCCGCTCAAGGCGCTCGGACAGGACCAGCGGAGCAAGTTCACCGGACTGGTGGCGGCTTCCGGCCTCGAAGGACAGGACGGTTTCGGCTGCGAGATCTACGACGGCGACACGCCCCGTTCGGTCCGCGAGCTGATCAAGAAGGCGCCACCGCGGGTGGTCATCTCGAACCCCGACATGTTGCACCTGGGGATGCTGAGCTACTGGCAGAGCTGGGCGCCGTTTCTGCGCGAGCTGAGCTGGGTGGTGCTCGACGAGCTCCATACCTACCGAGGCATCTTCGGCAGCCACTTCCATCACGTGCTCGAGCGGCTTCTGAGGCTCTGCCGAGCGCAGGGCGCGGATCCGGTCCTGATCGCCTCGTCGGCGACGGCGGCCAACGCCGGCGAGTTCGCCCGCGAGCTGACCGGACAGTCGTTCGAGTGGATCTCGGAGTCGGGCGCGCCGCGCGAGGGCCGGCACTTCCTGCTGCTGCGTCCGGTGGCGAGTCCCTACACCCTCGCCCTCGATCTACTCGTCCGGCTGCTCAAAGCGGGTCTCAAGACGATCGTCTTCACCAAAGCCCGGCGGATCACCGAGCTCCTGTACCAGTGGCTGCGGCAGCAGGACTCCACGCTCGCTCGCAAGGTGGGCTGCTACCGGTCGGGCTTTCTGGCCGAAGAGCGGCGCGACATCGAGCGCCAGCTGTTCGAAGGGCATCTGGACGGGGTGATCTCGACCTCGGCGCTGGAGATGGGGATCGACGTCGGCGGCCTCGACGCCTGCATCCTGGTCGGGTATCCGGGCAGCATCATGGCGACCTGGCAGCGCTCGGGTCGGGTCGGGCGCGCCGGCAAGGAGTCGATCACCGCGCTCGTCGCCCTGCCCGACGCCCTCGATCAGTACCTGCTGGACCATCCGGACGAGTTCGTCGGTCGACCGTGCGAGCAGTTGGTCGTCGACCCACGTAACGAGCCGATCAGTCGCAAGCACCTGCTGTGCGCGGCCGCCGAAGAGCCGCTGCGTAGAGACGGCGATCGGGCCTACCTGCGCGATCACGCCCCGGTGGTAGGGGAGCTTCTCCGAGAAAACCGACTGGTCGAAGCGGCCGACGGCTCGGAGATCTACGCCCGCGAGCGCCGGCCCCAGCGAGGCGTCAGCCTCCGGGGCGCGGGCTCGAGCTCGACCATCCTCGACGCCTCGGCCGGCCGGGTCATCGGCACCGTCGACGGCGTCCGGGTGCTGCACGAATGCCATCCCGGGGCGATCTATCTTCATCAGGGACGCCAGTACCTGGTGCGCGAGCTCGATCTCGACGGTGCCCAGGTGCACGCGGAGCCGGTCCAGGTCGACTACTTCACGACGCCGTTGACCGAGAAGGAGACCGAGATCCGCGAGCTTCTGGACGAGAGAACGGAGGGCCCACTGACGGTCCGCCTCGGCCGTCTCCTGGTCTCCGAGCGAGTGGTCGGATTCCAGCGCAAGAAGATCCAGGGGCAGGTGGTGCTCGACCAGCAGACGCTCGACCTGCCGCCGGTCCGCTACGAGACGGTGGGGCTCTGGTGGCTGGCGCCCCGGGCGATCCAGCGGACGCTCGAGCTCCGGGAAGAGCACTTCATGGGCTCGCTGCACGCCGCGGAGCACGCGGCGATCTCCCTCTTTCCGCTCCACGCCCTCTGCGATCGGGGAGACATCGGTGGCATCTCGATGCCGCGCCATCCCCAGACCCGTTGTGGCTGCGTCTTCATCTACGACGGCCACCCGGGCGGCGTCGGAATCGCCGCGCGCGGCTTCCAGGAGCTTCCGAAGCTGCTCGAGCGAGTGCTCGATCTGCTCGACGGCTGCTCGTGTGATGACGGCTGCCCGTCGTGCGTGCAGTCGCCCAAGTGCGGCAACGGCAACCGACCGCTCGACAAGGACGGTGCGGCGCACCTCCTGCGCATCCTGCTCGGCAGAGACGACGCGGTGGAGGAGATCGTCGCGCCCGAGATGCCGGCGATCGAGCCCGTTACCGAGCTCGAACTGGAAGCGCCGGGCTCGCGACGCTACGACGAGCGGGGCAGGATAGGGGAGGCACACGTCGAGGAGGAGTCAGAGCCGGACCACGAGGTGGCCGCGCCTCCGGCGCCACCTCCGGTCGCTCCCGAGCCCGCGGCTCCGCCGCGCCCATACGACTGGCGAGCCCGCCGGGACAGCGAGCGGGCGTTCTGGGAGTACCTGGACGAGCCGGAGCCGGCGCCGCTGCCGGCCGGCGACCCCGTCGAGAAGTCCGGGTCGGAGCCGGCCCCGCCCGAACGGCGCGCCCAGCGTTCGGGTCCGATCTCGCTGCCGGTGCCGCCCGGCGCGGTCCACAACACCGTGCTCTTCGACCTCGAGACGCGGCGCTCGGCCGCCGAGGTGGGGGGGTGGGGCAAGGCCTATCGGATGCTGGTGGCGATCGGCGTCGTCTTGCACCTGGAGGAAGGCCGCTTCGAGGTGTTCGGCGAGGACCAGGTCGAAGACCTGATCGCCCGCCTCGAAGCGGCCGATCTGGTCATCGGCTTCAACGTCAAGAAGTTCGACTACTCGGTGCTGAACGGCTATACCGGGATCGACTATGTGCGGCGGCTACCGACGCTCGACCTGCTCGAAGAGGTACATCGACGGATCGGCTTCCGCGTCGGCCTCACCCATCTGGCGGAGGAGACGCTGGGCGACAGCAAGTCGGCCGACGGGCTCGAGAGCCTGCAGTGGGTGCGCGAGGGTCGGCTCGACCTGGTCGAGGACTACTGTCGCAAGGACGTCGAGCTGCTGCGCGACCTCTATCTCTTCGGCCGCCGGATGGGCTATCTGGTCTACCGGGACGGGGAGGGCCGGCAGGTGAGGCTACCGGTCGACTGGTAGCGGCGCTAGGCCTGGGCGATGAGCGCGATGCGCTCGCGCGTCGAGACCACCACGCCGCCCGGCCGCTCTACGGTGACGGCGAACAGGTAGGGCTCGCTGACGTCGATCTTGGCGTCGATCGGAACGACGATCTCGGTGCCGTCTGCCGAGACGTCGAAGACTCCGCCATCGACGGGGTAGCGCTCGTCGCGCGCCCGGTCGAAGATCCAGAGCTGGTACTGGAACTCGGTCGGGTCGTTGACCTCGAGGCCGGCGAAGCGCATGAACCCGGCCTGGCGCTCGTTGTTCCAGATCACTTCACCAGAAGCTCCGACCGCGGTGCTGTCCTCGGTGGCCGTCCAGGTGAGTCTCAGGGTCGCCGGGTCCTGGGCCAGGCTCTCCGCGGTCACGGTGAAGGACTCGGCAGCCTGCGGGACGCTCTTCGCATCGGGCTGGAGGCGCGGCCACCAGCCAAGGACGGCGATCGTGAGCACAGCCGCGGCGGCCCACCACCCTAACGGGCCGAGCCGAGCGCCCGCGGTCGTCCTGGGCGGCGTATCCGGCTCCGAGTCGGGCCCGAGCTGCCGCTCGCCGGTCTCGACCAGCCGCAGCTTCACGTCAGTGGGCATCGTCTGCTCCGGTCCCAGGAGCGCCAGGTGGACGGCGGCCGCGGCACGGTCGAAGCCGCGCGGATCGACCTCCGGGAAGCCGATCAGCAGGTTATCGAGGCTGTCGGCCTCCTCCTGCGACAGACCTTCTGTGGCCTTCGTGGCGAGCAGCTCGAACAGTCGCTCTTGGCTCGCGTTCATGCCGTCACCGTCCCGGTCCGCTCGTCGAGCTGGGCGATCCGCTGCCGAACGAGGTTGAGGCCTCGCCAGATGTGGGACTTGACGGTGCCGATCGGGATGTCCGTCAGGTCGGCGATCTCGCTGTGCGACATCCCCTGGTAGATGGAGAGCTCGATCACCTTGCGCTGATCCGGCTTGAGCTCCTGCAGCAGCTCCGCCGCGATCAACGCCTCGACTCCGCGTTCGGTCGCCAGGTGATCGTCGCTGGCGGGATCCGGGCCGTCCTCGGGCATCGCCACCAGCTTCGGCCGGCGCCCCGCCTTGCGGAGCGTGTCGATCAGGCGTCGCCGGGCGACCATCGCGACGAAGGACTTCTCGGAGGATTTCGTGGCGTCGAAGCTGGCGGCGTTCTTCCAGAGCGACAGGAAGATGTCCTGCACCGCGTCTTCGGCATCGGCCGTGGTGCGCATCATGCTGCGCGCGATCGACCAGATCAGGCCCGAGTACTGGTCGATACAGTCCTGGACCGCGTCTGGATTCCCAGCGGCGATACGCCCCAGTACCGAAGGCGCTCGATCCGCGGAGTCGGCCGTCATGTCGGGGAATAGTAGAACGGAAGCCGCGGGGCTGGATAGCCCCGCGGCAGCCGCGCTGGTGATCATTGCGGGAGCAGAACGCTATCGATGATGTGGATCACGCCGTTCGACGCGTTGACGTCCGCTTGCACGACCTTGGCACCGTTGACCATGACTCCGTTGTCGTCGGTCGAGAAGGTCAGGCTGCCACCCTGCAGGGTGTCGGCGCCGGGCATCGAGACGACCGCGCCGCTCTCGTAGGTACCCGAGACCACGTGGTACGTGAGGATCGCGGCGAGCTGGTCCTTGTTCTCGGGCTTGAGCAGGTTGTCGACCGTACCCTCGGGGAGCTTGGCGAACGCCTCATCGGTCGGAGCGAAGACGGTGAACGGTCCGTCGCCCTTGAGAGCGTCGACCAGATCCGCGGCCTGAAGAGCCGCGGCGAGGGTGGTGAACGAGCCGGCGGCGACCGCGGTGTCGACGATGTCGGGCTGCTCGGTGGTGTAGCTGCCGGCGAATGCCGTCGCGGCGACCAGCAGGATGGCGATGGCACTGACGAGGAACTTCCGGGTGTACATGACTTGGTTCTCCAATCGGTTGGTTGAACTGGGTTGCGTCGGGTGTCGAGAGGTGCGCACCAATCGACTGTTCTCGCCCCTACCTTCGGCGAGCGGTACTGTCCGGTTGCAGCCCGGATCGGACGCCTAGACGAAATAGCCCAGGAAGTCGATCACCGGCACGACCAGGTCGGCCATCGACCGGGCCTCGGCGGCGAGCTCCGGCGGCTCCGCCTTGGGGCCGTAGAGGTTCTCGTGACGGTCGATCTGCTGTTGCTCGAGGTCGGCCTCGAGATTCGCCCGCTTGGCACCGCCTCTCTGAAGCCAGCGGAGGATCTGGGCGAGCTCGCCCTCGTCGAACCAGACTCCGTGATCGCGGCAGGTGTCGACGATGACGCCGCTCTTGCGGCCGTAGTTGCGGCGGTGCATGAGCAGGCCGCAGATCGTGCACGGCCGGTAGAGGCGCTGCTCCATCTCGATCGGCTTGATCGGCACCGGTGTGGTGTCCCCGTTGTTGCCGAGCGCGGCGACCGCCGTCCGCACCTCTTCGGCGTTCGAGGCGAGGCGTTGGAACACCTCGTTCGGCACCCAGAGACCCGCACAGGCGCCGCATTCGAGCACCGACAGCTCGCGTTCGTCCAGCCGTCTCGACTGCAGCTTGTGCCCGTTGTCGCACGCGGGACAGTCGAAGTTTGTCGGCGTGCCGGCACTCGCCTGGGGCGCGATCGTCGCTCCGCACGAGTGGCAGAACCGAGCTCGATCACTGATGCGAGCGGTGCAGCGAGGGCAGATCGTGTGGAGATCGCGCTCGTGTAGCGTGAAGGAGGAGTCGCAGAACGAGCACCTGGCTTCCTGATGGCGGCGTGGCGCTCCGCACGACGAGCAGCGGACCACGGCGGCGTCGTGACCCTCCGGCTTGGGAACCCGCACCAGCTGCCCGCAGCCGCAGTGGAAGCGGTCGCCCGGCTCCAGCTGCGAAGCGTCGTACTGCATCGAACAGCCTGGACAGAGCACGAGATGGCGGATCCGGTCGGCCATTACGAACCACCCTACGCCGTTCAAACTCGTCCGTCTGTGAAGCTTTTTGCCTGCTATCGTGTGCGCTTCGGAGATCTCGGATGAGCTGGCGCTCGGTTCTGCTGCTCTTGCTGCTCGGCTTCGCTGTCGGAGCGATGGTGTTCGTGGTGGTCAAGGGCGGACTGGTCGGTTTGCCGACCTCGCCGTTCGGAGGTGACGGTCGGCAGGTCTCACTCCTCGAGGAGGCGGCGCTGGCCGAGAAGCGGATCGCCGATCGGTTCCCCGAGGTGCGAGCGGACCGAAAGCGCGGGCAGGGTCAGGAGCTCAACCTGCGGCTGGTCGAGGCCGACCTGCGGGATCTGGCGATGGCGGGGCTGTCGCGCCATCCGGAGGGCCGGCGGGTGCTCGAGCTCGCCCACCAGATTCGCGCCGAGATCGACGGCGACGAGGTCGGTTTCGAGTTGATCGTGAATCTCTCCGAGCTCCCGCGCGACCGGCTGAGCGACAAGGAGCTCGAGACGGTCGAGAAGCTCGAGGAACTCTTGCCCCTGCTCGGCCGGAGCGACCTGCCGATCGGTATCTACGGCAGCCCCCAGGCGAGCCGGGGCCGGATCCGCCTGGGCGGATCGCCCTGGATGCGGTTTTCCGTTCTGAAGCTCTCGCTCGGCACCGTGAGCGAGCGACTCGGCATTCCCGAGCAGGATCTGGAGAACTCGCTCGAGATCGAGTGGCCCGGATTCGAGGTGCTGGACGTCACGGTCGCGAACGGTGCCATCGAGCTGCTGGTGACGCGCTCCGCCTGAGTCGATGCCGGAGGCACGGCAGGGACTCAGACGAGCGGTCTCGCGCTGGGAGATCGTCAGCTACTCGCTCAATGACGTCATTGGCAGCGGCGTCTATCTGCTGCCCGCGGCGGCGGCGGCGCTGCTCGGTCCCGCCAGCCTCTGGGCGGTCGGCCTCGCCGGCCTGGCCGTGGCGCTGATCGTCCTCTGCTTCGCCGAGGCGTCGACGCACTTCCGGGAAACGGGAAGTGGGTATCTCTACGCGCGTGCCGCCTTCGGCGACTTCGTCGGCTTCGAGGTCGGCTGGATGACCTGGCTCGCGCGCGTCGCGTCGGTGTCGTCGCTCTCGGCCGGCTTTGCCCAGGCGGTCTCCTACTGGTGGCCGGGAGCGGCGCAGGGCCCGGGCCGGACGGTAGCGGTCCTTTTGCCGCTCCTGGCGCTGACGGCGATCAACGTCGCCGGCGTCAAGGCGAGCATCCGTACGTCGGTCTTGATGGTCGCCACCAAGGTGATCCCGCTCCTGATCTTCGTCGGCGGCGGGATCTGGCTGGTCTCGGTCGAGACCGTCCGGTCGCAGACGGCGACCGAACCGGGCGGCCTGGTCGGAGCCGCTCTGCTTCTGCTCTACGCCTACGCCGGGTTCGAGAACACCCCGGCGCCCGCGGGCGAGTTCAAGCGGCCGAGGCGCGATATCCCGTTCGCGCTCCTCACCCAGATCACCCTGGTGACGGTGCTGTACGTCCTGGTCCAGTGGGTGGTCCTCGGCACGCTGCCGGAAGCCGGCTCCTCGTCGACCCCGCTGGCCGATGCCGCGCGGCGCTTCCTCGGCTCGTGGGGAGGCTGGATGCTGACCGTGGGTGGCGCCGTGTCGATCCTCGGCACCAACCACAACACCATTCTGGCCGGCCCGCGCTACCTCTACGCGCTGGCGTGCGACGGCTTCGGCCCGAGGTTCCTGGCGGCCGTCCATCCTCGCTTCCAGACGCCGGCCAACGCCATCGTGCTGCAGTCCGCGATCGCCATCCCGCTTGCCCTCACCGGCACCTTCGTCGGTCTGGCCGCGCTCTCGGTGGTCGCGCGGCTGGTCACCTATCTCGGCACGACCGCCGCGGTGCCGGTCCTGCGCCGCAAGCTCGGCAGCCCGGGGGGGCGGTTCCGGCTTCCCGGCGGTCCGGTGATCCCGATCGCGGCGAGCCTGCTGGCGCTGGCCTTTGCCGCCAGTGCCCAGCCCGTCAACCTGATCGCCGCCGCGATCGCGCTCGCGATCGGCGCGGTGCTCTATCGCTTCCGTCGCCGCGACTAGCTGGTGTTCTGGGGGGTCTCGGTACCACCACGAACCGCTGCTCGATAGGCCCAGATCGCCAGCAGTGCGATGGCGACCCAGGCCGGTGCCGAGTTGACGCTCCACCAGATCGACGGATCGGCGCTGACCGGGCTCAAGGTCAGATTGGCGGTGAAGAAGACCATGGCCACCACGGCGAGCAGACCGATCCACGCTCCCACCAGGACCAGGGCGAGCGGCCAGAGTGCGTTGGCCAGCGTCATCCCATCGGGCTGGAACGAGAAGTTGAAGGCGATCATCAGCCCGGCGGCCGCGACGACCGACGGTAGCCGACGCCGTAGGAGGGCTCGACAGAGCACCAGCAGGAGCATGAGGATCATCGGAACCAGGACGACCAACGGCGAAATGACGCCAGCAAGCACGACTCCGACGCCGGAGAGCGACCGAGCTCCCCAGGGTGGAATCCACGTCATGGACGGTCCGGCGGGATGGAGCAGATTGAGCGCCAGCTTCAGCACCAGGAGGGCGCCGGAGATCGCCAGACCGAAGAGGACGTCGCGCCCGACGAGAGGGTTGCTGACGTCGCCCGAGAGCAGCCGAGTCCACGCAGTGAGCTGACGCGGCCAGTACCGGCGAGCAATGGGCTCGATACTCATGTATAGGATCCAGGAGAGCACCGCCAGCATGGCCGCGGTCGCCACGGCCGAGAAGAGCTGCCCCATCGATGGTGGGCCGGCGTCGAGTCGTTGCAGCAGTAGGAAGATGACGAAGAAGGCGACGGCCACGAAGGCTGCGAGGCGGAACGAGACCTTCCGGTCACCACGGCCCGACACGAAGTGGAGATACGCAAGACGGCCGGCTACGATCCAGACCGCGGCCGCGATCAAGAGCACCAGCCTCGAAGCTGCCGCCTCTTGTTCCGCTGCTCGATCCTCGGCAATGGACTCGCCATCGGCCAGTCGCCACCAGGACGGCCGGCTGCCGTCGGCGACCGCGTCGACACGAACGGTCGGACTGGGCTGGCCAGGGTACGTCCCGATCCAGGATCTGGGTGAGTCTCCGAACACCGGCGGCGGTCGGTCGACGTCGATCTCCCGGAAGTCGGAGATCGAGAGACCGGCCGCCTCGAAAAAGGGGCGCCAATCAGTCTCCTCGGCCCTCGCGACGGGCCTCTCGCTGGCCGGCGGCACGAGAATCGACCGCAGCCTGCCGTCACCGTCGAGCTCGACGCTAGCGACGGCGAGGTCGAGCACGGGAGGGTCGTCGGGGGTGACTCTCAGAAACCAACGCCTGGTCGGCTGAATCGGCTGGGGTGAGGTTCGGTACCAGAACGTGAGGAACGTCGGCCGCTGCGCCGCCAGCTCCTTCCAGGCCTCCAGAGTTCTCCTTTCGCTCGGGCTCGAGACGAGATCACCGCTATGGCCCCAGCCGCTAGCCTGGTACCGGCCTTCCCAGCCGGCGAGCTCGAGCAGGCTCTGGGCTCGGTGCGCCAGGACCTGCCGTTCGAGGGGTACGCCGATCGACGTGGCGTTGGTCTTCGGCAGCAGCGTCAGTACCGCCGCCAGAAGGGCGAGGGTGGCGAGGAGCAGGGCCGCGGCGATCGGTCTCGAGAGGACGGCCTGGCCACCTACCCTGGCGACCATCTCGGGGGAAGGGGTCTCACCGGCCGCCAGCGCCTCCGCCAGCGGGTCACCGCCCGGCAGCGCGGCCGCGAGGTCGAGCGCCGACTGCGGTCGCCGTGTGGGATTGTGGTGCAGGCTCCGGCGCAGGACCTGTTCGATACGTTCGTCGAGCCCGGAGACCTCCGTCGACAGCGACTCCGAGTCGGTCGAGCGCTGAAGCGCCATCAGCTCCTCTCGGCTCGAGGCCTGGAACGCGGGCTTGCCGGCGAACATCTCCCAGAGCACGAGGCCGAGCGAGTAGACGTCGCTCGCGAACGAGGTCTTACCCTCGGCCAGCTGCTCGGGGGCCATGTAGGCCGGTGTGCCGACGAACTCCCGACCGAGCTCCGACGCCAGCCCGGCGAGCCCGAAGTCGCTGATCTTCGCGCGTCCGGCGCCGTCGATCATGACGTTGGCGGGCTTCAGATCGCGATGCAGGACCCCGCGCTCGTGTGCCGCGGCGAGTCCGGCGCAGAGCTGGCGGGTGAGCTCGAGCGCCTTGTCCTGCGGCAGCCGTCCGATTCGTATCAGCAGGGAAGCCAGGTCCTCGCCATCCACGTACTCCATGGAGATGAACGGCACCCCATCGACCTCGCCGATGTCGTGAACCCGGACCACGCTGCGGTGGGTGATCTGCCGCGCGGTTCGGACCTCGCGATGAAACCGCGCCAGGGCGGCGCCGTCGTGGGTGAGCGTCTCGGGTAGGAACTTGAGAGCGACCGGCTCGCCCAGCTTCAAGTCGTCGGCGCGGTACACCTCGCCCATGCCGCCGCGGCCGAGCAGGCCGACGATTCGATAGCGCGCATCGACGACGGTCCCAGGAGCGAAGCGCCCGCCGTCGAGCGCCGCGGACGACGACCCGTCACGCGAGCCGTTGCCGACTGCGGTCTCCTCCCGAGAGAACCCCGGGCTCTCGGTGGTCCGGTCGCTTGTCATCCTGCTGGCGCCGGGATTCTAGCGCGCAAGGTTCGGTTACCCGGTGAGCAGGTGGCCGTGCTGCGGCGAGAAGCGCTCCTGCGGCAGGCCCGCGATCTCCCGGAGCGCCGCCTCGACGTAGCGCTCGACCATGACGCCCCGCCACTGGGTCAGGAAATCCGTGTTGTCCATCGGGGTCGCGACCTTGCGCGCCAGACGGCCGGCTTCGGCCAGTCTCTCGGGCTCGAGCTTGCCGCCGACCAGGAGCTCGGACGCCTTGCGGGCGAAGAGCGGCTGCGAGCCGACCGAGCCGAGCCAGATGCGCGCTTCGGTGGCCGTGCCGCCGCTGTCGGTCCAGACCGCGGCACCGACCGAGAGGACGGCGAAGTCGATCGATCGGCGGCGCCGCAGCTTCCAGAACGACGACCGGCAACTGGTGTCGTCGCTGCCGCTCGGCAGCAGAACCTCGGTGAGGATCTCGTCCGGCCGCTTGGTCAGGTAGTCGATGCCGTCGTTCCGGTAGAGCTGCTCGAGGGGGATCGCCCGGTCGCCGCCTGTCGAGACGAGCCGCACGCGCGCGTTCAGGGCGGCCAGGATCGGGGCCGAGTCGGACGCCGAGTGCGCCCAGCACTTGGGCGAGTTGGGCGCCACCCAGCAGATCGAGCCCGTCTCCTTCAGGCAATAGTCGATCGATCGCCGCCAGTCCTCGGTCTGGTTGTAGTAGGTGCAGCGAGTGTCGACGCAGATGTTGCCGCCGATCGTCCCCATGTTGCGGAGCGGGGGAGAGGAGATCGACTCGACCGCTCGCGCCAGGGCCGGATAGCGCAGGTACACCAGTGGGTCCGATTCGACGGCGTCGAGCGTCGTGGTGCCACCGATCCGCAGCTCCCCCGAACCGTTGCCGTCGTGGATGCCGGTGAGCTCGGGGATGCGCATCAGCGAGACGACGGTCTCGGCGGTCTGGTGCCGGCGTTTCATGTTCGGCCAGAGGTCGGTACCACCAGCTACCAGGCGCGTCGATTCCTCGTTCGCGATCAGCGAGCAGGCCTCCTCGAGGGTGGCCGGCAGACGGAAGGTGAAGGCGGGTAGGCGGAGCATTATCGGGTCGTCAGCTCCTTCTTGCCCTTGAGCGCCTCTTCGCGCTCGGCCATGGTGCCGCTCGAGGCGCGCGTACTCTTGTGCAGGCGGCGCTCGAACTCGCGGACCGCGTGGCCGTCGCCGCCCTCGGCGGGAGTGGGCACGCGGATCGTCTCCCCGAAGTCGACGGCAGGGAAGGCGGACGGCCCGTAGCGCGGCTCCGCACCCTGACGCTTTGCGGCGAGCGCCTTCAGGATCATGTGCGGCTGGATCGGCACCTGATCGACGCGCACGCCGACCGCGTCGAACACCGCGTTGGCGAGTGCCGGAGGTACCGGCAGCAGGGGTCCCTGGCCGACCTCCTTGGCGCCGAACGGCCCGCGCGAGTCGGGGTCTTCGATGATGTAGCTGGTCACCGGCGGCATCTCGTGGAAGGTCGGACTCTTGTACTCGAGGAGCGAGGGCATCTTGTGGACGAGGGCGCGCGAGAGACGCTTCGGCAGCTGCCGGAACGCCTGCTCTTCCATCATCGCTTCGCCCAGGCCCATGTAGACCGAACCCTCGATCTGGCCCATGACCAGCACCGGGTTGATCGAGCGACCGATGTCGTGGGCGATCCAGACGTGCGCTGGCCGGTAGAGGCCGGTCGCGGGATCGACCTCGACCTCGATCACGCAGGCCGAGTACGAGTAGGTCGGCGAGGGCCCGACGCCCGCGCCTTTGAACCGGCCGGGCGAGCGCGGCGGGGTGTAGGAGCCGACCGTGCCCAGGGTCCCGAACTGAGCCTCGGCGGCGATGCACGCGTCGGCGAAGCTACAGCCGTTCTCGGGATCCTCGGCGTCGAACACCCGACGCTCGGCGAAGACCAGCCGCGCCTCGGGGATCTCGAGACGCTTGGAGACCGCTTGCGCGAGCATCTTCCGCGCGCGCTCCGCCGCCTCGATCGCGGCGTTGCCCATCATCAGCGTGACACGCGACGAGTAGCTGCCGAGGTCGACCGGCGTCAGATCGGTGTCGCCGACGCACAGCCGGATGTCGTTCAGATCGATGCCGAGCGTCTCGGCCACGACCGCGGCCAGCACCGAGTCCGAGCCCTGGCCGATCTCGGTCTCGCCGCAATAGACCGCCACTCGGCCCGAGCGGTCGAGGAGCAGCTGAACGCCCGTCTGCGGCATGTGGTTCCAGTAGATCGGCAGACCGGATCCGCACAGGTAGGCGCCGCAGGCGAGCCCCAGACCGCGCCCCTCGGGCAGCTGACCGTAGCGCTCCCGCCAGCCGCTCCCCTCGACCACCGCCTCGATGCACCGGCGCAGGCCGATCGTGCCGACCCTGAGCCAGTTGGCGGTAACGGTCTCGGGATCCTCCAGGTTCTTGAGCCGCAGGTCGGCCGGATCGATACCGAGTCGGTGCGCCGCCTTGTCGAGGTGGACCTCCCAGGCGAATCGGGGTTGCGGCGTTCCGTGGCCGCGCTTCGGTCCGCAGGGCGGCTTGTTGGTGTAGGTCCGGATGCCGTCGAACCGGTAGTGCGGCAGCTTGTAGGTCACCGTCTGAAGGGCGCCGGTGTAGTAGGTGGACGCGACGCCGTAGCTGCCGTAGGCGCCGCCGTCGAGGGCGCTCTTCAGGTGCTGGCCGGTGATCGTGCCGTCGCTCTTGAAGCCGGTCTTGAGCCACATCTGGACCGGGTGCCGCCCGCGATGGCAGTAGAAGACCTCTTCGCGGCGCAGCACGATCTTGACCGGCCGGCCGAGATGGAGCGCCATCTTCGCGGCGACGATCTCGTGGTTGAACGGATCGCTCTTGCCGCCGAAGCCGCCACCGTTCGGACAGGCGACCACTCGGATCCTCGAGGCCGGGATGTCGAGCACCTTGGAGAGCGCGCGATGGACGTAGTGGGGTGTCTGGGTGGAGGAGTAGACAGTCACCCGGTCGATGTCTTCGGGGATCGCTACCGTCGCGTGCTGCTCCATCGCAAGGTGCGTATTGCCCTCGTAGAAGCAGTTGTCCTCGAGCACCAGGTCGGCGTCCGCGAAGGCGGCCTCGACGTCGCCGAACTCGAGCGAGGCGAGCTTGTGGATGTTGCCGCCCGCCTTGCTGTAGTCGTGGATGCGCGGCTCGGGGGTGGCCAGCGCCTGCTCGACCGAGGCGATCGTCTCGAGCGCCTCGTACTCGACCCGCACCTTGAGCGACGCCTCGTAGGCCGCGTCCTCGGTGACCGCTGCGACCGCCGCCACCGGGTCGCCGACCATGCGGACTTTGTCGGGACAGAGTGCGTGCTCGTCCTCGGAGACCGGCATGATGCCGAAAGTGTTGGGCATCGACTCGCCGGTCAGGAAGCCGAGAACGCCCGGGACCTCTGCCGCCTCGGAGGTGTCGATGGAGACGATGCGAGCGTGCGGCACGGTCGACCGGACGAGGCACATGTGGCACATCCGGGGGAAGGTCAGATCGTCGGCGAAGCGGGTCACGCCGGTCACCTTGGCGCGCCCGTCGACGCGGCGGAACGGCTTGCCGATCAGACGGGTTGCGCGTGCCGGCCGCTCGGACGGCTCGGTCGTCGGTTTACGCGCCGGCTCAGCCATCGTTCCGCTCCTCGAGCGCCGGACCGGTGAGCTTGCCGGCCGGCTCGCCGTACAACGCCTCCTCCGGCGCCTGCCATTCCTCGCCCCGCTGGAGAGCGGCGGCGCCCTCGACCGCCTGCAGGATCTTGATGTAGCCGGTGCAGCGGCACAGCACACCGGCCAGAGCGTCGCGGGTCTCCTGCTCGGTCGGGGACGGGTTGCTCTGGAGCAGTGCCTGGGCGGTCAGGAGAATCGCGGGCGTACAGTAGCCGCATTGCGCCGCGCCGAGGTCGGCGAAGGTCAGCTGCAGTGGGTGAAGCTCGTTCGCCTCCTGCATTCCTTCGATTGTCTCGATGCGCTTGTCTTCCATCTCGGCGGCGAGCGCTAGGCACGAGAGCACCGGTCGGCCGTCGACGAGCACGGTGCAGGCGCCACACTCGCCGAGCTCACAACCGTGCTTGGTGCCGGTCAGGCCGCACTCCTCGCGGAGCACTTCGAGGAGGGTGTGATGGGTCGGGAAGGCGACCCGGTGCTCCTCGCCGTTGACCACGAGCGTCAGGGTGGTGGTGTCGGCCGTCAACTCTCTTCGTCCTCCGAGCGGCGACTGAGGCCGTCGACCAGCAGCGTCGCGAACTCGTGCCCGATGTCGGCCGCCGGCCGGCGCCCCTGCGGCCGGAACCACTTGACCGTCCAGTTGAGCGCCCCGAGGATGGCCATCGTGGCGACGTGGGGATCGACGTCGCGCAGCGATCCCTCATCGATGCCCTGTCGGATCAGGGTCCGGTAGACCCGCTCGTACCGGTCACGACCGGGCTGGATCTTCTCGCGCCACTCCTCGTCGAGGGCTTCGACTTCGAGATGGGCGAGCGAGCCGGGGGTCTTCTCGTTCAGCAGCTCGATGTGGCCAACAATCAGGCGACGGAGCTTCTCCCGGGCCGACCCCGAGCCCTTGCGGATGGTGTCCGCCAGCTCCAGCAGCCCCGACAGCGCGTCCTCCTGGCAGAACGCCAGCAGGGCCTGCTTGTTCTCGAAGTAGTAGTAGAGGTTGCCGACGTGCATGTCGAGCTCGCCGGCGATCTCGCGCATCCCCGCTGCGTGCAGTCCTTGCCGTCGGAAGACCCTGGCGGCTCCCTCGAGGATCTGCCGCTTTCGCTCTACTGCTCGTTCCGTTTCGGCTACCGTTTGAACCATTGTTCAAATAGCCTAGCGTGCCAGGCCTGCATGTGCAAGTTGAGCGCAACTTGCACATGCAGGCCTGGCACGCCGCCTCGCGATATGCTCCCGCCCGCAGTGGAACCGTCCCGCCCCTTCCTGATCAACGTCAGCGGCCCCTACGCCGTCGGCAAGGACACGATTTTGAACGCCCTCCTGTCGCGCTACGGAGAGCGCGTGCACCGGGTCCACACGGCCACGACTCGTCCGGTGTCGCTGGATGCCGATCCGACCTACGAGCAAGTGACCCTCGAGGAGCTCGAGCGGCGCGTCGCCGACGGCGGTTGGATCGCCAACCACCAGCTCTCCGGCACAACCGCCTACGGCACCAGCATCACCGAGATCCGCGCCGCGGCCTCGGAGGGGAAGATCTGCGTGCACAGCATCTACGCCGGCGACCAGGGGGCAGGGAAGCTGCGCGAGATCCTCGGCCGGGGCCTGGTCTCGATCGGGCTCCTGGCGACCGACGGCCAGGTCGAGGACCAGCTCGCGGTCCTGCGCGAGCGCCTGTTGCATCGGAGTCGCGACGACGCCGCCGCGATCGAGGCCCGGATCCGCCACCAGGCGGAGCCGCTGCAGTACGTGCTCGACAACCCGGTCGTCGAGACCGGCGACGGTCTGATGCCGGTCTTCGACCACGTCCTGATCAACGAGGATCTCGACGCGACGGTCGCCGAGGTCGTCGAGCTCTTCGAAGCGGCCTTCCTGGCCAGAGCCTGACGAAGAAAGACGTCAGAAACCGGCGTCCGGCTCGCACTAGGTCTGTAGGCGCACGAACTACTGCTCCCAACCGGAGCCAGTGCGTCGCCTAGCTCTCTGACGGCTCTTCACGAGCCGCGGGGCGGTGGAAAGGGACTCTTCCTTCTGGCACCCGAAGGGGAGTTCCCTCCGCCGCCTTTTTTTGTCTCCGGTCAACCGGAGAGGCCGGCGAACATGGCCCGCGCCGTCGAGAGCGCCGGCTCGAGATCGAGCTCCGGGTCGGAGACCTTCTGGAGTGCCAGCCCCTCGAACAGCGCCATGAAGGCGCGCGACACCGCCCGCGGGTCGAGGCCGGGGTCCAGGTCCCCTTGCGCTTGCGCCGCCAGGACCAGTTCGGCGATCGAGCGCTGGAGCTCGGCGGCCGCGCGCAGGTAGATCCTGCGGACGCCCGGCAGCCGCAGCGCTTCTCCCCAGAGGACCACGTCGAGACGCATGGTCTCCTGGTTCTCGGGCCGATCGAGCGCCGTGCACAGCACCTCGAGCTTGTCGGCGAGCGACTCGGCCGTGATCTCCTCGCTGGCCGTCGCCTCGAGAAAAGTGTTGATGCGCTCTCCCACCATCTCCGCGAGCGCCTCGACGATCTTCTCCTTGCTGTCGAAGTAGCGGTAGACCGCCCCGGGGCTCAGGTTCGCGGCGCGACAGATATCCTTCATCGAAGTCGCGTGGAGACCGTTGCGACTGAAGCACCTGAGAGCCGCTTTGAGGATGCCCGAGCGGCGTGCGGCGAGGTGTTCAGTCGAGACCTTGGGCACGCCGCAATTCTAGGCTACCCACGTAATTGATTGATCTATTTGCATTTATCTAGATCGAAAACGCTCCAAAAGCTTTCTGGAGCCCCCTCCCTTGGGCTATCATCCCGGCGGAAAGAAGGTCCCTTTTGATGTTGGTGTGTTGAGTCTCGGGGGTGGTCTCCACCCTGGGACAGCGTGTCCGCATGACCGAAGAGCAGCGCCACTACCGGCGCGGCTGGGGGGAGGACGGTCACACTGTCGAAGAATCCCAGAATTCTCCTTGTCGACAACGACGAGAACGACCGCGCGCTCGCGGCGATGGTCATCTCGAAGGATTTCCCCGGTGCCCGGATCCGGGAGATCGAAGACGCGGGCTCATTTGCCCGTGCCCTCGCCAAGGACAATCTGGACCTCGTCCTGACCGAGCAGAAGCTCGACTGGTCGGACGGCCTGACCGTGCTGCGCACGGTCCGCGAGAGCCGACCGAACGTGCCGGTGATCATGCTCACCTCGGTGCGCGACGAGGAGTTGGTGGTCGAGGCGATGAAGGCCGGGCTGGCGGACTGTGTGTTCAAGTCGTCGAAGGCGTACGTCCGGCTGGCCGAAGCGGTCGCCGAGGTGCTCGACCGCGCGGCAACCGAGCAGCTGGTGGCGCGCAGCGAGCCCTGGCTCCAGACCCTGCTCGATCGCGCCGGGGTCGGCGTCTTCCGCTCGACCCCCGACGAGCGTCTGATCGAGGCGAATCCCGCTCTCCTGCGGCTCCTCGGCGTGAGCTCGGTCGCCGAGGCGCTCGAGGTGCAGGTGCCGATCTACTCGTTCCGTGACGACGGCCAGAGCGACCGGATCACCAAGGTCAGCCCGGGAGGCGAGGTCCAGTCGCGGGCGATCGAGCTCGAGCGACCCGACGGTGCGAAGGTCTGGCTCAGCCTGACCGAGGTTCTGCTGCTCGATCTGGACGGTGAGATCGTCGTCGACGCCCTGGTCCAGGACATCAGCCACCTCAAGGAGATCGAGGCGCAGACGACCCGGCGGCTGGAAGAGCTCGAGCGCGCCAATGCCGATCTGACCGAGTTCGCCTCGGTTGCCGCCCACGAGCTGCGCGAGCCGTTGCGGATGGTGGAGAAGTACGCCGAGCTGCTCAAGCAGGACACCGAGGGCAAGCTCGGCGTCGAGGCGGTCAAGTCGCTCGGCTTCGTGCGCGACGGCGCCCGGCGGCTGAGCGCGCTGCTCGAGGATCTACTCTCCTTCTCGCGGATCACCGGAGGCTGGCAGACCTACAGTGCCTGCGACTGCAACGCACTCGTCGACGACACCCTGCGACAGTTCGAAGATGAGATCGCGACGAGCGGCGCCGAGATCCGACGCGAGCGTCTGCCGACGATCATCGCCGATCCGACCCAGATGGCACAGGTCTTCCAGAACCTGGTCGGCAATGCGCTCAAGTTCCGCAGCAAGGAGCCGCCGAGGATCCGAATCTCGGTTCTGCGGGGCAGGAACGACTGGGTCTTCTCCATCAAAGACAACGGCGTCGGCATCGAAGCCGACGATCTCGAGAGCGTGTTCACGATCTTCCGCCGCCTCCATCCGGAGTACACCGGAACCGGTATCGGTCTCGCGATCTGCAGGCGCGTGATCGAGCGTCACGGGGGGCGGATCTGGGTAGAATCGGTGCCCGGCAAAGGCTCGACGTTTTCGTTTACGATTCCGCTTCGTCAGTCGCAGGAAACGGATCGACCGAGTCTCGCCGCCGCCGAGTCGACCCAGGAGAAAATCGGTTGAATGCCGCGCCCATCAAGGTACTGCTCATCGAGGACAATCCCGGCGATGCACACCTGGTCGAGCGCTACCTGAGTGGCGAGTCGCAGACCGAGATCCAGCTCGAGCACGCCAACCGCGTGGGGCTGGGGCTGGACACCCTGGCGCGCAAGCCGGTCGACCTGGTGCTGCTCGATTTGAACCTCCCGGACAGCCGCGGCCTGGAGACCTTCGAGAAGGTCCATTCGAGCTTCCCGAGGGTCCCGAAGATCGTCATGACCGGCCAGGACGATCGCTCCCAGGCGGTCGAGGCGGTGCGCCAGGGCGCCCAGGACTACTTGGTGAAGGGGAAGGTCGACACCGAGCTCCTGGTGCGCTCGATCCGCTACGCGCTCGAGCGGAGTCGTTTCGACGAGCGGCTCCGCCAAAGCCAGCGGCGCTTCGAGCTGGCGGTTCGGGGAGCCAAGGATGGCATCTGGGACTGGGATCTCGAGAAGGACGAGATCTACCTGTCGCCCCGCTGGAAGGAGATCCTCGGCTACGCCGACGACGAGGTCGGGAACCATCCGGACGACTGGCTCAACAAGGTGCATCCGGCAGACTTCGACGGCTTCAAACAGAAGCTCGCCGCCCATCTGGAGGGCGAGTCGGAGCACTTCGAGTGCGAGCATCGGATCCTCGGCCGCGACGGCGACTTCCGCTGGGTGTTGGTCCGGGGCGTGTCCTACTCCGGCGAGCACGGTGAGCGGATCGCCGGCTCGCTCACCGACATCCACAGCCGCAAGACCCACGAGCAGCAGCTTCAGCACGATGCGATGCACGACCTGCTGACGAAGCTGCCCAACGCCGCCCTTCTGCTCGATAGACTGAGCGTCGCCCTCGCCCAGGTGCGACGGCGTGAGGACTACAAGTTCGCGGTCTTGTTCTTCGATCTCGATCGGTTCAAGAGCGTCAACGACTCGCTCGGCCACGCGATGGGCGACCGGCTGTTGGTGACCGTCGCGCGTCGCCTCCGGGCGCTGCTCCGTCCCGGGGATACGGTGGCGCGGCTGGGCGGCGACGAGTTCGCGATTCTCGCCAACGGCATCCAGGACCCGAGCGACGCGACCCGGATCGCGGACCGGATTCACGATGAGCTGCGCCGGCCGATCCAGTTGAATGGTCGTGAGGTGACGACCAGCGCCAGCGTCGGCATCACCCTCAGCTCCGACGGTTATCGCCGTCCCAAGGACATGCTGCGCGACGCCGATACCGCGATGTACCGGGCCAAGTCACTCGGTCGCTCCCGCTACGCCCTGTTCGACGAGGAGATGCACCACCACGCCGAGGAGCTGTTGCGGCTCGAGTCCGACCTGCGGGAGGCGGTGCGAGCCGATCAGTTCGAGATCCACTATCAGCCGGTCGTCACCGTGCGCACCGGCGAGGTGGAGGGGCTCGAAGCGCTCTTGCGCTGGCGCCATCCGCAGCGAGGCCTCTTGATGCCCGAGAACTTCCTGGACGTCGCCGAGGAGAGCGGTGAGATCGTGCAGATCGGTTGGCGAGTGCTCCGAGAGGCGTGCCGCCAGATGGCGAGTTGGCACCAGCAGCTGCCGTTCACCGAGCTGCTGGCGATCAGCGTCAACATCTCGGATCGACAGCTGATCAGCATTGATTTCGTCGACCGGGTCGAGAGCGCCCTGGAGAAGACCGGCATTCACCCGAACAAGCTGCGCCTCGAGATTCACGAGCGCCTTCTGTTCGAGGACCCGGACGTGACGCTCGGCAAGCTCGCACAGCTGAGCGAGGTGGGGGTCCAGCTGCACTTCGACGACTTCGGCACCAGCGTCTCCTCCCTGAAGCGCCTGCTGCGGCTGCCGTCGAGCACCATCAAGGTCGACCGCCACTACATCGCGGCACTGACCAACTCGGATGAGGACCTCGAGATCGTGCGCACCCTGGTCGGCGTGGCGCAGAATCTCGGCATGCAGGTGATCGCCGAGGGGGTCGAGACCAAGGAGCAGCTCGAAGCGGTCCGCGACCTCGGGTGCGAGTGCGCCCAGGGTTTCTACTTCTCGCGGCCGCTGCCGGCCGCGGAAGCCCGCGAGCTGCTGCTTCGCCGACCGCGCTGGTAGGCAAAAAGAAGGCCCCGCCGAGTGGCGGGGCCGCGACCAGAACCGCGCCGATTGGCGGGTTAGTTGATCTTGATCTGGCGGGGCTTGGTCTCCTCGGCCTTGGGCACCGAGATGGTCAGCAGGCCGTTGTCGAACTTGGCCGAGACCTTCTCCGAGTTGACCGTCCCCGGCAGGGTGAAGGAGCGCGAGAAGCTGCCGTACGTGCGCTCGACGCGATGGTAGCTGTTCTTGTTCTCCTCCTCGTCCCACTGCCGCTCGCCGCTCAGGGTCAGGACCTTGTCCTCGACCGTGATCGTGACGTCGTCCTTGCCGAGCCCCGGGAGCTCCGCCGTGAACTCGAACGTGTCATCGGTCTCGCGGATGTCGACGGCGGGCATCCAGCCGCTGGCCTGTAGAGCCTCGCGCGAGAGGGTCCCGAACGGACGGAAGACGTCGTCGCTGAACAGCTGATCCAGATTGCGGAACAGCGGCTCACCGAGCAGGGTGGTGCGGGGGAAACGGGCGAGTGCATTGCGCTTCATTAGAGTTCCTCCTCTTTTCCAGATCCGTGCGACGCTCAGACGTCGCCGTGGTTTCTATTAGTGTCCAACACTAAGATGTTGGCCGGTATTTCCATGATCTCTATGAATCTTAGTGCTGAGCAGTAAGATTATCGAGAAAGCAAGGAAATCAAGCCCCTGACGGGCGGTCTTCGCCTGCCCGCAGAGCCAGAAGAACTCGACTTGCCGTCAGCTGGCGGCCGCGACCGTCTCGCTGGGAGCGAGGATCTCGACCGTCAGGCTGCCGTCGGCGACGTCGACCCGGATCCCGGAGCCCTCGAGGAGCTCGCCCGAGACGATCGCCCGGCCGATCCGGGTCTCCAGCTCACGCTGGAGGAACCGCTTGAGCGGCCGCGCGCCGTAGACCGGGTCGTAGCCCGAGCGGGCGACCAGCTCGCGCGCCGCCGGGGTCAGCTCGAGCTCGGCCGACCGTTCCGCCAGCCGCGCGCGCAGATGCTCGGTCTGCAGGTCGACGATCTGCTCGATCTCGGCGAGCGTCAGCCCCTTGAAGAGCAGCACGTCGTCGACCCGGTTCAGGAACTCGGGCCGGAAGTGGGTGCGCAGCTCGTTCATGACCGCATCGCGCGCCGCTTCGTCGATCTGTCCGTCGGCTCCGACGCCTTCGATCAGATGCGCCGAGCCGATGTTCGAGGTCATGATGATGACCGTGTTCTTGAAGTCGACCGTGTGGCCCTGGGCGTCGGTCGCGCGGCCGTCGTCGAGAATCTGCAGCAAGACGTTGAAGACGTCGTGGTGCGCCTTCTCGATCTCGTCGAACAGGATCACCGAGTACGGCTTGCGCCGGACGGCCTCGGTCAGCTGGCCGCCCTCCTCGTAGCCGACGTAGCCGGGGGGCGCGCCGATCAGGCGCGAGACCGCGTGCTTCTCCATGTACTCGCTCATGTCGATCCGGACCATGTTCTCTTCGCTGTCGAAGAGGGCCTCGGCCAGGGTCTTGGCGAGCTCGGTCTTGCCGACGCCGGTCGGCCCCAGGAAGATGAACGAGCCGATCGGCCGCCGCGGATCCTTGATGCCCGAGCGGGCGCGAATGATCGCGTCGGCGACCAGGCTGACCGCTTCGTCCTGACCGATCACCCGCTGGTGCAGGATCTCGTCGAGCCGCAGGAGCTTGTCGCGCTCGCCCTCCACCAGACGGGTCACCGGGATGCCGGTCCATTTTGAGACGATCTCGGCGATCTCCTCTTCGGTGACCTCTTCGCGCAGGAGACGCTCGGCGCCCTGCCGGCGCCCGAGGCGCTCCTCCTCTTCCCTGAGGCGCTGCTGCAGATCGGGCAGCTCGCCGTGCCGGAGCTCGGCGGCGCGATTCAGATCGTAGTCGCGCTCGGCCTTCTCGATCTCGAGCCGCACCCGCTCGATCTGCTCGCGCAGCTCGCGCACCTGGGCGATCGCCTCCTTCTCGGCCTCCCACTGGGCGCGCATCCCGTCGGCCTGGGCCTTGAGATCGATCAGCTCCTTGCGCAGCGACGCCAGTCGCTCCTTGCTCGACTTGTCTTTCTCCTTCTTGAGCGCCGCCTCCTCGATCTCGAGCTGCATTACCCGGCGGGTCGTCTCGTCCAGGTCGGTCGGCATCGAGTCGATCTCGGTCCGGATCATCGCGCCCGCCTCGTCGACCAGATCGATCGCCTTGTCGGGCAGGAAGCGGTCGGTGATGTAGCGATTCGACAGCACCGCGGCGGCCACCAGGGAGTTGTCCTGGATCTTGACGCCGTGGTGGACCTCGAAGCGCTCGCGCAGGCCGCGCAGGATCGAGATGGTGTCCTCGACCGTCGAGGGGTCGACCATCACCGGCTGGAAGCGCCGCTCGAGCGCGGCGTCCTTCTCGATGTACTTGCGGTACTCGTCGAGCGTGGTGGCGCCGAGGCAGTGCAGCTCGCCGCGCGCCAGCATCGGCTTGAGCAGGTTGCCGGCGTCGGTCGAGCCCTCGGTCCGGCCGGCGCCGACGATGTTGTGGATCTCGTCGATGAATAGCAAGACGCGCCCCTCGCTCTCCTTGATCTCGTTCAGGACCGCTTTGAGACGCTCCTCGAACTCACCGCGGTACTTGGCCCCGGCAAGGAGCGCGCCCATGTCGAGCGAGAAGATCGAGCGGTCCTTGAGCCATTCGGGCACGTCGCCGCGGACGATGCGCTGGGCGAGGCCCTCGACGATGGCGGTTTTGCCAACGCCCGGCTCGCCGATCAGGACCGGATTGTTCTTGGTCTTGCGCGACAGGATCCGGACCACTCGGCGGATCTCGGAATCGCGGCCGATCACCGGGTCGAGGCGGTCCCTGCGCGCCTGCTCGACCAGGTCGACGCCGTACTTGTCGAGCGCCTCGTAGGCCGCTTCGGGCGTCGCGCTGGTCACCCGCTGGCTACCGCGTACGCCGCGCAACGCCTCCAGGAAGCGGTCGCGGTCGATGCCGGCCTCACCGAGGATCCGGCCGGCGGCGGTGTCGTTGCCCTCGGCCAGGAGTCCCAGGAACAGGTGCTCGACCGAGACGTACTCGTCCTTGAGGCGCTTGGCTTCCTTCTCGGCCCGTACCAACGCCTGCTGGAGACGCTGGGTAACGTAGATCTTGCCCGCCTCGACGCTGGTCGAGACCCGCGGCCGGCGGGCGAGCTCCGCGCCGACGGCGCCGGCGATCGACTGGACATCGACGTCTAGCTTGCCGAGCAGCCTGGGCACCAGGCCGTCGCCGTCGTTCAGGAGCGCGAGCAGCAGGTGCTCGCCGTCGATCTCCTGATGGCCGTGCTCGACCGCGACCGTCTGCGCCGCCTGCACCGCTTCCTGTGACTTCTGGGTCAGTCTGTTCTCGTTCATCTGCTTCCCATCAACGCCTCGGATCGAACTCCGAGGTCTCCTTGAGTTGTTCGAAGAGCTCCCTCTGGCGGTCGGTCAGGTCGTCGGGGACCATGATCCGAATCTCCGCCAGGAGGTCGCCGAAGTTGCCGCTGCCGGCCGGGAATCCCTTGCCGCGCAGCCGGATCTTGCGCCCCGACGAAGAGCCGGCCGGAATCTTGAGCGTGACGTTGCCGTCCAGGGTCGCGAGCGTCGCCTGGCCGCCGAGGGCGGCTTCCCACGGCGTGATCGGAAGGATCGTCTGGAGGTCCGCACCGTCGAGCTGGAAGCTCGGGTGGGGGAGGAGGTCGACGGTCAGGTAGAGGTCGCCGCGACGCTTGCCGCTCTTGCCTCCCTGGCCGGCCAGGCGGATCTTCTGTCCGGGCCGGATCCCCTTGGGGATCGTCACCCGGAGCGTGCGCCGCTTGCCGGTCTCCGGATCGCTGAGCTGGATCTCACGCTTGCCGCCCCGTCCGGCCTCCTCGAGTGACAGGACGATCTTGGCTTCGTGGTCGAGGCCGACCTCGCGTGCCGAGGTGCTGGCCGTCTGCCAGCCCGGGCCGCCGCCCATGCCGCCGAACAGGGTCTCGAAGAACGAGCTGAACGGGCTGCCGGCGCCGCCGCCGAACTCGATCCGGGTCCCCTGGCCGCCGAACCCGGGGCCGCCGCCAAAGCCGCCGGCGCCGCCGCCGAAGCCGAACTGGGAAAAGATCTCCTCGAAGCCCTGGGGTGGCGCGCCGGTCCGCTGCGCCTGCTTCCAGGCCGAGCCGAACTGGTCGTACCGGGCCCGCTTGTCGGGGTCCTTCAGGACCTCGTAGGCCTCGTTGATGTCCTTGAACTTCTGCTCGGCTTCCGGGGTCTGGTTGATGTCGGGATGGAACTTGCGGGCGAGCTTGCGATACGCCTTCTGGACCTCGTCCTGCGAGGCCTTCCTGGGAAGGTCCAGAATCCCGTAGTAGTCCCTGTAGTCCAACGACATTCTCCTCGTGTCCGGGCCGGGCGGCTCGGTGGTCTTGGCCTATACTGAAAATCTTAGTCTTCAGGCCTCACATCTTGACAACGCGATTCTACAGCGGATCATTCCAGCCCCGTAATCGGGGAACACAATACTCATTCCCACGGCGCAGAGACCGCATCGCGCGGCCCGATCCGGAGATCAGGAGCTACGAACTGGGCGAGCAGGGGGACACAATACTCATTTCTGCGGTGCGGAGATGAGTATTGTGTCCCCCCCTGCTACGTGTCCCCCTTCTGGCGCTACGGCTAGCCGTCGCCGGACGCCGAGGCCAGGTGCTCGCGGACGGTCGACTCGAGCCGGGTCATGCCCGACTTGAGCCCGTACTGGAGCGCCTCCTCGGCGCTCGCGCCTTCGACGTGGTAGGCGGAGAGGGCGAGCAGAGCGCCCACCCGGTTGCCACTGCCGCAGTGGAGCAGTACCGGCTGCTCCGAGGTCTCGAGGAGGCGGCTCAGCTCGCGCGCGTTCTCCTCGGTGATCCCTTCGGCGCCGTTGATCGGCATGTGGACGTATTCCATACCCAGCTGCGCGACCTGGGCCTCCTCATCGTCGGCTCCGCGCTCGCCGGGCATCCGTAGGTTGATGACGGTCCGGAAGCCCGCCTCGGCCGCTTGCGCGAGCTGGCCGGCGGTCGGCTGCCCACCGCTCAGCACTCCGTCTTTGGGCTGCCGGGGATTCGGCAGGAGGTCGTTCCAGTCGACCTGCGCTTCGGCCGGCGGCGGCGGTGCTGGCTCGGCCTGGTGCGGCGCGTGGGTATCCGCGTGCTGGCAGCCGGCGAGCAGTAGGACGGAGAACGCGGCGGTGATGAAGCGTTTCACGAGGCGGAGTATAGCGAGCCTCGAGCGCCGTGAGCACGGCGGAGATCGCGGCCTCAGGCAGAGGGAGCGAGCCGCTTCTCGAGCTCTTCGAAGCGGTCCATGTAGCGGGCCACGAGGAACCACCTCATGCGGGCCCCGCGAACCAGGACCAGGCCCCGATCCAGAGAGTGAACGCCGCGGATCGCCCCGAGCTCGCCGTCGAGGAGTCTCTAACCGGCTGCATAGTGGATGACCTTCTGCGCCCGCCGCACGTCGGTCGCCGTCGTGAACTGGCCGTCCTAGGCTACCGTAGGGCTCGGATAGAGTGACCTGCCGTGAAGCCGGCCCTCTTCGATCAGGAGCTCGTCGTTGTCACCGGCAAGGGAGGTGTCGGAAAATCGGTCGTCGCCGCCGCTCTCGGTACGCTGCTCGCCGACGACAAGCGGGTTCTGGTGCTCGAGGTCGATCCGCGCGAGAACGTGCACCAGCTCTTCGGAGTGCCCCCTTCCGGGGGTGAGTTCGTCGAGCTCGGGCCGCGGCTCTTCTTGCAGAACCTCAAGCCGGGGCAAGTGATCGACCAGCTGGTCGAGGAGAAGCTCAAGTTCAAGCGCCTGGTGAAGCGGGTGCTGGAGAGTCCGATCTACCGGCACTTCGCCGAGAGCGCCCCTGGGCTCGAGGAAATGGCGGTTCTCGGCCACGCCCTGCGCGCGCTGCGAGGGGTGTCGCCGAAAGCCCCGCGGGTCGACGCCGTGGTGCTCGACGCCCCGGCCACCGGTCACGGGGTGTCGCTGCTGGCCGCGCCGCTGCTGGTGGGCGAGGTGATCCAGCACGGACCGATTGGCGGCCTCACGCGCCAGGTGTCCAAACTAGTGGCGGACGCCGGCCGGAGCGGAATCGTGGTGGTGACGCTCGCCGAGGAGATGCCGGCGACCGAGGCGATCGAGCTGCGCGCGATGCTCGCCGCGCGGCTCGACCGGGCGCCGGATCTTCTGGTTGTCAACGGGCTCTACCCCCCGACGACGGGCGCACTCGGTGCTGACCGGGCGTCACGCCTCTGGGCCCGCCGGCGGCAGCTGAACGAGCGCGAGCTCGGGCGCCTCCGGCGCGAATGGCCCGAGCCGAGCGTCGAGCTGCCGCTGCTGCCGCTCGACCGAGGCGAGGAGCTGGTCGCAGAGCTGACTGCCGCACTGCGGCAACAACTGGTGGACGGGAAGAGCGGATGAGCCTCGACCGACTGCTCGCTCCGCTGGTGGTGGTGGTCGGTGGTGGGGGAGTCGGCAAGACGACGCTCGCTGCCGCCCTCGGGCTCCGCTCGGCGGAGGAGGGGGCCGACACGTTGGTGATGACCTTCGATCCTTCGCTGCGGCTCAAGGACACGCTTGGGGTGGGCGAAGAGGCGCGCGATCACGAGGTGACGGTGGCGAGCGACACGCCCGGTCGCCTGGAAGCGAGCCTCCTCGACGCCGGCGCGACGTTCAACCGGCTGATCGAGCGCTACTCGCCCGATCAGCAGGCGAAGGAGCGGATCCTCTCGAACCGTTACTACCATCATCTCTCGGGCGGGCTCTCCGGGATCCTCGAGTACATGGCGGTCGAGCGTCTGTTCGAGGTCTCGATCGCCGGCGACTACGGGCGAGTGATTCTCGACACGCCGCCGACGCGCGAGGCGCTCGACTTCCTCGAGGCTCCCGATCGGGTGATCGACTTCCTCGACAGCGGCGTGCTGAAGGTGGCACTCAAGGACTGGTTCACCGCCGAAGGGCGTCTCAAGCCCGCGGCCCGCTTCGGTGCCCTCGGCCGCCGCTTCGAGCGTCTCCTCGACGACCTGGTCGGTCTCGAGCTGCTGCGCGACATGGCCGAGTTCTTCCAGGCGTTCGGACCGCTGTACGCCGGGTTCAAGGACCGGGCCGACCGGGTGCGCTCGCTGCTTCAGTCTGATGAGACCCTGTTCGTCCTGGTGGCCGGGCCCGGGGAGGAGGAGGTTCCGGATCTGCTCTTCTTCGCCCGCCGGCTGGCCGAGAGCGGACATCGGGTCGGGCCGATCGTCGTCAATCGGGTCCATCCCAGGTTCGAGCGGCGCTCCGGGGGAGAGGTCGATGCCGCCGACGGGGTCGAGCTGCTCGCCTGGCTGGGCGAGCGCGACCACGCCGGTCTCGCGGCCCTCCGCGAGCTGCTCAGCGCGGAGCAGCCGCTGGCGGCGCTGCCACTCATGAGCGAGGCGCCGACCGATCTCGGCGGGCTCTCCGAGCTGGCGGAAGAGCTGGTCGGCCGCCTCCGATCCTGAGCCCGTTGCCGCAGCGCGGAATGAAGTCGTGCCGCGGTGCGTTGACATTATTGCCGCGGTGCGGTATAAATGTCTTGCCGCGACGCGGCAGGCCGAGAAGCGGCCACGAAACATACGGAGTAGAGGTCGAGATGGTCCGATTGATCAAGCGCTACGAGAGCCGCAAGCTCTACGACACCGAGGAGAGCCGGTACGTCTCGCTCGACGAGATCGCCGCCTTTGTTCGCGGTGGCCAGGAGGTCCGGGTGATCGACAACGGCACCTCCGAGGACGTGACCGCACAGACGTTGACCCTGGTCATCCTCGAGGAGGGTAAGTCGGGACGCTCGGTCCTGCCGGCCGAGCTGATGCACGAGCTGGTACGAGCGGGCGAGCGCGCCTTCAATAGTGGTGTGGAGCAGGTTCAGCACGGCGTCGACCGGCTAGTGCAGGCGTCGATCGACCGGGTCGGGCCGCTCCGCCGGGCACGCGAGGAGATGGGCGTCCTGCGCTCACGCCTCGAGGGGCTCGAAGCATCGCTCAAGAACCTCGAGGGCGGCGCGCCGAAGAAGAAGTCGAAGAAGAAGAAGGCCGCCAAAGGCAAGACCAAGAAGGCGCCAAGGAAGGCGCCGAAGAAGGGAGCCAAGAAGGCGGCCAAGAAGCGGGTGGTCAGGAAGGCCAAACCGAGACGAATCGCCGGCGCCAAGAAGGCGACGGCTCGCAGCCGGAGTAGCAAGAGCAAGGGCAAGAGCTAACGCTCGCCGGCAAGGAGGAGAAGATGGTTACCAAGAAGAAGAAGAAGAAGAAGGCTACCGACGAGGTTCGCGAATCGGCTCACCAGATCTGGCTGGCCGGGCTGGGCGCGCTGTCCGTCGCCGAGGACGAAGGCACCAAGCTCTTCAAGCGGCTGGTCAAGGAAGGCGAGACCTTCGAGAAGCGGAGCAAGAAGCGCTTCGAGGACGTGCAGGGCAAGGTCGAGGAGCGGGTCGACGACGTCCGCGACAAGGCCGAGTCGACCTGGGACCGCCTCGGCTCGCAGTTCGACGATCGCGTGGCCGCGACCCTCAATCGCCTGGGCGTGCCGAGCCGTCACGAGATCCAGCGCCTGACCAAGCGCGTGGAAGAGCTGACCGCCAAGGTCGACAGCCTGCGGCCGAAGCCCAGGGCACGGAAGGCGACCAGCAAGTAAGCGAGCGCAATCGGCCCCGTCATGGGTAGATCGAAGACCGCGCGACCCAAGATAGGCATGGCCCTGGCCGGGGGCGGCCTGGAAGGTGCGGTCTACGAGATCGGCGCCCTCAGAGCACTCGACGAGAGTCTCGAGGGCGTCGATTTCAACTCGCTGGACGTCTACGTCGGGGTCTCGGCCGGGAGCTTCCTGGCCGCCAATCTGGTCAACCAGCTGACCACGGCGCAGATGTGCCGGGCGATCGTCAGCCTGGAGCCCGGCGAGCATCCGTTCCACAGCGGCATCTTCCTGACACCGGCGCGCGACGAGCTCTTGCGCTCCGCCGCCGCGGTGCCGCGGTTACTTCTGCAGGCGCTCCAGAAGTACGTCAACAACCCGGCCGACCGGACGCTGATCGATTCGATGACCCGCCTCGGCCGGGCGTTGCCGGTCGGCGTCTTCGACAACGAGAACATCCGCGCCTATCTCGCGAAGATCTACTCACTCAAGGACCGGACGGACGACTTCCGCACCTTGCCGAGCCGGCTGGTGGTGGTCGCGGTCGACCTCGACTCCGGAGTGCCGCGGCGCTTAGGCGATCCCGGTAGCGACCACATTCCGATCTCCACGGCAGTCCAGGCCTCGACCGCACTGCCCGGGATCTACCCGCCGGTGGAGATCGAGGGCCGGCACTACGTCGACGGTGTCCTGAGCAAGACGCTGCACGCGTCGGTGGCGCTCGACGACGGCACCGATCTGGTCCTGTGTGTCAACCCGATCGTGCCGGTCGACACGCTGCGCGCGGTCGAGCAGGGCGCAATGAAGCGTGGCCAGCTGATCAATCGCGGCCTGCCGTCGGTGCTGTCACAGACCTTCCGGACCATGATTCACTCACGGCTGACGGTGGGTCTGGCTTCCTACGACGGCCGGTTCGGCGACGCCGATGTCGTGCTGGTCGAGCCGCGGCGCGACGACTACCGGATGTTCTTCAACAACATCTTCAGCTGGGCCTCGCGGCGTGACGTCTGCGAGCACGCCTATCGCGCGACGCTGCGCGATCTGCGAGCCCGGCGCGACGAGCTCGGCCCGATCCTCGCCCGGCACGGCATCCGCCTCCGCGACGAGATCCTCGACGACCGCGGCCGCGATCTCTGGACGCACGTCGGCCTCGCCCACGACGGGCGGAAGCTGGTTCTGCCCCCGAAGCCATCGACCACCGACAGGCTCGACAAGCTCCTCGACCGCCTCGACTCCGCCCTCGACGCCTAATTCGGGGACAGGTCGACTATTTCGGCCTGCCTTCTTTCGGCGTGCCTTGGCAACGCCCAGCGAAACAGTCAACCTGTCCCCGAATTACGGGCGGGGAGGGAGGGGGCGGTCCTTGAGGTGCCAGGTGAAGGCGCCTTCGCGCTCCCGGCGCTCCTCTTCGGTCAGGCCGCGGTAGCCACACGGTGGTTTTCGCCAACGCCGGGTCAGGGCCAGCAGGAACCAGCCGAACGGGACGTAGTAGAGGAGCAGGTCCCAGTCGCGGAGGAATCGATGGACGGCGTTGCGAGCCGGCGGCCGGTGACGGTCCCGGGCGTGGCGCACGAACTTCCACACCCAGGCGATCGGCAGGTAGAGGAGGCGCTTGCCGGCCGCGAGTCGGAAGTGCTTGCGGAGCAGCCGGCACTGGTAGGGCCATCTGCCGTAGCGCTCGACATGCCGGTCGAGCCCCTTCTGCATCCCGCGGCGCACCCGCTCGGCGATCGTCCGCATCACCTGGCGATCGGGATCGGTCAGGTCGGTCACGCCGGCCTCGCGCACCATCGCCGCGACGTCGACCGGCTTGCCGATGACGAAGACCAGTCGTGCCGGTAGCGCCAGATACCAGAGAAACGGGAAGATCACCGCCAGCACTCCCCACGGCAGCGGCATGAACGGCACCTTGAACAGCTTCATCATCAGGGCGTCGAGCGGTCGCAGCATGAAGGCGAACGGGATGATCCACTCGGCGTTGACGATGTAGATCGGCACCACCGGCGCCTCGTTGCGCGCCGCATGGATGACGAAGCTCGAGCTGAAGCGCTGCAGCTGATAGCGCCGGCGGAAGCCCTTGCCTATGCCCGGCACCCCCTCGGGGTAGTAGAGGACCCGGTCGCCACGTTGCAGCAGCCGGTCGAAGTTGTCGAACGTCGCGTCGACCGCGCCGGCCTTGCGCCAGAAGTTGTCGATCCCGAACGGCCGCATCCACCAGGTGGCCGAGAGCGCCTTCTCGAACACCGAGCGGCACTTCTCGTCCGGCGCCCGTTCCCGCTGGCGCATGTAGAGCTCGCAGTCGAGCACCATACCGTCGTACGGAAAGGCGCTGCCGCTGTGGTTGGCGGCCAGAATCGCCGGGCCCTTGGCGGGCAGGTTCTGCAAGCCGAGCAGGCGCGGCCGGAAGTAGTGCTCGATCATCGGCCCGAGGAACTTCTCGACCATGTCGAGCGTGTACTCCGAGTCGAGTGGCTCGTAGTAGTCGCGGGCCGCGTCCTCGCCGTCGCGCGCGGCCTCGCTCACCGCCGCCACGCTAGCCTGACCTCCTCACCACCACTCGCCCAGGACCCCGGAAATGCCGGAATCTGCTGCGGTTCGCTCTCGCCGAGCTCCTCGACGTATGTCCAACGCACCTCCAGGCGTGATCAGCTCGAAGGCGAGCGTACGCGAGCCAATACGCCTGCCTCGCTCTTGGTCGCAAGCCTTGCATCTCCAGGCATCTGCGACGCTCTGAATCGAGCGCTGGCGAGAAGGTCAGGCTAGCCCCCTCGTCTCACCGCGATCAGCACGCCCGCTCCGAAGAGGACGATCCACAGCCAGGTCGGCCCGCCGAGGGCGGCGACGATCGCCCCGGCCACGATCAGGAAGCCGGCGAAGACCGTCGCCCGGATCCCGGAGAACGGGTTCTCGCGCGGCTGGCGCGTGCTCTGCTCGAGCACCCGCAGGCCTTCGGTAACCAGCATCGGCGCCTTGACCAGCGCGTCGACCAGCTCAGGCGCACCGCGCAGGCCCTCGCGCGCGATCCGCAGCGGGCTGAACTGGTGGGCGAAGATGCGGCCGATGTGGACCTTCGAGATCTCGACCACGTCGAAGCCGGGATTCAAGATCTGTCCGACCCCCTCGAAGGTGACGATCGCCTTGACCATCAAGACCAGCTCGACCGGGAAGTACATGTGGTAGCGAGCACCCCGGCTGACCGACTCGAGGATGAGCTGGCCCATCGAGTACTCCTGGAAGGTCGGGTTGCGATGCCAGCGCCGCGAGATCTCCTCGACCTCGCGCCGGAAGCCCTTCGGATCGCTCCCCGTGACCGGCTCGGCCAGCGCCGCCAGATAGCGCGCCGCGTTCTCCGAGTCGCCCATCACCAGGCAGTAGTAGTAGTAGAGGAGATTCCGTCGTAGCTCGTCGTCGAAGCGCCCGACCATGCCCAGGTCGACGAACCCTACGCGCGGACCGTCGAGGATCAGCAGATTGCCCGGATGGAGGTCGGCGTGGAAGAAGCCGTCCTGGTAGAGCATCTGGATGATCGCGCCCGCGCCCAGGTCGGTCAGGACGTCGCGCTCGTCGCGACTCAGGCTGTACGCCTCGGGCTCGTTCGGCTTGATGCCGTCGAGATACTCCATCGTCAGGAGATTGCGCGTCGACAGCTCGCGATAGATCGCCGGGAAGACCACTTCGTCGTCGTCGCGGAAGTTGGCGGCGAAGGTCTCGGCGTTGTCCGCCTCGCGCAGCAGGTCGACTTCGCGCAGGGTGTACTCGCAGAACTCGTCGACCACCCGTTTCGGTTGCAGGCGGCTCAGAAAGACCTGGAGCGTTCGCCCCAGGATTCGCAGCAGGATGACGTCGCGGTCGATCGTCCGGCGAATGCCCGGCTTGACCAGCTTGAGGACGACCTCGTCTCCGTCGAGCGTGCGCGCGCGATGGGTCTGGCCGATCGAGGCGGAGCCGATCGGCGTCTCGTCGACCCACGAGAAGACGTCGTCGATCGGCCGCTCGACCTCCTCTTCGATCAGCTCGACAAAGCGCTCGAAGCGGAGAGCCGGCAGCCGGTCGAGGAGCTTCTTGAGCTCGTCGGTGATCGAGCGCGGCAGGATGTCCTCGCGCAGGCTGAGGATCTGGCCGAGCTTGATGTAGGTCGGACCGAGCGCTTCGAGCCGCCGCCGGAGCTGCACCGGGAACGTCAGCCCGACGTACTTCGAGGACGTCAACGGCCTCACGACCCACGAGAGCACCCGCAGCCATTGAAACCAGAAGCCGCGCTTGTTACGCGGGCGAGTGCGGACGAAGGAGATCAGCCCGCCGAAGACCAGACCTATGAAATGGCGTTGGGTTGCGAAGTAACGCCGGAGCAGCCCGGGCGGCTTGCGCTCTACGAAGACCTCGAACGGGGGCTCGGCCTCGTGGGTGCCCGCACCCCGGTCGATCGAGGCACTCGTCACGTCGGCCACGAGGCGATTGTAGCGAACAAACCTTTCCCCCGGCGTGGCACGCGGCCCGCCAACCCCCCCTGGTTTTGCTTCGAGGTCGAAAAGTATAGCACGACCGGGCGGAAAACGCCTCAGTCGAGCCAGACGGTGGCGTCGCCGGCGCCGAGCTCGATGTCGATCCGCGCCTCCCCGGGACCGTCGTCCCAGTAGACCTCGCTGCCGATCAGCATCTTGCGGCGACCGCTCAGGTACTCCTTGCTGCCCCGGAACTTGGCGTCGCCGACCCCGACATCGACCGCCACCCCCTCGACCGCCGCCTCCGGCATCCAGACCCGCACCTCGCCGGCGCCCATGTCCACACGGACGTCGCTCTTCGGGCCGTCGATGGTCAGCCGACCGGCCGCCATCTCGACCGACAGGGGTGCGTCGACCGGCATTCGGACGGTCGCGTTCACCTCGACGCGCGCCCGGCGCCAGGAGGCGAGGCCCTCGACCTCGAGAAAAAGCCGGCGCTTGCTCGACCGCCACCGGACATCGACGTCGTCGAGCAGATCCTCGCAGTCGCTCCGCCGCCACTCGCACTCGATCTCCAGCTCGATCTCGACCTCTTTGCCGGCGCTGGCCTCGATCTCAAGGTCGCCCGAGTGGAAGTCGATGTGCACCGCCTGCTCCGCGGTGAGCGGATGTGACGACTCGATCTCACGGTAGTCGTCGGCGGAGGCCGCCGCCACCGTGGCCAGCGCGACGAGAACCAGCGTGCTCAAGTACCTCATGACTCCCTCCTGATCCAAAACCTACTACGCCGGCCGCCGGCGTTTTGTTTCTCCGCCGGTGTCAATCCGAGATACCCTCTATACCGAGCTGACTTGCGGAGATCGGTATGGCGAATAGCGTGGTGTTGGGCATGCAGTGGGGCGACGAGGGCAAGGGGAAGATCGTCGACCTCCTCTGTGTCGCCTTCGACGCCGTCGTCCGCTTCCAGGGCGGCAACAACGCCGGTCACACCGTGAAGTTCGGCGACCGGCACTTCGCCCTCCACTTCATCCCGTCCGGCGTCATTCACGACGACAAGAAATGCCTGCTCGGCAACGGCATGGTCATCGATCCGGACGCGCTCTTCGACGAGGTCGAGGGGCTGCGCGCAGCGGGCGTCCAACCAGATGACCGGCTCTTCATCTCCGACCGGGCCCACCTGATCCTGCCCGCTCATCGCGCCCTCGATCGGGCGCGGGAGGAAGCACGCGGCGCAGCGATGATCGGCACCACCGCCAAGGGGATCGGTCCGGCCTACGAGAGCAAGGCGTCGCGCGCCGGGCTGAGGATGTGCGATCTGCGCGCGTCGGATCTCGACCAGCGGGTGGCGAGGCTCCTCGACCGGATCGGCAACGAGCTCGCCGGCTACGGCGAGCCGCGGCCGGACGTCGCCGAGGAGACCGAACGGTGTCGCGCCTGGGCCGAGCGGCTCGAGCCCCATCTCAGAAACAGCTCCTACCTGGTCAACGAGTGGATCGCCGGCGGCGACTCGGTGCTGTTCGAGGGTGCCCAGGGTGCGCTCCTCGATATCGACCACGGCACCTATCCGTACGTCACCAGCTCCAACACCTCGGTCGGCGGAGTCGCTAGCGGGAGCGGCGTGGCGCCGAGCTCGATCGACGGCGTAATCGGTGTCCTCAAGGCGTACACGACACGGGTCGGCGGCGGACCGTTCATCACCGAGCTCCTCGACGAGACCGGCACCTTCCTCCAGGACCGCGGCAACGAGTTCGGCACTACCACCGGTCGGCGCCGGCGTTGCGGCTGGCTCGACACCGTCGTCGCCCGCTACTCGCGGATGATCAACGGGGTCGACTCGATCGCGCTGACCAAGCTCGACGTGCTCGATACCCTGGACGAGATCGAGATCTGCACCGGCTACCGCATCGGCGGGGAGGTGCGGCGCGAGGTGCCGTCGACCCTCGACGAGCTGGCCACGGCCGAGCCGGTCTACCGCACCCTGCCGGGCTGGAAGACCGAGACCGTGGGCATTCTCGACTACGACGATCTACCGCAGGCCGCGCGCGACTACGTCGATGTGATCGAGGAGGAGGTCGACACGCCGGTCGGCCTGGTCTCGACCGGACCGCGACGCGAGGAGACCATTCTCCGTCGCGGAGGCCGATTGAACGATCTGACCGGCGGGCGTCTCGAGGCGGTCCTGGCCGGGAGGGGTGGATGAAGAAGCTGTTCGTAGGGTTCCTGGTGATCCTGCTGCTGATCGGCGGAGCCGCCTATCTCCTCAGCGGCTGGATTCTGGTGCAGGCGACCGACAGAGCGCTGCCGGTGATGGTGCGCATGCTCGGCGACCAGGGGATCGAAGTCTCGGACGTTGCCTACGAGCGCGTCGGCCTGGCCGGCCTGACCGGGGCCGTCTGGAAGGACATCGAGGCGACGGTGAACGTGTCGCGAACCGTCACCGGCTACTCGCGCGAGCGGTTCCGCGTACGCCTCGGCTCGCTGTCGGTCAAGCTGCTGGACTTCTCGCTCCGCAACTTCGAGCTCGGTGTCACCGGCCTCGAAGCCGGGATCGCCGACGATCTGTCGAGCGACTTCAACTGGGCTTCGGAGCGCTTCAAGGAGGCGGCGCGCAACGGACGTCTGCGAGCGGACCTGGTCAGCTTCCCGGTCTCGGTCGATCGGGCCGACCCCAAGCCCGACCTCAAACACATCTACGGCGAGCTGACCCGGCTCGTGCGCGAGGGTGAGACCGCTCTGCCGGCAACCATCTATGCCGGCGTCCACACCCAACTCGACGGTGCGCCGATCGGCGTGCGGCTCAAGGCCGTCGAGCGGGGCGAGGACACCGCGCTCGAAGTCGACCGCGACGATCTCTCCCAGCAGGCCGACCACTTCAGCCGGCCGCTCACCGACCAGGAGATCGAGGTGGTCGCCGCCAACCCGCTCCGTGCACCGCGCCTGCTCTTCCTCAAGAAGTACGCGGAATCGACCGCCGACCTCGCCGGTGCGCGAGACAAAACCGTACCCGTCGACGCCTACCGTCACGTCCTCTGGAGCTACCTCCTGACCCAGGAGTACGGCCCCGAGTTCGCCGAACAGGTCACCGACGCGCACGAGATCGGATCCACCACCAACACCGAGGCGGATCACCGGATGGACTACAACAACAACGCCGTCGGCCGCCGCTACGCCGCCGAGGGCGTGCGCGAGTCCGAGATCCTCGACCGCGTGCGGACCGATCGCACTGTCATCCGGCAGCCCGTCTGACCGGAGCCCGAGCCGCGGTCAGACGTCGCCGACCACCCGGCGGATCGTCGCGACGAACTCGTCCGTCGTCTTCATGACCCAGTCGCCATGGCGGCGCTTCATGCCGCTCACCTTGGTCGGCGGTCGGCCGGCGCCCGGGTGGATGAAGAGAGAGGGGTACCCGGTCACACCGTACTGATCGGCGATGTAGCGCTCGGCATCGCCCCGCTCCGGGTTGATCTTCACCTTGGTCATGTAGCGGAGGTAGCTCTCGACCTTGGCCCGGGAGAGGAGCTCGCGCTCGAGCTCACGACAGTAGCCGCACCAGTCGGTGTGGAAGTAGACCGCGATCGCGCGGCCGTCCTCCTCGGCCTCGGCCAGGCCCTCGGCGAATCCCCGCGCGTCTTCGTACCAGTCGTAGCTGTAGGTCGTAGGCCGGGGACGGGGCTCGGGGCGGGCCGGGCTCGGAGTTGGCTGAGCGATCGGCGGTTGGGTGGCCTCGGGCTGGACGGGCGCCGGGGCGGAACGAGCCGGGGACTCGGGAGGGCCGGGAGCCGGCCGCGACGGCTCGGCCGTCGGCCCCGTGGAAGAACGAGCCTGCATCGGAGCGATCGGGATCTCGGGCTCGGAGCGCAGCTCGCTGTAGGCCAGCATCGCCACCGAGATCGCCAGCAGCGCCAGCAGGATGATGAGTCTCGTTATGCGCGCCCCGGCGGGCTGTCTCTGGATGATCCCGAGATCGACCGGTTCCGAGTCCGGCTCCGGCTCGCGCCCGTGGTACTTGGCGAAGATGATGCCGCAAGCAGGGCATTCCACGGCCGCCGCGGTCTCGACACCGCAATGCGGACACTCGGTCCGGGCACCCCCGGAGCCGGCAAGCTCGTTCATGAGCACCTATGATGGGAGAAGGCCCGAAGGGCCGCTGTGGAGCGGTCCGCACCCGCGTTTGAGGGCTCCGGCAGCGGATATACTGCCGCCCCCTGTGGGCCGTTAGCTCAGTTGGTAGAGCCGCGGACTTTTGAGCCAATGCCGGCGTTATCCCTAGAGCCAGCAGTTACGTGGGTTTCGGCGTAACCGCCTGTCCTTATTACGCTTTCAGCCCTTCCGGGCTTTTCGAGGGTTCCGACGATTCCACCCTCTCAGGGAAAGAGTGGGGAAAGGAAAGGCAAAGTGGAGCGGGGGGTTTTGGCGCACCGACTCCCCGTCGGTGGAGATGCCCTGAATGGGGGTTCATGGGGTCGCGAGTTCAAATCTCGCCGTCCCGACCATTAACGCCGACTCTCCTCGGTGTTGTACACCTCTTGTCCACTTTCCCCGCGTTTTTCGCCAAAGGGACTCACTCTGCAGTTTTCCTCATCTTCCGCTCGCTCATGAACGAGCAGACATCGAGCGGATCATAGCGAACGACGCCGCGCTTTCCGCTGCCAGGGCAGACCCGCGGCGCCCGGCCTATCCGGCGCTCGAGGCATCGATTCGCTCGAGCAGCGCCAGGAAGCGCGGATGGTCGCGTAGCGGGTCGAGATCGCTGTCGTGCTTCATCCACGCGGGGTCGCCGAGGCCGGCGTCGAACGACTTCTCCAGAGCTTCGATGCCGCGCTCGATCTCGCCGGCGAGCGAGAACACGCAGGCCGCGTTGTAGAGCAACAGCGCCTCGCCCTCTCCCGCCGCGGCCATCACCCTTTCGGCGCGCTTCAGCCCCTGCTCCCGGTCGCCCAATGCAACCATCGAGATACCAGAGAAGAGGAGAGCGTTCAGGTTGTCGGGGTCGAAGCTGAGGCGGCGCTCGGTGGCGGCGAGAGCGCGTCGGTGGGCGTCCCTCTCCTGCTCCTCGCGACCCAGGCTCCGATAGAGCTGGGGAAGGATCGAGATGCTGCGATAGTCGTCCGGCTCCATCTCGACCGCCTTCTCGTACAGGCGCGCCGCCTTTTCCAGCTTTCCCTGCGTGGTCGAGATGATGGCGTACCGGTCATACGTCTCGGACAGCCGTGGGTTCAGGCGCAGTGCGAGCTCGAACTCGCGTTCCGCCTCTTCGAACTGCTGGTTAGCACCGAGGGCGTAGCCGCGCGCCGCCCGCGCTTCGGCCAGATCGGGAGCGAGCTCGATCGCCCTGCTGCTCGCCCAGTTCGCCTGCTCCAGGACCTCCTCCATGCTCTCGTACGTTCGATAGTAGGACGTGTAGTGAACGGACAGGCCGGCGTAAGCCGGCGCGTAGGCGGGATCGATCTCGATCGCCTTGAGGAACATGTCGCGGCTGCGGAGTGACTCGGCGCGCCTCTGGCGGCGCGCATACCCCTGGCCGCGCAGGTAGTACTCGTAGGCCTCGGCGTTGGCGGAGCGCACTGTCTGCAGCGCCTGTGCTTGACCGGGCGAGAGCGTCAACTGCAGGGCATCGACGATGCTGCGCGCGATCTCGTCCTGGATCGCGAACACATCCTCGAGCTGCCGATCGTAGCTCTCCGACCAGATGTGGAATCCGTCGGCTACCTTGACCAGCTGTGCGCTGATCCGGAGGCGATCTCCGGCGCGGCGGACACTCCCCTCGAGGACGTTCTCCACTCCGAGTTTCTGCCCCGCCTCCTGGACGTCGAACTCCTTGCCCTTCAAGGCGTAGACCGACGTGCGCGCCGGTACGTTCAGGCCCTCCACCTTGACCAGGGCGTGAATCAATTCCTCGGTGAGGCCGTCGCAGAAGACCTCGTTCTCTTCGTCGGTACTCAGATTGGCAAAGGGCAGGACGGCCACCGAGACTCCCTGCTCGGCGGCGGCCTGGGTGGCCGCGGCCGCACCGTCACGACGCCCCTCGGCAGACTCGGCCGGACCGCCGGTGGATCGCTCACCGGATCGGGAGAAGACGGCCAGCAAGGCGATGAGAAGCACCGCCGCGATCGGCAGCGCGTAGTGCCAGGCGAGTCGCTTGGAGGCAGGCGCTGTCGGAGTGGCTCCACTGGACCGCACCTCGCCCGAGCCCATCTCCTTCTTCAGCTCGTCGAGCTCGTTGCGTACGTCCTTGGCGGTCTGGAAGCGGCGCTCGGGATCCTTCTCCAGGCAGTGCTTGATCATCCGACCCAGGTGGTGCGGCAGGTCCGCCTTGAGTTCACCGACGGCGACCGGCGTGTCGCGCATGATCGACGAGATGATGTGCGCCGAGGTCTCTCCCTTGAACGGCCGCCGGCCGGTGGTCATCTCGAAGAGGATCACGCCCAGGGAGAAGATGTCGGAGCGGCGGTCGACCGGCTTGCCCTGGACCTGCTCGGGAGACATGTAGGGCACCGTGCCCACCACCATGCCCTCCTGGGTGAGCGTCTGGGTCAGCGGCTCACCTGCTTGATCGTCGTCGCCCTCGAAGTGCAGCTTGGCGAGTCCGAAGTCGAGGATCTTCACCTGCCCTTTGTCGTTGAGCATGATGTTCTCGGGCTTCAGATCGCGATGGATGATGCCCGCATCGTGTGCGGCGCTCAGGGCGTCGGTAATCGGGATCGCCAGCTCGAAGAGCCGCTCGACCGGGAAGCCGTCATCGGGGAGGAGCTGCGCCAGGTTCTTCCCCTCGACCAGCTCCATCGTCAAGAAGCGCACCCCGTCGGCCTCTTCGATCGAGTGCAGCGTGACGATGTTCGGGTGGTTGAGCGCGGCGACGACGCGGGCTTCGCGCTCGTAGCGCTGCAGACGCTTCGGATCGGCGGCGAACTCGGCCGGTGGAATCTTCAGAGCTACCTTGCGGCCGAGGTGGGTGTCCTCGGCCAGGTACACCTGACCCATGGCGCCTTCGCCCAGCTTGGACAGGATCTTGTAGTGCGAGAGCGTCCGACCGATCATGGCACCCCGACCCATTCGGAGGCGGTACGACAAGATGTGAGGGCCAGATGATTCTATACGGTCCCGAGGACGAATTCGCCGGCAGAGCCTGGAGGAGCGCTTGCAAGGCGGCGGGTGTTCAGGGGAGACTCTTCCACGACCTCCGCCGCACCTGCGTGCGCAACCTGGTGCGGAGCGGCGTGCCCGACACCGTCGCCATGCAGATCACCGGCCACAAGACTCGCAGCGTCTTCGACCGCTACAACATCACCAGCGAGGCGGACCTGCGCGAAGGGCTCGGCAAGCTGGCAGGGAAAGAAAAGGGAAAGAGAGAGGGGTTGGGCAGGGTGCGGGAGTTCGTAAGTCGCTGATTCTAGAGCTTTGGGCCGTTAGCTCAGTTGGTAGAGCCGCGGACTTTTAATCCGAAGGTCGTAGGTTCGATTCCTACACGGCCCACTTCTCCTCGCCAACAGCTCGTCGAAACGGTCCGTGTAGGAATCGGAGGGCGCAGCCCGACTACCGTCGGTCTGCTTGTAGCGATTCCTACACGGCCCACCATCTCCTTGCTGCGCTCGTCGTCCTAGGCCGATCGGCACTCCCACCTATTTCGTAAGAAGAAGATTGAGCAGTGACCTGCTTGCGAAACGCCCCGCGAGAGGTATCTCTCTCAGATCCTGATCCAGGCTTACACAGCGACGGAATCCAAGGGAGACAAGCTCTTCGGCGATCTCACTCCAGCTCACACCTTCCCTTGCCAGCGCTTCGGGAAAGTACTCCATCACCAGGCTGAGATGCGGGCTCCGCGCACTCAAGCCTGTCATCCCGCCGAGCGCCGCCGCCTCGCTGCCTTCGATGTCGAGCTTGATCAGGTCGATCGGTGGCCAGCCCCGGGCGGCGAAGAACTCGTCTAGCGAGAGGACCTCGACGGGCACGCCGGCATCGCTCAGGTAGGAGGTCTCACCCTCGTCGGTCAGGAGAGCCTGTCCTGCCGCGCGCCCGACCGCTCGGTTCAAGGCGACGACGTTGGCACACGAGTTGGCCTCCAGGTTCCGTCTGAGCGCCTCGAAATGGCGGGGCAGAGGCTCGAACGCGAACACGCTGCCTTCGTCACCGACCAGCCGGGAGGCCAAAAGCGTGTAGTAGCCGATGTGGGCCCCGACATCGACGAACGTCATGCCCGGGCGCACGTTCTCGAGCACCCACTTCGTCGTGGCCTCCTCGTAGCGTCCGACCTCCAGGCTGCGTGCGCTGCGTGTTCCAGCGGGGATTCCAAGCTTGGCCCCGGTCGGAATCGTCACCTGGATCTCGTGCCGTGGCGGAGGCATCAGCCGTAAGGCAATACGCCGCGCGGCCTTCTCGAGTGGTCCGCCGAAGCCGTGACGCTTGGCCAGGTCGCGGGCGCGCACGGCCAGGGACCAGAGGGCCGAGCCGATCGAGCTCCTCGTGCTCATGAGCGGGGCCGACATCTTCGTGGGGTCAATGCTAGTCCAGCCCAGCACCCCGAGAGAGGTGCTGCCGACAGAGGTGCCCTGCTGCCAGAGAGGTGCCAGATGAGATGAGTCGGTCGGTCTCCCCGCTGAGACACTGTGCCAGTGGGATAGACCACGAATCGGCATCAGAGCCGAGAAAGGAGACCGA
>CAMYOG010000017.1:0-103276 GCA_947259925.1 Thermoanaerobaculia bacterium
ATGGAATCTGCGAGCGCTTCCACAAGACGATCCTGCAGGAGTCGTTGAAAAGAAAGTGGTGAGGCCCGCCGATCGTCGCCGGGTGGCCGAATGGGCTCGGTCCGCCTTCCAGGTGAGCGAGCGGCGGGCGTGCTCTGCGACCGGTGTCGCGCGATCGACCGTGCGCCGCAAGAGCTGCAAGCCCCTGCAGGAGCCGCTGCGACGGCGTCTGCGGGAGCTGGCAGCCGTGCGCACCTACGCCGGCTACCGGCGGCTCCACACCTACCTGCGCCGTGAAGGCTGGGAGGTCAACCACAAGAGGGTCTATCGGCTCTACATGGAGGAAGGACTAGCTTTGCGGCGCAAGAAGCCGCGGCGTCGGCGCAGTGTCGTCGTCCGTCGTAGACGGCCTGAGCCTGCCGGTCCGAACGAGTGCTGGTCGATGGACTTCATGCACGATGCGCTCGCCAGCGGGCAGCGCTTGCGGCTCTTTACCTTGATCGACGTCTACAGCAGGGAGTGCCTGGCGCTCGTGCCCGGCACCCGCTTCACTGGTGCTCGTGTGGCCGAGATCTTGGCGGATGTGAGCACTCGGCGCCCTTCCGAAACGGATTCTGGTAGACAACGGAACGGAATTCACTTCGAAGGCTCTCGACGCTTGGGCGTACTGGAACAAGGTCAAGCTGGACTTCTCCCGGCCAGGAAAGCCGGGCGACAACGCGCACATCGAGGCCTTCAACAGCCTGGTCAGACGAGAGTGCTTATCGCAACACTGGTTTCGGAACCTCGAGGAGGCGTGTGGCCTGCTCGAGGCGTGGAAGGATGACTACAACAACGACAGGCCCCACGGGAGTTTGGGGCAGATGACTCCGGCCCGATATCGGGCCGGAGCCATCTGCCCGTAGGACCGGAACGAGCTCGGCTTTCGCGAATCGACTGGATCAGAGAAGGGGTCAAGAGGCTGAACCGAGGATTTCTCACTTCGGCTGGTCCAGCGTTTGGGGATGGCTCACCGGACTCTCTTCTCGAGATCCGGTCTTAACTAACTGTCTACGGAATCGGGGCAAGTCCGGACTTGGCCAGACCATCCCAACCGACTGAGGCTTCGAGGGAGGGAGACGACTTCGGGGGTGCTGCGGTTCCTGCCTCCCTGGGTCTGGGGTCTCGCTTCGCTCCCGGCCGCTTTAGGCTGACGATAGACTCCTAAAGCGTGGCAGGCAAAGAGACCGAGTCCTTCACCCTTAGTGACCTGAAACAACTCGGGAGCGGCCTCGGCTACCTTATTGCGGTACTGCTCGTAGCAGCCGCTTTGTGGCTCGCCGGCGAGAGGTTGCAGCCCTCAGCATACGACCTTCTACCGGACTGGCTTACCACGAACACTGGCTTCGTCGGCGGTATCAAGAACGGTGCCTGGTTGGCTTGGCTCGCGGGGTTTGGCTATTTCCTCTTCCGTTCTGGCTACCAAATCGCATCCGAGGCTGCCACTCCCTGGTCGGTGAAACTCCTTGGACCGCCGCTCACCGGGACTGTCATCGCCTTTGTCGTGAGCTGGGGAATCCCAACCCAGTACACCTGGAGTCGGTGGACTGCATTTGCGTGTCTACTCCTCTGGGCAGGCGGTATCAGCCGGGGCCGGAGGTGGATGGCTGAGGAGCGGGAATACTGGCAGTTATGGTGGCAAGACGACGACCCCGACGACTAACGGCTGCGAGCCGCCACAGGTTGCCTGCCCGGTACGGTGCTGACCTGACCCCCATTCCTGCGCAGTGCGGATGAGGGTTTTTCCAGCAGTTTAGACATCTGCACCGCCTCCTGAGCGGGCGGGGGAAATCAATGAAATGGGCGGGGCGGAGGTCGCTTCCAGCGCGACCGGAGCCCCGCCTCCCTGGCAAAGACAGCGGGCGGCAGTTGGCCGAGCGAGCTGTGCGGTCGTACGCGGTTGTAGTCGCGCCGCCAGGTCTCGACCTCGCGCTGGGCGTCGACGAGGCTCGTAAACCAATGTTGGTTCAGGCACTCGTCTCGAAACTTGCCGTTGAAGCTTTCGACGAAGCAGTTCTCGATCGGCTTGCCCGGCCGAATGAAGTCGAGCTGGATGCCGCGCTCGTAGGCCCAGGCGTCGAGAGCCCGGCCGGCAAACTCCGGCCCGTTGTCCATCACCAAGCACTGCGGCTTGCCTCGGCGATCGATCACCTGGTCCAGAACGCGCGTGACGCGCTCACCCGACAGCGATGTGTCGACCTCGATTGCCACGCACTCCCGCGTGAAGTCGTCGACCACGTTGAGCGTCCGAAAGCCGCGGCCGGTGGCCAAGCTGTCGGCCATGAAGTCCATCGACCAGCGCTCGTTCGGCCCCTCGGGCATCACCCTCGGCTGACGAGCCGTCTGAGCCACACGCTTGCGTCTCTTGCGCCGTACCGCCAGCTTCTCCTCGCGGTACATGCGCTGAATGCGCTTGTGATTGACGGCCCAGCCCTCGCGCACCAAGAGCACATGCAGGCGCCGATAGCCGAAGCGAGGCCGCTCGGCGGCGAGCTCGAGCAGACGCTCTCTGAGTCCCTCAGGCTCCTGCCGGCACGAGCGGTACCGATACGTTGACTCCGCGATCTGGACCACCCGACACGCCCGCCGCACGCTGACTCCATGAAGACCCCGCAGCCACGCGACTGCGCGTCGCCGTGCGACGGGCTTTACCACTTTCGGTCCAGCACCTCCTGGAGCATCTGTTTGTCGAGCGACAGATCCGCCACCAGCTTCTTGAGCTGCCGGTTCTCCGCCTCGAGCTGCTTGAGACGCTTGGCCTCCGACACGCTCATCCCGCCGTATTTCGATTTCCAGCGGTAGTACGTCTGCTCGCTGATCCCGTGCTCGCGGATCACGTCCTTGACCTTCTGACCGCCCTCGACCTGCTGCAGCACGCGGATGATCTTCTCTTCCGAATACCGGCTCTTGCGCATCCAAACCCCTTTCTCCGGGCCGGAAAACCCACATTCTACGCACGCCAGTTTTCGGGGGTCAGGTCACAGCAACTTGCTCCATTCTTCATCGCTGAATAGAGCTCTCACGAGATCTTCCGGGACCTCGAAAGGGATTACCTCTGCGCTACTCATCGGACTACCCGCTGGTCCTCAAGCCACTCCCCAAACCGCTCCCTATCGAAGTACGCGACCCCGCTTTAGGCGACGATGCAGACTCGCCCACACCCCCTCAAACTATTGATTATTTACTGATTTATTGGCGGAGGGGGCGGGATTCGAACCCGCGGTCGGGGTAAACCGACGCCGGTTTTCAAGACCGGTGCATTCGACCACTCTGCCACCCCTCCGCGGCGGCAAGTCTACTGGTTAGAAGTCGCGGTCCGGCTCACGGCCGCCGGGGGGGCGGCAAGTCTACTGGTTAGAAGTCGCGGTCCGGCTCACGGCCGCCGGGGGCCTCGACGACCGATCCCCGACGCTCGCCCACTGCGTCTGCCGCCGTGGTTCTGCCGGTACCTCACGGTCTCGGCGAACACTTCGTAGAGAGCTTCATCGCGATCGAGGCGCTCGAGGAACTCGCGCCGCTCGCTGTTCGAAAGCCGGCCGTCCAGGAAGGCGGCGATCAGCTCGGAGTCACCCGGCTCGATGCCTCTGTCGATCATCCCCGTCACTCTCTGTTTGACTCGTAAGGGTTAGACGGCCGGAATCGCCGACTTCCGGTCCTACGAGCCGAAGAGCTAGGCGGTCTTCTGGCTGTGCTCGTCCGGGTCGCCCAGTCCGGCCTCGATCTCGCAGGCCGGCCAATCGAGGAGCTCGAGCGCCTCTTCGCAGCGCACTCCCGCCTCGACGATCCGCGCGCGGACCTCGCTCAAGAGCTTGCGCACCCGGCCGTAGATCCTGCGCTGGTCGAGGCCCAGGGTCTTGGCGATCGCGCGAATGGTGAGCCCGTCGGCGAAGCGCAGCTTGAGAATCAGGCGGTCCTCGGCCGACAGGCCGGCGAGCGCGGCTTTGAGCGCGCCACTCACCCGCTCCTGGGCGGCGAGCCGCTCCCCGTCGACGACCCGCCGGTCGCCACGCTCCGGAGCGGAGAGCGACGACAGGACGACGTCGCTCTCGAAGCGCCGGGTGGTCCGGGGCCGGAGCTTGTCGACGATCTCGTGCAGCTCCCGGTCCGCGGTGTCGACCCCGAACCGGGTGCGCAGGAGCTCGAACGCCTCACTGACGGTGAATCCATCCCGATAGAGCAGCGCCTCGAGCTGCACGCCGACCTCGCCGCAGCGCTTGGCCGCGGCCGAGGGACGCCACTTACCCCACTGCTGGATCCGGAAGTCGCGGAAGATGTTCTGGATCACGGTGGTCAGATAGGTGGTGAGCTGGCTCTTCCCCCGGAACTTCCGGAAGACCGCGTAGTCGCCGGAGATCAGACGCAGCTTCACCTGACCGGCGAGATCGTCGGCCTCCCAGTGACTCAGCGCGTTGCGGCGGGCGATGGCGCGGACGGTCCGCTCGATGAAGTCGAGGTTCTCGAGCAGCAGGCTTCGACACTCGTCTTCGGTGGCGCCGCCGCGGAGACGCCGAGGCGACCGGCTCGCGGGCCGCCCGATTTCCCCCGGGCCGGCCAGGGAAGGCGGCACCCGATCGTCGATACTCCCACCCTGAGACCGAGTTCGCATCGTGGCACTCGAAAAACCGAAAGAGTTGTTGTAATCTTGATCGCAACGTCATCAGGCATCAGAGACGGCGTCCTGAGGAAACTCTGTCTTTTTCCTGAGGGCGCCTCCGAGGAGGCGGTGAGAATGCTCTCTCTAGCTGACTTCAGGGTTGGTGACCATCTGGTCCAGCCTTCCCTGGGCCAGATCGTCAACGGCGACGAGCCGGTCCACGTCGAGCCGCGGTCGATCGAGGTGCTGGTCGCCCTGGCCGAGCGGAACGGCGAGGTCTGGCCCAAGACGGAGCTGATCCGTGCCGTGTGGGGAGAGGCGTACGTTTCCGACGAGGTGCTGACGCACGCGATCTGGGACCTCCGCAAGGCGTTCGGCGACGACGCCGGCCATCCGAGGTACATCCAAACGATCCCGAAGCGGGGCTACCGGTTGATCGCACCGGTCGAGCCGGTCGAGCCGGAGCCGGACCTGGCCGCGCGACCGAATCGCTGGTCCCTGCTCGGCGGCTCGGCGGTCCTGCTCGTAGCGCTGCTGGCGCTCGTTCTCTCTCTGAGACAGGACGGCGATCCGCCCACCACCGCCCGGACGACCAACTACGATCTGGTCGTGGTGAGCTCGGCCGACCGCGGCGCCGCTCCCGGGCTCGTCACCCAGTTCGACGACGCCTTGAGTCGCCTGGCCGGCACCCACGGCATGTCGGTGCGCGTCGGCCCCTCCTGTCCCGAGCCGTCCCTCTCCGCGGACTACTGCCTACGCACGGCGGTGCACGCCGATCGGACGCGGCATCAGGCGTCGGCACAGCTGATCGACCTCGCCACCGGCGAGCTGGTCTGGAGCCCGCCCCTCTCCGACTTCGACGACGCCGCGGGAGCGATCGCCGCGGGCGAGGAGCTCGGCGAGCTGACCGCCGCCTACTTCGAGGCCCTCGACATGCGATTCTTCACCGACCGCGACATCGAGCCCTGGTTCGAGGTCTCGCGGCACGACGTCCGGGCGGTCCGAGACTTCCTCGCCGGCGCCGAGTACGTCTATCGTCACGAGGTCGGGGGTCGGGGTCCGCTCGATCTGGCGGCCGCCAGGGATCCCGACTTCATCGCGCCCCGCGTCTGGCGCATCCAGACACTCAGCTCCGAGCGCGAGCAGGAGCTGCTCGACCGGTACCTGGCCGACCTCGATCGGCTCGAGGCGGACGCCCATCCGTTCGAGCGCGCGATGATCTTCTGGGGGCGCGCGGCGGCGCGGGGCGACGTTCCCCGTCAGATCCGTCACCTCGATGCCGCGCTCCACATCGAGCCCGGCAATCGACCGGTCACCGCGATGCTGGGCACCATCTACCTGTACTCGGGCGACGCCGAGCGAGCCTGGCAGCTCCTCGAGCCGCTGGCAAAGGAGCGCTGGGAGTTCCTGGGACTCTACGCGCCCGCCGGCCGTGCGGGGCTCCTGGCCGGCCAGCTCGAGCGGGCCGAGGAGATCCTCGAGCTGGCGCTCGAGCTCACTCCGGTCGATCCCGAGGTCCTGGCGCTGCTCGAGCTGCTGGCGATCTACCGCGGCGACCCGAGCGCGGCGCAGGAGTACCGCCGGCAGTTGCAGCTCAGGATCGAGCTGATCCGGCCCGAGCCGTTCGACTTCGACCGGACACCCTACGTCGAGCTACTGGCTGCGGCCGCCCGATCCGAGGGCCGCGCCGAGATCGCCGACGAGCTTCAGCGCTCGACGGTCGTCGTGGCCGCCGGCTCGGCCCAGAACCGGTAGAGCGCCTTGCCGCCCCCCTTGACCATCACCCGGTGGGTGTAGGTGCCGGTGGCGGGAAATGCGATCTCCGGGTTGAACCAGATCAGTTGCACGGTGCCGGCCGGATAGATCACGTCCTCGCTCGCCTCGAACTCGAACTCCTCGGGTCCGGTGATCTTGACCGTGGTCTTGCGCTCGACCTCCTCCTCGCCGTTGTTGAGCACCGTCCACCAGAGGTTGTAGAAGGTCTCGAGGTCGGAGATCACCGCGCTGACGAGGGTCGCCGGATTGGTCGGCTCGGCGGCCATGTGTCCACACGCCAGGGTCCGGAACGGCTTCTCGTCTGCGGCCTTGAAGCTCGATCGCGACTCCCGGGCACGATCGAGCGCGTAGCTGAGCGACATGAAGCCGCCGCCATGGTCGCGGAAGACCAGGTCGCGGGCCTCGATCGCACCGATCATCGGCTGGAAGAGGCGCTCGAACTCCTGCGTCATCCGCTCCAGCCGGTCCGGCTTCGGTGCTCCAGCCTCGGCCGGCTGGACCGCCGGCAACGCCAGGAGAAGGGCGAGGCTGAGGGGAAGGAATCGATGCATGAGCTGAGCTCTGTGACGAGCTTCGGACCGTCGCGCGGGGAGAGGGACCCCACGTGCAGCTATGTGGGTTAGGTGTCGATGATAACAGACCGCGCCGTGACTAGCTGTGAAGCTCGATCCGCTCGGCCCCCATGTAGGGTCTGAGCACCTCGGGAATCACCACGGAACCGTCGCTCTGCTGGTGGTTTTCGAGCACCGCGACCAGGGTCCGCCCGATCGCCAGGCCCGACCCGTTGAGCGTGTGCAGGAAGCGCGGCTTACCGCCCTCGCTCGGGCGGAAGCGCAGGTTCGCGCGCCGCGCCTGATACGCCTCGCAGTTGCTGCACGACGAGATCTCGCGATAGGCGTCCTGCCCCGGCAGCCAGACTTCGAGGTCGTAGGTCTTGGCTGCCGAGACCCCCATGTCGCCGGTCGAGAGGGTGACCACTCGATACGGCAGCTCGAGCAGCTCGAGCACCCGCTCGGCGTGCGAGGTCAGCTGCTCGAGCGCCTCGTAGCTCTGCTCGGGCGTGGTCAGGTGGACCAGCTCCACCTTGTTGAACTGATGCTGCCGGATCAGGCCGCGCACGTCCTTGCCGTGCGAGCCCGCTTCGGCCCGGAAGCAGGGCGTGAACGCGGTCAGCCGCATCGGCAGCTCGGCCTCGTCGAGGATCTCCTCGCGGAAGAGGTTGGTCAGCGGCACCTCGGCGGTCGGCACCAGATAGTATCGGTGGCCCTCGAGCTTGAAGAGATCGTCGCCGAACTTCGGCAGCTGACCGGTGCCGATCAGGGCGTCGTCGTTGACGATGAATGGCGGCAACGTCTCGCGGTACCCATGCTCGCTGGTGTGGAGATCGAGCATGAAGTTGATCAGGGAGCGCTCGAGCCGCGCGCCGAGATCGAAGTAGGCGGTGAACCGGGCGCCGGTGATCTTGGCCGCGCGCTCGAAGTCGAGGATGCCGAGCGCCGGTCCGAGGTCCCAGTGGGCTTGCGGCTCGAAGTCGAAGGCGCGCGGCTCGCCGATCAGCCGCTCGACCCGATTCGCCGACTCGTCGGCGCCGTGCGGCACGCTCTCGTGCGGCAGGTTCGGCAGCCGCAGCTCGAGATCGCGCAGCTCGGTCTCGATCGCCGTCGCCTCGCTCTCGAGCTCCGGGATCCGTCGTTTGAGCTCGGCCACTTCGGCGATCTGCGCCTCGGCGTCCTTCCCTTCGCGCTTGAGCTCGCCGATCGCCTTGCTCGCTTCGTTCCGCTGCCGCTTGAGCGCTTCGAGCTCGGTCAGCGTCGAGCGCCGCTGGCCGTCGAGCTCGCCCCAGCGCGCGACCGCGGACGGGCTCTCGCCGCGCAGCTCGAGGAGCTCACTGACACGTTCGGGAGAGTCGCGGAGGAGATCTCGCGAGAGCATGGCTGGCGCGATTCTACGTCGGTCGGTACCGCAGGGGAACGTGCCGCCGGGTCGTCCAGCCCGAGCTTCTCACCGGCTTTCGTAGCGAGCCGGCGCGACAGGAAGCTGGTGAGACGCTCCGGCTAGCCGCGGCCGCGCGGCAGCTCGCCGGAGATCAGGCCGAGGGTCGTCTCCACGGCGGCCTGCAGCGGCCCCGCGTCCGCGATCCCCTTGCCGGCCAGGCCGAAGGCCGTCCCGTGGTCGACTGAGGTACGGAGGAAAGGCAGGCCGAGCGTCCAGTTCGTGGCGACGCCGAAGGCCGACGTCTTGACCGCGATCAGACCCTGGTCGTGATAAAGGGCCAGCACCCAGTCGAACTCGCCGCGCCGCGCCCGGGCGAAGAGCGAGTCGGCGCTTTCGGGTCCCTGGGCATCGATCCCGCGCTCGCGGGCGCGCTCGAGTGCCGGCACGATGTGGAGATCCTCCTCGGCGCCCATGAGGCCGCCCTCGCCGGCGTGCGGGTTGAGCCCGGCGACCGCGATCCGGCCGGGCGCGTGACGATGGAGGCAGCCGAGAGCCTCGAGGATCGGCTCGGCGGTGATCCGGTCGAGCGCAGCCCGCAACGGCAGGTGGGTGGTGAGGAGCGCCACCTGCAGGTCGGGCGTCAGGAAGGCCATCAGGTAGTCGCGGCCGTAGCGCTCGAGCCCCGAGCGCTCGGCGATGTAGTCGGTGTGGCCGAGGAACCCCGGCAGATGCTGCGACGCGATCGATGACTTGCTGACCGGCGCCGTGACCATGGCATCGACGGTGCCGGCCCTGGCCAGCTCGAGGGCGGCGTCGATCGCCGCGACCGCGCCGGCGGCGTCGGCGGGACCGGAAGCACCCGGCTCGACAGGTGGACCGCCGCCTACCGGATCGAGCACCGCCAGCTCACCGCCGCTGAGCGAGGCCAGGCCCTCGCGATCCGGGAGCGAGTCGAAGAAGACCAGGCGGGCGGGGTCGAGCGCCGGGACCAGATCTACGACGCTCTCGATCGCCCGACGCTCGCAGACCAGTAGCGGCAGGTAGTCCCCGCCTCCGGTGGCGGCCGCCAGCTTGAGTACTACTTCCGGGCCGATACCCGCAGGATCACCCTGCGTCAGCGCGAGAACCGTTCGCCCGCGCTTCACGACGGCGCTGCCTCTTCAGCTCCTCCTCTTTGAACATGTAGCGGATGTTGTGCTTGAGAATGAGGAGGTTCGGCTGGTTGTGCCGGTTGAGCTTGATCGCGCTCTTGTCGTACCACTCGATCCAGCCCTTGAGCTCGGTGTCGTCGGTGAGCACTACCACCATCGGCGTCTTGGCCGCCATCTGCTTGAGGTAGTAGAACTCCTCGGCGTTGGTCCGCTCGGGCGGGGTCTGCTTGCGACGGACCGACCTGGAGGACTGCTTGAAGTCCGTCAGCTCGGGTCGGATGAGTTTTCTGTTCGCCATCTTGGTCATGGGCTGGCGCCTTCCGCTCCTTTCTTCTTCTTCTTCTTGAGCGGCTCGTACTGATCGTTCTCGTAGGCCAGGCAGCACAGGAGGCGGCCGCACTGACCGGAGATCTTGGAGGGGTTCAGGCTCAGGTTCTGACGCTTCGCCATCTGAATCGAGATCGGTTTGAAGTCCTTGAGCCAGGTGGAGCAACAGAGGGTCCGACCACAGACGCCGATTCCGCCCAGCAGGCCGGCTTCGTCGCGCGCGCCGACCTGCACCATCTTGACCTTGGCCGAGAAGCGCTTCGACAGGTCGCGGACCAGCCGTCTGAAATCGACCCGCGACTCGGCGGTGAAGTAGAAACGTGCATGTCGGCTATCGAGCGAGAAGTCGACGCGGGCGACCTTCATCTCCAGGCCGAGCTCTCCAGCCCGTTTGCGGCAATAGAGCTTGGCTTGCTCCTGATTGCGAATCTGCCGGTCGTGAGCGTCGGTGTCCTGGCCGGTGGCAACCCTGAGTATGCGGCTCGCGCTCGACTTCTGACACGGCTTGAAAACCGACATCGGCGACTGCTCGACCCGTCCGAACGCCGGGCCCGAGTCGAGGTCGACGACGACCGGGTCACCCTTGGTGAAAATCTGACCCCCCGAGGCGCAGAGAGTCAGGTTGGTCTCCTCGGCGAAGCGTACGCCGACAAAATTGTCCTCCACTGCGGTCGACATGCCTTTGTATTCGCACCCATGGCATCCGCTCATGTGCAGTGAACCTCATATCTTCGAACGGAATCTCGAGGAGTCCGTCTCTTTCCGTTGTACAAACGTTCCGGGAGCGGCCCGGATTCCCATCGCCGGTTAGTAACTTACGAGTTAGACCCCGAAGCGATGGCCTAACTATAACAAAACACGGCGGCCTATGTCCGTTCGCATCGCCTTGTGCGGCCAGTCGATCCTGGCCGCGGCGGCGTAGGCGAGGTCGAGCGCCGCGCCCAGATCGTCGCCCCGCGCGCAGACGTTCAGGACCCGGCCGCTCGCGGCGATGATCTTGCCGTCCTCGGCCTTGGTGCCGGCATGGAAGATCTCGACCCCGTCCATCGCCTGGGCTTCCTCGAGGCCTTCGATCGAATCTCCGGCGATCGGCTTGCCCGGGTAGCCCTCGTTGGCGATCACCAGGCACGCGGAAGCGCCGGGATGGAAGCCCAGGCGATCGACCTCGAAGGCGCCGGCGGCGCCGGCGGCCAGGACCGGCAGGAGATCGTCGTCGAGGCGCAGGAGGAGCGCCTGGGCCTCCGGATCGCCCAGCCGGGCGTTGTACTCCAGGACCTTGGGGCCGTCCTCGGTCAGCATGAGGCCGAGATAGAGCACGCCCTGGAACTTCCGGTTCTCGGCCGACATCGCCTCGAGGGTCGCCCGCCCGAGGTTCTCGTGCAGCGCGGCCGCCTGGTCTTCCGAGATCACGCCGGACGGGCTGTGCGCGCCCATGCCACCGGTGTTCGGACCCTGGTCACCGTCGCCGATCCGCTTGTAGTCCTTGCTGGTCGCGAGCGGCAAGAGGTGCGTCCCGTCGCTGAGGCCGATCAGTGAGATCTCCTCGCCCTCGAGCCGCTGCTCGACCACCACCCGGCGGGCGCTCGAGCCGAACCGCCCCCCCTCGAAGAAGAGCGCGATCGCCTGCTCGAGCTCGTCCTCGTCGGACGGGATGATGACGCCCTTGCCGGCGGCCAGGCCGTCGACCTTGAGCACGTACTCGCCGTCGAACTTCTTGACCGCACGCCGCACCTCTTCGGCGTCGTGGGTGATCTCGAACTCGGCGGTCGGTATGCCGTGCCGCTCCATGAACTGCTTGGCGAAGACCTTGCTGCCCTCGATCTCGGCGGCTTGCTGACGCGGCCCGAAGACGTTGAGGCCGCGGAGCCGGAACTCGTCGACGATGCCGAGGGTGAGCGCCAGCTCCGGACCGACCACGGTCAGATCGATCTTGAGCGAAGTCGCGAAGTCGGCCAGCTCGTGGACCTCGTCGGCGGCGATCGGTACCGAGTCGGCGAGGAGCGATGTGCCCGGATTGCCCGGGGCGCAGTAGAGCTCGTCGAGCAGCGGGCTCTGGCTGAGCTTCCAGCAGATAGCGTGCTCGCGCCCACCGCTTCCGATGACCAGTACCTTCATCTAACCTCCCGCCGACAGTTCCCTGACGGCCTGTTCGACTTCGTCGATCACGTAGTCCGGAGTCGACGCCCCGGCGGTGACCCCTACGACCCGCACACTGGCGAACCAGTCGTCTCGCAGGTCGGCGGGGCCCTGAATCAGATAGCTCGGCTTCGACTCCCTGCAGATCTCCCACAGGTGGCGCGTGTTGGCGCTCTGCTTGCCGCCGATCACCAGGATTAGATCGACCTCGGGGTCGACGCTCAGCTCGCGGGCGGCGTCCTGGTTCTCCTTGGTCGCGTAGCAGATCGTGTCGGCGTCCGAGACCTCGGTCCGAGACTCGAGGTAGCGGACGACGTCCTCGTATTCCTCTGCATTGAGGGTCGTCTGGTAGAGCACCTTGACCAGCGGATACTCCGTCCAGTCGATCGCCTCCGCTTCGGCGACGGTGGTCAACACGTGGTAGCTCGCGGGGTCGCGGTCGCGCGTGTAGCCGATCACCTCTCGGTGCTCGGGCGAGCCGATGAAGACCAGGTGCGCGCCCGCGGCGGCGGCGCGGTCCGCCTCTTCGTGGACGTCGTAGACGAACGGACAGGTGGTGTCGAGGATCTTCAGTCCCCGCTCCCGCGCCCAGGCGTGGAACGAAGGTGGGACACCGTGGGCGGAGAAGATGAGTGTGCCGTCGGGAGCCTGTTCGAGCTCGTGCACGGTCGGGACGCCGAGCTCCTCCATCTCCTCCACCACCCGCTCGTTGTGGACGATCTGGCCGAGAATCAGCCCGTCGCGGCCGCCCTGACGGGCGAACGCCTTGACCTTCTGATCGGCGACGCGCACACCTGCACAAAAGCCGTACTTCTCGGCTCGTCGGACCTCCATACGAACGCCCGGGAGTCTACCAAGCACCGGACAGGAAGAGGGCAAGCGGTGACAGGATACCTATCTCACCCAACGGCGGCAGAAGCGGTGACAGGATACCCATCTCCCCCACGGAAGCTTGGAAAGACAGTCCTTGACGGGCCTTCCGCCCGTGGTGAGATGAGTATCCTGTCACCGGATCTCCCACCGGATCTCCCAGGGGTCCGAGAACCTGGGGTCGGTCAGGAAGTCGCGATCGGTCAGGCTGCGCAGGAAGGCGATCAGATCGGCCTTCTCTCGCTCGGTGATCTCGAAGCCGGCGACCAGCTCGCTCTTGTAGGGGTGGTCCGTGCCCTGGCGGCCGCCGGCCGCGTAGTGCTCGACCACCTCGCCGAGCGTATGGAGTGAGCCGTCGTGCATGTAGGGCGCGGTCACTTCGATGTTGCGGAGCGACGGCGGCCGGAACCGCCCCATGTCCTCGGGCTCGCCGGTGAACTCGAAGACGCCGCGGTTGCGCTCCGGGTAGGAGCCGGCGCCGTCGACGTTGTAGAGGCCGGTGTTGTGGAAGTCCGGCTTCACGGGCGCCGAGCCCTCGAAGGCGATCGCTCCCGAGAAGTTGAACGTGGCGTGACAGCGACCGCAGTTCGTCCGCTCCGAGAAGAAGAGCTCCATGCCGCGCCGGGCCGCGGCCGGGAAGTCGCTGTCGTCACCCCAGAAGACCAACCGGTCGTACGGTGCGTCGCCGGAGATCAGGATGCGCTCGAACGACGCGATCGCCGCGACCACATGGTCGATCGAGATCGGCTCGCTCGCGTCTGGAAAGGCGTCCGCGAACAGCCGCCGATAGAGCTCGTCCGCCGCGAGTCTCGCGATCAGCTCCTCCTCCATCCCCGTGAGGCCCAACTCCACCGGCTCGACGCCGAACATCGGCACCAGCATCTGCTCCTCGAGTCGTGTCTTCTCCGGATCCCCCCAGTTGAAGGCGCGGTTGTAGGCGACGTTGGCGAGACTCATCGAGGCACGCGGGTGGACCTCGCCGGTGGCGCCGACCGCGCGCGGCTTGCCGTCGGTGAACGACAGCTCGGGCTGGTGGCAGCTGGCGCAAGCGAAGGTCTGATTGCCCGAGAGACGCGTGTCGTAGAAGAGACGTCGGCCGAGCTCCACCTTGGCCTCGGACATCGGATTGTCCGCCGGCACCACGGGCACGGGCAGGCCGGCAGGGAGCTGCCACTCGTACGCGTCGACCGGCGCGGCGTCTTCCACGACGCTCGCCGTGCCGACCGACCGGCAGCTCACCGACAGCCCGGACGCGAGCGCCGCGACCCCGGCGATCGCGGTCCAGGCGTGGACCCGGCCGGCGAGCATCCTCGGACTCCTACGGCCGCGCGTCTACCAGGAGCCGCCCGAAGAGTCGCCGGTCTGTGCCGCCATCTCGGCCCGCTCGGCGACCCAACCCGAGAACTCGCCGATCACGGTCGCGTCGACGCCCGCCGGGTCGCCCTGACGCGCGTCGACCCAGGCCTGCATAGCGGCCATCAGCTCGTTGGCCCGCTTGCGGTCGGTACGGAAGAGCTCCATGTACGCCTCCTTGGCGTCCTCCAGGCGGTTCAGGCCGAGGTAGGCCTCGGCGCGATACTCGATCGCCTCCGTGTAACGCGGGTTGATCTCGAGCGCCCGATTGTAGGAGGCGAGTGAGCTCTCGTAGTCGCCGGTCTTGCGCAGAACGTAGCCGAGGCTCGAGTGCGCCTGGTAGAGACCCGGGTCGTCGTCGATCGCGCTCGAGAGTGCCTTGCGCGCCTTCTCGTACTCCTTGCCGGCCTTCTTCTCGTATTTTGCCTGGTCCTTGTCGGTCTTCGCCGAGGTCGCCTTCGCCTCGTACTCCCAGGCCTTGTCGCGATACTTGAGCGCCCGGTTGTAGGCGTCCTTGGCCATCACCTTCGGATCGAGCGGTGGGCTCTCGGGCGAAGTGCTGGTGGTCGATCCACCGGCGGCGAGCGCCGCCAGCGGCAGTATCAATACGATCGCCAGGCTGGCGATGATGACTCGGTACGAACTCGTTGGGATCTGCATGGAACCTCCTCTGTGGATGCTGGGCTGGGATTCTAACGTCCGGCCGCCCGGCGGGGGCTTCGGAGTGTCAGGAACAGGTCAGCATCCTGTGGGTTCGGCTCCGAGCGCCGTTCGGTTCAATCCGGGACCCGGCTCCGCGCCGACCGTAGAATCGTCGAGATGAACCCACGCCGCTTTCGGCGAATCCGCTCGGTGCTCGAGCGGCGTCAGCCGGACCTGACGGTCCTGCTGGAGAACGTCCACAAGCCGCACAACTTCTCCGCCGTCGTGCGCACCGCCGACGCGGTCGGCATCTGGGAGGCGCACGCGGTGGTGCTCGACGGCGGCCTGCCGATGCACCATCTGGCCGCCGGCGGCTCGAAGCGCTGGGTGAACGTACGGGCACACGCGGACCTGGGCCAGGCGCTCACGGCGCTCGGCGAAGCCGATTTCCAACTGCTCGCCGCTCATCCGTCCGACGACGCGGTCGATTTTCGGGAGGTCGATTTCACCCGGCCGACCGCGGTGCTCTTCGGTCAGGAGAAGGACGGGTTGACCGAGCAGGCGCTCGCTGCGGCGCACCGCAAGATCCAGATCCCGATGGAAGGGATGGTCGCCTCGCTCAACGTCTCGGTGGCGGCGGCGCTGATCTTGTTCGAGGCGCAGCGGCAACGGCGGCTAGCGGGCCTCTACAGAGCCTCGCGTCTGGACGCCGAGCTGTTCGAGCGCACGCTCTTCGAGTGGAGCTACCCGGAGGTCGCCGAACAGTGCCGGCAGCGGGGCGCTGAGTATCCGGAGCTCGGCGACCAGGGCGAGATCGTCGGCGACCTCGCTTGGATCGCGAGTCAGGCCGAGCCGGAGCCGTAGTCGAGCACTCCCGTCTGCGAGATCATCTTCCAGCCGTCGCCGACCTTCGTGTAGACCTTGCACGTTCGGCCGCACCAGCGGAAATCATTACCGTCGCGGTCGCGCCAGAGAGTGTCGATGTCGACCACGGCGAAGGCGCCGTCGCCCTCAGCGGAGACTTCGATCTTGTGGGTCGTTCGGATGTTGTGGATCAGCTCGTGGTTATCGAACAGGCCCTGCCACCCCTGGCGCCAGCGACCTTCGTCGTAACGGCCCCACTCGAGGACCCACTCCATCGGGTCGTGGGCTTGCGCATGCGGCGGCCAGGGCCAGACCATGTCGGGATGGAAGATGGCGATGAGGGTGTCGAGATCCCGGGTGTCCCACGCCCGTGTCTCCCGGTCGACGATCTCCTGAATCTCTGCCTCGACGTCAGTCATTCGGATCCTCCGACGGCCGGCTCACCGCCCACGCGGCCGACCAACAGAGTGAGATTCCACGTTACCTCACGGGTCTCCGCCGGCGGCCAGACCTCGACGAGCTCGCGCTCGAACATCGGCACCGGATCCTCGCCCCAATCGGCGCGGTACCGTCCGGTGGCCGACCAGCTGCTCATGTAGCCGATCAGCCGCTCGAGACTCCATTCAGCCGACATTCGCAACGCCGGCGGCTCGAGCCGCTCGAACGGGAACGGAATCGTCTCGTAGCCGCTCACGACGTGGACCCGCTCTGGTAGCCAGTAGAGACCGACGACGTCCGAGTAGAAATGATCGACCACCGCGTCGACCGCTCGATCGATCCGCAGGAGATCGTACGTCCACGCCGCGATGACACCGCCCGGAACGAGGACTCGCTCGACCTCCGCGAAGAACCGGTCGAACGTGAGCCAGTGGAGAGCCTGTGAGATGGTCACGAGATCGATCGAATCGCTCGGCAGAGGCGCCCGCTCGGCGGCTGCAGCGGCGTAGTGGACGCATGGGTGCTCGACCCGCCGCGCCAGCTGCGCTCGACTTATGTCGGTCGCCACCACGCGCTCGAACCGCCCCGAGAGCGGCACCGCCGACTGGCCGGCGCCGGTGGCGCAGTCCCAGGCCAGCCGACGCGCCGGAGCCCGATCGGCGAGATACTCGAAAAGCTCCTCGGGATAGCCCGGCCGATGGCTGGCATACGCGTCTGCGGCGTCCCCGAACAGATCTTCATATGCACGCATCGCTATACAGCTATGTACCGGCCGAGCGCCCCGAGCAGCGCCGCACCGAGCACGACCCAGGGAGTCGCGACCCGGAAGCGGAGAATCGCGATCAAGGCGAGGGCGAGGATCAACCGTGGTCGCCAGTCGGCCAGAGTGCCGCGGCCGAGCTCGATCAGGACCGCCGCCATCAATCCGACCGCCGCGACGTTGACCGCGTCGAGAAACGCCGACAGCCAGGCCGACTTGCGTAGCCGCGGAATGAGGGGATTCAGGATCGAGACGAATACGAACGACGGCAGGAAGATCGCCACCGTGGCGACGACCGCGCCGGGCAGCCCGGCGGTCATGTAGCCGATCACCGTCGCGGTCGCCAGCACCGGGCCGGGAGTGAGCTGCCCGAGCGCCACCACGTCGAGAAGCTCGCTCTCGGTCAGCCAACCGTGATGCTCGACCACGCTCTTCTGCAGAAACGCGATCAGGACATAGCCGCTGCCGTAGAGGACTGCACCGATCTTGAGGAAGAGCAGGCCAAGGGTGGTGAGGGCGACCGGGCTCGCGGCCGGCGTGGCCGCGGCGGCGGCGAGCGTCGGCGTCGAGACAATCGGCGCCAAGGGCAGCAGGAGCGCGCGCTCGGCCGAGTCGCCGCGCGGCGCGGTCGCCCGCAGCCAGACCGCCCCCAGGATGCCGCCGCCGAAGAGCACCGCGATCGGATTCCAGCCGTAGAGGACCGACGACGCGGCGGCCGCGCCGATCAGCAGCAGCCGCCAGCTCTTGGCGGCCTTCCTGCCGAGCCGCCAGACCGCGGTCAGGATGATCGCCAGGACCGCCGCCTGGATACCCTCGAGAAACGGCGCGGCGCGTGGGAGCGAGCCGTACTCGACGTAGAGCCAGCCGAGGGCGCCGGTGGTCAGGGCCGCCGGCAGGATGAACGCCGCTCCAGAGGCGAGCATGCCGCGCCAACCCGCGCGGTCGAAGCCGACGTGCAGCGCCATCTCGGTCGAGTTGGGGCCGGGAATCAGATTGGTGGCGCCGACCAGATCGAGGAAACGCTGCCGGCTCATCCACCGCCGCCGTTTGACCACCTCGTCCTCCATCATGCCGATGTGCGCGGCCGGCCCACCGAACGCGGTGAAGCCGAGCCGAACGAAGAGGGCGATCAGCTCTTTCAACGGCCCGCAGCCTACCCGCCGATGAGAGCGGCGAGGGTCGAGCTGTCGATGTTGCCGCCGCTGATCACCACCGCGGTGCGCGGGGCCACCTCGACCGCGCCGCTCAAGATCGCGGCGATACCGAGAGCGCCCGACGGTTCGACCACCAGCTTCATCCGATAGTAGAGGAACCGCACCGCGTCGACGATCGCCTCTTCCGAGACGGTCCGCATGTCGTCGACGTACTTCCGTACGAGCTCGAAGTTGAGCTTACCGAGCGACGGCGTCCGGGTACCGTCGGCGATGGTCGGCGGGTTGTGGATCGTGTGCAGCTTGCCGGTGTGGAACGACCTGGTGGCGTCGTCCGCCAGCTCGGGCTCGATGCCGACCACGCGGCACTCGGGGCGCCGGTGCTTGCAGGCGACCGCCGAGCCGCTGATCAGGCCGCCACCACCCACGGGCACCAGGATCAGATCGAGATCGTCCACCTGGTCGAGCAGCTCCATGACCGCGGTGCCCTGGCCGGCGATGATGTGCGGATGATCGTAGGGCGGGATGAGGGTCTGCCCGCTCTCCTCGAGCATCCGCTCCGCCAGGTCCTCGCGCTTGCTCTCGTCGGCGTCGTATTCCACCACGTGGGCGCCGTAGCCCTCGGTGGCGCGGCGCTTGACACGCGGCGCGTTGTGCGGCATGACCACGGTCGTTTCGATACCGAGCAGCCGGCCGGCGAGGGCGATCGCCTGGGCGTGATTGCCGGACGAGAAGGTCAACACGCCCTCCTGCCGCTGTCTCTCGTCGAGCTGTGAGAGGGCGTTATAGGCGCCCCGGAACTTGAAGGCGCCGACCCGCTGGAAGCTCTCGCACTTGAGGAAGACGGAGCCACCCGCCCGCTCGTCGAGCGTCCGCGAGGTGTGGATCGGGGTCAGGTTGGCGACGCCGCGCAGGCGCTCACGCGCGGCTTGGATCTCGTCGAACACTCAGATCCGACAGGTCGCCAGGCCGCGCTTCTCCAGATACTGCTGGTGGTACTCCTCGGCCTCCCAGAACTGCGACGCAGGGGTGATCTCGGTCACGATCGGCCCGCGGAAGCGGCCGCTGGCATCGGCCGCCGCGAGCGAGGCGCGCGCCGCGGCCTCCTGCTCGGACGTGTGGAAGAAGATCCCCGAGCGGTACTGGCTGCCGACGTCGGGCCCCTGGCGATTCACCGTCGTCGGATCGTGATTGCTCCAGAAGACCTCGAGCAGGTCCTCGTAGCTGACGACGCTCGGGTCGAACTCAACCTCGACCGCCTCGGCGTGGCCGGTGGTGTCGGAGCAGACGTCCTTGTAGGTCGGATCCTCCAGCGAGCCGGCAGTGTAGCCGACTCTCGTCGACGTGACGCCCTCGAGCTGCCGGTACGCGGCTTCGACACCCCAGAAACAGCCCGCGGCGAAGGTCGCTTTTTCCATCTCGATCTCCTCCGGCTGACGAACTCCATCGCGTTATATCACGCGTCTCGGCCGGCTCTATGCTGCGACCGAATGACCGGCCGAGCGGAGCGCTTCGATCGCTCGCTCGAGCGCGGCCTCGCGCACCAGCAGATAGTCGGTGTCGTAGGTCGAGAGTGCGAACAGGCTCACCCCGGCCTCGGCGAGCGCCCCGGTGAGAGCGGCGAGAATCCCGACCAGGGAGAAGTCGAGCGGGCCCTCGACTCGCAGGCAGCGCCAATCGCGCTCCGCGATCACCTCGGTCGGAACCCGGTCCGAAGAACAGACGATTGACAGCTCCGATCCGGTCCGGGTGACCGAGCTGAGCGCGCCGCCCGACGCCCAATCGGGAGCCGGCTGAGCGGCGTCCAGACGCGCCACCGCGAACGTGCCCTCGAGGACGACGAGGGACAGCGGGCGCGCGCTCACGAGGCCTCCCGTCGCCGCGCCACCAGGATCTCGGAAGCGATCCCCCAGCGGCTGAGCACCCGACCGTGCTCGACGACCCAGCGGTCCTCGGCGAGGAGCTCGCGAGCGACGATCGGCTCGCAACCGCCGACCGAGCGGGGGCGCAGGTTGTGCACCGCGTGCCAGATCCCCATCACCGCCTGCGACACCAGCGAGCAGCCGTGGGTGACGGTGATCAACCCGAGCAGTCCGCCCGGCACGAGCAGCCGGTAGGCCTCGGCGATCAACGCCGCGCGATCCTCCGGCGCGAGGATCTCGATCACGTAGTTCGAGACGAACCGGTCACAGCAGCCGGCCGCCAGATCGAGCTCGACCGAGCCGTCGGTCTGGACGATCTCGGCACGCGACCCGAACTCGCCGACCCGCGCGCGCGCCAGGTCGACCATGGTCACGCTCTGGTCGAAGCCGCGATACTCGGCTCGAGCGTCGAGATGATCCCGCAGCAGTCGCTCGGCGAACCGTCCGGTGCCGCATCCGAACTCGACCACCGAGCGCGCGCTCTCGAACGACCCGTTTTCCACCAGGACATCGACCGCCGCGTCCTCATAGAAGGCCTGCCGGTCCTGGCGCGCGCCGAACCGGTCGTAGAAGCGGCGGGCTTCGCCTCGACTCAGCATGAAGACCCCTACTTGCGGCCGTGCCGGGCTACCCCACGCTTAGCGGCCTCGATGAAGGCGAGCATCCGCTCCACCTCGGGCACGCCGCCCCACTCGTCCCGCGCCCGCGCCACGGCTTCGTTCCGAGTAAGCCCGGAACGAAATAGGGTTCGGTAGGTGCGCCGCAGCGCCTGGATGGTGTCGGTCGACAGACCGCGCCGGTCGAGGCCGACCTCGTTCAGTCCGACCAGCCGCGCCCGATCGCCGTGCGCCATGCAGTAGGGCGGGACGTCCTGAACCACCATCGAGCCACCTGCCACCATCGCCAGGGTGCCGACGCGGCAGAACTGGTGGACCGCTGCGTGCGCCGAGATCAGCACCCGATCCTCGACCAGGACGTGCCCGCCGAGGGTCGAGGCGTTGGTGATCACCACGTCGTCGCCGACCGTGCAATCGTGGCCGACGTGCGCCTGGGCCATCAGGTAGCAGCGCTTGCCGACCCGGGTGATGCCGTCTTCCTTCTCGCTCGCCCGGTGGATCGTGGCGCCCTCACGGACGACGCTGCCCGCCCCGAGCTCGACCCGTGTCGCGCTCCCCTGGTAGGAGAGATCATGTGGCGGCGTGCCGATCGCCGAGTGGGGGAAGATCTCGCAGTCGTCGCCGACGGTCGTGCGCCCGTCGATGTAGGCGAACGGGTGGACGATGACGTTCCTGCCCAACTTGACATCGGGCCCGATGTACGGCTCCACCGGCTGATTCTATGCCCAGCCGGAGCTAGCTCTGTTCGCTCATGAGCGCCAGGAAGTTCCCTTCCGAGTCACGGAAGAAGGCCATCCAGAGCTCGGACGCCTCGGTCTTGTGCACCATGTGGGGCTCGCCCTCGAACCGGGCGCCCCGGCCGCTCAGCGCGCTGTGCGCGGCTTGGATGTCCGGCACCTTGAAGTAGAGGATCGACGACGGATGATCGAACTCGGGCTTCTCCGGCAGCGACAGCATCAGCCGGACACCGTCACAGTCGAAGAACGCCATCTTCGGCGGCGCCTCGAACAGCAGGTTCATGCCCAGCGTGTCTCGATAGAAGGCGACCGCACGCTCGAGGTCGTGCGCGTTGACCGCGATCTGACCGATGTCGATATAAGTTAGCTTAGCTAACCAAACTTTTGATGTCAACCGCCCGCAATCGTTCCCGTCCGACTGAGCGCGCCATCGAGCTGGCCGATCGGCTCCACTCGGCCGCGATCCACCTGCTCCGCCGCCTTCGGGTACAGGACTCGGGCTCGGGCCTGAGCGCGCCCCGATTGTCGGCCCTCTCGGTCATCGTCTTCGGCGGCCCGATCACCATGACCGAGCTGGCGCAGGCGGAGCAGGTACGCCTCCCCACCGTCTCGCGGCTGGTCGGCGCGCTCGAGGCTGACGGACTGGTGCAGCGGATCCCCGATCCGGGCGACCGCCGGGTGCAGCTACTGAAAGCGACCCGCAAGGGGAAGCGGCTGCTCGAGGAAGGCCGCCGGCGCCGCGTCGAGATGCTTTCCAAGGACCTGCGGCAGCTCTCGGCCGCCGACCGCACGCACCTCGAGCGGACCCTCGGCATCCTCGAGCGGATCACCCTCCCCCGCCACCATCCGCGCCAGGGTGGTTGAGTCGCGCCGCTACATCGCCCGGGCGATCAAGAACTCGGCGTAGTAGGCCGGCCACTCCCGGCCGGGCGAGGTCATCAGGTGCTCCTGATCGGCCTCGTCCAGCAGCCTGGCGATCGTCGCCTGGTCGAGCTCGGTGCCGAGGATCTCGTTGAGCGCCTCCTGCATCTCGGTCGCGAACCACTGCGGCCACTCCGGGCTCGAGCCGTCGGTCTCCGCGAAGGCCTCTCGATGGGCGCCGCTCGTTGACTGCAAGAGCTCGACGAGCTTCTCGATCCTCTCGGGTTCGAACATCAGGCCTCCTTTCGCTTCAGGTGCGCACTCACGAAGTCCTTGACGCAATCGAGCGTATGACAGACGGGAACTTCGACGGGAAGGTCGGGGATCTCCGAGCGCAGGGCGACGAACGCGACCACCGGACGGCCGTAGGCGCACGCCAGACGGACCTCGCTCGAGGTTCCGGCGCTCCCCGGAAGAGCGATGATGACGTCGGAGCTGAGAACGTTGATGTGGTTGCGCGAGGTCGCCGCCATGCCCTCGGTGCCACTCGTCGGCAGGTGTGTCCGGATCGGGATCTCGACCCACGGGTTCGGATAGCCGGGCCGTTCGGGCCGGCCCGGGAGGACCCCGATCACCGAGCCGCGCCGCTCCCGCGTCTCCGCGAACGCACGGCTGACGCTCGACATGACGCCGTCACCACCACCGGTCAGAAGATGTACGCCCGCGGCCGCCAGCCAGCGTCCCACCTGCGCAGCTCGCTCCTCGTGCGCGTCCGAGCCCGAGCCCATTACACCGACGATCGGCAGTGGCCTCACCCGGCTCCCTTCCGGGTGTCGAGCACCGGCAGGTAGACGCGCCACGGCCCGACCTCGGTCCGATACTGCTTCGCCATCGTGCGGGTGATCTGAGCGATGTGACCGAGGTCGTGAACGACCCAGGTCGACAGAAGCTGTCGCAGGGTCACCCGGCCGAAGTCCGGGTGCATGCCGGCCCGCTCGAGATCTTCGTCGGCCAGCTCGACGCCGGTGAGCCACTCCAGGTTGGCGGTCCGCAGCTCGGCGAACGTATCGAGTAGCTCGGCGAGTGACTTGCCGCGGCTCTCTTCGAACATCGCGAATCGATCGAACGGCTCGAACGCCCGCTCCTCGCCCACCTCGAGGATCATCCGGGCGCGACCGACCCAGTCGGTCCGCTCGCCGTGGATCAGATGGCCGAGGACGTCGAACGGGCTCCAGGTGTCCGGCCCCTCGTTCGAGGCGATCCAGCCTTCGGGTAGTCCTTCGAGCAGCCGCCTCAAGGTCGCCGGCGTTCGTGTGAGAACGGCCACGGCGTCATCGAGTCGGTACTCCATCCGCGCCTACTCCTCGGGCGGCGGTGGCAGCGATTCCAGAAGGTCGATGTAGGCCTCGGCTACCAGCGCACCCTCCTCCAGGCCGAGCTCCTGTATCAGCTGCCGAGCAATCGCTTCGCCGTCCGAGGTGGTCTGCCCCGACCCGAGCTCGACCTCGAGCTCGAGAAACGACCCGAGGCCGTCGACATCGTCGATGTGTACCCGGGTCTGGCCGATCTGATAGAGCTCGCGCTTCTTCTTGACCGTGCCCCGGACGTCGAGCGCCACCGCGAGCATCGCCTCGGTCATCGGCGCGTCGTCGACCGGCATCTTGAGGTAGGCCGACTCGGTCGGCGCCTTGGAGTCGCTGCGCTCGTAGTAGATCAGCTCGGCGCCGGCGCCGCCTTTACGGAGCTTGAGCCGCCCGTTCCGGCTATGGAAGAAGGTGTCCTCTTGCTCGAGGAGGGTCGGGCCGGCGTCGGCGAGGGCGGCGATCCGCTCTCTCAGAGCCTCGGGCTGGTCGAGGAACGCCTTGATCTCGACATTGTGGGCCATGAACTCGTAGGTATTCTGTCACGACGAGCCGGGAAGGACGCCCGCGGTAGGCCGCCTTCCTCTCAGCCGCGCACATCCGATGGAGGGGTTGTCAGGGGAGGGCCGGTCCAGAGGCCGATCAGCAGAAACCCGGTTCCCCAACGGATACAACTGAGCGAAATCTCGCGCATCGCGACCTCCTCCTCGCGCTGTTCCTAGTCGCAGGAGCCGATATCGAGGGTGACGCCGAAGTGGCCGCGGTCGCGCGGCCCGCGGTCCCAGCCACCCCGGACCCTGCCCCGGCAGAGGATCTTCCTGGCCGACTCAAGGCGATCGCCCGCCTCCTCGCGGAAGCTCTGGGCGTGCGACCGCGACAGGTAGCCGACCTTCAGGCCGTCGATCAACACCGCGACGGCGTTGGAGTCGTACGGATTGTCGTTCTCGGGCTCGAGCTCGGCGGTCACCTGCAGGTTGACGCCGCGCGGCTTTCTCCCGCCCACGACCTCCTCCAGGGCGGCCTGATAGTTCGACTCACCGACCGCGCCGATCGAGTAGTGCCCGTCGCCGAGCACCCACACGGTGGCCGCCTCGCCGGCTTCACCGCCCCCTTCGAGGCTCCTCAGCATCTTGCCGAAGACCGCCATCGCGAAACCGTCAGACCGCCTCCGACCTGACCATCGCTTCGAGGGTGCGTCGGGGGCAGATGTTGTCGTGGATGTAGTCGAGCAGGTTCGTGGCCAGCCCGCGAATCCGCTTCTCCACCGCCGGATCGGTGCAGGTGCCGTCGTCGTCGAACACCCTCTGCACCCCGGCGACCGAGACCGAGCCGGGCAGGACGACGGCGCCGACATGGGAGCAGATCCCCTGCAGCGACTCGAGCGATTTGATCGCGCCGATCTGGCCCGCCGCCACTCCGAGCAGTGCGACCGGCTTGCCCGCCAGGCCCGACGGAAAGCCCATGTTCTCGATCACCAGCTTGATGACGCTCGAGAAGCCGCCATGATACTCGGGGGTCGAGAGGATGACGCCGGTGGCTCCGCGCAGGATGTCGCCCATCCGCTGGGCGTCGCCGGTCGTGTCTTCGTGGCCCGGGAACGGCAGCGTCAGCTCGGCGGGGTCGATGACGTCGACCCGCACACCGTCGTGGCGACCGAGCTCGGCGGCCACCAGGTTAGCCGCCATGCCGGTGTAGTTGCCCGGCCGCACGGTGCCAATGACGACCGCGATCCTGATTCCATCGCTCGACTCTTCAGTCACGTTCCCTCCCTTCGAAGATCAGGCTGCAGCAGGTGACGCCGCCCTCGGCCTTCTTGAGCTCGGACTGGTCGACCGTGCACACCTTCAGACCGTGGGCTTCCATCCGCCCGCGCGTGCGCTCGAAGCCGTCCGCGTAGATCACCGTATCGCGGAGCCGGAGCGCGTTGCCACCGTGAGGCTCCGTCGGGTCGACCGGAATCAGCTCGAAGCCCGCGAACCGTCCCGGGTCGACCCACTCCTGCTGGATCAAGAGCGTCCGCTCGGCGACCCGGGTGACGGCCGACTTCAGATGCAGGCAAGAGTCGAACTCGACCGGCAGGACCTCGTAGCCGTAGGGCTCGAGGAGCCCGGATAGCTGCTCGAGCCCCGACTCGTTGGTGCGCGTCGAGAGCCCGACGAAGAGCCGACGATCGACGACCAGAACGTCGCCGCCGTCAACCACGCCCGGCTCGCGAATCTCCTCCAGCGACCGAAACGGCTCGAGAGCGGCGCGGACGGCAGGGGTCTCGGCGCGTCGCGACGCGGCCCCCGGACGGGTGAGGATCGCGACCTCGTCCAGGACCACCGCGATGTCCTCCACGAAGACACAGTCCGGCAGCTCGGTGTCCCCGGACAGCTGCACCACGTCGCACCCGAGCTCGACCAGGCAGTCGACGTACAGCCGGTGCTGCTCGACCGCGAGCTCGTAGTCGATGCGACCGCGCTCGAGATGGGTCAGCTCGCAGCGCTCGACGCCCGGGCTGACCTCACGGGTAATGGCGACGATCGACATCGAAGGAGAGCCATTCTACGCGGCCAACCGAAGCTCTTCGTCGCGCAGAGAAGAGGCGACTGCGATTTCTCAGCCGAGCTCGGGACGGAAGGCCACGGAGAAAATCAGCCGTCTTCGAGGGCGACGGCGGCATGCACCTCGCCGCGTTGCCAGGCCTCGTAGAGCGCTTCGAGCCGGCTGGCGATCTCGCGTTGGCGAGCGCGTAGCGACGGGATCACCTCGCGTCGCGAGAGGACCTTCGACACCTTGGTCCAGAGCCGTCGGGTCTCGCGCCGGCGCTCCCTGATCCAGAGACCGACCAGACCGACGATCGGCACGCCCAGTACGACCGCGACACTCGCCCACGCTCCCCAGAGCCAGCCCGCGAGTCCCGCCAGCGCCGCCACCCAGAGGGTGTAGACGACCACACCGATCAGGAAGCTGTAGGTCGATCGGGTCTCCTGGTCCGGCTTCGCCAGCTTCACCAGCCGGCCGGTAGCCCAGTATGGCAGCCAGAAGAGCGCGTATCCGGTACCTCCGATGAGCGCCGAGACCGGGTCCAGGGCGTGGTACGAGCGGCCGACCCATCGCCCCTCCCTCCCACCCGCCAGATCGCGCGGCTCGAGCCCGAGCTCCCGCAGCCGCTCACGATGGTCGAGGATCTCGCCCGCGAGCTCGCTCGTGCCACCCGCTTCACCCTGCCGGCGGAGGGCGCTCAGCACCGTCGAGATGACGTTGATGCGCGCCAGTTGCTCGGCGGGATCGTCGTAGCTCTCCCGCTCGGCCGCCCAGATGGCCTCGACCCACTCGACCAGCGGCCGATCCTCCCACCGTTCGAGGTTGACCGTGACGCGGCGCAGCCCCGCGCCGATGCGCCGGGTCAGCTCGCGCACCGCTTCACGATCCTCGTCGCCGCGGGCTGCCAGGTCGGCCCAATCGACCGGGTCGCCCAGCAGCGCCAGCGCCGCCGATCGGAAGCGCTCCTTGCGCCGGAATAAAAGGCCGATCGGAATGATCGGGACGACCTCCCGCTCGCGCACGTAGGTCCCGAGCGCCAGGCGTGCGGCACCGGTCTTGAGCTTGGCCAGGGATGGCTCGCTGTGGCTGATCCCTTCCGGGAAGATGCCGATCGGGTCGCCCTGACCTAGCGCTTCGAACGCCGCCTCGAAGGCGTCGACGTTGCGGCCGGCCTGGGTGGGATCGTCGATCCTCCGGTAGACCGGGATCGCGCCCGCACCGCGTACCAGCCAGCCCAGCCGGGCGTCCGAGAAGAGGGTCGACTTGGCGAGGAAGCGCACGTTGCGCTGCGCGGCGGCGACCACCAGCGCCGGATCGAGCAGCCCGTTGGGGTGATTCGCGACCAGTAGAGCCGGTCCCTCCCCGGGTACCGGGGGGCCCGAGATCTCGAGGCGGTAGTAGATCCGCGAAGCGCCGGAAGCGATCAGCCGGAGAGCCGGTTGGAGCCACATCAGCGGCTAGCTTGCCGAGCGGTTCGCCACCTCGATCCCCTCCTTCTCGTCCACCCAGGAGAGCAGGATCAGGCCGAGAAAGAAGAGCACGAGCACCACCGAGATGCCCACTCGCTGCGAGTCGAACGCCTGAGTCAGGACGCCCAGCAGCAGCGGCCCGAGGAAGGCGGTCAGCTTGCCGGAGAAGGCGAAGAAGCCGAAGAACTCGTTCTCCTTGTCGTCGGGCACGAAGCGGCCCATGAGCGACCGGCTCGCCGCCTGGTTCGGACCGACGAAGATGCCGATGACGATCCCCGACACCCAGAACCAGAAGCGGTTGGGCGCCAGCACCGCCAGGAGCGTAGCGACGATCAGCCCGACCAGGGTGATCTGGAGCGTCCTCTTGCCACCGAGCCAGTCGTCCAGAAAGCCGAGACCGAACGCTCCCAGCCCCGAGGTGACGTTGAGCACGATGCCGAAGATCAGGATCTCCTCGAGCTCGAAGCCGAAGGTGCCGGCGGCGTAGATACCGCCGAACGCGAAGACGGTAACCAGGCCGTCGTTGTAGATCAGTCGCGCGATCAGGAAACGGACGATCTGGCGGTACTTACGGATCTCGCGCAGGGTCTCCTTCAACTGGGCGACCGTCTCGCGCACGATCTTGGCGCTCTTGGCGCCCTCGACCACGTCGTCCTTGACGAACAGGAAGATCGGCACGCTGAAGACCGCGAACCAGGCCGCCACCAGCAGGTTGGTCGCCCGGATGTTTTGGCCCTGGTCCTTGACAAACCCGAACCACGGCACCTCGGGCTGGACCAGGGTCACCAGCGCCACCACCAGCGCCAGGAGCCCGCCGGCGTAGCCGAGCGCCCAGCCGTAGCCCGAGATGCGTCCGATCTTTTCGGGTGGCGCGATGTCGGGTAGGAAGGCGTTGTAGAAGACCATGCCCATCTCGAACGCCGTGTTGGCGACGACGAACCAGAGGAACGCTCTCCAGATCTGACCCTCGCCGATGAAGAAGAGCGCCGTGGTGCCGGCGATGCAGCCGAGAGTGGCGGCGAGCAGGAACTCCTTGCGGTAGCCCCCGCGATCGGCCAGCGCGCCGAGGATCGGCGACAGCAGAGCGACCAGGATGGCGGTGATGGTCACCGCCCGCGACCAGAGGGCGGTCCCCTGGATCTCGTCGCCGACGATCGCCTGGGCGAAGAAGACCGGGTAGATGAACGTCACCACCAGGGTGGTGAACGGCGAGTTGGCGAAATCGAACAGGGCCCACGCCCAGATACTGCGGCTGTCGTAGGACCGGCGGCCTCCGGACGGGTCGTTCATCTCGCTCTTTCCTGCAGGTCGAGCCTAGGCTACCGCACGGGCGTCTCACATATACTCGTGGTCACCCAGAACCTGGCAAGGCTGCCGACCAGCGGAAAGGAGACTCGGATGGCTACCCTCTTTGTGCGACACGATGTCGTTGACTTCTCTTCGTGGAAGCAGGCGTACGACGACTTCGACGCCGAGCGGCAGACGATGGGCGTGGTCAGCCACGGGGTCTATCAGACCGCCGAGAACCCGAACAACGTAACCATCTACCACGAGTTCGACTCGATGGACGCCGCCAGGTCCTTCGCGAGCAGCGACCGGCTGCGCGAGGTAATGAGCGAGGCCGGCGTACAGGGCGAACCGGCCATCTGGTTCGGCAACAAGGCCTAGGGCCGCTCAGCCGCTAGCGGTCACGTTTCGGCCAGTAGCCGAGCTCCGGCTCGTAGCAGGAGCCCTCGAGGTCTTCGACCTTGCCGAGGAAGTACGCCTGGGCGTCCTTGATCGCCTCGTTGTAGACGCTCGGCCCGATCTCCTCGAGGCAATAGTCGAGGAGCAGCCCGGCCTTGAGATCTCCGATCTCGACCTCGAGCTCCTCGTCGGCGTAGCGCTTGATCGACCGGATCAGCTCCTCGCGGGTCTCTTTCTTCAGCTTCACGACTGCCCTCCCACCGCGATGACCGTACCGCCGGTCAGCTCCCGGAGCTGATCGGAGGTCAGCCTGAAAACCGCGTGCGGCGTTCCGGCCGCGGCCCAGATCTCATCGAGCGCCAACAGATCCTCGTCCAGGAACGTGCTGATCGGGCGAACGTGTCCGCATGGCGGCACACCGCCGATGACGAAGCCGGTCGCTTCACGCACGAAGTCGGGCTTGGCCTGACCGATCGGCTCGCCGACCAGCGCGGAGATGGCCGTTTCGTCGATCCGGTTGACGCCGCTGGCGATCACCAGGACCGGCTCGCCCGAGTCGAGCGCTCGAAAGACGATGCTCTTGGCGATCTGGGCGACCGAGCAGCCGATCGCCTCCGCAGCTTCCCGGGCGGTGCGGGTCGAGGCCGGAAGCTCGACCACCTCGAGCTCGAAGCCGGCGGCATCGAGCGCCTCCTGGACCGCGCGCGCGCTCCGACGCAGCTCACCCGACATCGACGACCTCCGTCGACGGCACTTCGCGCACGACCCGAAAGCCCAGGCTCGGGCCGTCGTCCGCCGGGCGGTGGGTGTAGCGGAGGGCGCAGCGCGCACTGTCGGGACCGTAGTACCAGCTGCCGCCCCGAATCACTCGCAGCACCGCGGCGCACGAGCCGATCGGATCGGTCACCGGCTCGTCCCGATACGGACAGTGCTCGTCCTCGCACCACTCCCAGACGTTGCCGCTCATGTCGTACAGACCCCAGTCGTTCGGCGGATACGATCCGACCGGGGTGGTCCGCTCGAGGTAGGGTCCGGGTCTCGCCCCCGGATACGGCTCGCGACCGTCGAAGTTCGCCGCCTCGGAGGAGATCGCGGCGCCCTGCCCGAACGCCGTCCGGCGACCGGCCCGGCAAGCGTACTCCCATTCCGCCTCGGTCGGCAGGCGCAGACGTTCATCGGTGCGCGCGGCCAGCTCGGTGAGGAACTCACGAACCCGAATCAGGCTCACCGTCTCGACCGGGCAGTCCGGTCCGCAGTCCTGGAACCGGCTCGGGTTGTCAGCCATCACCTCGGACCACTCGGCCTGGGTCACCTCGTAGCGCCCGAGGTAGAACGGCTTGGTCAGCGTGACGGTGTGGGCGATCTCCTGCGGCTCGCGGCCGGCCTCGTCGGACGGCGAGCCCATTTCGAACCAGCCCGGCTCGATCAGCACGAACTCCATGCCGGTGTGCGGCTCGGTCCAGGTCGATGGGAGCTCTCGGCCAGCGTCTCCGGCACAGCCCAGGAGGAGCAGACCGACGGCGATCGGACACGCCAGTCGGCCAGCGCTCATTCGGGGAGTACCGGCATGAAGGTCCGCAACAGGATGGCCATCACGACCAGACCGGCGATCATCCACAGCGCGGTCGGTCCGGGGCGGGCCCCGGTGTGGCGTACCAGCAGGAGGTGCGCCCAGGAGAGAGCGATGCCGCCCGCGAACAGATAGAAGACTTCGACGATATTCGACAGGCTCTGGGCACCGTATCCGCTCGCCGTCAGCGCGACCCAGACCAGGAGCGCCGGCAGCGCGAGTCCGAGCATCCACGGCGAGTCGTTGCCCTGCCGCCGCGCTACCTGCCAGGCCGGAAACGAGACCGCGAAGGTCACCACGACCAGCACCAGCATCATCAGGGTCATCGCGCGGGAACTCCTGACGGCCTCCCACCGTCCAACGTCATATGAAGCTCAGGCACAGACCGATCCCCCCGGCCGAGATACCGACCGCATCGATGGCCGACGTCGCCTTCCTGCTCATCGTCTTCTTCATTGTGACACTGACCTTCGCGGCCGAGCGAGGTCTGGACCTGGGTTTACCGGAGCCGCCGGACCCGGACGACCCGGTCGAGATGATCGAATCGGTCGTGGTCGAGGTACGGGCCGGAGGTGGACTGATCGTCGACCGATCGCCGATGACGCTCTCGAAGTTGCTCGCCTACCTCGAGCCGAAGCTCCAGCGGGACCCGCGCAAACCGGTGATCGTCCGCTCGGCGCCGGACGCAGGCTACGGACACGTGGTCCACGTCCTGGACGAGCTACGCCAGGCGCATACCCTGCTGGGCCTGGCCGAGGAGATCCAGATCGCCCTGCCGACCGAGCGCGAGATCGCCGAGTACTGGAGCTCGTAGTCAGCTCTCGGCGAGATCCTCTCCCTCCCACCAGTCGCCCCACTTCTCACGCATCTTGTCGTTGTAGGCCTCGGACTCGCCGACGGGGATGCTCAGCGTCTGCCAGGAGTCGCCGGCGTGGTGCCGGGCAAGCGAGACGATCTGACCGGTGTGATAGGCGAGGTGGGTCAGGTTGCGCTGGATCGCTTCGAACACCTTGTGCGGCTCGCCACGAATGGTGATCTGCTTCTCGAGGTGCCCGGGCCCGAGCGCGTCGAGCGACTCGAACGTGATCTTCCAGCCCTCGTTCCAGATCGCGCGAATCGACTCAGGCGTCTCGCCCTCGACGACGAACTCGCTATCGCGATTCCGGTCCGGCTTCTCGCCATCGGTGGTCAGGAAGTCGCGCCAGCGCGACCGGTGGTTGCCGCCCAGGTGCTTCATCTGCGCGGCGAGGCAGAGCGGAATCGAGCCGACCGTCGCGAACAGCTGCTCGTCGGTCACCTGCTCGATCGCCCGCTCGCACTGCGCCTTGCGATAGTGGTACTGGTCTCTCACTTCCCTGAGCCAGGCCTGTCCGTCCATGGTCTGCCCTCCTTCTCCGTGGATCGATCTACCTCGCTGTCCGCCCCAGTATGAGTCTGCGTAGCTGATGAGCGTGCCGCACCGGATGCATGACAGCGTGCTCGAGCATGGCGTCGATGCAGTAGGGAGTGCCCCAGCGCGAGACGTGTGCCGGCGCGTAGGCGCGCTCCTCGGTCAGACCCTCGAACGGCACCGCCCACGCTCTCAGTAAGCTCTCCAGGTAGTCCTCGGCGCGCTCCGCTAGCCCCTCCGGCTCCGGCCGGTCCTCCTCGACGCGCCCCGGCAGCCCCAGCTGCTCACAGATCCAGTTCAGATACCGTGCGGAGCAGCCGAGGACGTGCGCGAGCAGCGTCTCCATCGAGGCGTAGTTGGCATCGTCGGTTGCCGGCAGCTCCACACCGAGCCCGGACGCAGTCTGCCAGGTGGCCAGGAAGTCGCGCAGGTAGAGCTCGTGCAGGTCGGTGAGCGCCGCGGCACCCGAGTAGATCGTCGAAGCGTTCGGATCGGTCATCAGTTCAGGGTCGGGCACTCCAGCTGCCCGAGCCGGGCGAGGGCGTAGAGCGCCGAGGCGACGTGCAGCGCCTGTAGGAGGCCGCCGTCCAGAACCAGCTCGACGAACTGCTGGAGCGGCATCAGCACCACTTGGGTCTCTTCCGAGTCGGATTGGACGGGGTCGGCGACCCGGCGGCACCCGGTCGCCAGGAAGCAGTGCGTCAGATTGCTGTGGCTGGACGGATTCGGTGACAGGATCCCCGATTCGACGATCGCACCAGGCTCGAAGCCGGTCTCCTCGAGGAGCTCGCGCGCGACCGCGTCTGCCGCCGAGTCGTCTCCCGGATCGACCGCGCCACAGGGGAGCTCGAGCAGGGTGCGGGCGAGGCCGTGCCGATACTGACGGACCAGAACGACGTCGCCCTCGTCGGTCAGCGCGACCACGTTCACCCAGTCCGGATAGTCGAGCACGTAGAACGGCTCGACCAGCTCGCCGCGTGACGTGCGGCACGAATCGGCGCGCAACGAGATCCAATCGTCCTCCAGGATCCGTCGAGAGCTTTCGACTGTCCAGTCCATATCTCGTCCTCTAGCTGGCGCCGGCGCGCCCCCGGCAACGCGACGCTATTCGAAACGATACTGCACGTACTCTGGATCGCCTTCCAGACGGTGCGGCTCGAGGAACTCCCAGCACTCCTGGTTGAACTTCGGCGCGCGGTCGTAGTACCAGTGATCGTGACCGGGTATCTCGGCCAGCTCGATCGGGAAGCCCCGTTCCTCGAGGGCGTCGCGCGTCGCCCGCACCTTCGCCAGCGGAAAGTAGGGATCCTTGGTACCGACCAGGATCTTGATCGGGATCTTCCGCTTCGCTTCGTCGGCCATCGGATACGACTCCTCGTGCAACCGACCGGCGTGGACCGCCGCGGCGGCGAAGTACTGCGACTCGGAGACCGCCATCTGGAGCGAGAACGAAGCGCCTCCGGAGTGGCCGAAGAGGTAGACCCGCCCAGGGTCGATCGGTAGCTCGCTCTTGACGCTCTCGACGATGTCGCGCAGAAAGTCCGGGCCGTCGTCGGGCGCGATCCACACCTTCGGGTTGAGCGACTCGGGCGCGGCGACCACGATGCCCTCCTTGGCCGCCAGCTTGTGCCACTTGTCCATCAGCGACAGGCCGTCGCGGCCGGACCCGTGCAGCAGCAGCAAGAGCGGCAGCGGACCGCTCGCCTCGTCGTGCTCGGGAACGAACAGGTAGTACGTCCGCTCCTCGCCCATGTATTCGATCGTCCGCTTCTGCGGCTTCGGGCCCTTGGCCGCGAGCGCCGCGGACGCGCACAGGAAGGCGACCAGCGCCACTACAGCAATTACGGATCTAGTCATCTCTCTCCTCTTGCCAGTACCGCTCCGAGCGCCGGCGGGAACAGCAGCCAGATCCCCGAGATCGGCATGATCACGGCGCACAGCACAGCCATCCCCAGAAGTGCCCACCCGAGGAACCGGGGCAGCCCGGCCCGGCGTGCCTCGCACCAATCGATCAGGCCGCCGAGCACGAGCGCCAGCAGGCCGAAGTAGATGAACCAGAAGGCGAACTCGCGCTCGGGCTGACCGTTGACGGTGTTGACCAGGCCCTCGCTCCAGATCACCGCCAACGTCCCACGCAGGAATACGAATCCGAACAGCGAGTGGATCACGCCGATACCGATCATCCACCTGCCGATCCAACGGCGGGGCTTCATGGCGCCTACTGTAGCCGTTCGCCAGGGTGCCAGGCCTGCAAGATGCAAGTTGCTCTCACCCCTCAGCACTCGGCTGCTACTTGCATCTTGCAGGCCTGGCACCCACCCGCACCCACCCGCTAGCCACTCGCCCACCAGGTGATCACCGAGATCGCCAGGAAGGCGATCCAGGACAGATGCTTGCCGCGGGACGCCACCAACGCCAGCACCGTGCTCGCGGCAAAGGTGAGCGACACCGCCCGCAGCACCCGCACACCCGACCCGCCGGGCTCCCCCGTCGCCACCGCGAGCATCACCAGCCCGAGCCCCCACCAGGCGAGCGTGGTCGCGTGCCACGCCCAGCGGAGGGTGCGCTTGGTGAACCGGTCGTCGCCGAACAGCTTCGGGAGATTGTCGCGCCGCATCAGCCGCATCAGGATGTACCTCTCGCCCAGGTAGGAGTGGGTGACACCGATCGCAACGGCGATCACGACGGCGGCGATCAGTGACGGGCTCACGGCTCTACCTCTTCTTCTTCAGATACAGGTCCGTAACCGTCCCCTCGAACACCTCGCTGGCGAAGGCGACGGTCTCCGACAGGGTCGGGTGCGGGTGGACGGTCAGGCCGAGATCGCTCGCTTCGCAGTCCATCTCGATCGCCAGCGCCAGCTCGGAGATCAGATCGCCGGCGTTCGGGCCTACGACCCCCGCGCCGAGTACCCGCCGGGTCGTCGGATCGAACAGGATCTTCGTCAGTCCCTCGGTCCGGCCCATCCCGATGGCGCGACCGCTCGCCGCCCACGGGAAGCTACCGACCTCGTAGGCCGTCCCGTCCTTCTCGGCGTCGGTCTCGGTCAGCCCGACCCAGGCGATCTCGGGATCGGTGTAGGCGACCGACGGGATCACGCGCGCGTCGAAGTGGCTTTTCTCGCCGGCGATCGCCTCGGCCGCGACTTTCCCCTCGTGACTCGCCTTGTGGGCGAGCATCGGACCGGGAACGATGTCGCCGATCGCGAAGATGTGCCGGACGCTGGTGCGCAGCTGCGAGTCGACCTCGATGAAGCCGCGCTCGTCCACTCTGACGCCGGTCGCTTCGATGTCGACGCGGTCGGAGTTCGGGCGGCGACCGACCGAGACCAGGGCGCGGTCGAAGAGCTCCGACTCCGGCGCTCGCTTCCCTTCCATGAACGCCGTCAGCCCGTCGTCGCCACTCTCGATCTCGAGCACCTTGGTCTTGACGTGGATCTTCGCCTTGTAGCGCTTCTTCAGTCGGCGCTCGAACGGCTTGACCAGATCACGGTCGCAACCGGGGATCAAGCCGTCGAGTAGCTCGACGACGGTGATCTGGCTCCCGAGCGCGCCGTAGACGCACGCCATCTCGAGGCCGATGATGCCGCCGCCGACGATCAGGAGCTTCTCGGGTACCTCGGGCAGGGTCAGGGCTCCGGTCGAGTCCATCACCCTCGGGTCGTCGTAGGGAATCCCCGGGATCTCGACGCCGCGCGAGCCGACGGCGATGATCGCGTGATCGAACTGGATGTCATGGCTGCCCTCGGCGCCGGTCGCCTCGAGCGTGTGCGGGCTGGTGAAGCGGCCGGTGCCGGTGATGACCCTTACCTGACGCTGCGTGGCCATCGTCGCCAGGCCGCCCGTCAGCCGGCCGACGATCTGATCCTTCCAGGCTCGTAGCTGGTCGAGATCGAGCTTCGGCTCGCCGAAGGTGACGCCGTGCGCACCCAGATCGGCGGCCTCCTCGATCACCCGGGCGACGTGCAGATAGGCCTTGGACGGAATGCAGCCGACGTTGAGGCAGACGCCGCCGAGGGTGGGGTAACGCTCGACGAGGACGACCTTCTGGCCGAGGTCGGCGGCGCGGAATGCGGCGGTGTAGCCACCGGGGCCGGAGCCGAGGACCAGGACGTCGGCGTAATGACTGGTCTTGGAGGAGGGGGAGGGGGCTGCGGAGAGGGGAGAGAGCCCTCCCCCTTCACCCCCTCCATTGGATGCCGCTCCAGCGGATGCCGCTCGATCGGACACCTCTCCATCAGATTCCGGGGGGGATTCCGAGGATGGTGGTTGGCCTTCGGCGGCTGTCGAAGGGTCCGCGGAGTCCTGGGAGGGCTCGGGCTCCGCGGCCGCTTCCGGAGGCGACTCGGGAGCCGGTTCGGAGGCCGACGTCTTCTTCCCCGTTGCCGGCTCCGACAGGGCCGCACTCTCCTCCGAGGGTGGGGTTAGCTTCGCCTTCGGCTCGCTGACGACTCGATCCGATTCCTGAGGAGCGTTCGAAAGGGGAGGGCTCTCCCCTTTCTCCAGCACCGCGATGAGGTCGCCCTTTCCCACCTTGTCGCCGACCCGTACGATCACCTTCTCGACTACGCCGGCGTGGGTCGAGGGGACATCCATCGACGCCTTGTCACTCTCCAGGGTGATCAGGCCGGCATCGACCTCGACGCTCTCGCCCGCGGCGACCAGCACCTCGACGACGTCGACCTTCTCGTCGGTGCCGATGTCGGGGATGCGGATCTCGACCGCGCTCACAGGGCCAGCCTTCGGATGTCCGAGAGGAGCCGGGCGAGGTAGGTCGTGAAGCGGACCGCCATCGCGCCGTCGACCACTCGATGGTCGTAGGAGAGCGACAGCGGCAGGATCAGCCGCGGCACGAACTCGCTCCCTTGCCAGACCGGCTTCATGCGCGCGCGCGCCACGCCCAGGATCGCCACCTCGGGCGCGTTGATGATCGGCGTGAAGTACGAGCCGCCGATGCTGCCGAGGCTCGAGATGGTGAACGACGCACCCTGGATCTGGTCGGGCTTGAGCTTGCCCTCGCGGGCGGCGCCGCTGATCTCGCCCAACTCGCGCGCGACCTCGAGAATGCCTTTGCGGTCGACATCCTTGATCACCGGCACCACCAGCCCGCCGGTCGTGTCGACCGCGAATCCCAGGTGGTAGTAGCGCTTGAGCACCAGGTGCTCGTCGTCCTTGTCGAGCGACGAGTTGAGGACCGGAAACTCCTTGAGCGACATGACGACCGCCTTCATGATGAAGGCGAGCGGCGTCAGGCTGATCCCCTGCTCCTTGGCCGCCGGCTTCTGCTCCTTGCGGAACTCTTCGAGTTCGGTGATGTCCGCCTCGTCGTTCTGGGTGACGTGCGGCAGGTTGACCCAGCTCGCGTGCAGCCTCGGGCCCGAGATCTTCTGGATGCGGGTACGAGCCACGCGCTCGATCTCGCCGAAACGGGAGAAGTCGATCTGCGGCACCTCCGGCAGACCGGCGCCCACCGCCGCGGGCTCCGACAGCGCTCGCTTGATGTAGCCCTGGACGTCCTCCTTCAGGATCCGCGATTTGCGACCGGTTCCCCGCACCCGGGTCAGGTCGACGCCCAGCTCGCGGCCGAAGCGGCGGACGGCCGGGCTGGCGTAGGCCTTGTTGAAGGCCGAAGGGTCGACGACCGGTTCGGCCATCGGCGGCGGACTCGACGGAGCAGGCGGCGAGCCAGGCTCGGGCGCTGCCGGTTCGGGCGAAGGCGGCTCAAGCTCGGCCGGCTCTTCGGGGGGGGTCTCGGGAGGAGTCGCCCGCACGCTTTCCGATGGAGGGGGTGCAGGGGGAGGGCCCTCCCCCTGCTCCGCAGCCTCGAGGGTCAGGATCAGCGCCCCCTCGCCCACCTTGTCGCCCGCCTTCACCTTCACGTCCCGGATCGTCCCGGCGAACGGGGTCGGCACGTCCATCGTCGCCTTGTCGCTCTCGAGCGTGATCAGCGAGTCCTCGACCGCGACCGTGTCGCCGCTCGCGACCAGCACCTCGATGACGTCGACCTCGTCGAAGTCGCCGATGTCGGGGACCACTACGTCCTTGACTTCACCCATCAGCCTGCCTGCCTCAGACCTTCCAGGGATCCGGCCGCTCGGGATCGACCGGGTACTTGCCGATCGCCTCGGCGATCCGCTCCCGCGGAATCGCGCCGTCGTCAGCCAGCGCTCGAAGGGCCGCGATTGCCACGTGGTAGCGATCGATCTCGAAGAACGCCCGGAGCCGCTCGCGGGTATCGCTCCGTCCGAAGCCGTCGGTCCCCAGGGTGACGTAGCGCCCGGGCACCCAGGCGCGGATCTGGTCCGGGAAGGTGCGCATGTAGTCGGTCGAGGCGATCACCGGACCGCCACGGCCCTCGAGACAGCGCTCGACGTAGCTCTCCCTCGGCTCCTCGCCCGGATGGAGTCGGTTCCAGCGCTCGGTCGAGAGCCCGTCTCGCCGCAGCTCGTTGAAGCTGGTCGCGCTCCAGACGTCCGAGACCACCCCGAAGTCGTCGCGCAGGAGCTCGGCGCCGGCGATCACCTCGCGCAGAATCGAGCCGCAACCCATCAGCTGGACTCGTGGGCCCTCTCCCTCCCCCTCGCTCAAGAGGTAGAGGCCGCGGCGGATGCCGTCCTCGACGCCCGCCGGCATCGCCGGGTGGGCGTAGTTCTCGTTGAAGACGGTGATGTAGTAGAAGACGCTCTCGTCCTCCTCGTACATTCGCCGCAGACCGTCCTGCATGATCACCGCGAGCTCGTATGAGTAGGTCGGGTCGTAGGCGATACAGCTCGGCACGGTCGAGGCGTTGATCGGGCTGTGGCCGTCCTGGTGCTGGAGGCCCTCGCCGTTGAGCGTCGTGCGGCCGGCGGTGGCGCCGAGCAGGAAGCCGCGCGCCTGCATGTCGGCCGCGGCCCAGATGAAGTCGCCGATCCGCTGGAAGCCGAACATCGAATAGAGAATGAAGAACGGGATCATGTGGATGCCGTGGTTCGAGTAGCTGGTGCCGGCCGCGATCCACGACGAGAACGCGCCCGCCTCCGAGATCCCCTCCTGCAGGATCTGGCCCTTCTTGTCTTCACGGTAGTAGGCGAGCTGATCGGCGTCCTCGGGCTCGTAGAGCTGGCCGAACGGTGCGTAGATCCCGAACTGCCGGAACATCCCCTCCATGCCGAAGGTGCGCGCCTCGTCGGCGACGATCGGCACGATGTGCTCCTTGAGCTGCTTGTCGCGGGTGAGCGCCATCAGCAGCCGGACGAACGCCATGGTCGTCGACAGCTCGCGGTCGCCACTCCCTTCGAGCACCGAGCTGAAGATCGACAGCTCGGGCGTCTCCAGGGGCTCGGCCTGCGTCCGCCGGCTCGGCAGGTAGCCGCCCAGCTTGCCGCGCCGCTCGTGGAGATAGCGCATCGGCGCGCTGTCCTCTTCGGGCACGTAGAACGGCAGCTCGTCGACCTGCTCCTCGGAGATCGGGATGTTGAAGCGGTCGCGGAACTGGACCAGCGACTCCTCGCCCATCTTCTTCTGCTGATGGGTGATGTTCTGACCCTCGCCCGACTCGCCCATGCCGTAGCCCTTGATCGTCTTGGCCAGGATGACCGTCGGCCGGCCGGTGTGCTTCACCGCGGCGGCGTAGGCGGCGTAGACCTTCTCCGGGTCGTGACCGCCCCGCTTCAAGCGGAAGAGGTCCTCATCCGAGTAGTCCGCAACCATCTCCTTGAGCTCCGGGTACTTGCCGAAGAAGTGCTCACGCACGAACTCGCCGCCGCGCGCGGCGTAGGCCTGGTAGTCGCCGTCGACCGCTTCCTCCATCCGCTGGTGCAGCAGCCCGGCCCGATCCTTCTTGATCAACGGATCCCAGTTGCTCCCCCAGACCACCTTGATCACGTTCCAGCCGGCGCCGCGGAAAACCGCTTCGAGCTCCTGGATGATCTTGCCGTTGCCACGAACCGGACCGTCGAGACGTTGCAGGTTGCAGTTGATGACGAAGATCAGGTTGTCGAGCTGCTCGCGGCTGGCGAGCGAGATCGCTCCGAGCGACTCGGGCTCGTCCATCTCGCCGTCGCCGAGGAACGCCCAGACCTTGCGACTGCCGGCGTCGATGATGCCGCGGTTGTCGAGGTACTTCATGAAGCGCGCCTGGTAGATCGCCATCAACGGCGAGAGGCCCATCGACACCGTCGCGAACTGCCAGAAGTCCGGCATCAGGCGCGGGTGGGGGTAGGACGAGAGCCCCTTGCCCTCGACTTCGCGCCGGAAGTTCAGCAGCTGCTCCTCGGTCAGCCGGCCCTCGACGAACGCCCGCGAGTAGACCCCGGGCGAGCTATGCCCCTGCATGAAGACCAGATCGCCACCGTGCCCCTCGCTCGGCGCGTGGAAGAAGTGGTTGAAGCCGATCTCCATGAGATTGGCCTGCGACTGGTAGGTGGCGATGTGGCCACCCAGGTTGCCGCCCCCCCGGTTCGCCCGGACCACCATCGCCATCGCGTTCCAGCGAATGACGCTCTTGATCCGGCGTTCGAGCGACGGATCGCCGGGCCGCTGCTCCTCGAGATGCGGCGGAATGGTGTTCACGTAGGCGGTGGTGGCGTTGTAGGGCAGATAGGCGCCCGACCGCCGCGCCTTCTCGACCAGGGCCTCGATCAGGAAGTGGGCACGCTCGGTGCCGTCGCGCTCAATCACCTCCTCGAGCGCCTCCTTCCATTCCCGGGTCTCCTGAGGATCGAGGTCCTCACGGAAGAGGTCGACGTTCATCTTCATGGTGGTCTCCTGCCGTCGAGTGAGGGAGCTGAAGGCGCCATTCTATTCGCTTATAGCGAATCGCCCAAATGCTGTAAAGTGAGCGATTGTTCGGTTTCTTTATCCTCGACGCGCGCCATCCCGTGCACCGATTCCCCAGGAGTTATCAGGGGATCGCGGAGGTCGGGATCTCGCGGAACAGGAGGCGACTCGGTTGATCGGGCTCGAGGTCGACCCAGGCGAGGTAAGCGGAATCCGCCCGGCGAACGAGCCGCGGGAACCCGCTCGCTCTGGCGCTCGAGGTCTCCGCGACCGTCAAGGGCTCGCCGAGAGAGCCGTCGGCGGCAAGACGAACGAGCTTGACGTCGGCTCGCTCCCCCGCCCCCGTCAGCCAGCTCACCAGCGCGCCTCCGTCACCGTCGAGCACCGTGTCGACACGCCCCAGGGCTCCCTCGTCGTCGATGATCGCCGGCTCGCCGAAGCTCGCCCCGCCGTCGCTCGACAGCGCCGCCCGCACCTGTGCTCGATCGCCGGCGGCCGTGAACCAGGCGGTCACCGCGAGGTCGCCGTCGGCGTCGGTCTCGGGCCCGTTGACCGGGCAGCCCTCGATCGTCCAGCCGTCCTGGTGGACCGCCCGCGGCGCGCTCCAACCGGTCTCGGTGCGGCTGACGAGATAGGTATCGCGGGCCTCGGTCTCGCCCCGATCCCGGTAAACGACGTACGAACCGGACGCCGAGACCCCGGCGTCCGTCGTGCAGCACTCACAGACCCGGTCGTCGAGAAGCTCGCTCTCGCCGATCCCACCGGCTCCGACCGACGCGCTCCGCACGTTCATCGGTCCGCCCTCGGCCATCTCCCGGCCGTCCAGCCAGAAAGCGCGCAGACCCTCCGCTTCGCGCACCCAGGAGACGAAGCCGTGCTCGGTGTCGGTCTCGTCGTCGTTGAGCTTGCCGATCGCCTCCCAGCTCGCCCCACCATCGGCCGACCGGGCGAGAAAGATCGAATAGGCGTAGGTCTCCTCGGCGGTCTTGGCGAGCCAGTGCGAGTAGAGAGTGCCGTCGGCCGCGCGCGCCGCGGCGGGGACGTCCGCCCAGTTGGCGAACAAGTCCCGACCCTCGGCGACCGTGACCGGCTCGCTCCAAGCACTGTCGACGAGCTGGGCGACCCGCAATCGATGGCCGTCCGCGCGCGTCTCCCCGAGTGGCTCGAGCCAGGTGAGGATCAGGCCGACCTCGTCGGCCCATAGCTCCGGGGCGAACGCACCGTCGATCGCCGGCGGATCGGCCTGATGCACCACCGGCAGCTCGGCAACCGCCGAGTCGGTCCGCTCTGATGCGGGGTCACCGCCGTCGCAGCCTCCGGCGACCGCCAGGAGGGCGATCAGGAGGACCCTCGCTCTCGTCTTCATTCCATTCCCTTCACGATCAGCAGCTCCGAGAGACGCCGCGGGTAGCCGTAGACGTACCCGTCTCCGTTCGAGGTGACGGCGATCGGACCGATGTCGACGGCACCGGCGGTGTCGGTGGGCTCCAGCGATGTGAACCTCTCACTGGCTCCCGTGCTCAGCTCTACGCGACGAATCTCCAGCGGCATCTGACCCCACTTGTAGGTAAAGAGGAAGCGGCCGTCCGCGGACCACTGAACCGGTTGCTCGTCCAGCCCCGGAATCGGAACCGGCTCGCCCCCGTCCAGGGGCAAGACGACCGTGCCGCCTCGGGCGAGCTGGACGGCGATCCGCTCGCCGTCGGGCGAGACCGCGACGAAGCCCCAGCGGACCTCTTCCGGGGTGATGCGCTCGACCTCACCCGTCTCCAGCTCGACCTGAAAGACGTGCGGCGCCCCCTCGGGCGTGTCCGCGTTCAGGAAAAGGCGCCTACCGTCCGGCGACCACGTGCCGAAGTTGGCTCGCGCGATACCCGTTCCGGCGAGGTCGATCGTGCGCCGTTCGCCGGGACCGGTGGGAATCAGGACCAATTCAGTTGCCTGCCACGGGAGGATCGAAAGCGCCTGCGTCCCATCGGGCGAGATCGCCACGGCGAAACCGTCCCCCAGGATGATCGGTGGCTCGCCGTCGAAGCCACGCAGGGCGACGGTGCAATCGGCAGTGAGACACTCGTTGAAGAGCACGCTCGAGCCGTCTGGAGAGATCGCGAAGGGCAGCGAATAGGAGAGCCAGCTCAGATCTCGCTCGGAATCGGCACCCGGGGCCTTGCCGGCCATCTCCCAGCGGGACGGCTCGACCGCCAGAAGAACGCGGCCGTCCGGAGCGACGTCGTGCAGGACCACACGTTGGGGGAAGGTCGCGACCAGCCGCTCGTTCCCATCGAGGTCGACCGCGACGATGCTGGCCTCGCGGGCGAACCAGATCTCCCGCCCGTCAGGCGACCAGGCCAGGCCCTGGAGATTCCCGCTGAGCCCGAGCCGGCGCAGCGAGCCGTCGGCGTCCATGATGACGATCGGTCCGAAATTCGTGGCGCGGTGACCGACCTCGACGAACGCGAAACGCCGGCCGTCCGGCGACGCCCGCAGATCCCAGATCATGCCTCTCGTGGCGTACCGGCGCCGGCCGGGGGGTGACTCGAGGACGGCCTCTCGATCGATGTCCCGAACCACCGCCAGCACCTCGCCCTCGGGTCCCCAGGCCGCTTCCGAGATCGACTCCTCGAGGGCACGAGGCGCTCCGGTGACCGGCATGCGCGAGAGCGTGCCCGTGCGCAGGAAGGGTCCGTCCGTCTGACGGTCACCACTGAGCAGCAGCTCGCGCTGCCGCGACACGGCCAAAAGCACGCTGTCGGGGGGACCGACGACGATCGGATCGGGAGTTCCGGGTGTCGCGAGATAGAGGCGGCTCGGCTCTCCGTCCCAGGATGCGCTGTAGATGACCGACTCGCCGTCCGGATCGAAGCGCGCCGCACTCACCGTGCCGCGGCGGTGGGTGACTCGCTCGAAGTCGAGATGCGCTGCTCGCCCGGTCCGGTCCGGGGCGAGCAGCCAGACGGCGGCGGCGGTCGCGGCGACCAGGGCCAACGTCGCGAGGGCGAACGGCAGGGCGGGCGTACGCGGCCGATCGCTGGAATCGGCAGGCGTCGTCAGCTCCCGATGACGGTCGCGCAGGGTCGCCAGGTCGCGCGCCAGATCGGAGGTCGATGCGAAGCGCTGTTCGGGCTCCTTGGCGAGACATCGCTCGACGATCCAATGCAGCGGTGGTGGTGCCGAGGTCGTCGATCGGTCCAAGGGCTCCGGATCTTCTTTGAGGATCGCGGTCATCGCCTCCGGCGCCGTCTCCCTTCCGAACGGGTGCCGACCGGCGAGCATCTCGTAGAGCATGATCCCCAGCGCGAATTGATCCGCATGATGATCCACGGGCCGGCCAGCCACCTGCTCCGGTGCCATACAGGCCGCCGTGCCGAGCACCGACTCGGGAGCCGTCATGGCGGTAAGCGTCGGCGACACGCTCTCGTCGGCGCCCACCCGGCCGGTGAACTTGGCCAGGCCGAAGTCGAGGATCTTCACCTGGCCGTGGCTCGAGACCATGACGTTCTCGGGCTTCAGATCGCGGTGGACGACCCCTTCCTCGTGCGCCGCGGCGAGGCCTGCCGCGATCTGGGCGCCGTAGGAGAGGGTGTCCGCCAGTGACAGGCGCTTGGATTTCAGCTGCTCTCGCAGGGTGGTCCCGTCGAGGAACTCGCAGACCAGGTAGGGCGCGCCCTCGTGGCTCCCGATGTCGTGAATCGCCAGCAGATTGGGATGGTTGAGGCGGCCCACCGCCCGGGCCTCGCGCTCCATCCGCTGCACCCGGCTGGGGTCGTCGGCGACTTCCGGCGGCAGCACCTTGACCGCCACTTCACGGTCGAGCTGCGGGTCACGGGCCCGATAGACCTCGCCCATGCCGCCCGCATCGATGAAGTCGAGAATCTCGAGGCGGCCGAGCTTGCTTCCGGGCTTGAGGCTCATCGACCTTCGAGGTCCGACTCGGTACCGAGGAGCGACGCTAGGAACCGGCTGGGCCGGAGAGGCAAGTCACTACCCGGCGGTGATCACGCCACAGGCGATCCGGCCGCCCGCGGCTCCAGTCGGCTGCGACATCAGGTCGTCGGTTCCCTCGTGGAGGATGACGCCACGACCGAGGACCGAGGTCGGCTCGCCCGCGACGAGGGTGATGAGGTCGCTCGTCAGCTCGAGCGTGCCGCTGCCGTCCTCACCGATCTCGATGTTGCCGAGATCCCCCGCATGGCGCTCGGAGTCCGCCGGCCCGCCGTGCGGAACTCCGGCCGGATTGAAGTGCCCACCCGCGGAGGTGAAGTCCTCGGCGCTGCAATCGCCCACTTCGTGAATGTGGAGGCCGCGGCTGCCCACCGGTGCGCCCTGGATCGAGGCGGTGATCGTCACCGGCCCGTCGCTCTCCATCTGCTCGAAGGCGACGCTGCCACTGACGCTGAAGCCCTCGCGCGACTGGAGGCTCGCCGAGGCAGTGAGCATCTCGTGCATCGAGTGGTCCTCTGCCATCGGCTCCGGCTCGGGTGCGGCCGCTTCTCGCGCCTCCTCACCACCGCCACAGCCGATCAGCACGGCTACTCCCAGGATCAAGATCAGACCGATTCTCTGTAGACGCATCGCAAGCCTCCTAGTGCGCTTGACGTTCCTTGGCAAAGAGCGCCAAGTCTATACCGGCGGACCGTTGCGCGACCCTACTCGTCACCGACCAGGCCCACCAGCGTCATTCGCAGCCGTCCGAGCGCCTGATGGAAGACGATCTCGACCGGCACCGCCGCCTCGTCGTCGGTGAGCCAGAGCTCGGCCCGCGCCTTCCAGTAGTTCTGCCCGGGCTCCTTGATGCCGCGGATCGCCAGATGCCGCACCGTCACCCCGGCGCCGTTGACCTCGCGGCGCTCGCGAGTCCCGGCAGTCGAGACCGCTACCGGGTAGACCTTGCGATTGGACCAGATCAGGTGGCGGCCGCTGCCGTCGTTCGGAAGATAGCGCAGCCGTTGCAGCCCCGACAGGACGTCGATGACCTCGAGATCCGTGAGCTCGACCGTCTTGGTCTTGTGCTTCTTCTTGTAGTGGAGCGTCTCGGTCACCCGGAGCGAGCGCCAGGCTCCAGGATCGACCTCGGTCTCGTATTTCCAGTACTCGTCCGGAGCGGCCTTCTCCGAAGTGCCGGTGAACGCGACCTCGAGGCGATCGCTCGATACGAGATCGAGCGCGATCACCGCATCGCCGGTGGTCGGCAGGCGGGTCAGGAGCCGGGCGAGGACGCTGCTGAGCCCTTCGAGCCGCCAGCGGTAGTGAAGCTCTTGCGAGCGCAGCCCCGGCGGAAGCTCCTGCGCCAGACCGATCGAGCCACCCATCGACACCATCACCAGAAGCGATCCCACCAGGAATCGCCGCAACACCCTCGAGATCCGGTGACAGGATAGGTATCTCCCGTCCTGCCCGCCCGGCCGAGAAAGTGGAGATCGGTATCCTGTCACCGTATCTCCCTGCATCTCCCGGTCACTACGTCTCGAGATCGGTATCCTGTCACCGGATCTCGTTTTTTCTGCTGCTAGACTCCCGACTCTCCCAGGCAGGTCCGGTTCGGAGGCTCTCATGCTCAGGCAGGTTTCGATATCGATCCTTCCACTCTTGCTCTGCGTCGGCGCGCTCTCGGCACAGCCGCCGACGCCGGAGGAGTTCCTCGGCCACCGGGTGGGCGCCGACCGCAAGCTCGCACCCTACACCCGGGTGCTCGAGTACCTGCGGGTGGTCGCCGAGGCGTCCGACCGGGTATCGATCGAGCCCGCCGGCACCTCGACCCTGGGCAACGAGATCGTGACCGTCGTCCTGACCTCGGCTACCAACCAGGAGAACCTCGACCGCTACCGGGAGATCTCGCGGCTCCTGGCCAATCCCGATCGACTGACCGACGGCGAGGCGCGTGACCTTCTCGACGAGGGCAAGACGATCGCCCTCGTCACCTGCACGATCCATTCGACAGAGGTCGGCGCGACCCAGATGGCGATGGAGTTCGTGCACGACTTCGCCACCACCGAGGATCCCGATCGCCTCGCCTGGATGGAGGACGTGATCCTGCTCCTCATGCCGTCGATCAACCCCGACGGCCAGGTGATGATCGTCGACTGGTACAACAAGCAGCTCGGCACAGACTTCGAGGGTGGGCGGATGCCGTGGCTCTACCACCACTACATCGGCCACGACAACAACCGCGACTTCTACATGCTCACCCAGAAGGAGACCCGGGCGGTCAACGACCTCCTCTACCACCGCTGGTTTCCGCAGGTGTTCGTCGACGAGCACCAGATGGGCTCGACCGGCGCGCGCATGTTCGTGCCGCCGCAGACCGATCCGCTGGCGCCCGAGGTGCACTCGCTGATCTTCCGCCAAGCCGATCTGATCGGCACGATCATGTCGTTCCGGCTCGAGGAGGCGGGCAAGACCGGCGTCGGCCACAACATGATCTTCGACAGCTACTGGCCCGGCGGCACCCGCAACACCGCCTGGTGGAAGAACGTCACCGGCCTCTTGACCGAGGTGGCGAGCGCGCGGCTGGCGACCCCGATCTACGTCGACCCGGGCGAGCTGCGCGGCGGCCGCAAGGGCCTCCCCGAGTACAAGCGCCGCGCCAACTTCCCCTCGCCCTGGCCGGGCGGCTGGTGGCGGCTGCGCGACATCGTCGAGTACGAGCTGATCGCCACCTGGGCGATCGTCGAGTCGGGATCGCTCTATCAGCGCGAGATTCTCAAGAACTTCCTGCGCATGAACCGTGAGGCGATCGCCGTCGGCTCCGAGGAGTCGCCCTCGGGCTGGATCGTCTCGCCCGATCAGCACGATCCGGTAGCGGCCGCCACGCTGGTCGAGCTCCTCTTGCGGCATGGCGTGCGGATCGTCCGCACCGACGAGGAAGTGACCCTGGGCCGGACCACCTATCCGCCGGGCACCCACATCATTCCAGCCGCCCAGCCCTACCGGGCGTTTCTCCTGACCATGCTGCGCCCGCAGCGCTACCCGGAAGTTCGCGCCTACACCGACGGGCCGATCCTGCCGCCCTACGACGTCACCGCCTGGTCGCTGCCAATCCTGATGGGGGTCGAGGTCGAAGAGACCGACAAGCCGCTGCCCGAGGCGGTGACCCGGATCGACGCCCCGACCTGGCCCGGAGGTCTGACCTCGACGGCGGGGTTAGCTTCGCCTTCCGGCTCGCTGGCGAGTCCTACTGATTCGAACGGAGCGCTGCAAGGGGAGGGCTCTCCCCTTGCTCCGAAGGCGTATCTGATCTCCCATGCTGCCGACACCGCCTACACCGCCATGAACCGGCTGCTCGCCCGGGGTCACGAGGTCCGCTGGCTGACCGAGGCGGTCGAGGGCGGCGCCGTCGGCGACATCTACGTACCGGCCGATCGGCTGAGCGTCGAGGAGATGAGCGCGCTCTCGACCGAGCTCCATCTGCCGATCCGTGCCCTCGAGGCCGCACCCGAGGTCGGGAGCCTCGTGGCCCGAGCCGCCAACGTCGGACTCTTCAAGCCGTGGGTCGCCAGCATGGACGAGGGCTGGACCCGATTCCTGCTCGAGCGGTACGAGTTCCCGCACGAGAACCTGCACAACGAAGATGTGCGGGACGGCTCCTTCAAGGGGATCGACGTCCTCCTCCTGCCCGACGTGGCCAAGACGATCATCGAGAGCGGCGAGCCGGGGCCGAACCGGCGACGGTTCTTCAGCCCGTTGCCACCCGAATACGCCGGAGGCATCGGCCTCGAAGGGGGTGAAGCGATCAGGGAGTGGGTCGAAGAGGGCGGCACCGTGGTGGCGCTCGACAGCTCGACCGAGTACCTGATCGATCTCTTCCAGCTGCCGGTGACCAACGTCCTGAACGGCGAGGACAAGAACGACTTCGACTGCCCGGGCTCGATGTTGAGGCTCTTGATCGACACCGATCACCCGCTCGGCTACGGCCTGCGCCCGGAAGAAGCCGGCTACTTCGCGACCTCGCCCGCGTTCCGGACCTCCCTACCCGACGCGCGCTTCGATCGCCGGGTCGTCGCCCGCTACCCGGACCACCGGGACGACATTCTGGTCAGCGGCTATCTCAAAGGCGGCGAGAAGCTGGAGCGCCGCGCGGCGGTCGTCGAGTTCGAGGTCGGCAAGGGCAAGCTGATCCTGATCGGCTTCCGGGCGCAACACCGGGCGCAGCCGCACCGGACGTTCAAGCTGCTGTTCAACGCGTTGTACGAGCTCGCGGCCTCGTAGTCCGAGCGAACTACCCGCCTGTACCCCCAAACGGATCCCGGCTCGACAACCCGCTGAACCGCGCGAAGTCCCGGTCCAACGTCAGGAGCTCGCGCACGCCGTGCTCGATGCAGAGCGCCGCGATGGGCATGGCAATCCTGCTTGGGTTTCTGCGATCCGAATAGCGCGAGCTGTCCGCTCGGCGTGATCGAGGGCCCTCGGCGCTACCGGCTCTGATCGGGGACGCCTTCCTGTACACGGTGTCCGTCGAAGCGCGAGCGAAGTGAGGTCAGAAACCGGTCGGGCGTCGCGCCCCCCGCCTCTCCAGGTGGCGCGTCCGCCGGGGCGCCGGGTGTAGACAGGAGGGTGGTCGATCGCGGCACGCGGCTGGTGGCCACGATGCCAGACCCGTGAACGTCGGCTCGCCCCGCCGCCAGCGACGACCGAGGAGGTGCTGCCCATGATCGAGCTTCCGGAGGCCTTTGTCCTCTCGAGCCAGATCGCGGCGAAGCTGACCGGCAAGGAGGTCGATGACGTAACGGTCCTCCAGTCACCGCACAAGTTCGCCTGGTTTCACGGCGAGCCGGAGGAGTACCCGGAACGGCTGCGCAGAAAGAGAGTCACCGGCGCGGAGGCCCACGGCGGCATGGTGCAGATCCGTCTGGGAGAGACCTCGCTCGTCTTCCAGGACGGCCCCAGCCTGCGCTACGCGACCGAGCCTGGCTCCCTGCCCAAGAAGCATCAGCTCCTGCTGGAGTTCACCGACGCCTCGCTTCTGTGCGTGAGCATTCGCATGTACGGCGGCATCGCCTGCTTCGAGGGGACGGATTGGGACAACGACTACTACCGTCCGGCCCGAGAGAAGCCCTCGCCGCTCGGCGAGGAGTTCACGCGTGGTTACTTCGAGACCCTTTGCGACCTACCCGACTTCGACAAGCTGAGCGCCAAGGCGTTTCTGGCCACCAAGCAGCGGGTCCCCGGCCTCGGCAACGGCGTCCTGCAGGACATCCTGTTCAACGCGGAGGTCCACCCGAAGCGCAAGATGGGCACTCTCTCCTTGGCTGGATTGGACCGACTCTTCTCCGCTACCAGAAGCACGCTGCGGGCGATGGCCGACGGCGGCGGCAGGGACACCGAGCCGGATCTCTTCGGCGAGCCGGGCGGCTACGCGACGATTCTCAGCCGGAAGACCGTCGGTACCCCTTGCCCTCGATGCGCGGCCGAGATCGAGAAGGCGGCCTACGCCGGCGGAAGCATCTACTTCTGCGCCGCGTGTCAGTCCGTCGGGTGACGCGGCGCCGGAGTCAGGGTCGGTCAGACGAGTCCTGGTCGAGCTCGCGGCTCTGGGAGATCAGTTCCTGAACCCGCTCGGCCAGCCGCCGGTTCGCGGACTTGTTCAAGACCACGAACCAGCCCCAGAGATTGAGCCGATAGGCACCGAGCCAGAGCGTCCCGCCCGCGTGGAGCACCCTGACGAAGTGCCCGAGCTGCGAGAAGACCAGCTCGCCTTCCCGAATCGCGGCCAGCGGGATCTGCACCGAGCTCTCGCCGACGATCGTCAATGAGTCCCGGTGCAGAGACAGGCGGCCCGAGAGAGCCTTGTCCTTGAGCCTGAGCTCCTCCGCCTCCAGGTAGATGACCTTCAGCGAGTCGATCACGTCTGCGCTTCGAGCTCGTCGATCATCCCTTCGACCACCTCGAAGCCCGCCCGCCAGAATGCCGGATCGGAGATATCGATCTCGGCCTCGGCCAGGATCTCGGCCGGCCGTGCCGAGCCACCGTGGGCGAGCATCCTGAGGTAGCCCGGCACGAAGCTCTCGCCGACCTCCTGGTAGCGCCGGTAGAGGGCCATGACCAGGAGCTGACCGAAGCTGTAGGCGTAGCAGTAGAAGGGCGAGTGGAAGATGTGCGGGATGGTCACCCACTCGAGGCGGAACTCGTCGGGCATCTCGACGGCGTCGCCGAAGTGGCCGCGCACGATCTCCAGGTACATACCGCTCAGATCCTCGGGCGACTTGCCAGCCAGGATCGCGTCGTGCGCCTGGATCTCGAAGCGGACGAAGCAGGCCTGCCGGACGACGGTGGCGTAGATGTCGTCGAGCGCCGAGGCGATCAGCTCGCGGCGGACGAGCGGGTCGGTCTCCTCCTTCAGGAGCCGATCGGTCAGGAGCATCTCCGAGAAGACCGACGCGGTCTCGGCGAGCGGCAGCGTCGCGTGCTGGGTGAGCACCGAGTGCTCGTTCGCCAGGAGGCTGTGCACCGCGTGACCGAGCTCGTGGGCGAGCGTGGCGACGTCACGGACGCGGCTGTTGAAGTTGGCGAGCAGCCACGGCGTCTGAGACGGCAGGACCGTGGCGCAGAACGCTCCGCCGCGCTTCCCCTTGCGGATCTCGCTGTCGATGTGATCGTCGGTGAAGACCTTCTCGGCCCGGCGGCCGAACTCGGGATGGAAGTCGTAGAGCGTCTCGAGCACCCGGCGGACGGCGTCGCCGTACTCGATCCGGCGCTCGGAGGCGGCCAGGGGTGCGTAGAGATCGAAGCGGCTGAGTCGCGCCCGCTCCCCGGGGTCGGCTCCCTCGAGCCACCCCGCCTTGAGCCGGAAGTAGCGATGGAAGATGCCGGCGCTCTCCTGGATGGTGTCGAGGAGCGTCGTGACCGCCTGGTCGGGCAGATCGTTGTCCATGTTGCGCACCGAGACCGGGCTCGCGAAGCCGCGTAGCTCCTGATTCTCGGCGTGCCAGTCGCGCACCCGGTGGACGTAGATCTGGCTCAAGATCTTCGCCTCGCGCGAGAAGACGTCGAAGAACTCGGTGTACGACGCCCGGCGCAGCTGCCGGTCGGGCGAGAAGGCGTAGCCGTTGACCTCGTCGCGGGTAAGCGAGCGCGTCTCGCCGTCGACCTCGAGCTCGAACTCGAGCCGGTTGGTCAGCATCGAGAAGATGGTCAGGACGCCGCCGATGCCGTTGGCGTTCTTGAGATTGACCACCTTCTCGGGCATCTCTTCCAGGGTGTAGGGCCGGAAGCGGCGCAGGTCCTCGAGGAAATGGACGAAGTCGGGGTGAGCCTCGAGGCCCGCCAGCAGGCGCTCGGCATCACCGTCTTCGAGCTGCTTCCACCAGAGGGTCAAGAAGAGAATCCGGTTCTGGAAGCTGGTGGTCGCGTGCTCGACGCGGTTCCGGTAGGTGAGAGCGGCCTCGGACTGCGTGTCCTCGGAGAACCAGAGCTGGCCGTAGGCCGAGAGCACGTAGAGCCGCTCGACCAGCTCCTCGTAGAGCCTCAGGAGACGAACGAACTCCTCGGTGTCGAGCTCGGGCGAGAGCCGCCCGCGCCAGCTCTCGAGCTCGGCGACCCTGGCCTCGAGCTGCGCGAGGAGCTCGTCGACGTGGGCCGCGCTGTCCGAGGGCAGGAGCTCGGACAGATCCCAGCGCTTCTGCCGGTAGTCCGGAATCGTCCGCCGCTCGAGAGTCGTCATCGCCACCCTCCCCCCTATCCAGAAGAGATCGAAAGCAGATCGGGGCAGACGCCGGCGGCTGACTCGGGGCTGCTATTCGGTTGTGACCTGCTCGGAGTCGCCCGCGAGCGCCGCCTGCAACGTATGCCAGGCGAGCGTAGCGCACTTGACCCGGACCGGGAACTCGCGGACGCCCTCGAACACGGCGAGCTTGCCGAGCTTGGCGGGCGCCTCGGCGCGGACGCTCGGATCGCCGGTCAGGAGATCGTGGAAGCCGCCGAAGAGCTCTTCGGCCTCGGCCAGGGTCTTGCCCTTGACCGCCTCGGTCATCAGCGAAGCCGAGGCCTTCGAGATGGCGCAGCCGGAGCCGTCGAAATGGACGTCCTCGATGACGTCGCCCGCCAGCTTGAGGTAGACCTTGAGCTGGTCGCCGCAGAGCGGGTTGTAGCCCTCGGCCTGGTGGTCGGCGTCGGGAAGCGGGCCGAAATTCCGGGGCTGCTTGTTGTGATCGAGGATGACCTCCTGGTAGAGGTCCATCAGATCGCTCATCCGCCGAAGACCTCCCGGATCCTGCCGAGGCCGGCGACCAGCCGGTCGACCTCCTCGCGGGTGTTGTAGAACGCCAGCGACGCGCGCGAGGTGGCCGGAACGCCGTAGCGCTCCATCACCGGCTGGGCGCAGTGGTGCCCGGTGCGGATCGCGACCCCCTCCTGATCGAGGATGGTGCCGACGTCGTGGGCGTGGACGTCGCCGACGACGAACGACAGCACTGCCGCCTTACGCCGTGCGGTGCCGATCAGTCGGAGATCGGGCACCTTCAGCAGTCGTTCGGTGGCGTAGGCCAGAAGCTCGTCCTCGTATGCTTCGATCCGATCGAGGCCGACCTTCAGCAAATAGTCGACCGCGGCGCCGAAGCCGACCGCGCCCGCGATGTTGGGTGTCCCCGCCTCGAAACGCGCCGGCGGCTCGGCGTACTCGGTCTTGTCGAAGCTGACCGTGCGGATCATCTCGCCGCCGCCCTGATAGGGAGGCATCTCCGAGAGCAGATCCAGCCTGCCGTAGAGGGCACCGACGCCGGTTGGCCCGAACATCTTGTGACTCGAGAAGGCGTAGAACTCGCAGCCGAGCGCCTGGACGTCGATCTTCTTGTGCGGCGCGGCCTGGGCGCCGTCGACGAGCACCGGGATGTCACGCTCGTGGGCGAGCTCGATCATCCGCTCGATCGGGTTGATCGTGCCGAGAGCGTTGGAGATGTGTGACAGCGCCACCATCCTGGTCCGCTCGCTCAGTAGCCGGGCGTACTCGTCCATGTCGACGTCGCCCCGATCGTCGAGTCGGGCGACCCGCAGCTTGGCGCCCCGCTCTTCACACAGGAGCTGCCAGGGGACGATGTTCGAGTGGTGCTCGAGGCCGCTGATGACGATCTCGTCGCCCGGGTCGAGCCGGTTTCTGGCGAACGAGCCGGCGACCAGGTTGATCGCATCGGTCGTCCCGCGGACGAAGACGATCTCGCGCGTGTTGGCGGCGTTGATGAACCCCGCCAGCTTCTGGCGCGCGCTCTCGTACGCCGCGGTCGCCTTGACCGACAGGGCGTGCACGCCTCGATGGACGTTGGCACACGACTCGCGATACCAGTGCGCCTCGGCCTCGATCACCGATTCCGGCTTCTGCGAGGTCGCGGCGTTGTCGAGATAGGCGAGCGGTTTACCGTAGACCTTCAGCTGCATCGCCGGAAAGTCGCGGCGGATGCTGTCGACGTCGAAGGCGGTGGCCGCGTCGGCGTGGTTCTTGGCCAGGGCGTCGGTCATCACGTTCTAGGTGCCACTTACTACACGGCCTGGCGGACCACCTCTCCCCTGGGCAGGCGACGGAACAGGAACTCTTCGAGCTCGCGGCGCACCGCGCCGACCTTGATGCGCTCGACGATGTCGGCGGCGAACGCGTAGGTCAGGAGGCTCCGCGCCGCCTCTTCGCCGATACCGCGAGAGCGCAGGTAGAAGACCGCGACGTCGTCCAAGTGACCCGTGGTCGAGCCGTGGGTGCACTTGACGTCGTCGGCGAAGATCTCGAGCTGCGGGTGCGAGTTGACCAGCGCCTCCTTCGACAGCAGGAGGTTGCGGTTGGTCTGCTTGGCGTCGGTCTTCTGGGCGTCCTTGTGGACGTGGATCAGGCCGTTGAAGACCGCGCGCGCCCTGCCCTCGAGGATGCCCTTGTAGAGCTCGTGGCTGTCGCAGTTCGGCATCGCGTGATCGACCCGCATGTGGTTGTCGATCTGCTGCTCGCCCTCGACCATGTAGAGGCCGTTGAGGGTCGACTCGCAGCCCTCGCCGTCGAGCACCGCGTTGACGTCGTTTCGGACCAGGCCGCCACCCCAGGAGATCGAGTGCGAAGAGACATTCGAGTCTCGTTGCTGGTGAATCTGGAACGTGGCCATGTGGATCGCCTCGGTCGACTCACGCTGCAGCTTGTAGTGATCGATGACCGCGTTGGCGCCGGCGGCCACCTCGGTCACCGGGCTGGTCATGTAGGAGCCGTCACCGAGTGACGCGTACTGCTCGACCACGGTCACCTGCGCGCTCTCCTCGGCGACGATCAGGTTGCGCGGATAGAAGGCAACCGGCTCGGCCTCGGGAAGGCCCAGGCAGATCAGGTTGATCGGCTCCTCGACGACCACGCCCTTCGGCACATAGATGAACGCGCCGTCGCGCAGAAACGCGGTGTTCAAAGCCACGAACGGATGGTCGTCGAACTTCGCGAACCGGCCGACGTAGCGCTCGACCAGCTCGGCGTGCTCCGCTGCCGCCGTGGCCAGACTGGCGACGATCACGCCCTCCGGCAGATCGCCGAGCCGCGAATGCTCGGCGACGAAGCGACCGTTGACCAGGACGATCTGGTGACAGCCGTCGTAGACGTAGGGCTCGAGCTCGGCCGCGCCGAATCCGTTGAAGCTCTCGGGCAGACGGAACGTCGTCTCGGTGATCGGATTGAGATTGATGAAGCGCCACTGCTCGGCGCGACGGGACGGGAAGCCGATCTCGCCGAAGCGCTCGATCGCCTGACGGCGGCGCTCGGTCAGGGCGCTGGGCCAGTCGCCCGACAGGTCCTGAACGAACTTCTGGTACTCACCGGTGAGGTGCTCGACTGTGGACATCACCTTTCCCCTCTAGCTGCTCGGGGCGCTCGCCGCCTCGCCGGCGGCGACCCGCTCCTCGAGCCAGGCGTAGCCCTTCTCCTCGAGCTCGTGGGCGAGCTCTTTGCCGCCCGACTCGACGATCCGGCCGTCGATCATCGCGTGCACCTTGTCGGGAACGATGTAGTTGAGCAGGCGCTGGTAGTGGGTGATGACGACGAACGCCCTATCGGGGCTGCGCAGCGAGTTGACGCCGTCGGCGACGATCTTGAGCGCGTCGATGTCGAGACCCGAGTCGGTCTCGTCGAGAACCGCGAGCGTCGGGTCGAGTACCGACAGATGGAAGATCTCGTTGCGCTTCTTCTCACCGCCCGAGAAGCCTTCGTTCACCGGGCGGTTCAAGAGCGACTCGTCCATCTTGACGACCGACATCTTCTCGCGGACGTAGGAGAGGAAGTCCATCGCGTCCATCTCCTCCTGGCCGCGATGCTTGCGAATCGCGTTGAGCGCGGCCTTGAGGAAGTAGACGTTGCTGACACCCGGAATCTCGACCGGGTACTGGAACGCCAGGAAGAGGCCCTCGCGGGCGCGCTCCTCCGGAGCCAGCTCGAGCAGCTCTTCGCCCTTGTATCGGACTTCGCCCTCGGTGACTTCGTACTCGTCCTTGCCGGCCAGCACCTGGGCCAGGGTCGACTTGCCCGAGCCGTTCGGCCCCATCACGGCGTGCACTTCGCCGGGGTTCACCGTTAGGTCGAGGCCTTTGATGATCTCTTGATCCTCTACGCGAACGTGGAGGTTTTTGATTTCAAGCATGGTCATGTATTCGCTTCCTCTAGCCGACGCTGCCTTCGAGACTGATCTCGAGCAGCTTGCGCGCCTCGACGGCGAACTCCATCGGCAATTCGTTGAAGACCTCCTTGCAGAAGCCGTTGACGATCATCGATACCGCGTCTTCGGTCTCGATGCCTCGGGTATTGCAGTAGAAAAGCTGGTCCTCGCCAACCTTCGAGGTCGAGGCCTCGTGCTCCATCTGGGCGGTCGGATTCTGGACGTCGATGTACGGAAAGGTGTGCGCACCGCACTTGTCGCCGATCAGCATCGAGTCGCACTGCGAGAAATTGCGTGCGTTCTCGGCGTCGCGGAGGATCTTCACCTGGCCGCGGTAGGTGTTCTGACCGAAGCCCGCCGAGATGCCCTTCGAGACGATCGTCGACGTCGTGTTGCTACCGACGTGGATCATCTTGGTGCCGGTGTCGGCCTGCTGGTAGGCCTTCGACAGCGCCACCGAGTAGAACTCGCCGACCGAGTCGTCGCCCTTCAGGATGACGCTCGGATACTTCCAGGTAATCGACGAGCCGGTCTCGACCTGGGTCCAGGAGATCTTGGCGCGCTCCTCGGCGATGCCGCGCTTGGTGACGAAGTTGTAGATGCCGCCCTTGCCGGTCTCGGGATCGCCCGGGTACCAGTTCTGGACGGTCGAGTACTTGATCTGCGCGCCCTCGGCGGCGTAGAGCTCTACCACCGCGGCGTGGAGCTGGTTCTCGTCGCGCATCGGCGCGGTACAACCTTCGAGGTAGCTGACGTAGGCGTCTTTCTCCACGACGATCAGCGTGCGCTCGAACTGCCCGGTGTTCTGGGCGTTGATCCGGAAGTAGGTCGAGAGCTCCATCGGGCAGCGCACACCCTCGGGCACGTAGACGAACGAGCCGTCGGAGAAGACCGCGGAGTTGAGCGCCGCGAAGAAGTTGTCGCCGCGCGGCACGACCGAGCCGAGGTACTTCTTGACCAGCTCGGTGTGATCCTGGATCGCCTCCGACATCGAGCAGAAGATGACTCCCGCTTCGGCCAGCTTGTCCTTGAAGGTCGTGGCGACCGAGACCGAGTCGAAGACCGCATCCACCGCGACGCCAGCGAGCATCTTCTGCTCGTGGAGCGGGATCCCCAGCTTCTCGTAGGTGCGCAGGATCTCGGGGTCGACCTCGTCCAGGCTCTCGGGTCCCTGCTTGGGGGCCGAGTAGTAGGAGATCGCCTGGTAGTCGACCGGGTCGTACTTGATGTTCGCCCAGGTCGGCTCCTGCATCTTCAGCCAGTTGCGATAGGCCTTGAGCCGCCATTCGAGCATCCACTCGGGCTCGCCCTTGATCGCCGACAGGCGCGCGATTACGTCCTCGTCGAGGCCGGGCTCGAACGTCTCCTGCTCGACGTCGGTGACGAAGCCCGCCTCGTACGGTTCGGCTACGCGGTCTTCCAGAACATCGGGTGTCTCTGGTGGCATTCGGTGTCGCTCCTTCGCGGCCGCATCCGCGGACCGCCTCTCAACTCAGTCAACGAGCCTCAAGAGGGCTCTGCGGGTTGCTCCAATGGGCGCCTGCCGATGGTGACCAGCTGCTCGAGCGGCTCGGTCATCTCCGCAAGCGAAATCGCCTCGAGGGCCTGGCGAATCGCCAGATTGATCCGTTGCCAGTTGCCGCGCACAGCGCAGAACGGCTCCTGCGAGCACTCGCCCGGTCCGTCTTCGATGCACTCGGTGACCGCGATCGGTCCTTCGAGCGCGCCGATGATCTCGGCGACCGAGATCGACTCCGGCGTCCGCGACAGGCTGTAGCCGCCCTTGACGCCGCGGTGCGATTCGAGCAACCCACCCCGGGCCAGGATCTTCAGGATCTTGCTCACCGTCGGCGCCGGCAACTGCAGCTCGGCGGCCAGGGCCGCGGCGGTATGCAGCTGCTCGGGCTCGGCGGCGAGCCGGCTCATCAGGACGATGCCGTAGTCGGACTGCTTGGTGATGCGGATCATAGAAACTGCTCGCTCGTACCTGCCCTGTTTCGGCTGCAACCGCCGGTCGGTTGCTTCTCCTTCGGGAAAGGGGACCGATCAAGTCCTATTTCCTTCGAGATGATACTCGCGGGGGGCTGGAAGTCAAGCCGTCCAGAGCATTCGCTTCATTCGTGAACATCATGATGCTATGATGCTGCCATGCGCACCACACTGACCATCGACGAAGACGTCCTCGCGGCAGCTCGAGCCCTGGCTCGAGCGCGTGGTCAGTCACTCGGTGCGGCCATCTCCGAGCTCGCGCGTCGTGGGCTTCGACCTTCGGCTCCGGTCACCTACCGGAGCGACTTCCCGGTCTTCGAGGTGCGCGAGGACGAGGCGGTGTTCGGTCCGGAGGAGACGGCACAGGCACTCGACGACGAGTAGATCGATGCCATGACCGTCCTCCTCGACGTCAACGTCCTGGTCGCGCTCGCCTGGCCGAACCATGTCCACCACGAGGCCGCTCATCGGTGGTTCGACGCCAACCGAGACCGGGGTTGGGCCACATGTCCGCTCACCCAGAGCGGCTTCGTCCGGGTCTCTTCCAACCCCTCGACCACGCCCGCCGCACGCACACCGGCGGAGGCCCTTCACCTGCTCGAGCAGATAGTCGAGCTGCCTGGGCACGTCTTCTGGGCGGACGACGTCGCCCTGGCCACGGACCGGGCGGTTCGATGGGACAGCATTCTGGGCCATCGACAGGTGACCGACGCCCACCTGCTCGCCCTCGCGATCCGCCGAAACGGCCGTCTCGCGACCTTCGACCGCGGCGTTCTCGAGCTCGTGCCCGTAGAAAGTGACCCGAACGAGTTGGTCGAGGTCATCGGCTGAGCGCGGACACAGGCGATGCGCAGATGAACCTCCCGGGCGTTCCGTACAATCTGTCAGGAGGTACACCATGAACAGACTCCTCCTCGGTGTGGGGCCGGCCTGCCTCGCCGCCCTGCTCCTCGCCGGTTCCGCGTTGGCGACGGCCAACCCGGAAGCCGAGCTCGAGCCGAGCCTGTGCTCGATCACCTGTCCCCCGCACGAGACCGCCTATCGCGGCCTGTCGGGCAGCGTCAGCTGTACCGAGGGCTACACACCGGTCTGCCAGTGCGACGATCCGCTTCAGAAGATGGCGTACTGCGCGCCGATCTCCGAGGCCCTCGCCGAGGTGACGAGGGCGCGCCAGACGATCCAGCGCATGCGGACGATCGGCGTGGCGATGTACGGATGGTACCTGGATCAGTCGGAAGGCCGGGAGTGTGACCCCGCGCAGAGCGAGATCGATCTCGCCGGGATTCCGCTGATCGCTGCGGACGAGCTCGAGCAGCTCCTAGTACCCACCTACGCGGAAGAGCTGCCTCTCTCGGACGGCTGGGGAAGCGACTTCGAGTTCCGTCTGGATCGCTCGGCGCCCAGTAGCCTGGCGATGTCGGTCCGCAGCGCCGGCGCGGACGCGGAGTTCGCGGGCACCGTCTACGTCCTCGGTGGCTTCCCCGCGACCCAGACCGCCCGGGATCTGATCTGGGTCGACGGCTACTTCGGGCGCTGGCCCGAGAAGCCTTAGCCCGAGTCCCCGGCGGCGTCGGCCGCCTTCGTGCTCTCCTCGGGCCGTGCCCGCACCCGCCCGAGCAACACGGCGGCCCAGTGGAGCTCCTCGGACTCGTCCAGGGCGATCTTGATCATCATCGTGAGCGGCACCGACATCAGCATGCCGAGCGGCCCCCACATCCAGCCCCAGAAGATCAGGGAGACGAAGACGACGAGCGTCGACAGGCCGAAGCGGCGGCCCATCAGGGTCGGCTCGATGACGTTGCCGATCAGCGTGTTCACCAGGAGGTAGCCGGCCACCACGATCAGCGCGCGACCGGGGCCGAACAGGATGAGGGCGACAATGAAGGCCGGGACGGCGGCGATGATCGAGCCGATCGCCGGGATGTAGTTGAGGACGAAGGCGACCAGACCGAAGACCGGCGCATAGGGCAAGCCGCACAACCAGGTGAACAGGCCGAGCACGACCCCGGTCCCGATGCTGATCAGCGTCTTGACTCCCAGGTAGTGCTGGACCTCGCGCACGACCCCGGCGAGGTACTTGCCGACCCGTGAGTCGATCCCGAACGCCGCGTTCATCTTGCGTGGCGCGTGACCTCCCTCCAGAAGGAAGAAGACCAGCAGGAATGTCACCAACACCGAGAAGGAGAGCGCCGAGGCGACGCCGGTCAGTGTGCGACGGACAACTCCGCCGGCCATGTCGACGAATCGGCCGGGGTCGATGTTCTCCATGGCGAGCACACTGCCGACGTCGATGCCGCGAGCCTGGAAGTCGGCGGTCCATTCGCTCAGACGCTCGCTGAACTGTTGGACGTAGCTCGGCGTCGCCTCGATGAAGGAGTTGAGCGACGGCGCGATCAGGAAGCCGAGGACCGAGAGCACACCGACCAGCGCCAGCACGGTGCTGATCACCGAGAGCGTCAGCCGGACGCCCAGCCGGCAGAGAAACGCGACCACCGGAAAGCTGAGCAGACCGATGAAGAGCGCCAGGAGCAGCGGCAGCATGAAGGGAGCCGCGGCGCGCAGGCCGGCGATGACGATCACCAGCGACGCGGCGCCCAGCAGCCAGCGACCACTCGGCGGCGGCGCCGGATCCGATGTCGCAAGCCTCTTATCTCCAGACATTTCGCGACATTCTAGATCGAACTCGTCCTGTCGGTCGGCCGGGGCCGGCCGTTAGCCGTGTCGCTGGGCGTGGGCGGCGACCAGCTCCTCGACGACACCCGGCTCCGCCAGCGTCGTAACGTCGCCCAGGTCGTTGTACTCACCCGCCGAGATCTTCCGCAGAATGCGGCGCATGATTTTGCCGCTCCGAGTCTTCGGCAGCCCACGGGCGATCTGGATCTGATCGGGTGAGGCGAACGGGCCGATCACCTGCCGCACCTGGTTGCGCAGCTCGCGGATCAGCTCCTCGGAGTCGCGATCCGCGTACTCCGGGGTAGCCAGCACGTAGGCGGCGATCCCGGTGCCCTTGATCTCGTGCGGATAGCCGACCACCGCGGCCTCGGCGACACCCTCGTGGGCGACCAGGGCGCTCTCCACTTCGGCGGTGCCGAGTCGGTGGCCCGAGACGTTGAGGACATCGTCGACCCGGCCGGTGATCCAGTAGTAGCCGTCCTGGTCGCGGTGGCAGCCGTCGCCGGTGAAGTAGAGACCCGGGTACTGCGAGAAGTAGGTCTCGCGGTAGCGCTCGTGGTCGCCGTAGATCGTGCGCGCGATCCCCGGCCAGTGACGGCGGATGCAGAGGTTGCCGCGGACGTCGTTGCCTTCGACCTCGTTCCCTTCCTCGTCGACCAGCAGCGGCTCGATGCCGAAGAACGGCAGCGTCGCCGAGCCGGGCTTGGTGGCGATAGCCCCGGGCAACGGCGTGATCATGATGCCGCCGGTCTCGGTCTGCCACCAGGTGTCGACGATCGCGCACTCGCCACGGCCGACCAGTTCGTAGTACCACTTCCAGATCTCCGGGTTGATCGGCTCACCGACGGTTCCGAGGATGCGCAGGCTCTCGCGGCCGTACTTCTCCACCCAGCTGTCGCCCTCGCGGGCGACCGCGCGGATCGCGGTCGGTGCGGTGTAGAAGATCGTGATGCCGAGATCGTCGACCAGCTGCCAGTAGCGGCCGGGATCGGGATAGTTCGGGGTCGACTCGAACATCACCGTGGTCGCGCCGTTGGCGAGCGGTCCGTAGACGATATAGGTGTGGCCGGTGATCCAGCCGCAGTCGGCGACGCAGGCGTAGACGTCTTCCTCGTGCAGGTCGAAGATCGTTTCGTGGGTCGTCGAGGCGTAGACCAGGTAGCCGCCGGTGGTGTGCAGGACACCCTTCGGCTTACCGGTCGAGCCGGACGTATACAGGATGAAGAGCGGTGACTCGGCGTCCATCTCCTCGACCGGGCAGTCGGCCGAGGCCTCTTCCATCGCCGGCGCCAGCCAGTGGTCGCGACCTTCGACCATCGGCACCTCGGCGTCGGTGCGGCGCGCCACCAGGACCGATTCGACGATGTCCAGCCCTTCCACGGCACTGTCGACAGTTGCTTTAAGAGGGATCTTCTTGCCGCCTCGGAGTCCTTCGTTGGCGGTGATGACGACCTTGGCGCCGGCGTCGACGATGCGATCGCGGAGCGATTCCGCCGAGAAGCCGCCGAAGACCACCGAGTGGACCGCGCCGATGCGCGCGCACGCCAGCATCGAGGCGGTGAGCTCCGGCATCATCCCGAGGTAGATCGCCACGCGGTCACCCTTCTTGACCCCGTGCGCCTTGAGCACGTTGCCGAAGCGGCTGACCTGCTCGTGCAGCTCGCGATAGGTGATGTGGGTGTACTCGCCCGGCTCGTCGCGAGCCCAGAGCAGTGCGGTCTTGTCGCCGCGACTCTCGAGATGGCGATCGACGCAGTTGTAGCAGGCGTTCAGGCGGCCGCCGTCGAACCACTTGAAATCGAGCGCCTCCATGCCCCCCGACACGATCGTCGCGGCTGGGGTGGACCAGGTGAGTCGCTCGCCCTGCCGGCGCCAGAACTCTTCCGGAGAGTCCAGCGACTCACGATAGAGGCGGTCGTACGCTTCGAGCGAGCCGATATGGGCTCGCGCAGCGATCTCAGGCTTCACTCCGTACATCGCTCTACTCCTCCCGACCAGAAGAACAGGGGGACATAGGAAAGGGGGACCGGCACTCTCTTTCTCTTACCTGCTTCGGAAGAACAGAGCGCGAAAAAGAGTGCCTGTCCCCCTTTCTTGGCGTCCCCCCGCTTCGAGATGTTACCGCAGAGACTGGGCCGTCACCCCGCCTGCGGGAGTGGGGCGCCCAGCCCCTCGAGCTGGCGGTGGGCGGCCTCGGCCCAGCCCCGATTCGCCGCCGGGGAGGCCGGGCTCGGATGCAGGATCCGACCCACTTCGACCTCTATGCCGTCGAGCGCCACCCGGGCGCGAGCTTCGGCGAACTGACCGACGCCGATCACCAGTCGGGGGGAAAGCTCCTCGATGGTGAGCCGCAGGTGGCGATCGCACAGAGCGAACAGCGGCTTGCGCTCCGCGGCCGGCAGCTTGTCGGGCGTCCGGTTGCGGCCGCTCTCCTCCATGAAGCTGAGCGGGCAGTAGTTGGCGATGAAGAAGCGCTCGAAGAAGCGTGCCGGCGTGCCGAAGGTCGCCCGGGCCCACCCCCAGAGCCGCTCGCCGCTCACTTCGTGGCGATGGCACTCCCAGCCCATGATCGGTCGCTTCGGGTGCTCGTGCTCGGGCCGGTCGATCGACGCGCCGATCCCGAGCCAGTCCCGGACGGCGCTCACCTCGCCGAACGGCACGCCGTTCTGCGCCATCCCCCACGGTCCCGGATTCATCCCCACCAGCACTACCTCTTTCGGACCCTTGCCGTATCGCTCGAGGTACTCGGTCGCCGGCCGCCAGGCGTAGACCAGCGGGTTGTAGACGTGCGAGACCGGCAGCCCGAATCTGAGTCCGGCCAGCCCGTCGCGCAGCTCGCGGGCGATCTCGACCAGTCGGGACGAGGGCATCTAGGTGTAGACGTCCACGATCAGCGGACCGGGGAAGGGCGTTCTCGAGACGGCGACGTTGACGATCTGATCCGCCTCGAGCCGCATCGCCGCGGACCGAGGCATGAAGGAGTTCGTAGCCTTCACCTCGACGCCCTGGACCACGTAGACGAAGTCGACCGACAGGAGGCCACGCCAGGTGAGCCGGGTCTCGACGATCCGACCCGGGACCTGGGGCGCCAAGCGTAGGGCCCGACGGATCGAGAGCGCCCAGATCAGCGCCGCGGGCCAGAGGACCGCGACCGGCGCCACCAGCGCGACCAGGAGCGAGCGCCCGGACGGCGCGCCCCAGACCGCCAGCAAGGTGCCGACCGTGATCAGCATCACCAGACCACCACCGGCCAGAAAGCCGACGTTGCCGTCTGTCGTGAGAATGCGCTTCAGACCGGACTCCTACTTGTAGCGACGGCCATGTTTGAAGACCAGGTCGACGTCCTGGAGCAGGTCGATGTGGCGAAGGACGTCGCCGCGGACGGCGATGATGTCCGCATACTTGCCCGGGCTGACGGTTCCCACCTCGTCGATGACTCCCATATGGACGGCAGGCCAATAGGTGGCCGCCTGGATCGCCTCCATCACCGGCACGCCAAAGGTGTCGACCCAGACGTCGAGCTCACGCCAGGTCGAATCACTGTGGAAGTTGAGCGGCACGCCGCTGTCGGTGCCGATCAGGAGCACCGCCCCCGACCGGCGCTGCTGCTCGAACTTGCGCTGGAGCGTCGGTCGCCGCCGTGGCATCAACTGGTAGTACGGCAGCCGCTCCGGATAGCGCAGCGATTCGCGCACGTCCTCGGCGATCTCCTCGGGCAGCCCGAGGCGCCAGCGCGGATCGTCGAGCCGCTCGCCGAAGTTGTCGCGAGTGTACTCGTAGAGCAGCAGCGGCGAGATCGTCGGGGTCCAGAAGAGGGAGTTGGCTCGCCCTTTCATCAGCTCGTAGACGTCGTCCGGATACGCCGGCGCGGTGCCGAGGCCGGTGTGCTCGAAGCAGTCGATTCCGGCGACGATCCCTCGCCGGATCTCCTCGGGCCGGTGCGAGTGGGCGACGACCGGCAGGCCGTGGGCGTGCGCCTCGTCGACCACCGCGCGCACTTCCTCCATCGTCATCTGGTCCTGATCGATCAGCTTGACGACGTCGACGCCCGCCTCGGCCAACCGCCGCACCTTGGCGCGCGCGTCGTCCGCCCCCGAGACGCCCCAGCGGAACGCCTCGGTGCCAGGATACGGCTCGTGCTGGATGAACGGCCCCGAGACGTAGAGCGTCGGACCCGGGATCTCACCGCTCGCCAGCGCCTCGCGAATCGCGATGCTGTCCTCGAGCGGCGCCCCGAGGTCACGCGCGCTCGTCACTCCGGCGAGCAACAGCTGCTTCGCCGCCGCCGGCATGATCGTCGAGCGAAAGACTGGCAGATACATCCGATCCCAGTGATCGTAGTCCGAGTGGCCGACCAGCATCAGGTGGACGTGCATGTCCCACAAGCCGGGCAGCACGCTCATCCCCTCGGTCGAGACGATCTCCGCTCCCTCCGGAATCTCCACCTCTCCCGCCGTCCCCACCGCTTCGATCCGCTCCCCCACCACCACGATCACGCTGTCCTCGATCGGCTCGCCCCCAAACCCATCAATCAACCTCCCGCCAACCAGCGCCGTCACCTGCGCATCGGCAACTGCGGGGCTGAAGCAGACGCACAGGGCGAACAGGAAAAGTAGCTTCGAGACCCTCTCCATACCTAGCCTCCCGGTAGACCGTCGAGGTTACCGCAGGGCGACCCCTCAACCGGCCGATCGTCTCCCCGATAGATCGTCCGTTCGGAGACCGGCTTGACCTCGAGCGAAGCCTCAGCCCGCAGCCACCGCTCTCCGAAGTCCACGTCTCGACCCGTGGAGGATCAGCCCGAGCACTTGTCTGAGCGCAGCGAGTTGTGCTCGGGCCCGGAACGGCTCGACTCGCAGTGAACGATCTCCCCCTGCGGGCGCCGAGCGCAGCGCGGGGTCAAGCCGGCCTCCGAACGGACCACCTTACAGCCCTTGCCAAAAACCTTTTTCTCATCATAAGTTAGGCATCTCTAGGAAGTCTGCTCCTTGGGATGAAGGGCACGAAGCTGATAGCGACCCCGAAACCGGACCGGTCCGGCCGCTGGTTTCGCACGCTTACCGACGCGACCTCGTCGGCGATCTTCGTCTACGGCGACCAGATCCTGTACGCCAACCGCGCGGGACAGCACCTCTCGGGGTTCTCGCTCGAGGAGCTCCAGAAGATGTCGGTCGGCGACCTGGTCGATCCCGCGCATCGAGAGACCTTCGAGGACCTGCAGCCCGGCGCCGAGAGTGACTCGCAGTCGCAGTCGCATACCTTCGAGATCAAGCTGCGCGACAAGGACGGCAACGAGCGGTGGGTCCACTTCGTCGCCGAGACCGCTACTTTCGACGACGAGTCGGCGACGGTCGGTACGGTTACCGACATCACCGAGCGCAAGTTGGCGGAGATCGAGCTCGCCAAGAGCCGCGAGCGTCTCGACTTCGCGCAGCGGGTCGCCCGATCGACCAGCTGGGAGTGGGTGGTCGGCACCGACCAGCTGACCTTCTCTGGGGAGCCGGACGAGATCCTCGGCTTTCCGAGCTCGGACCTGATCCACAGCGGCGAGGACTTCCTGCAGCTGGTCCATCCCGAGGACCGGGTGCGCTTCAACCGCGCACTCGTGCGGACGCTCAAGGGCGAGGATCTGTCGGTCGAGTTCCGGATCTTCAACACCAGCGGCAACATCCGCTGGCTGGCTCAGCGCGCTCGTGGCATCCGGAGCACGACCGGGTGGACGACCAAGGTCGTCGGCGTCGCTCACGACGTCACCGAGCGCAAGATCGCCGAGGAAGCGCTCTTTCACGAGAAGGAGCGCGCCCAGGTGACCCTGGCATCGATCGCCGATGGCGTGATCCGGACCGATGCCGAGGGTCTGATCGATTACGTCAACCCGGTGGCGCAGAAGTTGACCGGCTGGTGCCTGGCCGAGGCGTACGGCCGGCCGGCGAACGAGCTCTACCGGGTGATCGACGGCGCCACCGGCAAGCGGCTGCTCAGCCCGGTCGATAGGTGTCTGCAGGAGAAGCGGAACGTCGTCTACCCCGGCGATCGGTATCTGATGCACCGCAACGGCACCGAGATCGCGATTCACGACTCGGCGGCTCCGATCAGCTCGCGCAACGGCGAGCTGAGCGGTGCGATCCTGGTCTTCCGCGATCTGACACAGCTCCGCGACGTCGAGCGCGAGATGCTCCATCTGGCGCGCCACGATCCGATCACCGGACTGATCAACCGGCACGAGTTCGAGGGCTGGCTGACCGAGGCGATCCATTCGGCGCGCACCGAGAATCGTACCCACGCTCTCTGCTATCTGGATCTCGACCGCTTCAAGCTGGTCAACGACACCTGCGGCCACTCCGCGGGCGATCAGATGATCAAGCAGGTCGCCGCGGTGATCACCAAGGCGCTGCGTGAGCGCGACGCGCTCGCCCGGCTCGGTGGCGACGAGTTCGGCATCCTGCTCGAGGACTGCTCGGCGGCGGAGGCGTGCGAGCTGGTCGACGGCGTGGCTCGGGCGCTGCGCGGCTTCAGGTTCTCCTGGAAGGACCGGATCTACACCACCACTTTCAGCGGCGGCCTGGTACCGATCGCCAGCGACAGTCCGGACGCGGCCTCGGTTCTGAGCGCGGCCGACGCCGCCTGTCACGTCGCCAAGGAGGCGGGCGGCGATCGCACCCACGTCTACCAGCTCGGTGACACCACGCTCGCCGAGCGGTACGGCGAGATGCAGTGGATCTCACGCATCCACAAGGCGTTCGACGAGGAGCGCTTCTTCCTCTACCGGCAGCGGATCCAGCCGCTCGAGCGGGCGATGAGGGAGCCACGACTTGCCGAGCTCTTCGTGCGCATTCGCGGAGAGGACGGCGAGATGATCGAGCCGGGCCACTTCATCCCGGCGGCAGAGAAGTTCGGTCTGATCTCGGCGATCGACCGCTGGGTCCTGCGCACCGCGCTGGCACGGCTGGCGGCCGCCAACGGCAGCGCTGTCGACCAGCGGTTCGCGATCAACGTCTCGGGTCAGAGCCTGAGCGATCAGAGCTTCCTCGACTTCGTGCTCGAGCAGTTCGAGCGTACCGCCGTGCCCGCCAAGAGAGTCCACTTCGAGATCACCGAGACCTCGGCGATCGCCGACCTGCCGAACGCTATGCGTTTCATCAGCGTGCTCAAGAACATGGGCTGCCGCTTCGTGCTCGACGACTTCGGTAAGGGTCTGAGCTCGTTCAGCTACCTCAAGAACCTGCCGGTCGACTACCTGAAGATCGACGGCGAGTTCGTGCGCAATCTGACGTCCGATCCGATCCAGGCGGCCCTGGTCGGCTCGATCCACGAGATCGGTCGCACCATGGGGCTGCGCACCATCGCCGAGTCGGTCGAGGACAAGGAGACCCTCGACGCGCTCAAGAAGATCGGCGTCGACTACGTGCAGGGCTACTACTTCTCGAAGCCGCAGCTGCTCGAGCCGCTCGCTCCGGCCGTTTCCTGACCGCCCCGGGCGACGGCGCGCACGGCCCAAACGCCGTGCTATATTCGGCCGCCCCGACCGACTACGCGAACACGTCGCCGCGCCGAGCGGCGGCCTTAGATAACCGACTTCCGTAAAGGAGAATCACATGCCTGTTGCCAAGATTTCCGAGATCTCATCCTCTTCGCCGAAGAGCTTCTCCGACGCCGTCGAGAACGGTATCGAGCGCGCTAACGACACGCTCGAGAACATCACCGGTGCCTGGGTGAAGGAGCAGAAGGTCGACGTCGAGGACGGCAAGATCGCGCGCTATCGCGTCACCATGAAGGTGACCTTCGTTCTCAAGGACTAGCCGAGCGCTAGAACCTAGAGGCGGCCAGCGTCAGGTCGGCATGCTTCCAGGCCTCCTGGAAGCGCGTGTCGACCTCGCTGGCCTCTTCGTTTCTGCCCTGCGCCAGGAGCGTCTGCTGCAGGCCGTAGAGCGACCAGCCGTTCTCCGGGAACTCCGCAAGGTCCTCGAGGTAGACCGCCTCGGCCTGGCCGTAGCGCTCCTGCTCGAGCAGCGCCGCACCCAGGTACTGGCGCACCGGAGCGTGCCACGGCGGCGGCTCGTCGTAGTAGAGCCCGTCCTCGAGCTCCGCCGCCGCTTCGAGCCGTCCGATTCCGGCGGAGAGGTCGCCTTGCGCCAAGGCCACCTCACCCGCCAGCACCTCGTGGGCGATCGCGATCAGAGCGGCGGTGGTGTTGATGTCGAAGACGGTCACCGTCTCGAGGATCGGGTCGGCCGCGATCTCGGCCAGCTTCTCGAACTCTCGGGTCGCCTCGCCGATCCGTCCGAGCCGGGTCAGCGCCATGCCGCGCGCGTAGTGCCAGACGCCAAGCGGATAGACCAGGTCCTCGGCCGGCTGGGGCTCGGCCAGGATCTCGTCCCACTTGCCGAACCGGACCATGGCGTAGAGCGGCGTCACCCAGAAGTGCTGTAGTACCCCGAGGCCCTCCTCGCGCATCGCCTCCTGGTCCTGACGCTCGGCGACCTCGCGGGCCGCCTCGAGCGCCAGCTCGCTCTGGCCGGCGAGGGTCGCCGACGCCCAGAGGAAGTGGCGGTTGTGGGGCATGTAGGCGAGCGGGTAGAGCCCCTGCTTGCGGCAGGAGGTGATGTACGCCTCGTCCGCGGCGACCGCCTGGACGTTCGCCAACGCCGCGTCGTGGTAACGACCGACCCGGATATAGATGTGAGACGGCATGTGCACCAGGTGTCCGGCACCCGGCACCGCGTCCGCCAGTCGCTCGGCCGCGGCGAGGCCAGCCTCAGGCTGGCCCAGCTCGACCGCGTGGATGTACAGATGGTTGGCGCCCGGGTGATCCGGTTGCCGCTCCATCACCGGCTCGAGCGCGTCCAGAACCTCCTGTAGCTCGGGCTTCGGCTCGCCGTTCTCGCGCCAGTAGTCCCACGGCGTCGTGTCCATGATCGCTTCCGCGAACAGGGTGGCGACGTCGTTGTCCTCCGGGTAGGCCTGATAGACCTCGCGCATCGCGTCGACATACGCGAGATCGAGCAGCGAGCGGTCGTCGGGGACCTCCTCGGTGTAACGGGTTCCGAGCGCCGCGATCAGCGCCTGCTCCCTGTCGCCCACCCCGTCAGCCAGCTCCTGGGCCCTGGCGAGCGCCGCCCAGGCGACCGGCACGTCCGCGTCCGCCATCGCCGCGTTGATGTTCGGGCCGAGAACCAGCGCCTGGCCCCAGTAGCACATGGCGCACTCCGGATCGAGGCGCGCGGCCTCCTTGAACGAGCGCAGCGCCTCGGCGTGATTGAAACCGTAGGCGAGCACCAGCCCCTGGTCGAAGAAGCGCTGGGCCTCTTCAGAATCGGTGGTGATGGCGTGATGGTGGCTGCCCATGCCGTCGAGAACGGGCGCCAATCGTGCCTGCTCGGCCGGCGGCTCCGACGCCGTACACCCCAGCAGAGCCGCGGCGCCGATCGCCGCCAGGATCGCGTACTTCTGTCTCACGATGACCTCCCTCTCCCGCTGCTACGCCGACGCGCTCGCCAGCGGGCCTGCCCGCCGGACGTCCTCCGAGACGTGCTCTTCGAAGGTCTCGAAGTTGCTTGCGAACATCGCTGCCAGCTCGCCCGCCCGGGTGTCGAACGCCGCCTTGTCGCTCCAGGTCTCGCGCGGGTCGAGCACGGCCGATGGCACGCCCGAGATCACTTTCGGCACCTCGAGGCCGAAGACCGGATCGGTCCGGTTTTCGACGCTGGCCAGCTCGCCGCCCAGGGCGGCGTGGATCATGCGACGGGTGTGGCCGAGCTGCATCCGGCTTCCGACCCCGTACGGGCCGCCGGTCCAACCGGTGTTGATCAACCAGACGGCGGAACCGTGCTTGCGGATCCGCTCGCCCAGCATCTCTGCGTAGACGCCCGGGTGGCGGGGCATGAACGGCGCACCGAAGCAGGTGCTGAAGGTCGCTGACGGCTCGGTGACGCCACGCTCGGTGCCGGCCACCTTCGCGGTGTAGCCGCTCAGGAAGTGGTAGAGCGCCTGCGGCTCGGTCAGCCGGCTGATCGGCGGCAGCACACCGAAGGCGTCACAGGTCAGGAAGACGACGCTCCGGGGTTGACCCGCCTGGCCTCCGAGGTCGACGTTACTCAGTTGCGAGATGGGATAGCTCGCGCGCGTGTTCTCGGTGTAGGTGTCGTCGTCGAGATCGATCCGCCGGGTCTCGGGGTCGTAGACGACGTTCTCGAGAATCGTCCCGAAGCGCCGGGTTGTGCCATAGATCTCGGGCTCGCCTTCGGGGCTGAGCCGGATCACCTTGGCGTAGCAGCCGCCCTCGAAGTTGAAGATCCCGTCGTCGCTCCAGCCATGCTCGTCGTCACCGATCAGTGTGCGCTCGGGGTCGGCCGACAGGGTGGTCTTGCCGGTGCCGCTGAGGCCGAAGAAGAGCGTCACGTCGTCGCGGTCGACGCCGTAGTTGGCGGAGCAGTGCATCGGCAGCACCCCGCGATCGGGGAGCATGAAGTTCATCACCGTGAAGATGCTCTTCTTGATCTCGCCGGCGTAGCGGGTACCGCCGATCAGAACCGTCTTCTGCGCCAGGTCGACCAGGATGAAGGTGGAGCTATTGGTGCCGTGGATGGCCGGGTCGGCTTTGCAGCCCGGTGCCGAGATGACCGTGAACTCCGGCTCGTGAACGGCCAGCCGCGCGGGGTCGGGCTCGGTGACGAACATGTTGCTGGCGAACAGGTTGTGCCACGCGAACTGCGTGACGATGCGGACCGGCATGCGGTAGCGCGGGTCGGCGCCGGCGTGGCCGTCGAAGACGTAGACGTCGCCGCCGGCCAGGTGGGCGCGCACCCGCTCGCCCAGGGCGTCGAAGTACGGCTGCTCGATCGGGCGATTCACCTTGCCCCACCACATCGCCGCGTCAGTCGACGCCTCTTTGACGATGAAACGGTCGTTGGGTGAACGCCCGGTGTGGTCGCCGGTGCGGGCGACGAGCGGCCCGTCGCTGGCCAACTCGGCTTCGCCGTTGCGGATCGCATGCTCGTAGAGCTGCGCCGGCGGCAGGTTCCAGTAGGCGGTCTGGACGTCGTCCAGGCCTTGACGATCGAGTCCGATACTACTCACGTAGGGACCACGGTTGTTCATGATGTCCTCGCCGATCTGTCGGAAGTCCTTGGATTGTCCGAAGGAGGACTCCCAGTTTATCCGATATCCTGGCCAGCCAGGCCGCCCATGAAGAGCGACAATTCCGTCGGCCGCGACGCCTTCATCGCCTGGCTGCCGTTCCTGATCGCGTTCGCCGCCGTGCCGCTGGCGATCCTGGTTCCCAACCTGGTCGAATTCGATCACGACCTGACGGTCGGGCTGCCGCTGCTCGCCCTCGCGCTCGTCGCTCTGCCGGCGCTCGCCCTGGCGCTCCGGCTGCTCGGTCCGACCACGCGCACCGCGGTCAGCGGCGGCCTCTTCTTCCTCGGGCTATGGCTCCTCCTCTCCGACTTTCTGGCGCCCCTCGAGTGGGGCCTGCTCGACGGCGAGAACCGGCTCAAGGAGCCGATCGGCAACACGGTCAAGGAGGCGCTTCTGGCCGTCGTTCTGGCGGTCCTCTGGCTCAAGCTGCCGCCGAAGCCCGTGCGCACCTTCGGCGTCGCGGTCACCGCGGTGATCCTGGCCGGCCAGATCGTCCTTCTGGCGCTCGGTGGTGTGCGCGCGACCGATCGATCCGGACCCGGGGAAGCGGCGGCGCCCGCGGTCTCGCCGCTGAAGCCCGCCGGTGGTGCGATGACCGGCAACGTCTACCATCTGGTCTTCGACGGCTACAGCAGCGCGAGCTTCGGCGCGGCGGTCGACGAGCTTCAGCTGGCCGAGACCCTCCAGGGATTCACCTTCTTCGACCGGGTCCTGGCCAACTACCACGTGACCGACGCCTCGGTCCCCAGCTTTCTGCTCGGTAGGTTCTACCGGGGCGGCTCGTTCAGCGACTGGCAGAGTCGGGCGATGACCGACGGCCTGAGGCGCTGGCACGCCGACGCCGGCTTCGAGATCGAGGTCTTCAGTCCCGACCGGGCACGCTTCTGGATGTACGACGGAGCCTCGGTCGTGCATACCGGCCAGGAGATCGCTCGGTCCTACTTCCGTGGCAGCGACACCCTCCGCCTCGCCCAGGTGACCGCCGTCCGGGTCGCACCGAACATCCTGCGCCACGAGACGCTCGCCGTCTCGGAGCGACTCTTCGGCCATCTCATCGCGCGCATCAACGGCACGCGAAACGCAGGGACGTTCTCCCGCTACGCCCTCTACAAGCAGCTCTCGGTGCCGCTCTTCCGACGCTTCCTGGAGGACGAGGCGAGTCGGCCGGCCGCGGGCCGCTACGTCTACGTGCACGTCATCCTCCCCCACGCTCCGTTCGTCTGGAACGAAGAGTGCGTCTACGACGATCCGTCCACGTTCGAGGCCCAGACCCTCTGCGCCACGCGGCTGCTCGCCGAGACGGTCGACACGCTGCAGCGGCTCGGGCGCTACCGGGACGCCCTCGTCATCGTGCAGAGCGATCACGGCTACCACGGCGAGGCCGGCGGCGAGACGGCCCTCGACATCCCGCCGCCACCGGCGATCCGAGAGCGCGTCGAGGCGACGATGACCTACATCGACACCGACGGTTACTTCCGGCGGATCCAGCCGCTCCTGGCGATCAAGCCGCCGGCCTCGGACCGATCACCCTTACGGGTCTCGTCGGCTCCGGCGCAGCTCATCGACCTGCCGGCGACGGTAGTCGATCTGACCGGTGTCGACGCGCCCCCGACCGACGGTACCTCGGTCTTTGGTCTTCCCGAGGAGCAGCCGCGCGAGATCCACCTCTACGCGGGGGTCTACACGAAGGACCCGCAGGGGCGGGTCCTGGTGCTCGGGCAGACGATGTCGGCGACCGAGCTGGCCCACATCTCCTACACGGCGGGAGAGGGCTGGAAGGCCTACCCAAATCAGCGGGCACGGACCGACTAACGGCAGGATAGCCTAGGCGTTCGGGGCGGCCCGGGATGGGCGGCCCCGGAGACGGGAGAGTTAAGTGAGGATCCAGGGAAAGAAGGTGCTGATTCTGGGCGGCTACGGCCTGGTCGGGACGGCGGTCTGCCGCGAGCTCCTGGGCCACCAACCGGCCGAGATCATCCTGCACAGCCTGCTCCCTGAGGAGGCGGAGCAGGCGCGGGAGCGCATCACCGGCGAAGCGGGTGAGGCCAAGATCAGCACTGCCAGTGGCGACATCCTCGGCCTGGTCGAGAAGCTCCAGCGGCTTGACGAGATCTGGGCCCACTTGCGACAGCTCGAAGATCACGATCTGCCCAAGTTCCTGCTCCACCAGCTGCTGACCGAGCACCGGCCCGAGATCGTCATCGACTGCGTCAACACCGCCACGGCGATCGCCTACCAGGACGTCTACAGCACGGCCGACCGGCTGTGGCATCACCTGGCCGACGGAGGCGACGAAGGTGACGCGGCGGCCGACCTGCTGTCGGCGCTCTACATTCCGCGGCTGATCCGCCACATCCAGGTGCTCTATCGGGGCATGCGGGACGCCGGCACCAGTGTCTACATCAAGGTGGGTACCAGCGGCACCGGCGGCATGGGGCTCAACATCCCCTACACCCACTCCGAGGAGAAGCCGAGCCGTGTCCTGCTCTCCAAGAGCGCGGTCGCCGGCGCCCACTCGATGCTCCTCTTTCTGATGGCGCGTACGCCGGGGGCGCCGATCACCAAGGAGGTCAAGCCGGCGGCGGCGATCGCCTGGAAGTCGATCAACCACGGGCCGATCAAGCGGCGGCGGCAGGAGATCCGGCTGGTCGAGGCCGAGCGGCGGCCGATCGGTGAAACCTTCTCGACCCACGACCCCGACGCCGGACGGGAGACCGACGAGGTCTTGACCACGGCCTATATCGACACCGGGGAGAACGGCATCTTCAGCCTCGAGGAGTTCGCCCTGCTCACCACCGCCGAGCAGATGGAGTTCGTGACCCCCGAGGAGATCGCTTCGGCGCTGGTGTTCGAGATCCAGGGCGGCAACACCGGGCACGACATTGTCAACGCGCTCAACAACGCGGTGCTCGGGCCGACCTACCGGGCCGGACTGATGCGTCACTGGGCGCTCGAGCGGATGACCGCGCTCGAGAGCCAGGGCGACACGCGGAGCGTCGCGTTCGAGATGCTCGGACCGCCGCGCAATACCAAGCTGCTCTTCGAGGCGCACCTGCTGCGTGAAGCGTTCGGCTCGTCGAGCGCCGTCCGCGAGTCCTCGGGAGACGAGGTGTCCGAGAAGCTCGAGCAGCTGATCCGCGCGCAGCCGCGTCTGGCGAGCGAGATCCTGGCGATCGGCCTGCCGATCATCACCTCCGACGGCCAGCTGCTGCGCGGCCCGAACGTGATCCTCCCGGGCAACGCGGTCGATGAGTCGGTGACGCCCGAGAAGCTCGAGCAGTGGGTCGAGGCGGGCTGGGTCGATCTCCGTCCGGCCAACGCCCAGCGCTGGGTCGATCGACTGCACGAGATCGATCGCGAGATCGGCCTGATCCCCGACACCGACACCTCGAGCCGACACCTGCGTAACCACAACTTCTGGGGCGACACGATCCAGCCGGGCAAGCTGGTCGGCTGGATCCTCTCGGCCGAAGAGCACGGCGACCGCGTCAAGCGCTGAGACCGGGGGACACAATACGTACTGGACAGCGCTATGCGCGGTCCTGGTGTCCAGTACGTATTGTGTCCCCGCTGTATCATCCGCGCATCACCGAAACGACGAGAGGGAGCCCATGGCATCCGAGCAAGGTTTCTTCGCTCAGGTAAACCGCAGCTTCGACAAGGCCGCCGCACTGACCGATCACTCGCCCGAGCTGCTGGGGCAGATTCGCGAGTGCAACAGCGTCTACCACATCACCTTTCCGATCAAACGCGACGACGGCAAGATCGAGACGATCGAGGCGTGGCGCGCCGAGCACAGCCATCACAAGCTCCCCACCAAGGGTGGTATCCGCTACAGCCCGCTGGTCAACGAGGACGAGGTGATGGCGTTGGCGGCGCTCATGACCTACAAGTGCGCGATCGTCGAGGTGCCGTTCGGCGGTGCCAAGGGCGGCATCAAGATCGATCGTCGCGAGTACAGCGACGCCGAGCTCGAGCGGATCACGCGCCGCTACACCTTCGAGCTCTTGCGCAAGAACTTCATCGGCCCGGGAGTGGACGTTCCGGCCCCCGACTACGGGACGTCGTCGCGGGAGATGTCCTGGATCGTCGACACCTACCTGACCCTCACCGGCGGCGAGCTGAACGCGCTCGGCTGCGTGACCGGCAAGCCGATCGCCCAGGGCGGCATCCGCGGACGCACCGAAGCGACCGGCAAGGGGGTCTTCTACGGCATCCGCGAGGCGTGCGCGCTGCCCGAGGACATGAAGGAGCTCGGCCTCGCCACCGGAGTCGACGGCAAGCGGGTCGTCGTCCAGGGCCTCGGCAACGTCGGCTACCACGCCGCCCGGTATCTCCAGGACGCGGGCGCGATGCTGGTCGGCCTCGCGGAGTACGAGGGCGCGATCGCCGCTCCGGGCGGCCTCGACCTCGAGAAGGTGATGGTCCATCGCCGCGACACCGGCTCGATCCTCGGCTTTCCGGGCGCCACCGACATCCCGGCTTCCAGCGACGCGCTCGAGCTCGAGTGCGACGTCCTGGTCCCGGCGGCGCTCGAGAACCAGATCCACGCCGAGAACGCCGGCCGGCTCCAGACCAAGATCATCGCCGAGGCGGCGAACGGCCCGACCAGCGCCGACGCCGACGAGATCCTCGCCGAGCGCGGGGTGATGATCTTGCCGGACGCCTTTCTGAACGCCGGCGGCGTCACCGTCTCCTACTTCGAATGGGTCAAGAATCTCTCCCACCTCCGCTTCGGTCGGATGGAGAAGCGCCACGACGAGCAGGCGCGCCGGCGGGTGCTCGAGGCGCTGGCCGAAAGGACCCAGGGCGGCTCGTTCTCGGACGAGGAGCTCCGGGAGCTGTCGCGCGGCGCCGGCGAGCACGATCTGGTCCACTCCGGACTCGAGGAGACGATGGCCATCGCCTACCACCAGATGCGCGACACCCGGGCTCGGCACGAGGACAAGACCGACCTGCGGACCGCCTCGCTGATCAACGCGATCGACAAGATCGCGATCTGCTACTCGGATCTCGGGATCTTCCCCTAGCTCCTCAGCGCCGATAGGCGCCGATCCGCACCGGCAGACGGCGGCGTCCCCAGTCGCCCGGCGCCGACTCGAACCGACCGGCGCACGGCGCGCCGCAGAATGCGCAAGCGCCGTCCTTCAAGTGCCACTCGGTCAGTTGGTACCAGTCACGGCCGACGACGCACTCGTCGCAGTCGTGACACCAGGTGGCATCGCCCTCTTCGTCGTGCACGTTGCCGGTGTAGACGTAGCGCAGCCCGTTGCCGAGCGCTATGCGGCGCGCCCGCGCCAGGGTCGCGGGCGGCGTCGGCGGCACGTCCATCATCTTGAAGTCCGGGTGGAACGCCGAGAAGTGGAGCGGCACCTGCGGCCCCAGCTCCGAGCAGACCCAGCCGCTCAGCTCGTCGATCTCCGTGTCGCTGTCGTTCTCGCCCGGGATCAGAAGCGTCGTAATCTCCACCCAGACCTCGGTCTCCTTCACCAGGTAGACCAGGGTGTCGAGCACGGTCTGGAGGTCGCCACCACAGACATTCCGGTAGAAGGCCTCGGTGAACGCCTTCAGATCGACGTTGGCGGCGTCGATCCGCTCGAACAGCTCGACCCGGGGCTCGGGGCAGATCTCGCCGGCGGTGACCGCGACCGACTTGACGCCGCGCGCCCGGCACGCCTCGGCGACCTCGACCGCGTACTCGAGGAAGATCACCGGGTCGTTGTAGGTGTAGGCGACGCTCCGGCAGCCGAGCTGGACGGCCGCCTCGGCGATCGCCTCGGGGGAGGCCTGATCGGCCAAAGTATCGACTTCGCGTGACTTCGAGATGTCCCAGTTCTGGCAGAACTTGCAGAACAGGTTGCAGCCGGCGGTGCCGAACGACAAGACCGGCGTGCCGGGAAAGAAATGATTGAGCGGTTTCTTCTCGATCGGATCGACGCAGAAGCCGCTCGACCGCCCGTAGGTCGTCAGGACGATCTGGTCGTCGAGCCGGCCGCGCACGAAGCAGAGTCCCCGCTGGCCCTCGCGCAGCTTGCAGTAGCGCGGGCAGAGATCGCATTGCACGCGGCCGTCGGCCAGAGCGTGCCAGTAGCGGGTGGGGACGACGTCGGGTCCCCGGACGATCTCTACATCCATGGCGACCCCGGTGAGCTCCTACCAGACTAACGCACTCCGCGGGTGCCGAGCTCCAGCGGCGACGAGATCACCTCGCGGGACGGCTTCCCGCCCCACGAGGGTGATCTCCCGTCAGTCTCTAGTCGTCGGGCTCGAACGTATCCGGGTCGCTCTGGACATAAACCACCAATCCGTCGTGGTCCGAAGAGCGGAGGACCGTCGAGTCGTCGTTGATCAGATCGACCGCCGCGTCCGCGTTGCCACGGCCGTACTCGGCGCCCCGGAGCAGGTTCAGGAACTTGTCACTCAGTAGGGCATGGTCGAGGACCTGGGCACTCCCTCGAAAGATGAACGAGTAGCGGTCTTCGACCGGAATCAGCGTGTCGACGACGTTCAGCAGGTCGGGATCGACCAGATCGGGGCCGGAGAGGAGGTTCTCGTCCGAATTGAAGTCGCCCTTGATCTGACCGATCACGTCGACGTAGCCGTCGGTGAACTCGAAGCCGTTGAAGTCGCCGATGACCATGATCCTCCGGTTACCGTTCCTGCCCTGCCGTGCGTCGACCTTCTCGGCGATCGACTGTGCCTGGGCGAGCCGCTTGGCGCGTACCCGCTCGCCCTCGCCGCCGTCGATTCCGCCCAGCGAACGGTTGTGCACCGTCATCACCAGAAAGCGGGGACCGTCCGCGTCGCCGTCGTCGCCGACGAACTCCGCGTCCAGCAGCAGGGGCGGCCGGTCGTGGAGGATGTCGTCCGCCATGCTGATCGGGTTGACGAAGGTCTCCTCCTTGCCGAGCTGGACCAGCCCCTTCACGTCCATGGTGTCGCGCACCAGGAAGCCGACGTCGATGGTACCGACGTCGTTGCCCTCTTCTAGGAACGCGCTGTAGACCACGGTCGGGTCGAGCGCCAGTATGTCCATGGCCAGGTCCTCGAGCACCTCCAGCTTCTCGACCTCCTGCACCCCCAGGATGTCGGGAGCGTCGAGCACGTCGAGGATGTGGCCGGCGAACTTGGCGCGCCGGCGCAGATACTCGGCGGTCGAGACAACGAAGTCGTCGCGCTCGCGCCCATCGGCCGCCAGGGATGGCGGGTCGTCGACGTCGTCGAACAGGCGGAACAGGTTGAGCGTCGCGATGGTGAACTCACCCGGGTCGCGCGGTCGCACCGGCACCGGTAGCGGCGCCGCGTTCACGGTCAGCGAGTTCGGCCACAGCTCGTAGCCACCGAACTCGAAGCCGATCACACCTGTGGCGTCGAAGGTCGAGCCCGCGGGAATGATCTGATTCGGCAGGCCGAGCTTGTCGGGATCGAGCTCGAACACCTCCGGGTTGCCGTCCCAGGTGGGAATCAGCGGCATACCGAGACCGGGGAACTCCACTCCCGGCTCGCGGAATGCCCGGTTCGGCCCGGCGACGATATGGACCTCCGCAACGGGATCCGTGCCGAAGCGCTGGTTCGGCCCGCTGACCGCTCCGCCCGTGATCTCGACCAGCATCCCCTCGTAGCACTCGAACTCGATCGCGCAGCTCTCGGCCTCCGGGTCGGGCGAGGGCACGTTCGAATCGAACGTCACCGCCGCCGGCACGGTGCCGGAACCGTCGACCGTGACCAGCGGCGAGCCGCTGATCTCGGTCAGGCCGAAGAACTCGTCGACCTCTCCGAGCACGTCGACCAGATCACCGACGGCAACCGTCGGGGCACTACCGGTGAAGACGAAGATGCCGTCGGACGTGTCGACGTCGGCGTCACTGCGTGCCGTCGGTGTCTGCATGAAGAATCCGTTGGTGGCGAGGCAGGTGACGACGTTGTCGTTGCTGATCACGAGCTGGTCCACGAACGGGCTCGCCGAGCCGGCGCCCTGGATCTCGAAGATCTCAAGCGTGGGCGGGTCGGGAGTCGGCACGTCACCCTCGCTGAGGACGATGCTCTGGAAGGCGGTGGCCTCGGTACCACCGTTGAAGACCGCGGTCAGCGTCAGGGTCAGCGTCGAGCCGGTCCCGACCAGCGGAGCGCTGAACGTCGCCAGATCGTCCCCTGCACCAGCATCGGATCGTTGAGCGTGAACATGTCGCCGTCTTCGAGCGTGTAGGTGAACGAGCCCGCTTCGTCGACCGTGCTCGAGAACGCGGTCAGCTCGGGACTACCATCGATCGAATAGGTCCACTCGAACGAGTCGCTCGACTCGAAGTCCCCCATCGCCCCCATGTCGATCGACAGCACCAGGCCCGTGGCGCCGCTGACGTCGAACTCCCAGGTGGCGCTCACCGGTCCACTCGGATTCTGCGGGTTGATCGTGTCGACGATGCCGAAGAACTCGTCGAGGTTGCCGTCCTTGATGATCCCCTGGGTATCACCCGGGAAGATCACCAGGCTGTCGTCGAGCACCGCGAAGGGAATCGAGAGCGACACCCCGCGCTGGTACTTCTGGAAACCATCCCCAAGCGAGGAGAACGCACCGTTCCACGGATTCGTGAAGCTGTTCAGGTTCCCCCACCATGTCGAACGCGACGACCTGGGCGGCCGCCGACTGCGGCGCCACCATTGCCAACGCCAGTATTGCCGACGCCAGCAGGCCGATGGTCAGGAACTTCGAGTGTGGCCGCGCGACGTGCACGGCGACACTGCGATCAGCGTGCTTCGAGGTCTCCATGACTCCCCCTTGTAACGGGCCCGGGCTCCGCCCGGGCATTTGGACGGCGGGCGCCTCGACGAACGGCGCTCCACTCGTGACTTCCGTTTTGAATGCAGTCTACTCCCCGAACAGTCCTTGTCAAAGACATAGACCGTCGGCTGTATGCGGCACTCGAGACCCTTCGACCGATCGGAAAACGGTCCCGCGACCGGCCGGTTACCGTCGTGTGACGAGGGGTCCGGGGCTGTCCGCGGACCGCGCCTAGGCGAGCCGATCGGCCTTCGCGGCCCAGACGAAGTCGCTCTCGGTCAAGCCGTCGATCTTGTGGGTCCATAGGGTGATCGTCGCCCGTCCCCAGGTGACACAGATCTCGGGATGGTGATTGACCTCTTCGGCGAGCGCCCCGACACGGACCGTGAAATCGAGCGCCTCCTGGAAGTTCGCGAACCGGAACTCCTTCACCAGGTGATGGCCGTCCACCACCTGCCAGTCGTTGCCGAGCTGCTCGTGCAGGGCAGCCAGCTCAGCGCCCTCGAGGGGGGGCACGCCTCCTTCGCACGGGATGCACTCCTTGGATGCCAGGTCGGTCATTCGAGATCTCCTCGACCGAGAACGTAGCACACGTCCGCGGCCACAAAAAAAGCCGGCGATGGCTCGCCGACGCGATTCTCAGCTGGCTCCTGGGGAGGGATTTGAACCCCCGACCAATCGGTTAACAGCCGACCGCTCTACCACTGAGCTACCCAGGATCGGTTCGACCCGCGGGCCGAACAGAAGATGTTAGGGAGCGCCTTCTGGTTTGTCAATCCAACCGCCCCGCGCCCACACTAACGGGTTGTATAGTCCGTCTACCCACGGAAGTCCAGTACCGACCCGGCGGGTCGTGTCGGCTTCCGGTCTTTTTTCCTAGGCTGGTTACCGTAAAGGGAGGTTCGCGATGAAGGCACGACTGCACAGACCACTGCTCAAGATCCTGGTCCTTGCAGGTGCCCTGCTGCTCTGGCCAGGAGCTCCGACGGCCTGGGCCGCGGACGATGCACCCGCCATGGACACATCGTCGCAAGAGGCCAGCTACGGACGTGGCTTCGCTCTCTTCCAGCGCTACTGCCGCTCCTGCCACGGCAAGGGGGCCGAGGGAGACGGACACGTCGCCGAGTACCTCAAGGTCGAGCCGACCGACCTCACCCGGCTGGCGCTCGAGAACGACGGCGAGTTCCCCACCGAAGAGGTCCTCAAGGAGATCGACGGACGCGAGGAGATGGTGCCGCTCCACGGCCGTGACATGCCGATCTGGGGCTCGGTCTTCCAGGTCGACGAAGGTCAGACCGAGGAGGACGTGCAGAAGAAGCTCGCCGATCTGATCGCCTTTCTGAAGGGCATTCAGGTAGAGGACGAGGCGGCGGAATCACCCGAAGACTGAGCCGAGCGGGCACTCTCCCCAACAGCAGAGGACAGCCGATGAAGACGGGCTCTTATCATCATCGGGGGGGCAGGCAGTCCCTGCTCGGCCTCCCGATAAGCACCTATCTGCGCGGTGTCGCCGAACGCTTCCCGGAGCGCGACGCCCTGATCTCCGTCGAGCAGGGGATCCGACTGACCTACTCGCAGCTCTTCGCTCGGGCCGACGACCTCGCCAAGGGGCTGCTCCATCTCGGTATCCGGCGGGGCGACCGGGTCGGGATCTGGGCGACCAACAACGCCGAGTGGCTCCTCCTCCAGCTCGCCACCGCGCGCATCGGCGCGGTGCTGGTGAACATCAACCCTGCCTACCGGATCGCCGAGCTCGAGCATGCGATGACCGCCGCGCGAGTTCAAGCGTTGGTGGTCATGCCGGCCTTTCGCAAGTCTCACTACGTCGAGATGGTGACCCGGCTCTGTCCCGAGGTCTCGAGCCAGGCCCCGGACGATCTCACCTGTGCGGCCCTACCCGAGCTTCGTCACGTGATCGTGTTCGACCCCGATGCAGGGGACGAGGTCGAGCGTCCCGGGCCCGGATTCCTGACCTGGCCCGAAGTGATGGCGGCCGGACGCTCGGTCTCCACCGCCGAGCTCGACACCGCCGCCTCCATCCTGGAAATCGACGATCCGATCAACATCCAGTTCACCTCCGGAACGACCGGCTTTCCCAAACCGGTCGTCCTGACCCATCACAACATCCTCAACAACGGCTACTCCGGCGCCGAGGCGATGGCTCTGACCGAGGAGGACCGCCTCTGTGTTCCGGTCCCCTTCTACCACTGCTTCGGCATGGTGCTGTCGAATCTCGCGTGCCTGACCCACGGCGCTGCCATCGTCCTTCCCGCAGCCCATTTCGACGCCGAGGCAACTCTGAAGGCGGTCGACAGCGAGCGCTGCACCGCCCTCCACGGCGTGCCGACGATGTTCGTCGCCGAGTTCGAGCATCCCGAGTTCTCGAGCTTCGACCTCTCGAGCCTGCGCACCGGCATCATGGCCGGCGCCCCCTGTCCGCCCGAGCTGATGGAGCGCGTGATCGAGGACATGGGCTGCACCGAGATCCTGATCGGCTACGGCCAGACCGAGTCGTCGCCCTGCACCCACATCACGACCCGTGAGGACTCGTTCGAGCGTCGCACGCAGACGGTCGGCACCAACATGCCGCACCAGGAGGTCAAGGTGGTCGACCCGAGCACCGGCGCGCTTTCACCGATCGGTGAGCAGGGTGAGCTCTGCTTTCGCGGCTATCACGTGATGAAGGGCTACTTCGAGATGGAGGAGGCCACCCGCGAGGTGATCGATGCCGACGGCTGGCTCCACTCCGGCGATCTGGGAGTGATGGACGTGGACGGCTATGCGCGGATCACCGGCCGGCTCAAGGAGATGGTGATCCGTGGCGGTGAGAACATCTACCCGGCCGAGATCGAGCATTACCTGGGCCGCCACCCGAAGATCGCGCAGGCGGCGGTCTTCGGCGTTGCCGACGCCCGTCTCGGCGAGGATCTCGGCGCCTGGGTGCAATTGAAGGAGGGGGCGGCCGCCACGCCCGACGAGATCCGGGACTACATCCGTGAAGGCATGGCCCACTTCAAGGTGCCCCGCTACGTTCGCATCGTCGAGGAGTTCCCGATGACGGTCACCGGCAAGATCCAGAAGTTCCGGCTTCGGGAGATCGTCGAAGCGGAGCTCGAGATCTCGAAGTTCGCCAGCCGCGGTCTCTAGCCTGGCCTTCTCACTTTTCGTCGCGAGCCGGCGTAGGTGCCTGAAGATGCAGGGCATGGCGAGGATCAACCACCCCCACGGCGGCCGCTGCGGCGAGTAGCGGCGCCAGCAGATGCCGTGGGAGCAGCTGGTTGCGGATCGGCCAGGCGTCGTACTCGATCGCCTCGATCGCCAGCAGCGCCGACTCGACGATCTCCACATCGTCGCCGGTGTGGAACCCCGGGAAGACCAGACCGGCGGCCAGGCGGAGAGCGCTGGCCGCCAGAATCAGTCCGAGGACGAATCTGCCCACGCCGGGCGATCCACCCTACTGTGTCTGGTCGAGGAACGGCTTGAGCTGACTCGAGCGACTCGGGTGGCGGAGCTTGCGCAGCGCCTTCGATTCGATCTGGCGGATCCGCTCGCGGGTGACGTTGAACGAGCGGCCGACCTCTTCGAGAGTGTGCTCCGAGCCCTCGCCGACGCCGAAGCGCATCCGCAGCACCAGCTCCTCGCGCGGAGTCAGCGACTCGAGCACCTTGCCGGTCTGGTCGGTGAGGTTGTTGGAGATCACCGATTCGACCGGCGACACCGCGTTCTTGTCCTCGATGAAGTCGCCGAGATGCGAATCCTCCTCTTCGCCGATCGGTGTCTCGAGGGAGATCGGCTCCTGGGCGATCTTCATGATCTTGCGCACCTTGGAGGCGGGCAGATCCATCCGCTCGCCGATCTCCTCGGCGGTCGGCTCGCGCCCCAGCTCCTGCACCAGGGAACGGCTGGTGCGGGTCAGCTTGTTGATCGTCTCGATCATGTGCACCGGAATCCGGATGGTCCGAGCCTGATCGGCGATCGCGCGGGTGATCGCCTGGCGGATCCACCAGGTCGCGTAGGTCGAGAACTTGTAGCCCCGCCGGTATTCGAACTTCTCGACCGCCTTCATCAGGCCGATGTTGCCCTCCTGGATCAGGTCCAGGAACTGCAGGCCTCGATTCGTGTACTTCTTGGCGATCGAGACGACCAGCCGCAAGTTGGCGACGATCAGCTCTTCCTTGGCGCGCTCGCAGGTGCCCTCACCCTTGCGGATCTTGCGGATGGTGGCCGAGACCTGCGAGTGCGTGGTGCCGTAGCGCTCGTCGATCGCGCGGATCTTGCGCCGGTACTTCTCGATCCGACGCCGGTGGAGCGCCTGGAGCTCTTTGTTGGACTCGCGGTCGAGCGCCAGCTTGGCTCGACGGATGTCCTGCTCGAGCATCGCGTACTGGCGGTCGAGATCCTTGAGGAACTCGACCAGCCGGTTGCGGGTGTGCAGCGAGAAATCGATGCTACGGATGTCCTTGGCGATCTTGCCGACGACGCGATCGATGTCGCGCTCGATCTCCATGAACTTGTCGCCACCCTTCTTGTAGCGCTTCTGGCGCTTGCGCAGCGACTGGATCTTGGCGTCGTGCTTGGCGATCTGCTTGAAGACCTTCAGATTCGACTTGATCCGGTCCGCCGCGCGCGGGTCGAGCTCCTGCTGGACCCCCTCGTCCAGCTCGCCCAGCTTGTCCTGGTCCTTCTGCAGCGTCTCGTTGAGGCGCAGCAACTCCTGGAGCACGACCGGGTTCTCACACAGCGCTTCGTAGACCACCCACTCGCCCTTTTCGATGCGCTGCGCGATCTCGACCTCGCCCTCACGATCGAGCAGCGGCACCGTGCCCATCTCGCGCAGATACATGCGCACCGGGTCGTTGGTCTTCTCCTGCTCGTGCAGACGGAAGTCGGGACCGTCGCCGCTCTCGGACTTCTCGAAATCGCCGACCGCCGATTCGGTGGCCTCGCGATTCTGGTGACGCTCGGGGCGATCGATGACCTCGATCCCCAGCTCGCCGAACCGGAGGTAGATCTCGTCCAGCTCGTCGGGTACCGCCACCACGTCCTCGGGCAGCATCTCGTAGATCTCGTCGTAGAGCAGGTATCCCTTGCCCCGCCCCAACTCGATCAGCTGCTTTACGGACGGATGCTTCTCTTCGACCGTAGCTACAGTGGAAACTGTCAACAGGTGCTTCTCCTACGACTTCCGACGACTCACCCTCGAGGGCTGACTAGGTGTGGTCTCCGGATCCAGAGTCACGACCGTGAAGTTCACGGCTCAGTGCATTCTTGTCTTGCAGGAGCCTCTCGAGACGGTCGGTGTCTCCGAGGCTTTGAGCTCGGCTGATTTCTGTCGACAACTCCCGCAACCGCTGCTGCTGCCACCGGCGCTTCAGACTCGCCAGGGAAGTCTGGAGCTCGCCCTTTGCCGGGGCAACAGGCTCTTGTAACAAAAGTCGGGCCAATTGGTCAACTGCCTTTCCCTGGGAACCCAGCTTTGCCAGGACAGCCTTCACCTCGGGCCTGCTGTCGCCGGCTTCAGAATATAGAGCGCAAAACGTCTCGAAAATATTCCTCAAATCGGCATCCAGAAAGGCTTCTTCCGGGGGCAGCTCCGCCACCGGCGGCAGCGGCAGGTTGCTCGCCAGCAGGAGCTGTACCACCCGCTCCTCGAGCGATCGGACGACCTTCCCGGCCGCTTTGGGCTCGTCGGGAGCGCCGCCGCTCCGATCGCCGCCCACCCGCTTCCAGAGCAGATCGACCGGCACGCCCAGCCGATCCGCGGCCACCCGGGCGTAGCTGTAGCGCAGAATTCCGTCCGGAATCGGCTTGAGCAGCTCGGCGACCTCCTTGGCCGCCTTCGCCTGGCGGCTCGGCTCGCCACTCACCCGGTCGGGCACCAGCCGGCGAATCTCGAGCATCACGGCGTCCTCCGCCGCCACCACCAGCTCGAGCAGCGCATCTTCGCCCTGCTTGCGCCGCAGCGAGTCGGGATCCTCGCCGGCCGGAATCGCCGGGCGTCGAACGGTCAGCCCTTCGCTCAGGAGCGTCGGCAGCGCCCGTCGAAACGCCTTCTCACCCGCCTCGTCACCGTCGTAGCCGACCATCACCTCATCGGCGAAGCGCTTGAGCAGCCGCGCCTGCTCGGGGGTGAGCGCGGTTCCCATGCTGGCGACGCAGGTCTCGATGCCGGCGGCGGCCGCGCCCAGGACGTCGAAGTAGCCCTCGACCAGGAAGGCGCGTCCCTGGTCGCGAATCGCTCGCTTGGCGACATCCAGTCCGTACAGCAGATACCCCTTCTGGAAGCGCGACGTTTCGGCGGTGTTGATGTACTTCGCCTTGTCGTCTCCCAGGGCCCGCCCGCCGAAGCCGACCAGGCGGCCGGCGGCGTTGCGGATCGGGAACATCAGTCGCTGCCGAAACCGATCGTACGGCTCGTCCGGTCGCTTGTCGGAGCGCGACACCAGGCCGGCCGCCTCGAGCTCGGTCATCGGGAAGCGCGGGCCGATGGCGCCGACCAGGTTGCGCCAGCCTTCGGGCGCGTAGCCGAGGCCGTAGCGCTCGACCAACTCCATCGGGATCTTCCGTCGCTCGAGATAGTCCAGAAGCCGCTTCGACTCTTGCAACTGCCCCTGGAAGAAGCCGGCCGCCGCCTCGAGCACCCGCTCCAGATCCGGCTCTCGGCGGCCCCGGCGCGGCTCGCTCGCCTTGGGCAGCGGAATGCCGTAGCGGCGGGCCAGCGCCTCGATCGCGGCCGGGAAGTCGTCGCCCGAGAGCGCCTGGTGGAGCTTGATGGCGTCGCCACCCTGGCCACAACCGAAGCAGTAGAACAGGCCCTGGTCGGGCTCGACGCTGAAGGAGGGTGTCTTCTCCTTGTGGAGCGGACAGAGACCCTTGTGGCGCTTCCCAGCTTTGGTCAGGCGCGTGTACTCGGAGGCGATGTCGACGATATCGACCGCGTCCCTGACCGCCTGGACCAGTTGCGGCGTGAGCTGGATGTTGCGCAACGGGGACACGATACGTAGTACGAGAAGTAGCCTCTAGCTATTCAGAAAGTGATTGTGGCCGAAAGAGGTTACCGGGCCCAATATGTATTGTGTCCCCGCCTACTCGCGTAGAGACACGACGGTGGCTCCATCGCCACCCTCGTCCGCCCGGCCCGGCCGCACCGCCGACGCCGCCGGATGGTGGCGCAGATGCTCCCGAATCGCCTTGCGCAGCCGTCCGGTGCCGTGGCCGTGCACGATCCGGACATCGCCGTCGGCGGTCAGCAGCGCCCGATCGAGATAGGCGTCGAGCAGCTCGAGCGCCTCGTCGACGCGATGTCCGATCAGGTTCAACTCCTCTGGCACCGCCGGAGCGATCGGCTCGACCCGACGCGCCGGCCGCTCGCTTGCCACGGTCTCAGCGTCGACCACCCGCAGATCCTCGACCGCACAGCGGACCCGCTTGCCGTGCACGCTCACCTCGGCGTTGCCGCGGTCGAGTCGCTCCACGACTCCCTTCCAGCCAAGGCGCCGGTGCTCGACATGGTCTCCGAGGCTGGCCGGTGGGCCCTCCTCTTGTTCGACCTCGATCTCGGGCGCCTCCGCGAAGACCCGCTCCACCGCCGCTTCGGCCAGCCCGCGCTTGCGGCCAGATTCGAGCTGCTCGCGCATTCGCTCGAGCTCACCGCGCAATTCTCCGGCGACCTTGCGGCGAAACGCCTCGAGCTCTTCCCGGGCACGCCTGCCGACCTTGGTCCGCTCCTCGGCCAGCTCGACCTGCCGGCGCTCGCCTTCTTCGAGCGCCCGCTCGAGCTCGGCGCCGTGCTCTTCCGCGGCACGGTTTCTTTCGCGCAGCTGGTCACGCACCGCTTCCACCTCGCGCAGCAGCCGGCGCAGATCGCGCTGGCCGCTCCCGAGCAGCTCGTCCGCCCGATCGAGCCACTCCGCCGGCAGCCCGAGCCGTCTGCCGAGTGCCAACGCCTCGCTCCCGGCCGGGGCACCCGGCAGCAGCTCGAAGGTCGGTCGATGACTCGCGGGATCGAACTGCATCGCCGCGCACGCGGCGCCTTGCCGCTCGAGCGCGGCCGCGGCCAGCGGCGTCAGGTGCGTGGTGACGAGCGCCATCGAGTCTCGTTCGAGCAAGCCCTCGAGCAGGGCGATCGAGAGCGCCGCGCCTTCCTCGGGATCGGTCCCCGAGCCGAGCTCGTCCAGCAACACCAGGCTGTCAGGTCCGGCGGCTTCCCACGCTTCCCGCAGTCGTAGCAGCCGGCCGCTGAACGTCGAGCGGTCCTGCAGCAGGTCCTGCTCGTCGCCGACCGTCGCTACCAGCGCGCTCAAAAGCGGCGCGCAGCTGCCGCGGGCGGCCGGGAAGGGCAGCCCGCTCTGCGCTGCCAGCGCCATCAACCCGACGGTCTTCAGCGCGACCGTCTTGCCGCCCGCGTTCGGACCGGTGATCACCAGTGCCCGCGCCGCCGGCGAGAGCTCCAGGTCGAGCGGCACGACCTCACCGACGTGACCGGCGTGGCCGAGAGCCCGCTCGCGCAGAGCCGCCAGTCGCGGCTCGAGCAGTGGATGCCGGGCGGCGACGCCCTTGACGACGTGACGGTCGGAGATCTCGATCAGCCGTGCGTCCGCGAGCTCGGCGAAATCGTAGAGAGCCTGCTGCTGATCGAGCAGCGCCAGAAAGTCGAGATGCCGCCCGATTTCCTCGACCGCGCCTCTCGCCTCGTCCACCAGCTCGCGCAGCAGGCGCTGGCGCTCTTGCTCCTCGCGCGCCTGCGACTCGCGCAGCCGGTTGTTGGAATCGACCACCGCCAGCGGCTCGAAGTAGACGCTCCGTCCGGTGCCCGAGCCCCGGTGGACCAGACCTCCACCGCGCGATTTCGACCCCGCCTTGAGCAGGACGACCACCCGGCCGTCGTGCATCGGCATGGTCTCCTCGGCCAGCTCCTCCTTGTGCTCCCGAGCGTAGCGACGCAGTTCGCCGTAGATCGCTTCTCGGGATCTGCGGACCGTACCGCCGAGCGCGACCAGCTTGTTGCTGGCGTCGTCCTTCACCCGCCCGCGCCGGTCGAGGGTGCGGCCGATCTGCCGGACCAGCGGATCGAGATCGCCGAGGGCGCCCGCCGACTCGGCCAGCTCTGGGCATCCGGGATCGGCGGCCGTGATCGCCCGCTGAGCACTCCGCCCGGCGCGCAACGCCGCCGCCAGACGATTCAGCTCCAGGCCGACGATCTCGGTCTCGGTGCCGCCGAGCGCCTCGACGATCGCTCCGAGCGGCTCCTCGAACGACGGCACCAGGCGACCATCCGTCAGCAGGCGGACGGCTTCCTGGTACCGGCGGTGGCGGCGCTCGAGCTCCTCGAGGCTCGACGCGGGGCCCACCTCCAGCAGGCGCTGGCGGCCAATGTCGGTGGCGGCGAGCGCCGACAGCAGATCCAGATAGCTCGAGTACTCGAGAGCATCGAGAGTCGCCGGTGAGGCTGTGTGCACCGATCTCAGTCTACTGCCGCCTGCCATAACGAAAAAGGAGCGGGTCGAACCCGCTCCCCGGAAAGGACGATCGGTCCGCTGATCTCAGCGCAGACCCATGCGGCGCTCTTCGGCCATCTTGCGCAGGACCTTCTTACGCGCCTGCATCGCCTTGCGCTTCCGCTTGACCGAGGGCTTCTCGAAGTGCTGACGCTTCTTGAGCTCGGTCAGGACGCCCGACTTCTCACACTTGCGCTTGAACCTGCGCAGTGCGTTCTCGAAGCTCTCGTCCTCGCGAATCTGAACTACCGGCAAACTCTACTCACCTCACCTTCGGGCGTTCTAGCACCGACCAGCTCGTGATCCCACCTGAATGGGCGGATCCGTCCGGCGGCGCGGCCCGATAGTTTCACCGAGCGTCGCCCGAAAGTCAATGAAGGAAGGAGGCCTACGGGCCTTCCTCGTCCCCTTTCTTGATCGCGTCGTACTTGACCTGGTAGACGGTGTTGGCGCCCGCTTTGTCGGGCCGGAACCAGACCGCCGCCGCGTCTCCCGCCTCGGTGGTCGGATAGAACCACGCGACCACCCCACGGTCGGGATACTCGCGGATGTTGCGCAGATTGGGCTGGCCGAGAGCCTCTCTGACCTCACTCTCGGTCATCCCCTTGGAGACCTGAGAGAAACGCTCCTGGCTCAGGTAGCGAAGCTCCTCGGCGGCGGCCAACGCCGCCTGCAGGTCGGGATTGTCGGGATCGACCATCAGCGCCTGGCTGTAGATGTCGATCGCACGACGGTAGTCACCGCCCTTGTCGATGTGCTCCTGGGCAACGATGATGTCTTCGCCGCTCTTCATCCGGATACCCGCCAGCTGACTCTCGGTCAACGGCTCTCCCTCGATCGGCGGATCCGCGTTGATGAAGTCGACGATCGCGGAGCTGAAGGTGTCGCTGTCCCCGATCACCTCGCCCTCGAGCCGACCGACGTTGGCCTCCAGCTCGGCGATCTGGTCCGCCGCGTCCTCGGCGCCCTCGTCGATTGCCGCCTGCAGCGCGGCACGCGCATCGACCAGCTCCTGTCGCTTGGCGTCGAGGCTCGCCTTTCCTTCTTCCAGCTGGGCAAAGGCCTCCGCCTGAGCGGTTGCGATCTGTTCCTCTTGACTCGGTCCGCACGCCGCCAGGGTGGCCAACGCAATCACGACCATCAGTGATGAGAAAACGCTCGTACAACGCCGCATCTTCCGTCTCCCTCGATTCCAGAAAAGCCGTCTAATAGGGAAATCCCAAGCTACCACAGCTCTGATTTGGCCGTCCACCGTCGACATAAGTGTCGGTAATTTCAAGGTTTTTGGCCGTTGCAACTTCCTTGACACCTGGCAGGTGGCCAAGAATAATCGATCGAGCGCCAACCGCCCTTTTGTACCGTTCCCTCGCGGTGGAGGCAGAGCATGTCGATGTCCGAGCTGTTTCGAGACCTGGACCCGAAGATCGCCGGTCCGCTTGAGCGAATCACCGAAGCGCTGAGAGCCGAGATCGGCACCCAGATCGACGGTGTCAGGCAAGACGTCCAGAGCCTGATCAGCGGCGAGGCTGTCGAGCCCGCTCCGCCACCGCCCGCTCCACCCGAAGAGCTCGACGCGCTCGAAGAGCTCAAGCACGCGGCCGCCGGCATCGATCGATCGACCAAGCAGGCAGCGATCCTCGACGCTCTGCTGGAAGGGGCGGGACGGTTCTCGTCGCGCGCCGCGTTCGTCCTGATTCGTGAGGACGGGCAGCGCTGCTGGGGCAGCCTCGGCTTCGACGACGCGAATCGCCAGATGCAGGGCGCCTCCGTCGAGGTCCCCAACGGCGACTCGGCCTGGGCGCGCATCGAGGACGGCGCCGGAACCCACGGTCTGAGCGCCGACGAGTGCGCGGTCTTCTGCTCCCAGTTCGAGGTGACGGTGCCGAGCGTCGGAGCGCTCCTCCCGCTGTCGCTCGGCGACCATGTCGCCGGTTACCTCTACGCCGATCGGCTCGGCGACGATCCGCTCAACATCAGCGCGCTGCAGCTCCTGACCTTCGTCGCCGGACAGACCCTCGAGACGCTGCCGGTCCGCAAGCGCAACTCGACGCCCGCCCTGACCGTCGCGGCGGCAGGCGCCGTACCCGCGATCGAAGCGCCGGTCGCGCCACCGATCGAGCCGCCGCTCGAGCCGACCCCGGAGGTCGTCGAGCCGGCGGAGGAGGAGACCATCGAGCCGGCCGCCCCCGAAGAGGTATCCGACGCGGGCGTCGACGCCGAGGCGGTCGGCTTCCAGACCGAAGTAACTCCAGCACCCGAGGTGCCCGAGACGATCCCGGTCGAGGTCGAGCCCGAGCTGGCGGAGCCCGAACCGGCGGTCGAGGCCGAGCCGGAAGCCGCTGTCGAGTTCGAGCCCGAGCCGGCGGTCGAAACCGAGCCCGAGCCGGCGGTCGAAGCCGAGCCGGAAGCCGCTGTCGAGATCGAGCCCGAGCCCGCGGTCGAGCCCGAGGCCCCTGCCGAGCTCGAGCTCGCCGAGGTTGAGGAGGTGGAGGTCGCCGAGGCCGAACCGATCGACGAAGCACCGGTCGAGGCGGTCGAGGAGGTCGCACCGGCCGAGGTCGAGCACGAGAGTCCGGGCGAGATGCCGGTCACGATGCCCGAGGAGGTCGTCGAGGCGCCGATCGCAGAAGAGGCAGCGCCCGAGCCGGCGATGGAAATGCCTCCGGTCGAGTCACCGCCGGCCGAGCCGGTAGCGCCGCCGGTATCGCCGCTCGCCACCGAAGGCACCTCCACCCAGGTCATGCCGCCCGACGACGTGCGCGGCCCCGGCTGGGCGTTCACCACCTCGGAAGAGACCGAGGAGACTGGCGGCGAAGCCCTTCACGAAGAGGCTCGCCGGCTCGCTCGTCTCCTGGTCACCGAGATCAAGCTCTACAACGAAGAGCAGGTCGATCAGGGTCGACGGAGTGGTGACATCTACCGGCGCCTCCAAGAGGACATCGACCGCTCCCGTCAGATCTACGAAGATCGGATCGACGCCAACATCCGCAGCGACAACGACTACTTCAAAGACGCCCTGATCCGGATCCTGGCGGGAGGCGACGAGAGTCTCCTGGGCGTGTAGAGGCCGTCTCGCCGTAGCGGTATACTGACCCTTCCCCGAGGAGGGAGGTACGGGTCCATAGCTCAGCGGTTAGAGCATCCGGCTCATAACCGGCAGGTCCCTGGTTCAAATCCAGGTGGACCCACATCTACGGATTGGCAAGTCGATGCTGAAGAACGGATGGCCTTGGTCGGTGTGACTATGGAGCGGCCTTTAGATAGCGTCCTAGACCTTCAGAAGGCCCTCAACGAGCTGCAGCGAGCCGACGAGCGGCTCCACGGAATCCCCGAGTGGATGCAGGAGCTACACGAGCAGCACACCGCTCGCAAGGAAGAGATCGATGCGCTCGAGGCGTCGGTCGAGGAGGCCGCGAGCGAACGCCGCCTCGCCGAGGGCGAGGCACAAGCCGCACAAGAGAAGCTCAAGACCTACCAGGAGCAGATCAGCAGCGTCCGCAATCAGCGCGAGTACGGAGCACTCCTGCAGGAGATGGACACCATCAAGGACACCATCAAGACGCTCGAAGAGCAGGCGCTGACCGCGCTCGAGCGCCAGGAAGAGAGCCAGACCTCGCTCGGAGAGCTCAAGGAGGGCTTCCAGGAGCTCGACGAGCGCTATAAGGCGGAGCTCGAAAAGTGGGAAGCCGAGAAGCCGGAGGTGGCCGAGCAGGTGGAAGAGCTCAAGGGGCGTATCGCCGTGCTGCGAGAGCGGATTCCGCCGTCGAGCCTCTCCCTCTTCGAGCGCGTTCTGGAGCGCCACGGCGGACAGGCCCTGGCCGAGGTGCGGACGATCGAGCGCGCCGGCCGTGGTCAGCAGATCTACTCGTGCGGCACCTGTAACTACCGGGTGCGCCCGCAGGCGGTGGTCGAGATCAGCAACTCCGGCAGCATCGTCTTCTGCGACAGCTGTAAGCGGATTCTCTACCTCGACGAAGCGACCGGGTAGCGAGAGATGGTGGCGGAGCGGCTCGCCGACATCCGCGAGCGGATCGCGGCCGCCTGCGCGCGCGTGGGTCGCAGCCCCGACGAGATCACCCTGGTCGGGGCCGCCAAGAGACAGCCGATCGAGAAGATGCGAGCCGCGCGCGACGCGGGCCTGCGGGTGGTCGGCGAGAACCGCGTTCAGGAGGCCGAGGAGAAGCAGCCTCGGCTGCCCGGACTCGAGTGGCACCTGATCGGCCCGCTCCAGTCCAACAAGGCGAAGCGGGCCGCCAGCCTCTTCTCCGCCGTCCACTCGATCGACCGTCCGAAGATCGCGCGCGTTCTCGACCGCGAGGCTGCGCGTCTGGACAAGACCCTGCCCGGCTTCCTGGAGGTGAACGTGGGCCGCGAGGAGTCGAAGCACGGCTTCGATCCCGAGACCCTGACCGAGCAGGCGCGGCCGCTGGCGGAGCTCGAGGCGCTGCGGATCGTCGGCCTGATGGCGATCCCACCCTGGGAGACCGAGGCCCAGCGGGCGCGGGAGTGGTTTCGTCGGTTGCGCGAGCTACGCGACGAGGTCTGCTCGCGGCCCGAGTGGAGCACGTGCTCCGGCTGGCTGTCGATGGGGATGAGCGGCGACTTCGAGATCGCTATCGAGGAGGGCGCTACGCACGTCCGGGTCGGTACCTCGCTCTTCGGCGAGCGCCCCGCCGCCTGAGCATCGCCGACGCGGGGCCGTGACAGAATCCGAGCGCCGATGCGGGCGGTCATCCTCTTGCTCAACATCTACGCGTGGCTGGTGATCGCGCGAGCCCTCGCGTCCTGGTTCACGCACGACCTCGGCAACCCGATCATCCGCTTCCTCCACGAGGTCACCGAGCCGGTGCTCAAGCCGCTCCGCCAGGTGCTGTCGCCGGGGGGCGTCGGAGGCATCGACATCTCTCCGATCCTGGCGATCGTGCTGATCCAGATCGTCAAGTACGTGCTCCTGACCCTCGCCAACCGGTGACGCTGCCCGCCGGGACCCGCCGGCTCTTCGCTCACTTCGCGCGCTCTCGCCCCGACCTCTCGGAGGACGAGCCGCTGATCGTCGAGCGCCTGCTCGAAGACGGCGATGGCGCCGACCTGCGCTGGTTGACCAGTGCGCTCTCCGAGCCGCAGCTCGCGGCCTGGTTCGAGGAGCGGGCCGCGCGCCGGCTCTCCGTTCGGAGCGCGGCGTTCTGGGGCATGGTGCTGGATCGGCCGCCCGCCCGCCGCGCACCGACGCGCGAGCAGCTATGGCCACTCTGAAGCCCGACCACGAGAGCGGTCTGACCACGGAGGGGTTGGCCGCGGTCGCGACGATCGCATCGCGACCGTGGATCGAGGACTTCTATCTCGCCGGCTCGGCTGCCCTCGCGCTCTATCTCGGCCACCGCCCGGTGCGCGATCTCGATCTGATGGGACAGGCCAACCGCATCGCCGGCACCGACCGTCGCGACCTGCTCCAGGACCTGCTCCTCGCCGACCCGGACTGCCGGGTCGAGACCGCTCGCGACGGCTACATGTTCGTGCGTCTCGGCAATCGGGCGGCGGTTCGGCTCTTCTACTACCCGTACCCGCTGATCGATCCGGAGGAGGAGGCGTTGGGCCTGACCGTCGCGGCGGCGATCGACCTGGCCCTGATGAAGCTCGGCGCGATCATCTCGCGCGGGACCCGACGCGACTTCGTCGACCTCTACCTCCTCTGCCGGCGGCTGCCGCTGGCCGAGATCCTCAATCGGGCGGCCGACAAGTTCGGCCACGTCCGGGACTTCCGGCTGCAGGCGCTCAAGGGGCTGGCGGACCTGACGCTGGTCGAGGGCGAGCCGATGCCCGCGCTCGGTCAGCCGCTCGAGTGGAGCGCGGTCGAGAGCTGGCTGCGTGACGAGGTACGCACCCTGGGCAGAGCCCACGTCGGCCTGGACCGGACCTCTTGAACCGTCTGGCGCTACCGAGCGATGGCAGAAGCGAGATCGGGATCGACGTCGGCGCGGCGCTGATCGCCGCCGGCTGCGCCGGATCGCCCGAAGATTCCGGCCCACCGAACGTCGTCCTGATCGTCGTCGACGACCTGAACACGCGCCTGGCGAGCTACGGCGACCCGCTCGCCCAAACGCCGAACATCGACCGCCTGGCCGCCCAGGGGGTGCGCTTCGATCGGGCCTACGTTCAGTTTCGGCTCTGCAACCCGTCGCGCACGTCGATGTTGAGCGGTCGCTATCCCGAGACCACGCGGGTGATGGGCAACAAGACGAGTCCACGCAGCACGCTCGGCCGGATCGACTTCCTGCCTGAGCGCTTCATGAGACACGGCTATCACGCGGTTGGCATCGGCTAGATAGATCATCGGGGCGGAATGACCGCGGGCCGTCGACGCCGCGGGCGACTAGCTAAACTAGGCCGCGTGCCCGACCTGCTGATCCACAACATCTCCGAGATCGCTTCGCCCACCGGCACTACCGCCCGTCGGGGTCCGGAGCAGGGGCGGGTGTGGCGGATCGCCGACGCCGAGGTCCTCTGTCGCGACGGGCGGATCGCCTTCGCCGGGTCCGGCGAGGAGCGACGCTCGCGGCTCGGTGACCTCGAGGGCGTCGAGCGGCTCGACGCCGGCGGCGGCACCGTGATCCCGGGATTCGTCGACCCCCACACCCACCTCCCGTGGGCGGGCAGCCGGGAACAGGAGTTCGCCCAGCGGCTGGCCGGGAAGACGTACATGGAGATCGCCGCTGCCGGTGGTGGCATCCTCTCCACCGTCAACGCGACCCGCACCGCTTCCGAGAAAGAGCTCGCTGCTCGGGTTTCGGAGCGGCTCGACTGGATGCTCGGCTGCGGTACGACGACCGCCGAGGCGAAGAGCGGTTACGGGCTGAGCACGGCCGACGAGCTGAAGCAGCTGCGCGCGATCCGCGCCGCCGCCGCGAGCCATCCGGTAGATCTCGTGCCGACCCTGATGGCGGCGCACGAGGTCCCGCCCGAGCACCGCGAGCAGCGCGAGCGGTATCTCGACCTGATCTGCGAGGAGATCATCCCGGCGGTCGCCGAGCAGGGGCTGGCGGTCTTCTCGGACGCCTTCTGCGAGCACGGTGTCTTCTCGGTCGACGAATCCCGCAGGGTCCTGGTCGCCGCCCGTGCGCACGGCATGCTGCCGCGCCTGCACGCCGACGAGTTCGTCGACTCCGGCGGCGCCGAGTTGGCCGCCGAGCTCGGCGCGCTGTCAGCCGATCACCTGATCGCGATCTCGGAAGCAGGCATCGACGCGATGGCCGCGGCGGGCATCATCGCCACTCTCCTTCCTGGCACCAGCTTCTTCCTGATGAAGCACACCTACGCACCCGCCCGGCGGATGATCGACGCGGGCGTTCCGATCGCGCTGGCGACCGACTGCAACCCGGGCTCGTCGTTCACCGAATCGATGCCGATGGTCTTCGTGCTCGCGGTCTTCGAGCTCGGGCTGTCGATCGAGGAGGCGCTGACCGGCGCGACGCTCAACGCTGCCTGCTCGCTCGGCCTGGGCGAGCGGATCGGCTCGGTCGAGTCGGGAAAGCAGGCCGACCTGGTGGTGCTCGATGCACCCAACCTGCTGCACCTCGCCTACCACTACGGCGTCAATCTGGTGACGACGGTGGTCAAGGGCGGCGAGGTGGTCCACCGCGCCGGGCGCCGCGAGCGTACAGCCTAGTCGGCGCCCGCCATCAGGTCGAGCTCGACCTTCAGGGTCGCGTCGAAGCCGACCGAGAAACCCTCGCCGAGAACTACCGTCTGCCGGGCCGCCAGCTCGACGTCGCCCGCGCCGACGATCGACCAGTTGGGGCCGACGGTGATCGATTCGCACGCTTCGTAGCGCTCGTTCGTCGAGATCGTGTCGTCACTCAGCACCAGGTTCTGCTGCCCGGTGCAGGGTGCCACGTCGAAGGTGACGGTACAGCTCTTGTCGACGTCGAGAGTGACTGCACCGCTGGGACAGTCGGCACTCCATCCCGTGAGCACGCCGCCGTACGCCGGCATCGCCGTCAGTTGAATCGACGAGCCTGCGGCATAGCTCGCCTGGCAGACGCCACCGCATTGGATCGACCCCTGGTCACCGGTGACGGTGCCGCTCCAGCTGCCGACTTTCGCGACCGTCAGCTGAAATGCCGGGATGGTCGAGAACTTCCGCTCGACACGCGTGAAGTTCCCCTGGAGGTCGGCCACCTCGACGAAGAGACGGGCATTGAAGAGCTCGGGCAGCGGACCACTCAGCGGGATCTCCCAGATCCCGTCCCCGGCCGGCGTGGCGAGATCGGCGAGCTCCACACCGGGTGGCCGACTCTCGAGAGTGAAATCGGCCTGGATCGAAAGCGTGGTGAGATCGACACCCGAGTTGGCGTCGGCGACGCCGAGTCGCAGGCGATCGACCGGCGCCACGTTGAAGCCCGGCCGCGGTTGCGACAGCTCGACGGTCGGGCGGAGATCGTCGAGAAACCAGCCGTAGACACCGTGATCGATCGGGGCGCCGAGATCGATCCAGCGGGCGAACAGCATCTTCTGATCGATCGTCAGCTGCGGCTCCCCGGGCGGCGGCATGATGGTGCCGGTGAAGTCGAGATCGGCGTCGTTGGGGTCGGCTCCGTTCGGTAGCGTCGACGGATCGCCCGGTACCGACTCGGTCGGATGATCGGCGTTGGTCCAGCCGTCCAACCGCTGGCCGAAGATCTTCCAGACCAGCAGACTCCTGCGGCTCTGGAACTCGCGCACGTAGCGGCTGGCGTTGGTCTGGCGCCAGGTACCGTTGGAGATCACCGGCGGGTAGCCCCAATCGGCGTCGGAGTCGTCGGCGAGCCGCTTGTAGTCCCCCGGCACGTCCCCGTACATGGTCAGGTCGTCGAGCACCAGATTCCCTGGCGGGTCGGGATCGCTCTGGGTGTGGCAGCTGATGCAGTGCGACTGGAGGATCGGCCGGATGTCGCGGTAGAACTCGACGTCGACCACCGCCGTGGCCTCGGTCCTGATGTCGGGGTTGCCGCCCCCGTCGTGGGTGACGAGCGGCGTCTCCTTCGACAGGTCGACCACTTCGTAGGCGGCACCGGCGGCCGCGGTCAGGTCGAAATCGAGCGGCTGCTGGCTGTGAGCGTGACAGCCGCCGCAGTCGGCGCGCATCTCGCCCGGCCGCACCTGGTGCCAGGTCTGCGCCATGTTGAGCACCATCCCGTTGCGGTCGAGGGTCTGGAAGGTGTAGGGCGTGTCGGCCGGCAGCTTGACCAGGAAGCTGGTGTCGGGATTGCCCTCCGGATCGAGCAGCTCACCGCCACCGCCGTCGTCCTTGCGCAGCGGGATCTCGCCCAGGATGCGCAGCCGCTCGTTGGCGAAGTTGTCGAACTGCCGGCCCTCGTTCGGGCCGTAGCTACGGTGGGTGTTGGGCTCCATCGCCAGGATGCGCACCGCCCAGATGTCGCCGTCGTCGTACTTGCCGGCGTCGGCTCCCTGCTGACCCCAGTTGCTGCTCTGCTCGTTCTCCGAGGTGTTGAAGGCGTCGAGGCCGTCGAAGGTGTTGGCCCACGACTTGACGTGTCCCGGGAAGCTCTCGCGCTTGTAGAAGGTGCTGGTGCCGGTGAGGCCGTAGGGGGTGCCGGCCGGCAGCTCGGTGTGGACCGAGCCGTCGTTGGGCAGCCAGGGCAGCTCGACCGGTTGGGCGACGCCGTGGACGTCGGCGTACGGCACCACCGCCCGCGGCCACGCCTCGTTGTAGGCGGGGTCGTTCTTGATCGTCACCAGAGCCGCCGGGTCGTCGATCGGATCGCCCGCCGGCACCAGGTACAGACCGCCGTCATAGCGCGGAACGTTGGTCGGCCGGTTCAGATCGTTGGCCGGCCCCGGGGTCCAGACGACCAGGAGATCGCCGTCGGGCGCCGCCGACGGATGGGTCACCTTGCCCACCCGCGCCCCGCCGGCGCCTTCCGGGGCCGCCTCGTCCGAGCCGTGGGTGAACGGGGTCAGCGAATACATGCCCCAGGGCGTGAACGACATGCGGAACGGGTAGATCAGGCCGCTGCCGGTGGTCTGCTGGATCTCCGGATTCTCAGACGGAAACGCACTGTAGAACGGAGGCGTCCCCGCCGGCGGCCTAGTCGGAAAGCGGTACATCGCCCCAAAGCCGTTGTTGTTGAGGTTGTAGTAGTCGATGACCACGATGTCTTCGTCCGGCAGCTGGGTCGAGAAGTGGAAGGCCGCGGCGTTCTTGAACGCCGAGACCAGCGGACTCCAGTAGCGACCGTCGGGCCAGATCGCCCAGAGCGCCCACACCCGCCGGTCGCGCAGGCCCTGGCTCTCGTAGCTCGAGAACATGATCCGCCCGTCGCGCAGCGGCGTCGGATGGAGCGCGCTGCCGATGTTCATCGGCGCGATCGGGGTCACGTTCGAGCCGTCCTCGTCCATGACGTAGAGCTGCAAGGTGGGCGCGGTGAAGCTCTGCGGCGGCTCGAAGGCGTTGCGGTTGCTGGTGAAAGCGACCTTGCCGCCGGGCAGCGGGCAGGGACCCAGATTCAGGATGCCGTAGCCGAGCCGGTTGTAGCCGCTCGGCGGGTCGAGCGGGTTGGACTCGTCCCAGTTGCCGGCACCCGAGTTGGGCGTGAACTCCCCGAACGTCAGCTGCTCGATCTGGCGAGTCGGAAGATGGATCCGGAAGATATCGGCGCCGAGCTCGGGCAGGTCGTCGCGCTGGTAGTTGAGCGCCTCCGGCCGCAGATCGTAGAAGTAGCTGTAGTAGACCCACTGGCCGTCGAACGACACGAACGGGTCGGTCACCGAGCCGACCCCGCCGGCCACCAGCACCTCCTCGGTGCCGTCCGGGTGCAGGAGCATCAGATCGGCACCCGGCTCGGCGCGTGCCGGATGGAAGACCTCGGGCCAGATCGTGTGGGTCTCGTCGCCGTAGCGCGGCTGGCGCACGTAGACGATGTCGTAGTCGACGACCGGCTGGCCGAGGAGTGGCGGCACTCCCGGTCCGGCCATCGACACGAGCGACGCCAGGGTCACCAAACGCAGAGCTCTTGACGGAAGATTCACTCTCGCCCCGGTCCTGCCGCCCGTCGACGGGCGGTCGGCCCTTCGGATGAGCGAGCAGGCTACGGTCGAGGATCGCTGGTCGCTGTGGAGATCACTACAACCGATCCGCCGATTCTGGCCCGAGCCCGGTCGAGCGTCGCCAGACCGCTGGTGCCGGTGCAATCGATGAAGAAGCCGCCACTGTTGACGAACAGCGAGACGCTCTCACCGCCCAGGTTGCAGACCACCAGATCGAGGTCGCCGTCGTCGTCGATGTCGGCCGTGCTGACGCCCATGCCGGCCTTCGGACTGAGCCCCAAAGCTGATCGAGCATGTTGTCGGCGACGAAAAGGTGCCGTTGCTGTCGTTCCGGTAGAGAACTCGACCTGTCTTAGCGGAGAGCCTACTGCCGCTCGAGCCGCGCCTCGACGTTCAGATGCGCGACTCCGGCGAAGCGGTAGGTATCGCCCGGAATGACCTGGAATGACAGCGCGTTGTCGATCCAGTCGTGGTTCTCGGAGACGTGGCCGGTCGGCGCATGGGCGGCGACCGTGACCGAGTAGTGGCCATGGCCGAGCTCCAGGTCGACCGCGAATCGCGCCCGGACCCGATCGCCGGCCCGTGAGGCCGGCGTCGGAACGTCGAGATAGGTGGTGTTGGCGCCGAAAACCTCGTTGCCGAGCCGGTCACGGATCAGCATGCCGATGGTGTACTCGTCGAGATCTTCCTGGAAGTCCAGGTCGACCTCGAACACCCCGCACTCGCCGGTGGTGAACGAAGCGGCCTCGTTCCCCTCGGTGTCGGTCAGCCTCACGTCGGTGATGCGTACCTTGCCGTCGCCCGAGCGAGTCCGTACCCGATCCTCGCCGCTCGCCAGCTGCTCGATCGAGGCCTCCTTTTCGCGCTGCGCGATCATCGCGTTGTAGTAGTCGAGGATCGACTCTGCCGATCCCTCCCGGATCAGGAGTCCCTGGTCCAACAATAGCGCCCGATCGCAGAGCGTCTTCACCGCCGCCGGATCGTGGGAGACGAACAGCATCGTCGTTCCCGACTCCTTGAACCGCCGGATGCGACCGATGCACTTGTGCTGGAAGTAGGCGTCGCCGACCGAGAGCGCCTCGTCCACGATCAGCAGGTCGGGCCGGCGCGTGGTAGCGACCGAGAAGCCGAGTCGCATCTGCATGCCGCTCGAGTAGGTGCGCAGCGGCTGCTCGAGAAAACCGTCGAGCTCCGAGAAGCTGGCGATCTCGGGCAGAGACTCTTCGGCCTCGCGCTCCTCCATCCCCGTCATCTGCAGCGCCATCAAGGCGTTCTGCCGACCGGTGAAGTCGGGATGGAAGCCCATGCCCAGCTCCAGAAGGGCCGAGACCGTGCCGTCGACCGCGAAGCTCCCTTCGGTCGGCTGGGTGGTGCCGACGATCAGCTTCAGCAGGGTGGTCTTGCCGGCGCCGTTCTGCCCAACGATGCCGACCGCCTCACCGCTGCGCACCTCGAACGAGACCTGGCGCAGCGCCCAGAGCTCCTGGTGTCGCTGAACGGCGCCCAGGGTGAGCCATTCGAGCGCCCGATAGCGCGGCGCCGCGTAACGCTTGTAGCGCTTGCCGAGACTCTCGGCTCGAATCTCGCCGCTCACAGCTCGTCTACCATCTCGCCCGACAGGCGTCGAAAGACGACCAGGCCGAGCGC
>CAMYOG010000017.1:103283-126540 GCA_947259925.1 Thermoanaerobaculia bacterium
ACCGAGCTCGCCCCAGCTCGGCCAGGCGTTGTCGAGAACGATGCGCTGATAGCTCAGAAAGAGCGGTGTCAGCGGGTTCCATTCGAGGATCTCGCGCACCCTGTCCGGCAGGATTGCGAGTGGATACACGATCGGTGTCGACCAGAACCAGAGGTTGATCAAGACCGACCAGAACTGGCCGACGTCGCGGAAGAAGACGTGCAGCGTGCCGAGCAGGATGCCGAGGCCGACCGCAAAACCCTGCTGGACTGCCAGCAGCGGCACGAACGCCAACATCGCTTCACCCGGAAAGCGCTGGACCACCAGCAGCAGGACCAGGAAGACGATCGCCACCAGCAGGAAGTTGAGGGTCGCCGACAGCAGCACGATCACCGGCAGGGTGATGCGCGGAAAGCTCATCTTCTTGAGCAGGTTGGCGCTCTCGACGAAGACCACCTGGCAGCGCCCGACGACCTCGGCGAAGAAGCCCCAGACCAGGATCCCGGTACAGAGAAAGAGCCCGTAGCTGAGCGAATCACCCTGCGCCGAGGCCGCGCTCGGCAGCTTGCCGCGCATGACCGCCGAAAAGACGACCAGATAGATCAGGATGGTGGCGAGCGGCGTCAGGATCGCCCAGACCCCGCCTAGGAGAGAGCCCCGGTAGCGGCCCCTGAACTCCCTGCCGACCATGCCGAAGACGAACTTCCTGAAGACCCAGAGCGCCTCCAGCATGCCCAGAAAGCCGCTACGTTTGACGGAGCTCGGCACGGTCGCGGCCAGTTTGCCATAGAGGTTGGGTGGTTTTCTTGCTCAACCGGCGCGGAGGGAGGAGAGGGTCAGGGGGGTACTCTCAGGGGACGGTGCCCGTTACTTGCGCTGCGATCGGGGACGGGCACCTCGATTCGCCTGCGCTCCGATCGATCGAGGACTCCGACGCTCGGTGAGAGACGCTTGGCTCGACGCCCCTGGCAGCACCCCCTCCTGACCCTCTCCTCCCTCCGCGCCTACCGGGTCGGACTCCGCCGATCCATAGCCGGAATCTGGACGCAGGGAGGGCGAGCCCCATCGCTCTCCGCTGAGGACCAACCCCCACCCACCCCTTCTTGGATGCTCGGCCGCGACCTGGTGGAAGTGGCTGGTTGAGGGGAAGGATCTCCGATCGGAGGTTGTCGGGCCGGTGTGGGGGTGTCGTGCCGAGGGGCATCCAGGCAAGCGCTGGTTGGTCCTCGGCAGTCCACATGCGTACCGAGCGCAGCCGCAGAAGAGGCGCCCGCCACCCCCGCAGGGCAATAGAAGGGCGCCGTACCCTGGGCAAGATACCCCCACGCCGGGCCGAGAACCGGACCGCTCTGCCTCGCAGCCGGCCAAGCGCGCGGTGTCTTGCCGAGGGGCATCCAGGCAAGCGCTGGTTGGGCCGCGGCAGTTCACTCACGTACCGAGCGCAGCCGCAGAAGAGGCGCCCGCCACCCCTGCAGGGCAAGAGAAGGGCGCCGTACCCTGGGCAAGATACCCCCACGCCGGACCGAGAACCGGACCTCTCTGCACAAGCGGCCGGAGCTCGACTATCCAGTCAACTCGTCGACCTGCGTGTAGATCGGCCGCACGTCGACCGGAATGTCCCCCAGCTTGTCGATCGCGGCGATCAGCTCCGGGGTGGCCTTGCCGTAGGTGTCGAGGAACTCCCTGGTGCCGTCGTAGTCGCCGGTCGCCTGCAGCATCAGCATCACGTTCAACAGCTCGCCGATCGCGCCGGGGAACTTTTCGGGCACGTTCCGGAACAGGCCGTCTTCGCCGACCACCACGGCGCCCTTCTCCATCAGATAGTTGAACTGGGCGACGTTGCCCCGGCCGTGGGCCTCGTGCAGACCGAAGCGGGTCGAGCGGAAGAGGCCGGCCAGATAGGTCGGCTCCAGGGTCTCGATGATCCGTTGGTCGATCATCCCCCGCTCGGCCAGAGCGAGGGTGTTGTAGACGCCCATCACGTCGGCCTTGGCCTCCTCCAGCGTCGAGTAGAGCTCGCGCAGCTCGCGCCGCACCTCGGTGTCACGGCCGTCGACGGTGATCAGGCCGGGCCCGAGGCCGTGGGAGAGCTCGTGGTGGAGAGAGCCGCTCGAGAATGCCTCGAACGAGATCCGCTCGACGTCCTCGGGCGCCATCACCCGCGCGGCGATCGGCGTCAGGACCTGGTCGTACTTGGCGCGCAGCACGTTGTTGAGCAGGACCTTCTTGGAGCCCTTGCTCTCGCGCACGCGCTCGTCGTTCGGCAGGTTGAAGGCGAGCGTCTGCACGCCGGCCTTGGTATCGCCGGCGGCGAACACCAGGTCGACGACCCGAATCGGGCTCTCGGTACCGCGATCGAAGTTCTTGTGCTCGTCCGCGATCGGCAGGTTGCGCTCCAGCCAGGGCAGCTCGGCCTTGAACCGCTCGAGCGCCGCCGACTGCTCGGGCAGGGTGACGGTGACGAACGACTCGAACGCGCTCTTGTAGTTGAACAGCCTGTCCTCGTAGACCTCGTAGGGGCCGATGGTCACCTCGACCGGCGAGTCGAGATCCATCCAGTCGATGTCGCTCTGGTAGTAGTCGTCGCTCGCGAACGCCGCGGCCCGCGATTCGAGGAAGCGAGCCAGCGACTCGTTGCTGGTCACCGCGGCCGCCTCGCGCAGCTTGGCCGCCGCCGGGTCGAGCCACTCGCGGAACGCCTCCGAGTAGGGGACGGCGGCGAAGCCGTCACCGTCGCGGATGACCAGGGTGGTCAACGAGCTGATCGCGTCGCGCGCCTCCGGGTATTGCTCGAGCCAGGCCTCGAGCTCCTCGCGCGTCACGTCGGTCGGGTAGTAGCCGGCGCCCTCGGGGTGCACGAGGTCGCCGATGAACGGCTCCATCTCGTCGAGCCGATCCCAGGGGCCGAAGTTGACCTCGTAGTAGGTGCGCGCGGCCTCGGCGTTCGGGGCCGTCGATCGCTCCAGATCGGCGCGCAGCTTCGGGTTGTCGACCCAGACCTGGCGCAGGAAGATCTCGTCCATGTAGCGCGACGCCTCCAGCAGCAAGCGCAAGACCTCCCGGTCCTCCTCGGTGAGTGACGACAGGTCGGCGCTCAGCTCGGTGGGGGCGAAGCGTTCCAGACGCTCGACGACGTCATCCGCGATGGCCAGGCCGGTCTCCCCGTCGGCAGCCTCCCTCTCGGCGCTCGGCGCGCACCCGAGCAGCAGTATCAGAACGATCGCGATCGGTCTCATCTTGGTCTCCCTTCCGAGGGCGTATGGTCGCACACCCACGCCCGGGCGACACTACCCCTTGGAGTATGATCGCGCCCCATGGCCTACTGGCTGCTCAAGAGCGAGCCGAACGACTACAGCTACGACGATCTCGAGCGCGACGGCGGCACCTACTGGGACGGCGTCAAGAACAATCTGGCGCTCAAGTACCTCCGTCAGGTGCGCACCGGCGACAGTGCGTTGATCTACCACACCGGCAAGGAGAAAGCGGTCGTCGGCATCGCGCGAGTCACTTCGGACCCCTATCCCGACCCGGAGGCGGGCGATCCGAAGCTGGAGGTCTTCGACCTCGAGCCCGAGCAGCGCCTGGCGCGGAGCGTCACCCTGAAGGAGATCAAGGCCGAGCCGGCCTTCGAGGGGTTTGCGCTGGTGCGGCTGCCGCGGCTGTCGGTGATGGCGGTGCCGGCGCCGCTCTGGAAGCGCATCCTGCGGATGGCCGGCTAGCTCCGGTCGCCCGCGCCTAGCGCCCGGCGTCGAGCGCCAACGCCGTGCGCGCGGCCAACTCCAGGAGCGGTTGGCCTTCGTTCAGCGACGTGCGATCGACGTCCTTCACGAAGCTGATCCTGAACTCGGTGTCGTCGCCCAAAGCCATCAGGGCGAGGCGCAGTGGGCGCTCGAGGTCTTCGAGCCGGTAGGTCCAGATCTCGAGCGGCAGGTAGCGGACCCGGACGTTATCGCTGGCTCCCGACGACGGGTCCCAGCTGAGGGCCTCCTGACTGGTGACCCGCAGGCGGGTCGGTGATCCGAGCAGGATCAGGGCCCGTCCGCGGTCGGTCAGGCTCCCTCGCCGTCCCTCGTCCACGTAGAGCAGGTCCGCCGCTTCGACCCGCTTGTAGAACATCTCCCGAAACGGGTTTCCGGGGACCGCCGGATCGGGGTCGCGCTGCGCCCAGAACCGCTCGATGAAACCGACGGCGGCCCCCGACTCCGAGATCTCGCGCAGCCGGCGCTGCTCGGCGGGCATCAGCAGCCAGCGAACCGGGCCTGCCGCCCAGGCTGTCAGCTCGGTCTCTTCGTCCGCGCGGTCGGGCAGCGCCTCGACGGCCGCGCCCGACCCGACTCCCAGGTGCAGCGTCAGTAGGCCGAGAACGGTAGTCGCGAGCCAGAATCGGGCCGTCAGACTGCTCATCCCACCGCCGTGGGCGCAACGGAGGAAGACGATCGACCCGGGTGGCTAGTCGCCCGATCCCTGTCCTTCCAGCGCCCGCAACCGCTCGAGAAGCTCCCTCCGGCGGCGCTCGACCTCCTTCTCGTAGTCGACCAGGTTGCCACTCTCGACGACGTAGACACGCGGGAACTTCTGGGCGTCGCCCTTCTCATCGAACTGGATCGTGCCGGTCACACCCGGGTAGTCACGGATGGCTCGAACACCCTTCCAGAAATCACCGGCGAACGGGCCGCTCTCCTTGAGGCCGGCTAGCAGCACCATCAGTGAGTCGTAGCCGTGCGCGGCGTAGAGGTCGGGCGACAATCCGTGCCTCTGGCGGAACGCCTCCACGAACGTGGTGATGTGGGGATCCTCACCCCCCAGCTCGAAGACCGCTCGGGTCAGGAAGACCTTCTCCGCATCGCTGCCGACCTGTTCGATCACCTCCGGCAGCGCGAAGGCGGCGGTCGTCAGGATGTGTCCCTCGAAATTCTTGTCGCGCAGCGCCTGGATCATCTTCGCCGTATCCTCGGCGTAGGCAGCGACGTAGACCGCCTGCGGACTGATGGTCATCACCCGCTCGATGAAGCCGGAGAAATCGCCGGCCCCCTGCGGGTACTCGATCACCTCGGTCACCGAGCCGCCGTTGCGCTCGAACTCGGTCTTGAAGACCTCCTGGATGCCTCTGGCGAACGGATCTTCCTTGGTAATGATGACGACGTTCTCGATCTGCAGCTTGCGGGCAGCGAAGTTGCCCATCGTCGTCCCCTCGCGCGAGTCCGAAGGGAAGACGCGATAGAAGTTCTTGGAGATCCCGGTCAGCTCGGGGCTGGACGCGGAGGGCGAGATCAGGACGCGCTCGGCCTCGTCCGCCTCGGCGACCATGGCCAGCGCCTCGGCGGTGGTGACACCGCCGACGACCGCGAAGACGCCGCCGTCGTACTGCTGTTCGAGTAGCCTCCGTGCCTTTTCAGGATCACCCTCGGAGTCCAGGATGGTGAGCGTGATCTCGTAGGGAAGGTCGTCGCGCTGCTGGATCTCGTCGAGCGCGCTCTCGAGACCCTTCTTGATCGACTGGCCGTAGATTTCGTAGGGGCCTGTCAGTGGTAGAACGGCGCCGAACTCGATGACTTCGTCTGGCGCACATCCGCCCAATAGCAAAAGGGACAGAACACCTGAACAGAGATAGCGTCGCATAGCTCCGACCGCCTCCCTCCTACCAAGTTGCACAGAACACGAGGCACGACCTTACCACTTTTGAACCTGCCGGCGGGCTTTCTGCTCTCATTACCTTGGTAGTATGTGGTCCGTGACGGAGACCAGGAAGTTGACTCTCCGATGTCCGGAGTGTGAGGCGCACCTGGTCGTCGAGGCGACGACCGGAGAGGTGCTGTTTCACAAGAAGACCAAGGACGCTGCGGCCGGGGGGAAGGACTTCGACGTCCTGCTCGAAGAGCTCAAGGAAGAGAAGTCGCACGCGGAGGAGATCTTCGAGCGTGAGGTCGAGGCGCTCAAGGATCAGGATCGGCTGCTCGAAGAGCGCTTCGAGGAAGCGCTGCGCCAAGCGGAAGAAGATCCCGAAGACGGGCCGCCGCCCAGGCCATTCGACCTGGACTAGCGGCGCGACGTTTTCCGCCGGCGAGCCGGCGGCAGCAAAACGACAGCTATCGAAGGAGAAGTAAGGTGTCCAGTCTCTTGCGTCCAACCCTGCTCGGATGCGTGCTTGCCGCCGGGCTCATCGCGCCGGCGAGCGCCGCCGATATCTTTCCCTACCAGGTGCACGAGAAGGAGCTGGAAAACGGCTTCCGCGTGGTCACCGTCCCCTACGACAGCCCGGGAACGATCTCCTTCGTGGTCATCGTTCGCACCGGCTCGCGCGCGGAGGTCGAGCCCGGCCACAGTGGCTTCGCGCACTTCTTCGAGCACATGATGTTCCGGGGCACCGAGAAGTACTCGCAGGACGCCTACAACAAGGTGATCAAGCGGATGGGCGCCGACACGAACGGCTTCACCAGTGACGATCGCACGGTCTACTACATCACCGGCCCGTCGGCGGAGCTCGAAACGATCATGGACATCGAGTCCGACCGCTTCATCAACCTCACCTACGAAGAAGACGCCTTCCGGCGGGAGGCCCTGGCGGTCCTGGGCGAGTACAACAAGAACATCTCGAACCCCTTCTTACCGCTCTATGAGCGAGTGCGGGAGCTCGCCTTCACCCGCCACACGTACGGTCACACCACCATGGGCTACCTGGACGACATCAAGGCGATGCCCGATTACTACGACTACAGCTTGAGCTTCTTCGATCGTTACTACCGACCCGAGAACTCCATCCTTCTGGTGGTCGGTGATGCCGATCCGGAGAGGGTGAACGAGCTCGCCGAGCGCTACTGGAGCGGGTGGGAGAGCGGCTACCAGCCGGCCGAGATTCCGGCCGAGCCCGAGCAGACGGAGGCCCGGAGCTCGCACATCGATTGGGGCGGCCCGATCGCTCCCCACATGATGGTCGGCTATCGGGCACCGGCGTTCAGCGACTCCACGGCTCAGTCGGTGACGCTCGACATCATCTCGCAGCTCCTGTTCAGCGAGTCCGCGCCCCTCTACAAGAAGTTGGTGGTCGACGAGCAGTGGGTCGATCAGATCTCGGGCTCTTACACCGACCACCGGGATCCCTATCTGTTCATGATCTTCGGCCGGCTCAAGTCAGGAGACCTCCAGGAGAAGGTCGACACCGCGATCCAGGAGGCGATCGCCGATCTGCAGGCCAACCCGGTCGACAAGGAGCGTCTCGAGCGGATCAAGTCGTATCTGCGCTACAGCTTCGCCATGGGGCTCGACAGCCCTCAGAGCATCGCCATGACCCTGATGAACTTCCTGGTTCTCACCGGCGATCCACAGTCGGTAAACCGGGTCTACGAGCAGTATCAGAAGGTCACTCCGGAAGACGTCCAGCGCACCGCCAGGGAGCTCTTCAAGGAGACCAACCGAACTTCGGTGACACTGTCATTTCCAGAGCCGGCGGCCGAGCCCGCCGCGGGAGGCTAGAGCCCGATGCGCAACCTGATCGCCCTGACCGTCCTTCTCGCTCTGGCCGGGATCTCGTGCACTCCGACCGAGTCGTCGATCGACACCGTTACGCTTCCCAGCCCCGACTCGCCGCTGGTCGCCATCCGTCTGATGTTCGACGCGGGCTCCGTCCACGACCCCGCCGGCAAGGAGGGACTGGCGGCCCTGACCGCGCTGATGGTCGGTGAGGCGGGGACCGCGCAGCGTGAGTACTCCGATCTGGTCGACCTGCTCTATCCGATGGCCGCCGCCATCGACGTCAACACTGACCGTGAGGTGACGGTCATCTCCGGCGAGATCCACCGCGAGAAGCTCGACGAGTACACCGAGCTGCTGCACGAGGTCGTGCTGGAGCCGGGCTTTCGCGAGAGCGATTTCACCCGCAACAAGGAGCAGCTGAAGACCTACCTGACGACCACGCTGCGGGCTTCGAACGACGAGCTGCTCGGCCTCGAGTGCCTACAGCAGGTACTGTTCGCCGGGCATCCGTACGAGCACGCCTCCGAAGGGACCGTCGCCGGCCTCGATGCGATCAACCTGGACGACGTCAGGGACTTCTACCGGCAGCGCTTCACCCAGGAGAGCCTGATGCTCGGAGTCGCCGGGGGCTATCCCGACGGGTTTCTCGACTCGCTGCTCGAGGCATTCTCGAGCCTGCCTCCGGGAGGCGCCGAGACGGTCGAGCTGCCGGAGCCGCCCGCGATCGAAGGCCGGAACTTCACGCTGGTCGAGAAGCCGACCGGCTCGGTGGGTATCCACTTCGGCTACCCGCTGCCGGTGAATCGCGCCGATCCGGACTACTTTCCGCTGATGGTCGCCAACAGCTTCCTGGGCGAGCACCGTACGTTCCACGGCCGTCTGATGCAGCAGCTGCGCGGCAAGCGCGGACTCAACTACGGCGACTACTCGTACATCGAGCACTACTACCTACCTCCGTTCACCAACACACCGACGCCGAACGTGCCACGCCGGCAGCAGTACTTCTCGGTCTGGGTGCGACCGGTGGTACCGAACACCGCGCACTTCGCGCTGCGCAACGCCATCTACGAGGTCGAGCGGCTGATCGAGCTCGGCATGAGTCAGGAAGAGTTCGAGCTGACCCGCGACTACCTGCTCAACTACTCGAAGCTCTGGGCCCAGACACTCCCCGATCGGCTCGGTTTCCTCATGGACAGCCGCTTCTACGGCTCCGGCTACTTCATCGACGAGATCGACGAGGAGCTGAAAGGCCTCACCCTGGACCGCGTCAACGCGGCGATCGAAAGCTACATCCAGGCCGACGATTTCCAGGCCGTGCTGGTGACCGACGATGCCGCTGCGGTCGAGGCCTATCTGAAGGACGATCAGCCGAGCCCGATGCCCTACAACGCGCCGCCGGAGCCGGAGGTGGCCGAGGAGGACAAGAAGATCGAGGGACTCCCGGTGGGGGCAGACGGCTTCACGACCGTCGCGGTCGACTCGATGTTCCAGGGAGGGTCATAGCCCGGCCTGACTCGGCTTCGAGCCACCACGGTCCCCGGGGCCGTGGAGCTCGCAGTCGCGCCCGCCGGCCGCCTTGGCCCGGTACATCGCCCGGTCGGCGCTCACCAGCACCGCGTCCGCGTCGGAACTGTCCTGGTTGACCAGGGCGATGCCGACGCTGGCGCCGATTCGCACCCTGCCGCCGTCGGTCTTCACGGTTCCGTTCCAGAGTGCGTCGAGCACCGCGGCGGCGACCGTCTGCGCCTCGACGGCGCCAGTCTGCGGCGCCAGCACGGCGAACTCGTCACCCCCGAGACGGGCCACGAAGTCGGTCTGGCGCAAGCGCTTCTTGAGCAGGCGACCGACGACCGCCAGAACGTCGTCGCCCACGTGATGTCCGAGCGTGTCGTTGATCTCCTTGAAGCCGTCGAGATCGATCAGCAGCAGGGACGCGTAGGTTCCGTAGCGGCGCGCGCGCTCGACCTCCTGCTCGAGATCCTGGAGGAACCGGCGGCGACTGAGCAGCCCGGTCAAGGAGTCATGGTTGACCAGATACTCCAGGTGACGCTCGTAGCGCTTGCGCTCGGTGATGTCGAGTAGCGAGCCCTCGAAGTAGAGCGTTTCGCCATCTTCGGAGCGGACGGCTCGGGTCGTCTCCAGGGCGATGACCGATTCGCCGTCCGTGCGCCGCAGGATGGCCTCGCTGTTGCGCACCTCGTCGCTTCTCTCGACCCGCCGGATCCACTTGCCGCGATCCTCCGGGTTCACGTAGAGCTCGTGCAGATCGATCTCCAGAAGCTCCTCCATCGAGTCGTAGCCCAACATCTCGACCAGCGCCGGGTTGGCGGCGAGTAGACGACCCTCGGGACTGCTCCTGTAGACCCCCTCGAGGGCGTTCTCGAACAGGCCACGGTACTCGGCCTCGGCCGCGCGCAAAGCGACCTTCGATCGATGTCGCTCGACGGCGAAGTGCACGCTGCGCTCCAGCTCTGCGGTGCTCAGGCCCCCCTTGTGGAGGTGATCCTCGGCACCACGGCGGATCGCCCGGAGCTCGTCCAGACGGTTCGCAGACCTGGCGAGAACGATGATCGCACTGCTCGTGGCAGTGGCCTGAACGGCGTCGAGCGCGTCGATCGCCGCACCGCCCGATTGTTCCAGGCCGAGCAGGATCACGTCGCGGTCCCTGGCCAGCGCGTCCCACGCCTCGGCCAGCGATCGCTCCCATTTGAGCTCGATCTCCACCTGCTCGGCGCAATCGACGAGGTCGAGCACCCGGAGAGCGTCCTCGGGATTCTCTTCGATCAGAAGCGCTCTGATGGGTCCCTTCTTCAAAGTCGTCTCCGTCTTCTTCTACTCGATCTCGCTACCTCCCTCCCGCCCGCTGTCGATCACGTCGTAGTTGTGGAGTGCAGCACCACAGCGGATCGCGGCGTACGAAGACCAGAAGGTTGCCGCTCTCTCTCGCGGCACCCGGTTCATCAGCTTGTGAAGGCCCCAATGGAGAACCGCGTTGGTGAGGACGATCTGCCAACTGTCGAGGTCCGCGACCGTGGGGTTCGATTCCGAGTGACCCTCGGCCATCCCCCAGGCGGTGGTCGCCAGGTCGGCGGCCGTACATGCCGCTGCCGCCTTCTGACTCCGGCTCATCGAAGCGCAGCCGATCGAACCGAGTGACACGCAGAGTACGAGTAGGAGACTCAGGCCTCTCGCCGTCCGGCTCGCGACCGGCGAGCGACTCGAGGGTGCGAGTTGGGTGTCGATCACGTTCGGAATCACTTCCCTCCCTTCATCTCAATGCATGGTTGATCGGGTTCGATCGGCTGCACCCGTCGACAGAGCATCGCTCGTGCCACTCGCCCGAATGGTGGTAAGTGATTCCCTATCAACAAGTTGCTGATCGAGTCGCCAAAGGCGGAAATCAGCAAACACGGATTCCCGAGTCGCGCTTTTGCGGGAATTCGCGTTCCGGCGGTCCGCTGATAGGCTCTTGATTCCGCAACACAGTCTCTCGGCAGGCAGGGGAGCGGTACAGCTATTGATCCGAGTCTTCGTAGCCGACGATCACACCGTCGTTCGCGAGGGGCTCAAACGGCTCATCGCGGGCGACGGCGACATGGTTCTCGCCGGGGAGGCTGCCACTGGTGACGAGCTCGTGGCCGAGATCGGCGCCGCGGCGCCCCACGTGCTGGTGCTCGACATCTCGATGCCCGGGCCCGGCTTCCTGGAGACGATGCGCCTGCTGCGCGAGTCGCACCCGCTCGTGCGGATTCTGGTCCTGAGCACACACTCGGAGGAGCGCTACGCCATCCGATCGCTGAAGGCCGGGGCGTCCGGCTATCTGACCAAGAGTCGTTCGGCCGCGGAGCTTCTGCAGGCCATCCGCAAGGTCCGGCGGGGAGGCAAGTACGTGACCAGCTCGTTAGCCGAGACGCTGGCGTCCTATCTCGGCGGCGACGCACCGACGCCGCGGCACGAGACCCTCTCGGACCGCGAGTTCCAGGTGCTGGTCGCTCTCTCGGCCGGTAAACCGCTCAAGCAGATCGCCGCCGAGCTCCATCTCAGTCCAAAGACCGTGAGCACGTACCGCGCGCGGATCCTCGAGAAGATGGGCTACGACTCGACGGCCGACCTGATTCGGTACGCGCTGGAACACAGCCTTCTAGAAGACTAGACACCGCGCTCCGTCGAGCCCTGTAGGCGTCAGCCTACAGCATGGCGCGCGTCATCCTACCCGCCCCTCGGGCCAGCGCCGATACCCGCGCTCACGCCACCCGTCTACGCTTCCCATTGCGAAGACCCGAGAGCTGAATCGCAGATTCCCGACACCCATGACTCTGCTGAATCTCCAACTACTACGGACCACGAACCGCCGCGAGCATGACGTCGATCCCGACCCCCAGCCGACACTCTCCCCGCCGTCCGCCGGAGCCGGTGCCCGACCTCTATACGCCCCCGGCGCGAACCCGATGACCGATCTCACCGGCAGCGCTCAGGGCCTGGTCGAGGATCCGCGTACCGACGACCTCGCAAAGAGTCGGTTGCTGATCGTCGACGACGACCGGGGGATCCGCGAGGTCCTCCACCGCGCTCTGGCCGGCGACGGCCACGCGGTCAAGACCGCCTCCACCACCGGCGAGGCGCTCGAGATCCTGCGAAAGGACGAGATCCACGTGATGCTCTCCGACATCAACATGCCGGGGCCCGACGGGATCGAGCTGCTGCGCCAGGCCCGCAGCCAGAATCCGGATGTGCAGGTGGTGATGGCGACGGCGATCGCCGACACGGAGACCGCGGTCGGAGCGCTGAGAGACGGGGCCAGCGACTATCTGACCAAGCCGTTCAAGATGTCCGAGGTCCGGTTGGTGGTCCAGCGGTGTCTGGAGCGGCGGCGCCTGGTGCTCGAGAACCGGGCGCTCCAGGAGCGGCTCGAGACGCGGGTCGCCGAGCAGACGCGGGAGCTCCGCGAGAAGAAGCATCGGCTCGAGAAGCTGAACGACGAGCTCAAGAGCGCCTACGAGAGCACTCTGCAGGCGCTGATGACCGCGATCGACTTCTGCGACCACGAGACCCTCGGCCATTCCCTGCGAGTGGTCGAGTACTCGACCCTTATCGCTCGCAAGATGGGCGTGGTAGAGCCCGAGCTGACCGCCGTCCGCTGGGGCGCGATCCTCCACGACATCGGCAAGATCGGCATCAGTGACGCGATCTTGCGTAAGCCGGGCAAGCTCAACGAAGAGGAATGGGAAGAGCTGCGCAAGCATCCGACGCTCGGATTGGAGATGCTGCGCCACATCCCGTTCCTCAACCGGGTGGTCGGCATCGTCTACAGCCATCACGAGCGCTGGGACGGCAAGGGCTATCCCCGCGGGCTCTCGGGCAGGAAAATCCCCCTCGGTGCGCGCGTCTTCGCGGTCGTCGACACGTTCGATGCCATGACCTCCGATCGCCCGTATCGCAAGGCGCTCCCGGTCTCGGTCGCCCGCGAGGAGATCCGAGCCTGCTCGGGAACCCAGTTCGATCCCCGAGTCGCCGCGGCCTTCGCCGAGATCCCGGACACCGTCTGGGCCGAGATCCGCGAGAACGTCCACCGCCAGGCGTGCGCGGCCAAACAGCAACTCCCACGGATTCTGTAGGCAGAGCGATGAGATCGCATTCCAGGACGCACCCTCTCTCCCTCACTCCCCTCCCCTCCTACCTGCCCTGGACCATTCTGGTGATCGTCGGTCTGACGGTCGCCGCCAGCACAGCAGGTCGGATCTCGGTCAATGCGAGCCTGCTCGTCCTGTCGGGAACCGGCCTGCTGCTCGCCATCCTCTACTGGCGCAAGCACCGCGAGTTGGTGGGCGATCGGGCGTTTCGACGGCGCCTGGTCGAAGACCAGACCGAGTTCGTCGTTCAGTGGCGCCCCGACGGAGAGTCGTGCTTCTTCAACGAGACCTACGAGCGCTTCCTGGCCGGGACGGAGGAGCTGCCAGAGTACTGGAGCTTCCTCGACTGCATCTCCAACCAGGACCTCGAGGCGATCAGCCAGAAGGTCGGCGAGCTCACTCCCGACTCGCCCTGTCTGGTCGCCGAGCATCGAGTGGTACGCGCGAACGGCGAGACCATCTGGACCGGTTGGTCCCATCGCGGCATCTTCAACAAGCGCGGCAAGCTGACCGAGATTCAGTCGGTCGGCCGGGACATCGGCGAGCGCAAGCGCGCCGAGGAGAAGCTGCGCCAGAGCGAAGAGCGCTACCGCAACCTCTACCAGGAGGTGTCGCGTCTCAAGGACGAGTTGGAGCGTGAGCGCGACTGTCTCCGCGAAGAGGTCAACGTCGCCGGGAGCTTCGGAGAGATCGTCGGCCAGAGCCCCGCGCTGAAGCGCGTGCTGGCCCGCATCGAGGCGGTCGCCGCCACCGACACCAGTGTGCTCATTCAGGGTGAGTCGGGGGTCGGCAAGGAGCTCGTCGCCCGAGCGATCTATCGCCGCAGCCAGCGGGCCGCGGGTCCCCTGGTCAAGGTCAACTGCGCTTCGGTGCCCAGAGAGCTTTTCGAGAGCGAGTTCTTCGGCCACGTGCGCGGCTCGTTCACCGGTGCCCACCGCGATCGGATCGGCCGCTTCCAGCTGGCCCACGGCGGCACCCTCTTCCTCGACGAGGTGGCGGAGATCCCCTACGAGCTCCAGGGCAAGTTGCTGCGAGTACTCCAGGAGGGTGAGTTCGAGCGGGTCGGCGAGGAAGCGACGCGCAAGGTCGACGTGCGGATCATCGCCGCCACCAATCGTGATCTGGAAGCCGAGGTCGAGGCGGGCCGGTACCGCCAGGATCTCTTTTACCGGTTGAGTGTCTTCCCGATGGAAGTGCCGCCACTCCGCCTCAGGAGATCCGACATCGTGCCGTTGGCGGCGCACTTTCTCGAGCTCGCGTGCCGTGAGCTCGGGCGATCTTCCCTGAGCCTCACCCGCTCGCAGGCGAGCGCTCTCGAAGCGTACGACTGGCCTGGCAACGTCCGTGAGCTCAGGAACGTGATCGAGCGCGCTGTCATCTTCTCGAACGGAGACCGGCTCCGCCTCGACCTGGCGATTCCGCATTCCGGCCGCACCACCAGTCAGGAGCCGGTGGCGCTCCACGACCTGGACGAGTCGAACAGCTTCATCACCCACGCCGAGTTCAAGCGCCTGCAACGCCGCAACATCACCGCGGCGCTGGAGCACGCCGACTGGCGGGTGGCGGGCAAGGGCGGCGCCGCCGAGCTGCTCGAGCTCAAGCCGTCCACGCTCACCTACCAGATGAAGGCGCTCGGGGTCGTCAGGCCACAGCGCCGCGCCAGCGCCTAGACCGGAACGGGAGGAGATCCGCGATCCGGGGTAGTATGCGCCCCGGATGTTTACGGGCGCCGTCCACCAGGGACCTCCACAGACCGACCACAGCTTCACCGATCTCGGTCTGAGCGAGCCGATTGCCCGCTCGCTCGACAAGATCGGGTTCGAGCACCCGACGCTGATCCAGGCCGAGGTCATCCCGCGCGGTCTGGAAGGCGCCGACGTGGTCGGCCTGGCCGAGACCGGCTCCGGCAAGACCGCAGCCTTCGCGCTGCCGATCATCGAGAAGCTGCTTGACGGCAAGGGGACGCGCTCGCTCGTGCTCTGCCCGACGCGCGAGATCGCGCTCCAGACGCGCTCCTTCGTCGATGCGGTCGGCCAGGAGCACGGGCTCCGCTCCGCCTGCCTGATCGGCGGCGTCAAGATGGGGCCGCAAATCAGCGACCTGCGTCGCAAGCCCGACATCGTGGTGGCGACGCCCGGCCGGCTATGGGATCACTACGAGCGCAAGAACGTCCGCCTCGATCAGATCGCGCACCTGGTGATGGACGAGGCCGACCACATGCTCGACCTCGGCTTCCTGCCGCAGATCCAGCGCATCCTGGGGGTCCTGCCGGTCGAGCGTCAGACCTTCATGTTCTCGGCGACCATGCCGACCACCATCGAGAACCTGGCGCGCAGGTTCATGAGCTCGCCCGGGCTGGTCGACCTCCGTCCGAAGAGCCTGACCGCGAGTGGCATCGAGCATCGCCTCTACCTGGTCAGACCGGACGACACCAAGGCGTGTCTGCTGGGGCTGGCCAACGAGGAGAAGGGGAGCATGCTGGTCTTCCTGCGCCGCAAGGTCGACGCCGACTGGGCGTGTCGCCAGCTCGAGCTCAAGGGGCACGACGTCGAGCGGATCCACTCGGGGCGCACGCAGCAGCAGCGCGTGGCGGCCCTCAAGGGCCTGCGCGACGGCAAGCACCGGATCCTGCTCGCTACCAATGTCGCAGCGCGCGGCATCGACATCCCGATCATCGAGCACATCGTCAACTTCGGCATGCCCGACGCGGTCGAAGACTACGTCCATCGCGCCGGCCGTACCGCGCGCGGGGCGATGAAGGGTACGGTCTCGACGATCGCCACCTGGCAGGACAAGGAGATCATTCGCATGGTCGAGAAGGCGATCGGTCAGAGCCTGCCCCGCTGCACCATCGAAGGCGTCGAGCCCTGGACCGAGCGCAAGCAGACGATCCGCGGCCGTAAGCGGCTGCGTCGCCGGTTCTAGCGGGAGAACCGTTGCCGGCGCCGGATGTCCGGCGAAGGGGGCAGCTCCGCTTTTCTGGCCAGATAGATCACCTGCCAGCCGGCGTCGACCTGGAGATCGTCAGGCGGGTTGAGCCGGTCCCGCTGCCTGTCGTCGCGCACTCCGATCACCAAGAGGTTCCTCTCCCGCTTGAGGCGGCCGGCCAGCTCGTCGAAGGTCACGCCGCTCCAGTCGCCCTCCGGCAGCGCACCGACGAACAGGCTGTGCGCCCCGCTGGCGGCCATCTCGCTCATGAGGGCCGCGGTGCCCGGCATGGTGACGGCGTGTGCGAGGAGCGAGAAACCGAGCCGGCGGGTCTCGATCACCTCGTCCGCTCCCGCCGAGTAGGCGTGCTCGACGTTCTCCGAGTCGAGGATCTCGGCCACCACGTAGATCGGACGATGGCGGGTCTCGGTCATCGCCCGGTGCTTCATATACGAGCGGATCGTGAAGGCCGTTAGCACGGTCTTGGCGTCGGCGGTCTGCGGCAGGACGTGGCGCGAGCCGACTAGGATGGCGGCCGCGGAGTGGGACATACGCACCTTGTCGAGCTCACTCTCCTTGGTCGGATCGCCGCTCACCCAGACGAAGTCCGGCGGCAGGTCGGCGGGCCGCTCACCCTCGGCGAAGACGACCAGGGGGCGAGCCTCCGAATCGATCTCGATCAGGATCGCCTGGAGGAGCATCTCGGCCCCCGGCTCATAGCCGCACAGAACGACATGATTGATGTAGCCGCTCATTCGAAACTGCTCCTCTCGAATCGACAAGACGCTCTTGACCAGGGTGTGGCCGACGACGCCGGCAAAGAGCGCCAGGGTGAACATCCCCGCGATCATCATGAAGCCCCCGACCACACGGCCCAGGCCGGTCACCGGCGTGATGTCGCCGTAGCCGACCGTCGTCAGGGTGACGAGTGCCCACCAGATCCCGTCCCAGGTGGAGCCCAGGAGCTCGTTGTCGCGGCCCTCCACCAGGAAGATGCTGATGCCGCCCAGCAGGACCGCCGAGATCAAGAACGAGAACGCCAGCCCGAACAGGAGGGTGTTCTCGCGCAGCGACCGCGCCAGCCAGTGGAACGGGTTGCTGTAGCGGAAGACGTTTGCGGTGCGCAGCAGACGCAACAGACGCAGCGCGCGGAGGCCACGCAGGGCCGGCACCAGAGCTGCCACGGTCAGGATGTCGATCAGGTTGAGGGGGCGCAGGCAGTAGAGCAGGCGATCGACCAGGTGGTGGCTCAGCTTCGACGTCCTCGACTGGCTGAAGAAGTCGAGACTCGGCGGACGGTAGGAAAGGATCCGCAAGGAGATCTCTGCCGCGAAGAGCCACAGGATGATGCGGTCGACCGAATTGAGCAGCTCCTTCCCTTCGTAGGAGTCGCCGAGGGCGAAATCGACCAGGAAGAGCGTCACCGAGACCGCGATCAGGACCCAGATGACCCCCTGCACGTAACGGTAGCGTTGGGTCTGCGGCTCGTGGAACGCCCCTCGCACCCAGTAGACGGCGCGACTCGTCATCGGCTCTCCTCGAGGCGGCGACGCAAGGCCGCCAGCCTCTCCTCCATCTGCGATCGGAGATCGGGATCGCTGGTCACCGAGATCGCCCGATCGAACAGCTCGAGCCCTGCCTCGATCTCCCCGGCCTGCAGCGCTTCGTTCGCCGATCTGACCAGGCGCCAGCGCTCGATCTCCTCGTGCGCGGCCGCGACCTCCTCGGGCTCGGCGATTCGGGTCAACGGACCCTCAGCGATCGCGATCGCTTCGTCCTCCCGTCCGTCCCGGACCGAAAGCTGGATCAAGTGCAACAGCACGTCGCTCCGGCCGGGCAGGAGCTGGCGAGCGCGCTCGAGATGCGGGATGCCTTCGGCCGCATCGCTTCCCGGCAGCAGGTGCGCGACACCGCGCATCAGCCACGCCTCGCCGAACGACGGATCGATCTCGGTCGCAGCTGCCAGTACCCAGCGCGCCTGGTCGGCGAGCTCTTGAAGCTCGGAACCGTCACCCTCGAGGCCGCCGCCTTCGGCGAGCGTCAGATAGTGACGCCCGGCCAGAAGGTAGCTGACCGCCGTCCGCGGCACCGCTTCGAGCGCCCTGCTCCAAAGCTCGTCGGCCTCCTTCAGACGCTGCTGCCGATCCCGCACGTAGGCCAGGGCGGCCCAGGCGTCACCCGACTCGGGAGCGTGCTCGAGCGCTCGATGGATGTGCTGCGACGCCTCGTCCTCGCGACCCATATGGGCGAGCAGATCACCGAGGCCGACCAGGACGGTCGCCGGATCGGCGGTCATGATGTCGACCCGCCCGGCTCCGGGCAGGCGATCGAGGGTGAGCGCCGCGACCGGCAGTGAGCCCTCGCGAGCGTAGGCGTGGATCGCCTCCTCCAGCTCCGCGGGCCGCAGGCCAAAGGCGTCGACGAACGCTCCCCGCGAGTCCTCTCCCTGCGCCAGGGCGGTGAAGTAGTCCGCCAGCTCACCGCTCAGATCGGCTTCGTCGGACAGAAGATAGTGAACCAGGATCCAGGAGACCGCGTAGAACCGGCCGACGCCGGACGCGTCGTGATCGGCCGCGCTCTGCCGGGTGACGGCCAGCACCCCGGCCACGTCCAGCTCGGCGGTGCCATGCAGCCAGCGCAGGTGTCGCTCGATCGGCTGCCCCAGGTAGGCGGTGCCCCCCTCACTCAGGAAGGAGCTGTAGTACTCGGCCAGCCCTTCGTTGAACCACAACGGCACCTCCGGGAAGTTGCTCTGCACCAGGAAGTGGATGTACTCGTGGAAGATCACCGAGTACGAGCCGAGGTAGCTCGGGTCCGCGTTGAGAGTGATGTAGTTGCCGTCCCGGTGGCTCAGAAACTGACCGAGCACCTTGACGCCCACCTGACCGCCACCGCGCTTGTAGGGCGCGTACGAGTCGGCGTCCCGGAACGCGAAGATGCGGGTAGGCGCCGGCGAGCGCAGCTCGATCTCGGACGCCAGGTCGGCGAACACCGAACGTAGGCGCTCGAGGCTGCCGACGATCTCCGCCGCTCGCTCCGGGTCGGCGTCCGAGTGGATCTCGAAGTGTGCCGAGCGCACCGTGGTCCAGGCGTCGAGGTCGTCCGGCTGGGCGGCCAACGGCGAGAGGGCGACCCAGACCCCGGCGGCCACGGTCAGGAGGAAGGCTCTAGCCCGCAAGCGATCTCTCCAGCCGTTCGCGCCGCCTGGCGCGGATCGTCCAGAACAGGGTCATGACCGGACCGAGCAGTCCGTAGATCCAGCCAGCGATCCCCCCCAGGTGCTGACCGACACCGGCCAGCGTCAGCACCACCGAGACCAGTGCCATCAGCACCAGCAACATGTAGTGCCAGAAGATCGAGCGCGCGTCGTAGACCTCGAGATCGGTCAGCTCGAGAGCCGCGCGCCGCACCAGGGCGCGGCGATAGAGCAGCGCGATGCAGAGGAAGACCGCCGCGAAGCCGAGACCGTAGATCAGGAACAGCTCGCTCACCTGCGCCTCCGCCGTGAAACGGTTGACCGGGTCGCCCGCCGGGGTCCTGGACGGGACTTGGAAGATCTGCTCGACGAACGCCATGCTCAGGAACTTGAGCGGATAGACGAAGAACAGGACCACGAACAGCAGCACCATGTTCAGGAACGTCACCCACGGGTCGCTCAGTCCGTAGCGGCGAAAGAAGCCGCGGTGGGCGAGCCAGATGAACACCAGAGCGAGAAAGCTCAGCCCGAACGCCGCGAAGCCGTACAGGTTGGCGACCAGCTCGGCGTAGGTCTGCGGCACCTCGAGCGACACCACCAGCAGCGTCGCCGAGAAACCGAACACCGCGTCGCTGAACGCCTCCAGCCGCGTCGCGCTCGCGCCCCGTAGCCGATACGGCCCGAGCGGAGACCTGCGAATCTCGCCCGCGGCCGCCTGGCTGCTCATCTCGGAATGATATCGGCAGCTGACTCCGGACGGCGATCGACGCGTCGGAGCTACTCGACCGTCCGAGCGGCCCCGAGCAGGCCCTCGATCAGGAGCAGGTCGCTAGCCGACCGCCTGGGCGTGCGGCGCCTCGGCCAGGTAGCCGCGGCTCGCCTCCCAGCCGATCATCGCCCGCTTGCGCGGCAGTCCCCAGGCGTAGCCGCCCAGGGCGCCCGAGCTCCGGATCACCCGGTGACAGGGGATCAGGTAGGAGATCCGATTGGCACCGACGGCGCTTCCGACGGCGCGCGACGCCGCGGGCCGACCGATCGCTCGCGCGACCTGCTCGTAGGCGACCAGGCGCCCGGGCGGGATCTCCAACAGCGCCTTCCAGACCGCGATCTGGAAATTGGTGCCCTTGACCAACAGCCGGATCGACTCGCGCTCCGCCGCCGCCCGATCGAAGACCCGCCGCGCGATCTCCCGAGTCCTGGCCCGATCCTCGGCCAGCTCGGCTCCGGGCCAGAGTCCACGCAGCCACGCCACGGCGCCTTCCGGATCCTCGTCGACGAACCTCAGTCCGCAGATGCCGCGCTCGGTGGCCGCCAGGAACGTGTCTCCGAACGGGCTCGGATGGATCCCGTACCCGATCTCGATCCCGGCGCCGCCCGACTTGAACTCGCCCGGGGTGACCGCTTCGAGCGAGACGAAGTGATCGTGCAGACGGGCCGGGCCGGAAAGGCCGACCTCGAACGCGGTCTCCATGACGCTGCTCGAGCCCGCGAGCAGCTCCTTGGCGTGCTCGACGGTCACGAACTGCAGGAAGCGCTTGGGGCTGATGCCCGCCCAACGACGAAAGAGACGCTGGAAGTGGAACGGGCTCAGCCCGACCGCGTCGGCGACCTCGTCGAGTGACGGTTGGTCGACGGCGCGGTCCTCGATGAAGCGGATGGCGGTCTCGATGCGCTGGTAGTCCGGATTCATGGCGCTCTCCTTGTCGATCGAGCCCACGATAGGTCCTGGCGAGGCCTCGGCACCACCCGATTCTTGCTCACTTCATGCTCCCGACGCCGGTTCTTCCGCCTCTGCGACGTACCGCTCGCGCAGATCGACCGGCTTGCCACGCACCCGCAGGTTGAGCATCTCGACGAAGACCGAGAAGCCCATCGCGAAGTAGATGTAGCCCTTCGGAATGTGGAAATCGAGGCCGTCGGCGATCAGCGCGGTGCCGATCAGCAGCAGAAAGGAGAGCGCCAGCATCCTCACGGTCGGATGGCCCTCGACAAAATCCCCCACCGGCTTGGCAAACAACATCATCAGGATCACCGACACGATCACCGCGGTGACCATGACCGGAATCTCCTTGACCATGCCGACCGCCGTGATCACCGAGTCGAGCGAGAAGACGATGTCGAGCAGGACGATCTGCGTCAGAACCGAGGCCATCGAGCTCGCCACTGCGCGCGAGCCGCTCCCCGAGACTCCCTCCAGGCCGTGATGGATCTCGCGCGTGCTCTTGGCGAGCAGGAAGAGCCCGCCGATCAGCAGGATCAGATCCCGGCCCGAGATCTCGTTGCCGAGCACCGCGAACAGAGGCGCCGTCAGCCGCACGATCCAGGCGAGCGTCAGAAGGAGACCGATGCGCATCAGCATCGCCAGCGCCAGACCGATCGTCCGCGCCCTGCCCCGCTGCTCGGGTGGCAGCTTGCCGGCCAGGATGGTGATGAAGATGATGTTGTCGATCCCCAGAACCAGCTCGAGCGCCGTCAGTGTGAGTAGCGCGATCCACGATTCGGGGTTACTCAGCCATTCCATTCGCTCGCTCTCCTTCCGGTTCGCGTGATCTTACGAGGTCAAGGCCAGCCTGACCTCCTCACCTGCGTTCGATTCAGAATGCCGCAGATGCCCGGAGATGCAAGGCCCGCGACCAAGGGCGACGTAGGCGTAGCGGGACTACGTCGAGGAGCCCGCCGGGAGCGAAACGCAGCAGATTCATGTATTTCCGGCGTTCTGGGCGGACGTAGGTGAGGAGGTCAGGCTAGAGTGTCGCGGTGACGGAAGAGCTGAGCTCACTCCTCGCACGCGCTCGGAGCGCGGTCCAGCCTCTGGCCGAGGAGATCGGAGCCGAGGAGGTGGCTGCGTTCGAGCCTCTCGCCTGGCACGAGTCGCTCGCGGACCTGCCGGTCCTGAACCTCGACGATGTGTCGGCCATTCCGTTCCTGGTCGACATCGAGGGCGTCGAGGAGTACCAGCACCGGGCGCGGCTGCGGGCCGGCGACGGTGACCTGTTCGCGGCGGGGACGCCGCAAAACGAGACCTACGAGCGCTACTGCCGCGAGCGGCTGTGCCTGGGCGCCGCGGAATACGTGTTCGCGCCCGCGAAGAGCAACCCGCTCGCGGTGGCCGAGGCATGCGGCCGGGGGGCGGCCTTCGAGCGGATCGCCGCTCGAGCGCGCGAGGCGCAAGGTCTGGTCGTCCATCCCTACATGGGGATCGAGGCGGTCTGGGAGCTCGGCCGGCGCCTCGCCGAAGCCACCGGCGTACGCATCGGCGTGATCGGGCCACCGCCACCGATCACCTGGGCCGCGAACGACAAAGGGACCTTCAGCGAGCTGGTCACTCGCGTCCTCGGCTCCGACTACCTGGTCGAGACGATCCCGGGCGCGAACATCGATGAGCTCGCCCGATCCCTGACCGAGCTGGCCAAGCGCCACCAGCGAGTCGCACTGAAGCGCCTGCGATGTGCCTCGGCGATGGGCAACGCCGTCTTCAGCGCCGCGGCGGTCGAGCGGCTCAGCAAAGAGACGCTGGAGAACGAGATCCGAGTCTTCCTCGCTCGCACCGAATGGGACGGCGAGGAGGAGGTGCTGGCGGTGGCGTGGGAAGAGACCGAGCTGTCGCCGTCGACTCAGCTCTGGATCCCGCCGCTCGGTTCGGGCGAGCCGCGGCTCGACGGCATCTACGAGCAGATCCTCCAAGGAAAACGTCGGATCTTCGTCGGCTCACGCCCCTCGGGCCTGTCCAGGCCGTGTCACAGGGATCTGGCCCAGAGCTCGCTCCGGGTGGCCGCGGGCCTCCAGGCGCTCGGCTACGTCGGACGCTGTTCGTTCGACTTCCTGGTTATCGGAGACCCCAGGGGCGATCCGGACGGCGACTTCGTCGTCCGATTCGTCGAGTGCAATGGGCGCTGGGGCGGCACCTCGACGCCGATGTCGCTGCTGGATCGTCTACTTGACGGACCCCGGCCGCCCTATCGCGCACAGGACTTCGTTCATGCCGATCTGATCGGGGTCGAGTTCGGCGAGATCCTGGATGCCGTCGGCGACCAGGCGTTCGATGCCGCGACCG
>CAMYOG010000018.1:0-612 GCA_947259925.1 Thermoanaerobaculia bacterium
CACTCGAACGTCGCCTCGCGGACTTCTGACCAGTCGAACGCGCTCCGGACACTGCTCAGCAGAGACCGAATCCGGCGCTCGGAGAGGAGCGAGGGCGTGCCGCCACCGACGTAGACGAACGACGGCGACCGACCGGTCAGCTGTGGCGTCTCGGCGTAGAGCGCCAGCTCCCGAGTCAGCGCCTCGAGATAGCGATCGATCTCCTCCGCCCGATCGTCGTAGGAGAGGTAGTAGCAGTACTGGCAGCGGTCCGCACAGAACGGTATGTGCAGGTAGAGGCCGAAGCCCCGCGGGCTCACCGGCCGCTGCGCCAGCCGCCGCTCGAACGAACCGAGCTCCGTCCCGCTCCAGTATCGGAACGGTGGGTAGGCCGAGACGAAGTAGCTACCCAGCAACGGCTCGGACGCGTCGGATGAGCACGCCTTGGCCTCCGAGCGAGATCCCATTCGAGGCTCACGCTAGCAACCAGGGGCTTCCGGGCCACCACCCGTGCGGGGAGGCCGGATCGAGAGAGCTAAGACCGACTGAAAGGAGGTATTGGCTGGGACGCAGGGATTCGCTCTAGAGGCCTTTGCGCCGTGCGCGAAGGCCGACGACCGACGACCTGCGGGA
>CAMYOG010000018.1:627-14976 GCA_947259925.1 Thermoanaerobaculia bacterium
CTAGAGGCCTTTGCGCCGTGCGCGAAGGCCGACGACCGACGACCTGCGGGACTGCTAAGACCGACTGAAAGGAGGTATTGGCTGGGACGCAGGGATTCGAACCCCGATTCCACGGTCCAGAGCCGTGTGTCCTACCATTGAACGACGTCCCAACGGGCAAAAACCTAGCAAATATAAGCGTTTTCGTCAATTCGACGGGTCACGTGCCGACTCGATCCAGACCCACACGGCGGCGACCTCGTCGTCGGAGATCTCGCCCCGATAGGCCGGCATCGCGACCCTCTGACGGCGCCAGAAGTAGCTGACGATCGGATTCGTTTCTAGCCGCGTGCTGGTGCCGTCCAGGACCCACTCCCGGAACTCTGATTCGTCTTCGACCAGGTCGGTGAAGTTGGCGCCCAGGAACCCGGGGATGAAGCCGCCGAGCGAGCTCGGGTTCGGCACGCCACCAGAGCCGTCGACCCCGTGGCAGGAGAAGCAGCCCTTGGCGCGTGCCAGGTCGCGGCCGCGGGCGGCGGTCGCGTCGTCCGGCGCGCCGACCCGCTCGACCGCACCGACGAAGGCCACCAGGTTGTCGATCTCGTCCACCGACAGGAGCTGGTCGTAGGCCGGCATCCGGATTCGCTGGTCGGCGAGGCGGCGGGAGGCCGCCGGATCCTCGAGCCAGCTGCGCGGCGCGCCGAGCCGAATGAACTCCTCGATCTCCTGACGCGACTCGGCGTACATCCGAGCGTTGCCCTGCGCGAACCGCGGGACGGTGCCCCAGCGGCTCCCCGGATTCGAGATCTCGGCGCCCGCGAGCGACCAGTGGCAGGCGAGACAACCCTGTTCCTCGGCCAGCAGCCTGCCGCGGAGGATCGGGTTCAGCTCCCGATGCCAGAGCGCGCGGCGCGCCAGCGACGGCCCCAGAGTCAGGAGCAGAGCTCCGACGATGAGCGCCGCCAGCGTCAGCCGCTTCAGCTTCGATCGACCGGCCCTCAGCCAGCCGCCTTCGAGCCGGTGACGGTCACCACCTTCATGCCGTCACGCTCCGAGAGCGTGCCCGTCACTTCCGCCTTCTCACCGGCCAGGTCCTTCAGAGCCTCGAAGGGCGCGCCGTCCTTGTGGTCCGCCGCCAGCAGCACCAGCGTGCCGTCGTCGGTCAGGAGACCCATAGGTTGGCCGTTCTTGACGCAGCTCTTGGCGCACCCGGCGTGGTCGCTACCCCGTGCCTCCTGGGCGACGTAGCAGGCGACGTCCATGACCTCGCCGGTCCAGGATCCCTCGTGGTGGTCGGCGACGCTGGCCGCGGCCACCGATAGCAGCATCAATGCACAGAGAAAGATCGTATTCCGCTTCATCCTCAGTCCTCCTTGCTCGTGGGTCCGGCGAGTATACACATGCCCGACGAGCCCCGATCTCGTTACAACTCTCCACCGGTACGTACCCGGAGAGCGCCGGATCGGTCAAACGGCCTCGACCGTTTTGCGCTTCACCGGCGACACGCTACGCTCGGAGCGATGGCTGACCAGCGACGAGCGGACTCTGCGCCCCCGACCGTGGCCGACCCGGACCTTCGGGCCGCCAACGTCTCGAAGCTCTTCCACTTCCTGGGCGAAGAGGGTGGCGACTTCGACTGGTCGCACGTACCGATCGCCGACTACAAGCCGCAAGACGACTCCTGGCGCGGCGTGACCCGGCGGGTGTTCGTCGGCGAATCGGGCGAATCGCCCCTCTTCCACCTGCGCTACTTCGAGATCGAGCGGGGCGGCTACACCACCCTCGAGCAGCACCGGCACGAACACGTGATCGCCGTCATCCGGGGCCGGGGCGAGGTGGTGATCGGCTGCGAGACCAGGGAGGTCGGCTTCGGCGACGTGGTCTACATCGCGCCCGACGATCCGCACCAGTTCCGCAACGACGAGCACGACGAGCCGTTCGGCTTCCTCTGCATCGTCAACGCCGAGCGCGACCGGCCGCGGGGCACGGACGCCCGGTTCTGTCCGATCTGCGAGTAGCGGCCGGGCCTCGCCGCACAGCCGGAGAGCGATCGCGAGCTACGTCAGATCCTCCAGCAGCTCGTCCAGACGGCCGAGGGCATCGGTCAGCTCCGCGGTCGGGATGCCGTAGCCGATCCGCAGGTAGCCCTCGAGTCCGAAGTGACTGCCGGGAACGATCAGCACGCTCTTTTCCCGGCGCAGCCGGTCGGCGAGCTCGACCGAGCCGATCTCATGCTGGTAGCGAACGAGCGTCATGGCGCCGGCCGCGGGCTTCTGTAGCGACAGGCGCTCGTTGGCGTCCACCCAGGAGCGCAGGATCCCCAGGTTGCGCGCCACCAGATCGCGGTTGCGGCCCAGGATCCGTCCGAGCGTCTCGGGCTCGAGTGCTCGCGTCGCCAGTTGGTAGCTGAGCGTCGGCGCCGTGATCGTCGTGTAGTCCTTGCGGCTCCAGAGGTCTTCGATCAGCTTCTCCGGTCCGATCGCCCAGCCGACTCGCAGGCCGGGCAGCCCGTACGCCTTCGACAGGCTGCCGGTGACGACCACCCGCTCGTAGCCGCCGAAGAAGCTGGGCGACATCTGTCCATCGTGCTCAGTCCCCCGATAGATCTCGTCGGCGACGATCCACGCGTCGACCGACCTCGCCAGCTCGACGATCTGGTCCATCGCCTCGCGCTCCAGAACCGCCCCGGTCGGGTTGTTCGGATTGACCACCGTGATCATCCGCGTCCGGGCGGTCACCGAGCGCTCGAGTCCCTCGAGATCGGGCTGCCAGCCGAGCTCGGGACGGAGGTGGAACGCCCTCACGGTGGTGCCGAAGCTCTCGGCCAGACCGTAGATCTGGAGGTAGTTCGGCACCATGCAGGCGACCTCGTCGTCCGGCTCGAGCAGGCGCCAGGCGCAGATGAAGTTCGCCTCGATGGTGCCGCTGGTGACCAGCACGTTGCCCGCGTCGGCGCCCAGGTGGTCCGCGATCCGCTGCCGAAGCTCCAGCGGCCCGTTGGTCTGCGCGTAGAGCAGCGGCGTCTCCATCAGCTCTCGCATGCCGGCCTCGTCGATCAGGTCGGCGGCGCGAAGCGGGTGGACTCCCGATTCGGCGAGATTGAGCTCGACCTGGTGCTCGTGCAGCGATTGGAACCGTTCGAGATCGAACTGGGCGACACGCATCTTCGGCTCTCCCTGGAATCAGTCAGACGGACTATCGCACACCGACTCCGAGCTCGACTGGCGCTAGACTAGGGTCATGACCCTCGACAGCAGACTGACGACGATTCTGGTCGCAACCGACTTCTCGGAGACCGCCGAGGCCGGCCTCGATTGGGCGATCGATCTGGCCAAGGCGCACGGCGCGCGCATCGATCTGGTGCACGCGCTGATGATGCCCAACCAGATGGGCGACTACCTGCCGTCACCGCCCGACATGACCGAGCAGCTGCGCCAGGCGGCTCTCGGACGACTCGACGAGAGCGCCAGCCGCGTTCGAGACGCCGGCGTCGAGGTCCAGCCGGAGCTTCTGCTCGGGCTGCCGTCACAGACAATCCTCGAGGCTGCCGGCGCCGCCGCCGCCGATCTGATCGTCGTCGGCACGCTCGGGCTGACCGGGATCCGCCATCTCCTCCTCGGCAGTACCGCCGAGCGCGTGGTTCAGAGGGCCGCCTGCCCAGTCCTGACCATCCATCCGGGAGACGTCGAGCAGCACCGGCCACTCCGCTCGGTCCTGGTCCCGACCGACTTCTCCCACGATGCCGAGGTGGCCATCGACGCCGCGCTCCGCATCCTGCCGGCCGGCGGCGACGTCGCCAAGCTGACCCTGCTCCACGCCTATCACCTGCCGTTCGAGTACACCGCGTACGGCACCATCCCGACTTCGCTCAATTACCTCGAAGACAACGAGGGAGAGGCGCTCGAGAAGCTGCGCGCGACGAAGGAGGAGGTAGCCCAGGAGGGGCTGGAGGTGGAGATCCTGGCCAAGGAGGGTTACCCGCCCGACGTGATCGTCGAGCAGGCGGAGGCTGGCGGCGTCGATCTGATCGCGATGGGCATCCAGGGCGGCTCGGCGATCTCGAATCTCCTCCTCGGCAGCACCGCCGAGCGCGTGGTCCAGCACGCCGGCTGTCCGGTCCTGACCGTCCGGCGAGCCGAATCGTAGGCCAGACGAAGCGGTTGGCGGGTTCTAATGGGCGGATTCGCTCCGACACGACGGACATCAAGTCCGGCGTGCGAGCACCGAATCCCTCCCTCGGAGCCAGCTTGCGAGCGGAGCGAGCAAGATGGCGGAGAGGGAGGGATTCGAACCCCCGGACCAGGTTGCCCCGGTCAACTGCTTAGCAAGCAGCCCTGTTCGACCACTCCAGCACCTCTCCGCACGGTCGGCCGGACGGCCATTTTACGGAGCCACCGACGGGCTGACAAGCACTCGCTGGGACTGGACGGCACACTCAGGCGAGGCTATGCTCCCGCCATCCTCGAAGTCGGCCTTTGAGCGCCTCAAATGGCCCCAAAAGCGCGAATCAGATCCCCAGTGGGAGCCTCCCTTCATGAGTCAGACCGTCGCGGCTGATGTGCGTCAGATCACCATCAACACCATCCGATTCCTTGCCGTCGACATGGTCGAGAAGGCGCAGTCCGGCCACCCGGGCGCCCCGATGGGACAGGCGGCGATGGCCTACCTGCTCTGGACCAGGCATCTGCGGCACAACCCGGGGAATCCGAGCTGGCCGAATCGCGATCGCTTCGTCCTGTCGTGCGGCCACGCCTCGGCGCTGATCTACTCGCTGCTCCACCTGTCGGGCTACGACCTGCCGATCGACGAGCTCGTCGACTTCCGGCAGTGGGGGTCGAAGACTCCGGGCCACCCGGAGTACCGGCACACCCCGGGCGTCGAGACCACGACCGGTCCGCTCGGTCAGGGGATCAGCAACGCCGTCGGCATGGCGATCGCCGAGCGCCTGCTCGCCGCGACGTTCAACCGCGACAGCTTCCCGCTGATCGATCATCGGGTGTGGGTGATCGCCAGCGACGGCGACCTGATGGAGGGCGTCGCCTCCGAGGCGTGCTCGATGGCGGGGCACCTCGGTCTCGGCAAGCTGAACGTGCTCTACGACGACAATCGGATCTCGATCGACGGCTCGACCGATCTGACCTTCACCGAGGACGTCGCCAAGCGCTTCGAAGCGTACGGCTGGCACGTCCAGACGGTCGCGGACGGCAACGATCTGGACGCGCTCGACGCCGCCTGTGAGGCGGCCGGAGACGAGCTCGGCCGGCCCTCGATCGTGGTCGCTCGTACCCATATCGGCTTCGGCAGCCCGAACAAGCAGGACTCGGCGGCAGCGCACGGCGCGCCGCTCGGGGCCGACGAAGTGAAAGCGACCAAGGACGCTCTCGGCTGGCCCCAGGAGCCGACGTTCCTGGTTCCCGACGAGGCCCGGGCGGCGTTCTCGGAGTGTCGCGAAGCCGGCGCCCGTGCCGAGGCCGACTGGAACGACCTCGTGGCCGCGTACGCCGACGCCCATCCCGACCAGGCGGCGGAGCTCGAGCGCCGGGTGCGCGGCGAGCTGCGGCCCGGCTGGGAGGCGAGTCTGCCCACCTTCTCGCCCGAAGACGGTCCGCTGGCGACCCGCAAAGCGTCGGGCAAGGTGCTCAACGCGATCTGCGACGAGGTCCCGGAGCTCACGGGCGGCTCGGCCGATCTGACCGGCTCCAACAACACCTACCTGAGCGGTCACGACGACTTCTCGGCCACCACCGCCGGCCGCAACTTCTACTTCGGCGTCCGCGAGCACGCCATGGGCGCCGCCCTCAACGGCATGGCGCTCTCCGGCATGCTGCGACCGTACGGCGGCACCTTCTTGATCTTCTCCGACTACATGCGGCCGTCGATCCGGCTGGCGGCCCTGATGGGGCTGCCGGTGATCTACGTCTTCACCCACGACTCGATCTTCCTGGGCGAGGACGGACCGACCCATCAGCCGATCAGCCAGCTGCTGTCGCTGCGCTCCATCCCCGGCCTGACGCTGCTGCGGCCGGCGGACGCGTGTGAGACCGCGCAGGCCTGGCGGGTGGCGGTCGAGAACCGGACCGGACCGACGGCTCTGTCGCTCACCCGTCAGAAGCTGCCGATCCTCGCCCAGGCCGCGGAGCGGGCCGCCGAAGGGGTCGGCCGTGGAGCCTATGTGCTCGAGGACGCCCAGGGCGACGATCCAGCTCTGATCCTCATCGCCACCGGCTCCGAGGTCTCCCTGGCGCTCGACGCCCGGCGCACGCTGACCGAGCGAGGCGTCGCGACCCGGGTGGTGAGCATGCCGTCCTGGGAGCTGTTCGACGCCCAGGACGAGAGCTACCGGGAGTCGGTGCTGCCGCCCGGAGTCCGGGCGCGGCTGGCGATCGAAGCGGGCACGCCGCTCGGCTGGGAGCGCTACGTCGGCCCAGCCGGAGCGATTCACGGCGTCGACGGCTTCGGCGCGTCGGCCCCGGCGAGCGCCATCGCCGAGAACTACGGCTTCACGGTGCCCGAGGTCGTCCGGCGAGCTCTGGCCCTGGTCGAATGAGCCTCAGGCGGATGTTCCACACGGGTACCGAGCGGGGACGTCCCTCTCACTCCGGCGAGGGCGGGAGACGATCGAGGGTAAGGGGGGCGATCTGACAATCCGCACCCGCTTCGCTCCGAGCCCGACCGGCTACCTCCACATCGGCGGCGTCAGAACGGCGCTCTTCAACTGGCTCTACGCCCGGCATCACGGCGGTCGGTTCGTCCTCAGAATCGACGACACCGACGCCCGCCGCAATGTCGACGAGGCGCTGGCGCCGATCCTCGACGGTTTTCGCTGGCTGGGGATCGACTGGGACGAAGGACCCGAGGTGGGCGGCGACCACGGCCCCTACTATCAGTCGCAGCGGCGTGAGCTCTACGCCTCGGCGGTCGAGCGCCTGCTCGAGCGCGGTCACGCCTACCGCGACTACGCCACCGCCGAGGAGCTCCAGGTCGAGCGCGACGCGGCCCAGGCCGCCAAGGAGCGCTTCATCTACAGTCGCAAGCGACGAGCGGAGAACGCTGAGCAGGCGGCTCGCTACGAGGCCGAGGGGCGCCAGGGAGTGGTGCGCCTCCTGATGCCGCGCGAGGGCTCCTGCCGGCTCACCGATCGGATCCGGGGCGAGGTCGAGTTCGAATGGGCGCGCGAGCAGGATCACGTGATCCAGCGCGCCGACGGCAGCTGCCTCTACAACCTGACGAGCACCGTCGACGACCACGAGATGGGCATCACCCACGTGATCCGGGCCGAGGAGCACCTGTCGAACACGCCGCGGCAGATCTTCATCGCCACCGGCCTCGGCTACGAGCTGCCCGAGTACGCCCACCTGCCGTTCGTCGCCGAGCCCGGCTCGAAGACCAAGCTGAGCAAGCGCAAGCTCGCCAAGTATCTGAAGAACGACGAGTTCGGCCGCGTCCACGAGCACGGCCGGCGGATCGCCGAGCGAGTCGGTCACCCGGTCGAGGCCGACACCTTCAACCCGGTGATCGTCGACTTCTACCGCGAGGTCGGCTACCTGCCGCACGCGCTGCTCAACTACCTGCTGCTGCTCGGCTGGTCGCTCGACGACAAGACCGAGTTCTTCGAGCTCGCCGAGATGATCGAGCACTTCTCGCTCGAGCGCATCAACAGCTCGCCGGCGAGCTTCGACCCCCAGAAGCTGACCGCCTTCCAGGATCACTACATGCAGGAGCTGTCGATCGCCGAGAAGCGTGACGCGGTCCTGCCGTACCTGCGCGGAGCGGGACTGGTGGTCGACCAGGTGCCGCCAGAGCTCGATCCAATCCTCGAGGCGGCCGGCGATCGGATCAAGGTCGCCGGCGACATCCTCGAGTTTGACGACTTCTTCGTCGCCGACGACGAGCTCGCCTACGACGAGGCGGCGTTCGAGAAGCGCCTGCGCAAGCCGGAAGAGGCGCGCGAGCTGCTCGGGCGCTTCCGCGAGCGGCTCGCCGGCCAGGACGAGTGGACAGCCGAGGGGCTCGAGGCCGCGATGCGAAGCTTCGTCGAAGACGAGGGGGTCAAGCTCGGCCAGATCATCCACGCGGTCCGGGTGGCGACCACCGGCAAGGGGGTCGGCTTCGGCATGTTCGAGACCCTGGAGATCCTGGGCCGGGAGCGGGTGCTGACCCGGATCGAGCGGGCGCTGCACCGGCTCGAATCGTAGGGGTCTACCCTACCCTCCGACTAGAATCCGAGGTCCGACATGAACGAGCCGACCGACAGCAGCTCGCCGAGCCACTTCATCCAGACCATCATCGAGGAGGACCTGGCCTCGGGGAAGCACGAGAGCGTTCACACGCGCTTTCCTCCCGAGCCGAACGGCTACCTGCACATCGGCCACGCCAAGTCGATCTGCCTGAACTTCGGCATGGCGGCACAGTACGGCGGCACCTGCAACCTGCGCTTCGACGACACCAACCCGATCAAGGAGGAGCAGGAGTACGTCGACTCGATCAAGGAGGACATCCGCTGGCTCGGCTTCGACTGGGAGGGTCGCGAGCTCTACGCCTCCGACTACTTCGAGACGCTCTACAGGTACGGGGTCACGTTGATCGAGAAGCGGAAGGCCTACGTCGACGACCTCTCGGCCGATGAGATCCGCGAGTATCGCGGCACGCTGACCGAGCCGGGGAGCGAGAGCCCCCATCGCGACCGCTCGGTCGAGGAGAACCTCGACCTCTTCGAGCGCATGCGCGCGGGCGAGTTCGAAGACGGCTCGCGGGTGCTGCGGGCCAAGATCGACATGGCGTCGGGGAACCTCAACATGCGCGATCCGGTCCTCTACCGGATCCTACGCGCCCACCACCACCGTACCGGCGACGACTGGTGCATCTACCCGATGTACGACATGGCACACGGTCAGTCGGACTCGATCGAGCGGATCACCCATTCGCTCTGCACCCTCGAGTTCGAGGACCACCGTCCTCTTTACGACTGGCTGATTCAAGAGATCGGCATCTACCCGCCGCGTCAGATCGAGTTCGCCCGGCTCAATCTGAGCCACACGATCATGTCGAAGCGGAAGCTCCTCGAGCTGGTGAACGAGGGCCTGGTGTCGGGCTGGGACGACCCCCGCATGCCGACGCTGTCGGGCATGCGCCGCCGCGGCTTCACCCCGCGGTCGATCCGGCGCTTCTGCGACGGCATCGGCGTCGCCAAGGCGAACAGCCTGGTCGACATCCAGCTGCTCGAGCACTACGTGCGGCAGGACCTGAACGAGATCGCACCGCGCGTGATGGGCGTGCTGCGGCCGCTCAAGGTCGTCATCGAGAACTACCCCGAGGACCAGACCGAGGAGCTCGACGCCATCAACAACCCCGAGGACCCGAGCGCCGGCAGTCGCAAGGTGCCGTTCTCGCGCGTCCTCTACATCGATCGCAACGACTTCCACGAGGACCCGCCGAAGAAGTACTTCCGGCTCGCCCCGGGGCGCGAGGTGCGGCTTCGCTACGGCTACTTCGTCACCTGTGTCGACTACGTGAAGAACGACGCCGGCGAGGTGGTCGAGGTGCGCTGCACCTATGATCCGGAGACCCGCGGCGGCGCCGCTCCCGACGGCCGGCGCGTGCGCGGGACGATCCACTGGGTGTCGGCCGAGCACTCGCTCGAGGCCGAGGTGCGCCTCTACGAGCACCTCTTCTCGGTCGCTGACCCGAGCGTCTTCGAGGAGGGCGCCGACTGGAAATCGAATCTGAACCCCGATTCCATCGAGGTCCTGACCGGCTGCCGGGTCGAGCCGAGCCTGGCGGACGCCCGGGCGGGCGACGGCGTGCAGTTCGAGCGGGTCGGCTACTTCTGCGTCGATCCGAAGGACTCGAGCCCGGAGCGCCTGGTCTTCAACCGGGTGGTCTCACTGAGAGACACCTGGGCCAAGATCCAAAAGAAAGCGTCGAAGAAAGGGGAGAGCCCTCCCCTTTCAACCCCTCCATCAGATAGGTAGCGTCCGCGAACAGACGGCTCCGAATCCATAGGAGAGGTCCAACAGGGGGGTTTGTGATGCAGTCGGTGCCAGGCCTGCATCATGCAAGTTGAGTAGGGGCGACCCCAGTGTCGCATCATGCAGGCCTGGCACCGGCTACTCTCTCCCCTCTCTCCGAAGCTACTGCAGCGAGAACCGGATCGTCAGGTTCAGGAACACCGGCACCGGCTTGCCGTCCAGAAGCGCCGGCTTGTACTTCCACGTGCTGGCGGTCTGGACCGCCTCCTCGCTCAGTCCGTTCGGTAGGCCCTTGAGCACCCTGACGTTGTTGACGTTTCCTTCCGTGTCGACGATCGCCTCGAGGATCACGACCCCCTGGGTGCGGCTCTGTCGTCCCTCCTCGGTGTAGCGGGGCGTCGGAGCGTAGACCTTCTGCGGCGGCGTGATGTCTCCGGTAAGACGCATCGCCTGCATGACGCCGGGGCCGGGCGGTCCGTCGGGGATGCCATAGACCGTGTCGGAGGTGCTGAAGAGGTCGTAGTCCGGCACCTCGATCTCCTCGTCGATCAGGGGCTCGGGCTCCTCGGGCGTCGGGTCCGGGATCGGAATCACTCGCTTCTTCTGCTTCTTCTTCTGGATCTGCTGCTCGGCGCGCGGCGGCGGCGGCTTGAACCTGACCTGCTTGACCACGTAGACGGCCTTCTTCTGACCGATCCGCAACGGCGTCTCGCGCCCCTCGGGCATATTCAGGATGAAGAAGATCGCGTGCGCCAGAATGGCGAGCACGATCGCCGCCTTCATCGGTCGGCGATCTTCCTTGGTCTCCGGCTCGATATAGGGGACGTAGCCGAGGTTGACCCCGATCACCTTTCTCGAGCCGCCACCGAACCTGCTGAAAGTGGGGCTCTTGTCGAACATTTGCGGCCTCGGCTGAGCACTCCCTGCCCTACCGAAAATACGAGCAAGAAAGCTGCCAGGTTCTGGCTCAGCGGCCGGTTCGGGGGTCTCCGGGGCTCAGGCCGGATCGGTCCGGGCCCCGGTCACGAGTCCCACGAAGCGGCCGTAGCTATCATCACGCGGATAGAACCGCGAGAGCGCGTAGAGAGCGACCAAAACGACGGCCAGCGCCAGCAGATGGCCGTTGAGGAGGTAGACCACCGCGGCGAGCAGGCCGGACGCCTCTGAGAGCGCCGCACCGGTCAGGTGGAGGGTGAAGAACGGATGGACCAGGTCCCCTTCCGGGTTCGACGTGTCGGCGCGCGTCGGCCACTGCCGGCGCAGCCAGCCGATCTTCAACCGCTGGAAGACGATCCAGCCGACGAAGCAGCCGATACCGAACACTCCCATGACGACGAGAAAGACCTGATCCGTCTCCGAGCTCACCGTCGTCCGTCGGGACCTCACGAACGCGAATACCGCCGTGGAGGACACCATGCCGAAGGCCAGGGCGGCGACCATGATGCGCAGGATCCTGAGCATCGCCTCCGGAGAGGTGCCGTATGGAAGCTCTCGCTCGGTGAGCACGGTCTCATTGTAGACGCTCGAGTGTCGCGGACGCACTGTCCGGGCGTGGCAGAATCGCCTCTACCCGATGGCGCAGGCACCGGCGTATGAGCGCGACCCGTATCTGACCGAGCTCGCCACCGAGGTCATCTCGACCGGCGAGGCCAGCGGCCGCACGTTCGCACTGCTGGACGACACTCTCTTCTACCCGGAGGGCGGCGGACAGCCCGCCGATGCCGGCCGGCTCAACGGCATCGACGTGGTCGACGTCCAGAGCTCCAAGGAGGGCATCCAGCATTATCTCGCCAAGCCCGTCGATCCCGGCCCGGCCGAGCTCGAGCTCGACTGGGGCCAGCGCTACGACCACATGCAGCAGCACACCGCCCAGCACCTCTTGAGCGCGATCGCGGCCGACCGCTTCGGCTGGACGACGACCTCGTTTCACCTCGGCTCGAGTCGATGCGACATCGAGCTCGACACGTCCGAGATCGGGACCGATGAGCTCGCCTGGTTGGAGGAAGAAATGATGCGGGTGGTGCGTGCCGCCGTCGCGGTAACCACCCGGTACGTCTCGGCGGACGAGTACACGCGACTCGAGATCCGCAGCCGAGGTCTACCGGAGACCCACTCCGGGGACGTACGCCTGGTCGAGATCTCCGGCATCGACATCACCACCTGCGGCGGCACCCATCTCCGCTCCACCTCGGAGATCGAGGCGATCCGACTGGGGCCGACCGAGCCGATGCGCGGCGGCACCCGCCTTCACTGGCTGGCGGGCGCCCGGCTCCGGCGGCGGCTGGCGGAGCTCGAGACCCGCAATCGCGATCTACGGCGTCTGTTCGAGACTTCGGGCGACGAGCTCGTCGAGGCAGCGAGCGCCAAGCTCGGGGTGCTCAAGGACGCGCATCGAGCCCTCCGCCGGGCGCGGGAGGAGCTGGCCGCAAGCGAGGCCCGGGGCCTGGCCGTCGACTCGAGCCGCTTTGTCGAGGCGCATTACGACAACGTCGACGGCGGCTTTCTCCAGCGAGTCGCTCGCGACCTGATCGCCCGAGCACCCGCCAAGGCCGCTCTGCTCACGGCCGCCGGCGAGCGCGGACTGCTCTTCGTGGTCGCCTGTGGCGACGACTCCGAGCTCGACGTCGGCGAGGCTGGCTCCCGGGTCGCCGAGATCCTCGGTGGCCGTGGCGGCGGCTCGAGCGCGCTCTTTCAGGGCCGCGCGGACGCCGTCGATCGGCGCCCGGCCGCGGTTGCCTGGCTCGAGGAGCAGGTGGACAAAAAAACCGGGGGCCGAAGCCCCCGGTAGGAACTACAGAGTCCTAGAGTAGTCGGACTACTTCCAGTTCAGGCGAGCGCTGATCCGCCAGATGCGCGGGCTGAGGGTCTCCCGGAGGAAGTCCGCAGAGCCACGGCTGAGGCCACGCTCACGCTGCATGGTGTAGTTCTCGTTGAGGGCGTTGAACAGGTCGAAGCCGAGCGTGAAGCTGACATCGCCGGACGCCGCGAACTCCTTGTCGAGCCGCAGGTCGACCGTGAAGATGTCGTCGACACGGAGATCGTCGACCTCGTTGACCGCGAGGATGTCGCGCGATTGCCCGTCCGACGTCCTGATGTCGAGGAAGTAGGGCAGCGGGTAGCCCTCGCGACCGAAGATGTTGGCCGCGATGTTGAACCCCCACGGGCGATCCGGAGCGACCTGGTACATACCGTTCAGGTTGTACTGCCAGCTGCTCTGAATCCAGACATCCGCCTTGGCGCCGGAACCGGCCGCCTGGACAGCGTAGACACCGCCGTCGATCGCGCCGCCACCTGCACCCTGGCAGCCGAAGGTCAGATCGTCTTCACAGATGTTCGGACTCTGCCGCGCACGGAAGCTCGCGGGCACGTCCCACTCGGCCTCGCCGTACTGGACGTAGCCGCGCGCCATCCACTGGTTGGCGAGCCGCTTGGTGAAGTTGAGGTTGAGGCCCTGATACTCGCGCTCGCGGTCACCGTTGGTGAGCAGCTCACCACCCGTGAAACTGAGCGAGGAGTCGAGCGACCAGACCGGAAACGCGTACGCCTGGCCGTTCGGCAGCGTACCGGCAGCGATGCTGTCGACCACATAGTCGCTGGCCTGCTGCAGCCGGGTGTTGCCCGCCGCGTCGCGGACGAAGGCGACCTCGTCCTTGATGTCGGTGATCTGCCGATAGGTGAACTGGAGACCAGCCACGAACTCGGGCAGGAAGGCGTGCTCGACGCTCAGCAGGAGCTCGTCGGTCATCTCCGGATCCAGGTTGGGATCGGTGACGTTCGGGCTGTTGAGCGACAGCGGATCGGCCAGATCGAAACCGTCCGTACCGTCGATGACGACGATGTCCGGACCGTTGCCGGCCAGGGTCGAGCCGTTGAAGTCACCGCTGCCGTCCGCGTCGATCCATGCCAGCGTCAGATACGACGGACCGGCCGGATTCGTCCGGTCGATGTCGCCGGTCTGGAGCTGCTCAGGGAACTGAGACAGGCTGGCCCGGAGCAGGGTCTTGCGCTCCTCGCCGAGGGCGTAGGTGATGCCGATACGCGGCGAGATGGTGTCCCAGTCGAACGGCGCGCTGGCACCATCGAACGACAGCGTCGGATGGAGCTCAGGAAACCACGGATTGGCCTCGGCGGTGTTCGCCTCGTTGATGCCCTCCTGAACGTCCCAGCGGAAGCCCGCATTGAGGGTCCAGTTGCCACCGGAGATGGTGTCCTGTACCCAGATCGACTGGTACTCCTGGTTGACTGGCGGATCGAGACCACGCTGCGTGAACAGAGTCGACTCCTCGACCAGCGAGGGACTGCCGATCGCCCAGGCGTTGTCCTGCGGCCAGGTGAAGGCACTGGCGCGGTCGAACTCACGCAGACGGGTACCGAACTTCAGCTCGTGGCTGACTTCGCCGGT
>CAMYOG010000019.1 GCA_947259925.1 Thermoanaerobaculia bacterium
GAGTTCAGGCCAGCGCCTGGTTGATGAACAATCACCGGATGTTCGGCTACCAGCCGACCTGCCAGAGGATCGTGAGCGTCTATCTGCGGCGACCCGACGTCGCGGTCACCTGCTGGCGCACGATCACCCCCGAGCAGGATCTCGCCTTCATGGCCGCCGACGAGTACAAGCGCTGGCTGGCAGCCTGGCCGGAGCTCGCGGAGACGGCGTCGGTCTCGCCGGGCGGTGAGATCGTACTGACCCGCCCGAGCGCCACCGAGAATCGGCCCGACGTCTTCGGGGAAGATCGCAGGACCTCGAGAGGTCGAAGAAAGAAGACCTCCGACGGATGAAGTCGCCCCTCGGGCTCGTTGCCCTCGCCCTCGTGGTCTTCGCAGTGACCACCTACGGCGGTGTCCGGTCGCCGGACAGCGAGGTCGTCTATCGGACCGCGGAAGCGCTGGCGTCGCGAGGCAGCTTCGCCGTCGACCAGCGGCTCGAGCCGTGGCCGACGTTCGGACTCGCAACGGGAACGGACGGAGCGCTCTACTCCGTCTTCGGCCCGCTCCAGTCCGTCCTGCTCGCGCCGTTCGCGGCGCTCGGCGACGCGATCGCCGCATCGGGTCGCTACGACGATCGACAGGTCCCCGTCAGTCACTACCTCGGCAAGGGCTGGGCCAACGCTCTCCGTGGCGAGCAGCCCCTCGATCGCGCGGCTCACGGTGCGCGCTGGCCGGCGTCCTGGCTCAACGTCCTGGTCGGCGCCCTCTGTGTGTGGGCGTTCTACCGACTCCTGCTGACCCTGACCGGGCAACCGCCCGCCAGCCTGTCGGGAGCCGCGCTGCTCGGCTTCGGCACACCGCTCTGGGCGTACGGCGGGACGTTCTTCACCGAGCCGCTGGCGACTCTGCTCGTCGTCCTGTCGCTCCACCAGCTGGTGCGACCGTACGAGGCTGGTGGGCGCGCTAGAGCGCCAGGCAGGTCTGCCGTGGCGTCGGGACTGCTCCTCGGTCTGGCGGTTCTGACCCACATCAGCGCGCTCCTCTTCGCGCCGTTCTTTGTCCTCTATCTGGTCTGGATCCACCGAGCCGAGGACTCGTCCGGGTCCTCCCGTCGGGTCGTCGGCGCGTGGCTGGTGGCCTTCGGCGCGGCTCTGGTACTGCTCGGTATCTACAACTCAGCACGGTTCGGTAGCCCGTTCGAGACCGGACGGACGGTCGACCCGGCGCTGGCGATCGAGAACGGCTACGGCACCTTCATCTGGCCGGGAATCGGCCTGCTCGGGCTGCTCTTCAGCCCGGGAAAGGGGCTCCTGCTCTACGTGCCGGTGGTCGCCGTCGGCCTGGCGCTCTGGCCCCGCTTCCATCGCCGTCACCGGGTGCTGTCGTGGACGCTCGCGTCGGCGGTCGTCTTCCGGCTGGTGGCAATCGCCTCACGCTCCGACTGGCACGGGGGCCTGGCGCTCGGACCGCGGCTCCTCTTGATGGTGGTCCCCGTCCTGATCCTGCCGCTCTCCGTCTGGTTGGCCGACGAGATGGAGCGTGGGAGGAGGCGGAGCGTCCGCCTCTTCGCCTGGCTCGCCTTCGCGCTCGTGATCCAGCAGCTCTACCTCGCGCTCGGCGAGGTCTTCGGCTTCCTGCACGCCCGGCGGTTCGAGGCGCAGGCCGAGGGCCGCCCCCTCGACGTCGTCTTCGACTGGGCCAACTCGCCCCTCCTCCACAGCCTCGACCGTGGCATCGGACCGTACCTCCTGCAACCGGTTCCACTCTCCCCGGTGGCGATCTGGCTAGTGGGCTCTCTGGTGGCCGCGGTCGCCATGGTGCTCTGGAGACGACGACTGCTGCGATCGATCGGCTCCTAGGCGAGCACTCGAGCGTGCATTCACCAGTGTCCTGCTTATTACTTTGTATCGAAAAGTACTTGACGTATGCGAGAAGTCTCCTCTAGGCTCCCTCGCGATGCCCCAGTCGCTCCGTCGCGAGACCCCGGTCGAGTCGCCCGCCGCCATCCACGCCAAGGCGATGGACAATCTGCGCTTCATCCGCGCGACCATGGAGTCGTCGGGGGCGTTCACCTCGGTACCCGGGTGGGGCGGCATCGGCATGGGCCTGGTCGCGCTGACCGCGACCTGGCTCGCTTCGAGGCCGGGCCTGGAAGGCGGCTGGCTGACCTGGTGGATCGGCGCCGCGGTCGTCGCATCGATCGTCGGCGGCCTGGCGATGCTGTTCAAGGCGCGTGGCCGGGGCGAGAGGCTGTCACGGGGTGTCGGTCGACGCTTCCTGTTCGGCTTGATCCCACCGGTCGTCGCCGCCGGGGTGCTGACGGCGGTGCTCGTCGACCTCGGGGCGGCGGCCGCCGTGCCCGGCACCTGGCTCCTGCTCTACGGCGTCGGCGTCGTCACCGGCGGAACGTTCTCGGTCCGGCCGGTGCCGATCATGGGGCTCGCCTTCATGGTGCTCGGAGTCGCCGCACTCTTCGCGCCCACCTGGTCGAACGCCCTCCTCGGCGCCGGCTTCGGCGGCCTCCACATCCTCTTCGGCACGATCATCGCGAGGCGGTACGGTGGGTGAGCGCGCCCATCGATCGAACGGGCCGAGCACCAGCGGCGATGCTCCGAAGAAGCCCAAGCTGAGCGGCCTGTCCGGCTACCTGGCCGACCCGAAGGCGCGCGAGTTCGACCGGCTAGTCTACGAGCGGGTGCGTCTCGGGATGCTGAGCGCGCTGGCGGTGAATCCGGCCCTCACCTTCTCCGAGCTCAAGCAGCTGCTCGAGACCAGCGACGGCAACCTGAGCGTCCACGCCCGCAAGCTCGAGGACGCCGGCTACGTCTCGTGCAAGAAGACCTTCGAGGACCGGCACCCGAAGACCGAGTACCGACTGACCGCCAAGGGTCGCCAAGCGCTCTCGCGCTATCTCGATCACATGGAAGCGTTGATTCAAGCGACGAGATCCGGGTAGGCCTGCGGTCAGCGAGATCTCCGAGGACCCGACACCGATGACTAACTTTACGATGCAAAGTACTTTTCATCCCTCCGAGGGACTCCACGTCGCCATCATCCTCGACGGCAACGGCCGCTGGGCGCTCCAGCGAGGCTGGCCCCGGACCGCCGGCCATCGAGCCGGAGCGAAAGCCGTCCGGCGAGTGGTCGAGGCCGCGGCCGAAGAGCAGGTCTCGGTCCTGACGCTCTTCGCCTTCTCCGCCGACAACTGGAAGCGGCCGGTACCCGAGGTCGATGCGCTGATGAGCCTGTTCGAGCGCTATCTGGCGACCGAGGCCGCCGAATGCCGGGAGAACGGCGTGCGCCTCAACGTCGTCGGCCGGCGCGACCGGCTGGCGCCGAGGCTGGTGCGGGCGATCGAGGACGCCGAGGCGCTGACCGCGAGCGCCTCACGCCTCCTGCTGCGGATCGCGGTCGACTACTCGGGGCGCGAGATGCTGGCGCGGGCGGCCGACCAGATCGAGCCTCCACCCCACTCCGCCGGACTGCCCGACACCGACCGCTTCGCGCGGGCGCTCGAGCGGGCGTGCCACTCCGTCTGCGGCGTGCCGCCGGTCGATCTCCTGATCCGAACCTCCGGTGAGCAGCGCTTGAGCGACTTCCTCCTCTGGGAGTCCGCCTACGCCGAGCTCGTCTTCACTCCGACCCTCTGGCCCGACTTCGATGCGTCCGATCTCCAGGCCGCCCTGACCGAGCTCGATCACCGCGACCGGCGATTCGGAGCTCTGCCAAAGCTCAGCGCCGTCGGTCCCCACAGCTAGACACCTCTCGAACGGCTACGAAGAAGGAGTCATCCGAATGACCGTGAAGCGCCTCTTTGCCATTCTCTTCATCTTCGCTGCGACCGCGCTGGCGTGGTTCGCTCTCGGCGGCTCGGTGGTCGCCCGCACCGGCAAGTCCGACTACGCTCTGACCCAGGCGGTGACCGCGCTCTGGGGAGGCGAGCACCGTCAGGCGGCACCCGAGGCCTACTTCTGCCGCAAGCGCACGGTGTTCGAGACCGTCAAGGAAGAAGACGCGGAGGGCCAGGAGATCACCCGCCGGATCGAGAAGGAGGTCACCGACCGGATTCCGATCCCCCTGACCGCCGGCCGCATCGCCGTCGATCTCGAGCTCGAGCATCGTCGGAAGGGGCTCCTCTGGTACGACACCTACGCGGTCGCGTTCCACGGCACCTACCGGGTCGAGGCCCCGGAAGATGTGGATGGGCCGGTGCGGCTCGCCTTCACTTTTCCCTCGGACCAGGCGATCTACGACGACTTCTCGTTTCAGGTCGACGGCAATGAGGCACCAGCGGCGACCGATCTGGCACAGGGGCTCCGGAGCGAGGTCGATCTCGCGCCCGGCCAGGAGGCGCTGATCGAGGTCGGGTACCGGTCGCGCGGCCTCGACACCTGGCGCTATCTGTTCGCGCCCCAGGGCGTCGCCAACGTCCGCAACTTCGATCTCACCATGACCACCGATTTCTCAGAGATCGACTTCCCCGCCGACACCCTGTCGCCTAGCACCAAGACCCGCTCCGGCGACGGCTGGCAGCTCGCCTGGACCTTCGACAACCTGGTCAGCGGCAAGGCGATCGGCATGGACCTGCCGAACCGGCTCAACCCCGGCCCGCTGACCTCGCGGATCACTTTCTTCGCGCCGGTCTCGCTCCTTTTCTTCATCACCGTCATGATCGTTCTCGGGGTGCTCAAGCACCTGGAGCTCCACCCCGCCCACTACTTCTTCCTTTCGACCGCCTTTTTCGCCTTCCACCTGCTGCTCGCCTACCTGGTCGACCACCTGAGCATCCACCTGGCGTTCGGCATCGCCTCGGTGGTCAGCATCGGACTCGTTGTGAGCTACCTGCGACTGGTCTGCGGCATCCGCCGCGCGTTGACCTACGCTGGCGGCGCCCAGCTGGTCTTCCTGGTGCTGTTCAGCTACGCGTTCTTCTTCGAGGGCTACACCGGGCTTACGGTGACGGTCGGAGCGATCCTGACCCTCTTCCTCCTGATGCAGCTGACCGGGCGGGTCGACTGGGAGCAGGTGTTCGCCAAGCCGGTCGTACGAGAAGCCACCCGGATACCCGAGACCTCCGGCTAGATCGGAGCCTCGACGGGCGGGCTGGCTGTCCACCCGGGCGGGTGTTCCCCACCTCGACGGCAACCGGTCTACTGGAACCCACTAGGCCCCGCGCGTACGCCGAACGGAGTGTTGCGGATTCGATCCGCGGGGAGCGCGTTTCCTGTAGAGGGCCGGAAGCTCGAAGAGTGTCCCGGTCTCCCCGGCACCCCTCAGAAAGGAGCGCGTGTATGCCGACAAAAACCCGCCCGAGGCCCGCGCGAGCGCAGTTCGCGTGGGCCCTCTTCACCTTCGCCGTGGCTGTGCTGCTCGTCGGGACGCAGCCCATCAGCGCTGCCAAGCCACCGAACGGCAAGACCTACTTCACCGCCCTGGTCGGCGTCGGAGCAGCGTACGACATCCAGCACCAGTGCTTCGAGTTCACCGGGGAAGACTTCTGCTCGCTTGGGGGCGAGTTCTGCGGCTCGTGGCAGCGGACGGAGAGCCCCGGTCCGGCGAGCTCGTTCTCGTTCCAGCTGTCGTTTCTCGAAAACGGAGTCCCGGTAACCCTCGACGGCCACGCCACCGTCGAGGGGACGGGGCCGCGGAGCTCGATCGGCGGCGCCGGCAGCCAGCTGGAGCGCGGCAGGCGATCCAACTTCTCGTTCGTGGGCCGCGAAGCCAGTCCAGAGCAGTGTCGGGAGCTCTTGGTTCAGAGTCCCGATGACGATGACGGCGAGACGATCGTCGGCTCGGGCAATCTGGACACCGAGTCGAGAGACGTCGCCGACTTTGACGCCGTGTCCCTTGCCGGAGTCGGTCGGCTGATCATCGAGCACACCGGCACCGAGTCGCTGACCGTGACCGCCGACGACAACATCCTGCCGCTACTCACCTCGGCGGTCGTCGGTGGACAGCTGCAGCTCGCGAGCGAAGGAAGGTTCTCGACCCAGAACCAGATCACCTATCGCCTCACGGTGTCGGAGCTCGACGAGATCCTGGTCTCCGGCGCTGCCGGCGTCGAGTCGACAGACATCGACACCGACGTGCTGCGACTGACCCTGGCCGGTGCTTCCGCCGCCAAGCTCGGAGGCGCTGTCGACCGGCAGATCGTCAGCCTGAGCGGTGCCTGTGCCTACGACGGCGCCGACCTCGACAGCCGGGTGGCCACGGTGAACCTGGTGGGCGCTTCCGCGGCGGTGGTCCGAGTGCGAGAGCTGCTCGAGGGGACCGTGGCGGGCGTTTCGCTACTCGAGTACTTCGGCAGCCCGACGGTGAACGTCACCGTGGTGGGCGCCGGTAGGGTCGTCAGAAGGGGGAATTGACCGATGCTGCACACTGGATCAACTCTGAAGATCGCTGCCGTTCTACTCATAGCGCTGTTCGTCTCCTCGGCTGCCACCGCCGCCAAACCTCCGGCCGGTCGCACTTACTTCGTCGTCTCGATCGGAGTCGCCTCCGATGCGTCGGAGGCGTACGAAGAGGGCTTCGGCTGCCTGGAGTTCACGCGGACCGAGGTCTGCAGTGGCGACGACTGCGGTAGCTGGAGTCGGCTCGACACCGACAAGGACAAGGGGCAGGGGTCGTTCGTGTTCGAGTTCGAGCTCACCGACGACGGGACGGGCGAGCTGATCGAAGTCACCGGTCAGGCCGAAATCGACGGCAGGGGACGGAAGAGCGCGATCGGTGGAACCGCGATCGGCTTGGCACCGGAGTCCGGTCGAAAGATCAACATGGCTCTGTCCGGGCGGGCCGTCCGCGCGGCGAGGTGTCCACAGCTCGTCGAGGAGCGTCAGAACGGCAGCTAGGTCGTCGGTGCCGCCGTGATCGGAAGCAGGCTGTCTCACTACGAGATCGTGGAGGAGCTCGGTCGCGGCGGGATGGGTGTCGTCTATCTGGCCGAAGACACGGAGCTCCAGCGGCAGGTGGCCATCAAGGTCCTCTCTGCCGAGGTGACCGACCGCGAGGAGCATCGGGCGCGCTTCGAGCGCGAGGCGCGCGCGGTCGCCGCTCTCGACCACCCGAACATCCTCGGTATCCACGACTTCGGCGTCAGTGGCGAGACCTGCTTCGCGGTGATGGAGCTGCTGGAGGGACAGACCCTGCGTCAACGGTTGGCTGGCGGCAAGCTCCCGCGCCGGATCGCGGTCGACATCGGGATCCAGGTCGCGCGCGGTCTCGCGGCCGCTCACGACAAAGGGGTGGTCCATCGCGACCTCAAGCCCGAGAACGTCTTCATCACCCGCGAGGGACAGGTGAAGATCCTCGACTTCGGCCTCGCCAAGCTCATCGAGGAGCGACCGCCGACCCCCGACCGCGAGACCGTCGCGGTGACCGAGATGGGCCGGCTGCTGGGCACCGTCGGCTACATGTCGCCCGAGCAGGTGCGGGCCGCCCCGACCGACGAGCGCTCCGACATCTTCTCGTTCGGTGCGGTCTTCTACGAGATGCTCTCAGGGCAGCGCGCCTTCCAGGCCGAGTCATCGTTCGACACGATGCACGCGGTGCTCTCGAGCGAGCCGGCCGAGCTCGGCCCGGACGCCCTGACGCCGGAGATCGACCGCGTCCTCCGGCACTGCCTGGAGAAGGATCCCCAAGCGAGATTCCAGTCGGCGCGGGATCTGGCCTTCGATCTCGAGGCGGTGGCGATCGGCTCCGGCGACTACCAGACCACTGCTCCGGCGGCGAGCACCGGCGGTCGACGATGGCGTTGGCGCCTCACGGCGGCGGCCGTCGCCGTGGCCGCGTTCCTGACCGGGCTGCTCCTCGACCGCGCGATCACTGAATCACCGGACGCTCAACAGCTGACGTTCTCGCCTCTCACCTATTCCGGGCGCGATCGGTCGCCCGCGGTATCGCCGGATGGCCGACTGATCGCGTTCACTTCGGACCGCGACGACCGCTCACGCATCTGGCTGAAACAGGCATCGGGGGGCGGTGAGGCTCCGCTGACCGAAGGCCCCGATGACTTCCCTCGCTTCTCCCCCGACGGCGCACACGTCCTCTTCACTCGAACCGAGGCGGGCCGATCGAGCCTCTACCGGGTGCCTCTGCTCGGTGGCGCGCCTCGCAAGCTGATCGACGACGTCGCGTTCGGCGACTGGTCGCCCGACGGGCGTCGCATCGCGTTCGTGCGCTGGTCGATGACCGGTGAGCGCATCGACTCGACGCTGGGCGTCGCGGCGGCCGACGGCTCCAAGCCCGAGGTGATCGCGGTGTTCGAGGCGCGGGCCCTGGCCCACCCGCGCTGGTCGCCCGATGGCGAGCGGGTCGCCGCCACGTCGGTCGGCACCGGGCAGCAGCCGATCGTCGACCCCTCGATCTATCTGGCGGCGCTGGACGTCTCCGAACCGTCGGTGATCTCCGCGCCCGGGCCTCTGCGCACGATCTCGTCGGTGGCCTGGCCCAGCCCTTCCGAGCTGGTCTACATCCAGGCGGAATCGGTGGTCCAAGCGGCGGGAAGTGCCGCGCGAATCATCCGACAGCGTGTCCCGGGCGGAGAGCTCCTCGAGAGCGTCTGGAGTCCGAGCAGCAGCAGCGTGGTCGATCTGATGGGACGCACCGGCCTGGTCTTCGACGCTCGTTCGCCGCGCGAGAATCTGCTCGAAGTCTCGATCGGCGGCGAGCACCAGAGGTCGCAGCACTGGCTGAGCCGTGGCAGCAGCACCGATCGCCAGCCGGTCTACTCGCCCGACGGCGCCTGGGTCGTCTTCTCGTCGAACCGCAGCGGCAACCTCGACCTGTGGGCCGTGTCGACCGAAACCGGTGAGCTCAGACGGCTCACCGCCGATCCGGCGGACGATTGGGACCCGGCTTTCTTCGACGCAGGGAGCAAGCTTCTGTGGAGCACCAACCGCGCCGGCCACTTCGAGGTGTGGCTGGCGGATCTGGACGGCGGCAACGCGAGACAGGTGACCCAGGACGGGGTCGACGCCGAGAACCCGACGGCGACTCCGGACGGCGGCTGGATCGCCTATGCGTCGACCAACCCGAGCCAGCCCGGCTTGTGGAAGATCCGGCCGGACGGGAGTGACCCGACGCTCCTCCTGGGCGGCAACCTGAACCTGCCAGAGATCTCGCCCGATGGCAGGTACGTTCTCTACACTCTGAGCCTCAGCCCGACGCTGACCGCTCTGAGAGTTCTGGAGATCGAGAGCGGCGCCCAGGTGCCGTTCGAGATACGGATCGAGCGGCGTCGAGCGACGGCGGCCGCCCTAGGCCGCGCCCGCTGGATGGCCGACGGCCGGGCGATCGCCTTCATCGGCCAGGACGACTGGGGCTGCAACGGGATCTACCTCCAGGACTTCGCCCCGGGCAGGGACACGTCCGCGAGCCGCCGTGTTTTGGCCGGCTTCGATTCGGAGATCGCCACCGAGTCGTTCGCGATCTCCCCGACCGGCGAGCGCATCATCCTGGCCGGATGGGAACAGCTGTTCAGCGTGATGCTGGCCGAGGGGCTGTCGGCCGCTCCGTAGGCACCGGCGGGTCAGATGCCCAGGGCTTCGGCGGCGCGCGGCAGGTCCTCGGCGCGGACGTAGACGATGTAGCCGTAGCCGCCGCCGCCGTCGGCGACGCCGCTCGCGGCCGAGACGTTGATGCCGAGGTCCGACAGGCGCCGATGGATATCCGCCAGCGCCCCCAGCTCGTCGTCGCCCTGGATCAAGAGCGCGTGGTGGGGGCCGGCGAGCTCGAGGTTGCGCTCGGTGGCCACCTGGCTCAACAGCTCGACGTCCTCCGGGAAGAGGACGAGCTGCGTCTGCTCGAGCCCGGCGGGGACCGCGTTGAAGGCGAGCAGATTCACTCCGGCGGCGCTCAACCGGGAGAGCAGGCCGTAGGCCTTCCCCGGCCGGTCCCGCACCGTCGTGTAGAAGTAGGCGACCTGCCGAATCGAGTGAGGCATGTTGATTCCACGAGAAATCTAGCAGACCGGGTGGTCCGCACCCAAGCCCGAGCGGGTGGGCTCCGTGGTGAGCTCGATGCCGTCCCCGGGCTGTGGCGCCTGTCACTGCCGGTGACCCCTGTCTGCGACAGGTTGGTCGCACCGTGTCTCCCTGGCGGATCGGTCGGCTACTCGTAAGTACCGTCGTCCTGGCGCTCTCCTTCTCACCCGCCCGCGCCGCGGACAACCACTGCCCGGCGTTCGGGCCTCCACCAGCCGGTGACACGATCGTCCAGCTGACACCGGCCGACGCCGGTGACCTGCCGACCATCGCTCTCCAGGCGCAATCGAACACCACCATCCTGCTCGACGACGGCGTCTACGCGATGCACGGCTACATCCAGTTCGGCAACCCGGAGGTCACCCTGCGCTCGACCTCGGGCAATCGCGACGGGGTGATTCTCGACGGCGGCTACCGGACGAGCGCCGCCGAGATCCTGTTCATCGACGAGGCCGACATTACCGTCGCCGACCTGACGATCCGCCGCGCCTGGTACCACCCGATCCACGTCACCGGCGGCGGCCACCGGGTGACGCTCTACAACTTGAAGATCGAGGACGGGCGCCAGCAACTGGTGAAGGTCAACCAGAGCGGCGGCGACTACGCCGACTTCGGACTGGCCGCCTGTGGCGAGCTCGAGCTCACCGACGCCGGTCGTACGTTCGTCCACGACAATCCGACGCCCGGCTTCCTCTGCTACACCGGCGGCTTCGACCTCCATCAGACCTGGGGCTGGACCATCCGCGACATGGTGATCCGCGACATCTACTGCACCAACGGCGGTCTCGCCGAGCACGCGATCCATTTCTTCCGCTCGAATCGCGAGCCGCTGGTCGAGCGAAACCTGATCCTCCACAACGCCCGCGGCATTGGCTTCGGCCTCGGCCAGGAGGCCTTCGTCCGCACCTTCCCCGACGATCCGTTCGCGGGCACCGAGATGGAAGGCCGCGAGGACGAGGTCATGCACATCGGTGGCACCATCCAGAACAACATCGTCTATGCCGATATCGGCGTGGAGTACGACTCCGGCATCGGTCTCGAGTCGGCCTGGAGGCCCCAGGTCCTCCACAACACGATCTACAGCGCCGAGGGGTCGTTCAACTCGGCCATCGACGTGCGGTTCTCCGGATCCGAGAGTGTGCTCCTCGCCAACAACCTGTTCGCGCCGCGGATCACCCTGCGCAATGGCGCTCCGACGCCCGAGCAGCACGCCAACGTCCTCGCGACGCCCGACCTGTTCGTCGCCATGGCCGCGGGCGATCTGCACCTGCTCGAGACGGCGTTCGTGGCGATCGACCAGGGCTGGCCCGCCGGCGTCGGCGACGACTTCGACGGCCAGGGGCGCGATGCGGCTCCCGACGTCGGCGCCGACGAGTGGGTCGATCCGAACTCGGTTCCCGCCGTCTCGATCTACGATCCCGCCGACTACTCGGCCTACGGCGAGGGGGTCACGATCGACTTCGCCGGCACCGCGCTCGACACCGAGGACGGCGACCTGACCGCGAGCCTCGCGTGGACGTCGAGTCTGGATGGTCCGATCGGCTCGGGCGGCTCGGTGGCGACGACCCTCTCGCCGGGATTACATCAGGTGATCGCCGCGGTCACCGACTCCGGCGGGCTCGAGGGCTCCGCCGCGGTCTCGGTCGGCGTGACCACTCAGACCTGCCCGGCGTCAGCTGCTATCGGGAATCAGAGCGTCAGCGGAGCGATGACGTCCAGAGCGGTCTTCGACATCTCGCTCGGCCCGAGCGTCACTGTTACCTCTTCCGGAGACCTGGAGCTCTTCTCCGGAGAGAGTGTCGTCTTCGGGAACGGTGTCGCGGTCGAGGTGGGAGCGACTCTGAGCGCGTCGATCACCGCGACTCCGTGCGAGTAGCCGCGGGTGGGGACGCTGTCGGGACGCAGGAGCAGCTACTCGAGCAGAACCCCGAGCGGATGTTCCTCGAGGAATCTCTGGAGCCGTCGGCCGGAGTACTGGGTAAGCGCTAGCCGCAAGGTCGTGGTGATCGCTTCGCGGAGGAGCGGATTGCCGTCGAGCTCCTCGACCGACTCCAGAACGTACACGTGGCCGGGTGAAGAGAAGACCGCGATCCCGTCTCTCGGCGAGCTGAATGGCTCCGCGAACGCGGCCTCCCAGGCGGAGACGAGATCGTTCTTCTCGGCAGCGGTCAACCCGCCGCACTTCTCCGCCGCGTAGAACATGCTGTCTTCCCAGAGCAGACTCGACCTCCCCAGCTCATCGAAGATCAGATGGGGATTCCACCTCTCTCCGAACAGCCGGACCGACACGAACGGCTTCCAGCTTCCGACCGGGCCGAAGCACGGGTGGGAGCTACTGCACGAGAGAGCCAGCAGGCCGAGGAGCCCGGCCAGCGCCGCACTACAGGCGCGGGTCGTCCGGGTGGCCGATGCACACGCCAACTGACTGAAACGTGCCTCCACCCCTCAAGGCTACCTCTCTGCTGCCGCCTGCCAGGGCCGCTCGCATCACGAGGAGAAACAGGAGGGAGCTGCCCAGCCTCTCTTCTCGAGCCTCTTGAGGAGCTTCTCGGTCACCTGAACCGAACAGGTCGCCACGAGTGCGTTTTTCCCGTAGACGTGCGCCTCGACCTCGAAATCCACTTGAGCCAGGTCCGAGAGCCTGGCTAGGAAGGTGTCCCACTCGAGGAAGTTCCTGGCTCCTGCCCCGGGCTTTGGTGACCTCGATCTCGGGTCGCCTTGTATCCGCTCGGAGCGAGGTGCGAAGTAGGTCTCGTGGCCGACCACACTGCCGGCTGCAACCGTGAACGGATGAGCGGCCTTCCGCTCTTCCGAGACCAACTTCCCCTTGGGGGCGTGAAAGGACTCGAAGGTCTGCCAGCTCTGTTCGTAGGAATCATCGCCGAGCGAGAACCGGAGGGCCTCGCGACCAACCGCGGCGTTGTGCCCTACGTGTCCCGTGTTGACGTAAGCCATTTGGGCGGCGAACCTCACCCAGACTCGCCCCGATGCGTACTTCTCACCCCTGATCAGTATCTGCTCCGGGGGAAACAGGATCAGCTCAGGACCGCGGAGCAGCATGGCCCCCTGAAACAGGGCACTTCCCAGGGCCATGACGAAGGCCGCTGCCGCAAGGATGTCGGTCTTCCGTTCGATCTCGATTCCGAGGACTCGGATGTGCATCTGGGAGCCCTCCAGATCCGTCAGCCGGGGGGCTCATCCGGTGGCATCTCGCTAGGAGGCTCATCCGGTGGCATCTCGACAGGCGGCTCATCCGGCGGCATCATGGTGGGCTCCGCTGCGGCCTCGCCTTCAGCAGCCATCGCCCCTTCCTCGCCCTCTTCGATCACCTCTCCGGCCGCGTCCATCCCCTCTTCGGTCGCGGCGGCGGCCTCACCCGCCCCCTCGGCAGCGTCGACCGCGCTCTCCGTCGCTTCTTCAGCCTGCGGGCAGGCGGTCAGCAGGATCGTGGAGAGAGCGACCAGCGAGGCCACCAGCAAACGTGTAGGCATTTCCCTTCTGTACATAGTGCCTCCCAAGCGGCGCAGCCGTGAACATGGCTGCGAATGGCGACCAGGTATCACTCCGCAGTAGTAGACGGACCGGGCTGCGGGATTGAGCAGGCCGATTGCGCTCCGAAATGGGTGACACCTCCTCGGGGGTCGATCGCTCTCCGAAACGGGTTCTATGAGTCGGTCGGCCCGGTCAAGGGCCCGTTGCGGTTGAAGTAGCACATTTGACTGTGTGTTCTGGGTGGATCTGCACGCTGTCCT
>CAMYOG010000020.1 GCA_947259925.1 Thermoanaerobaculia bacterium
TGATCGCAGCCGTCAGCGTCGTCTTGCCGTGATCGACGTGACCGATCGTCCCCACGTTCACATGAGGCTTCGTACGCTCAAACTTCTCCTTCGCCATGATGCTCCGGCTTCCTCCTAGAGACTAGACCCACCCTTGTCGGCTCGCTTCAGCCGCCGAGAGTGTGCAAAATTGCCGCCGTTTCTGATGGTTGTTTTGCTTTCCTGGAGCCCACGACCGGATTTGAACCGGTGACCCCTTCCTTACCAAGGAAGTGCTCTACCCCTGAGCCACGTGGGCGTGAAAAACTCGACAAACCTTCCCCGGTCGGCCACCGCTTGTGGTCGACTGTGGGGAATGAGCGAGTATAAGAGACTATCGGCGGCGTGTAAAGGGGCAAAAACAGCAGGTTTTTATTGGGTTTTCGCGTGCCAATCTGGCAGACCCGCGCCCGAATCCGCCCTCCAATGGCCCGCGTACCTGATATAACGATTTCAAGGCCCCGACTCTTCCCAGGGACCGCCCTATGACCGTGATTCTCATCGGCCTCGGCCTCAGTCTCCTTGTCCTCATCATCTTCCTCGAGGCGAAACGCCAGGAGCGCATGCTCGGCGAGAAAGCGAGCGGCAAGGGCAGTCCACTCGGTACCGGCCTCCTCGAGGTCGAATCACTGCTCCAGCCCGACCGGAAGGTGACCACCATGCAGGAGGCGCTCCAGAATCCGGATCGGGTCGAGGTCGAGCACGATCAGAGCGGCGAAGAGGAGCCGCCCGAAGCGACGCGGAGCTAGGCCGGGCCTGTCAGCCGGCCCGCAGTGGCTGCCAGCGCCAGTAGGTCAAGGATCGCCAGAGCCACTCGACCGGCCCGAAGCGGAAACGGCTCAGCCACCAAGGGCTCCAGATCAGCTGCAACGCCCAGACTGCGAGGATGAACCACCAGAGGCCGAACCGGTCGACACGACCGAACAGACCGAGACCGTAGCCGTAGAACACCAGCACTCCGATCACCGACTGCAAGAGGTAGTTGGTGAGCGCCATACGGCCGACTGCAGCGAGCCTTGCCCGTAGTCGCGGAAGCTTGCCCGCCTGACAGATCAGCATGACCAGGCTGACGTAGCCGAGGCTGACCAGGACGCTCCCGAAGTAGTTGAACTGACCGTCGACGAGGAAGTTCGACACGAAGTCCCAGTCGTTCCGGCTCCGCTGATAGATGCCGGCGCCAACGATCGGCAGTCCGACGCCAAACCCGACCAGCAGCCATCTCCGGTAGAACTCGCTCGATCTCTCGCCAGTGAGGACCCCGAGCTTGAACAGCCCCATGCCGAGAAGCATGAGCGCGAGAGCCCGCCAGAAGAGCATGAAGGGCACCGCCTCGGTGTGCATGCCGATGGTCTCCTCGACGTTGGCCTCGAGCACCACGCCCGGCACCCCTCGCCAGATCTCGATCGAGTCCTCGATCTCGTCCTCGGTGGGAGCGAAATAGCCTCTGACGTCATGCCACTGGTCGACCAGGTCTTGCCGACGCGGCGTCATCTCTTCGCCCGCCGTGACCTTTTCCTGGATCTCGTGGGCGACGGCTCGCAGCCTGCCCTGCGCGTACCCCCCGCCCGCAGAGAGAAGTGCTCCGAACAAGAGAACCGCGGCGCCGCTGACCAGAAGCGTGCGCGCGGACCGCTTCCGCAGCAGGAAAAGGACCAGGCCGCAGAGGGCATAGGTGACGAGGATGTCCCCGTGCCAGATCAGATAGGAGTGCACGAGGCCGATCACCAGGAGCCAGAGGATCCGGCGGTAGTAGACCCGGCCGAACGGGCGCCCGGACGCCTGCGCGCGCTCGGCCATCAGGATCAAGCCGGCGCCGAAGAGCATCGAGAAGATTCCCATCATCTTGAGCTCGAAGAACATGTGCGCGAAGACCCACGCCCCGAAGTTGGCGCCGGTCGAGCCGCCGTACGGCATCGGGCTGAAATACGCGGCCATCGGGAACGCCATCCCGGTGACGTTCATCGCCAGGATGCCGAGCAGTGCAAAGCCGCGCAGGGTGTCGATCGATTCGATTCGCTCGCCCGAACGAACCGGACCGGGGGCTGACTGCGGAGCGCTCGGGATCGGCTACTCCGGCCGCAGCGAGTCGATGTAGCGGTGGGCGGTGCCGATCGTGCGATCGATCTCGCGCCGCAAGGCCTCGGCCTGCTCGTTGAAGCGCGGCGACTCCTCGCGTAGCGCAGCCAGCGCCTCCGGGTTGAGATCGTGGCCGGTGAAGACCAGCTTGTCCCGCAGTAGCGAGATGAAGGCGTCGAACTCGTCGCGGGCCTTGCGGCCAAGGGCCAGGATCTCGTCATACCGGTCCCGGGTGCCGCTCATGCGCCCCATCGCCGTGGTTCGCAAGTTCTCGTCGGCGATCGACTCGAGGCTCGCGGCCCAGTCGTCGAAGAAGGTCTTGGCCGACTCTTCCATCCGGCTCACCGCGCGGCGGGTGTTCTCGAGCTGGCTCTCGGTCCGTCCGACCTGGCGGGTGAGATCGCGGTGGGCCACGCGCGAGTCCCCGCCCCCTTCGACCAGCGCGTTGTGGGCGGCGACCGCCTCCTGCACGTGCCAGCGGGTCAGAGAGATCTGCCGGACCGTCCTCTCGGCCCGTCGGATCATCTGGTCGGTCAGTTGATGGCCGTCGGACTGGGCGGCTGCCGCTAGCGGCACGAGCAGACCGGCCAGTGCGGCCAGGGTCATCAGTTTGTTCCTGCGCATCGAAAACCCTCCCTTCACATCCCCCCGGAGAAGAAGGTCAGTGGAGAAGGCATTCTATGCGCTCAGGCCCGGCTGACCGCCACCCGATCTCGGAGCAGGTAGTACGCGATCGCGCCCGGCAGCTTCCCGAGCACGATGATCGCGATCCAGACCCAGCGGTCGCGGCTGCCGGCAGGGGTATGGAGCCAGCAGTGACGGATCATCGCGATCCAAAAGGCCAGGGCCACAAGGCCGATCAGGACGGCGACGGCGATCAAGGTCATCTCGAATGTGGTCATCGGGGCTCCCAGGTCGTAGTTCGGTCTTCACTACACACTACGCACGGGTGCGGCCGATATTCGGACGGGATCCATCGACCGCACCGGCGCCCCGAGACGCCTCTGGAACGACCGGCCCACACTCAGAACTCGTGCGGGCGTCGGAGCTCAGGGAAGCTGTAGCGGCTCCGCGTGAATGCGCTTGAAGACGTAGGAACCCCAGAAGAGGGGCACTACCGCGTCTCCTAGAGGATCCTCACCCGGCACCCACCAGATCTCGTAGCGGCCTTCCATCCTGTTCCTGTTCAGCATCCAGAATTCTTCGCTGATCTTCAGGACGCCGGGCCCGTCGGGGATCAGGACGTAGAACGTCGAGCGATAGCGGTTCGCACGCACCTTTTCCCAGCTACCGACGGTGTTGGTCCAGGGATCGGCCATGGCTGCACCGGTCATGGTGCCGCTGCGGTGGTACTCAGCCAGCCCGGTACCCGCATCGCCCGGCGAGCCAGGCGCAGGCTCCATGTACACAGCCCAGGCCCCCACCGGGCTCATCGCGTAGTCACGACCCGCCTCGGCGAGGCTCGACGCGATCAGCACCATGCAAGCTACTGCCAGCCCTAGAATGACTCTTGCTTTCATCTCGTCCTCCGTTCCGGCGGCGAAACCGGAACCATTCCCGGTTCGACGCCGCCCTACGGCAGCCCGGCGATCTTGGGGTCCTTCGAGTTCTGGTGCCCGTCTCAGCGCGAAGGAAGCGAGGACCCGTGGCTTTGCGGCGCTGGCTTTCGCCAGCTGTGCTCTTGTCGGGGCTTTCTCTAGCCCTTCCCTAGCGCCGCTTCATCAGCCGCGCAACACCCGGCCGGGCAGGCTCGCGACGAGTCTCTACCCGCCCGGTTCCGGCTACCTGACGGGGCGAGGCAGCTCAACTCGACTCAGGCCACGAGCGAAGCGAACGGAGCGGGAGACGGAAATCGCTTCAAGCAGGCGTCAGCCTGCGCCCACCGATGACCGTCTGCCGTCCCGGAGCGAAGCGAACGGAGCGGGAGACGGAAATCGAACCCGCGACCAACGCCGTGGAAGGCCGGCGGGTCCAACTCGATAAGTACTATCTCCCTGAGTAACTTACAGACCTCTGCTCGATCTCCGGTCACCTACCCGGTCACCTGGAGACGCCGGAAGGTGCTGCAATGTCCAGTTGACGGTGGCTCGCGCCCCGGCTCAGAGCGCCGTCTTCTTGGGAAACAGATGGGTGAGGGTTGCGAAGACCACGGCGTTGACGCCGACGCCCGCGATGGCGTCCGCCCCCTGGAACCAGTCGGGGTGGTTGAGCTTGACGTAGATCACCACCCCACAGCCGACCACGATGGACGCGAGCGAGGAGACCCCCGTTGCCTTGCGCCAGTAGTGACCGGCGATGTACGGGATGAACTCGCCGCCCGCGCGCAGGGCGAAGGAGAACATGAGCACGGTAATCATGTCCTTCCAGTCGAGGAGCGCGACGCCCAGCGAGAGCGCGCCGACGGCGGCCATCGCCCAGCGCGTGACGCGCAACACCCGGGCGTCGGATGCGTCGGGGTGGATGTAGATCCGGTAGATGTCGTTCGAGAAGATCGAACCCGCGGCGAGCATGTCCGAGTCGGCGCTCGACATGGTGGCGGAGATGAGCGCGGCGAACAACAGGCCGACCATGAACGTCGGGAGCACCTGCGTCGCCAGCGTGGGGAGCACGTAGCGCGCACCGTTCTGCTCGATCATCGTGGCATCGAGGGTTCCGGTTTGCACCATGCTGAACGCGACGATGCCGATGAGTGCGGGGATGAACGCGTAGCCGGCATAGAAGAGCGCCGCGAGCAGCGCGCCGCGCCGCGCCGCCTTACCGTCGCGTGCCGCGTAGAACCGCTGCACCGCTTCCTGTCCAACGGCGAACGAAGTGAAGTACATCACGACGAGGGCACAAATCGTGGGCCAGCCGATCCCCGCCGTGAGGGAGAGCCGTTCTGCGGGCAGGTGGGCGACGACGTTGTCCCAACCGCCGGCGGCGGAGATGGCGAACGGAACGACGGCCGCGGTGCCGAATGTGATGAGCAGCCACTGCACGACATCGGTGAGCGTCACGCTCCACAAGCCGCCGAGGATCGAATACTCGGTTACGAGGACGGTGACGATGATGGCGCTCAGCCAGTAGCTGAGGCCGGTCATCACCGAGAGAATGGTGGCCGAAGCCATCAGCTGGATGGCGGTCAGTCCCACCATCGGGAAGATCATGATCAGCGCGGTGACCAGACCGTTCTTCGGGCCATAGCGGGCGCGGAAGAACTCCGGCACGGTCTTGACCATCGCCCCGCGCAGTTTCGGCGCAACGAGCGAGAGCAGTACGAACGTCACCGCCATCGCCAGCACGTACCAGAGCGCCGACAGTCCCCAGTTGCCGTACGCCTTCTCGGTGACGCCCAGAGAGCTACCACCGCCAAGCTCCGTCGCCGCGAGCGTGCCTGCGAGCATGAATGGTCCCAGCCTGCGGCCAGCGACCATGAAGTCCTCATTCCCTTTGATGCGGCGAGACGCCCAATAGGCTACGCCGTGCATGCCGAGCAAATAGACGACGACGATGGCGATGATCACGGGCCCGAGCTCAGCGCAGGATGGTCACGACGAGCGCCACGGCCGCGCTCATCATCTGACTGCCGAGGCAATCCACGGTGTCCGGGAGCAGGCCCCTGAGGATCAGGGAGGTGGCAGGTACACTGATTCGAGACCACTGACCATCCCTTGTGGGCCGAGCGCCAAAACAACAGAAAACCCGCTGGTCGGCGGCGATAGAGTACCGAGGTCGGTACGATACAACGGCGCGCGCGACCGGTTGACACGAGGGCGCGCGCCCCCAAGCGCACGACAAAGGACACAAGCATGGGCGACGTGGTCAACGGTACGTATAAGGCGGCGACAGAATGGCAGCGCCACATCGTCTGGCTCAGGGTCAATGTGGGTTTCATCCAGGCGGAGCTGGGCCATCTGTCGGCGGAGGGCCACGACATCTCGACCATTCAGAGTCTTCTGAACTCCTTCGATTCGACCTTCGAGCAGTTCTGTCAAGACGAGCTGGAAGTATTTGTCGCCACTCGCCTAGCGGAGACAGGCGACAGGGAGACGAGTGCGCTGAGAGACCGGCTGCGCCGTCTGCGTGATTCGTTCCTCCCTTGGCTGCATGAGTACAACGACGCGGTCGAAGCCATGGGCAACGACGCTGTCGATTCCGGTCTCCCGCTCGCCCTACTTCGATGCTGCGGTGCCGAGTTACTCACAGGTCACTCGCAATTCGTCGGCACCGTTGACGCCTACATCGAGGGAATCAGTCACCTGGCACGCGAGACCGGCGATGTCGATACTACGAGGTAGCGGGCGGCACAGTGTTCGTTACGACGGCTGGCGCAAGGTGTGGGTAGTCTCTCGGCCTGCGGGGCGAGATCGAGATCCCTGAGGACGAGCTGCTGGAGTTGGTCAACCGCGAGCTTGAGGGCTGTTCTGGCTGAGTGATCCAGGAAATCAAATGGAGCGGGAGACGGGAATCGAACCCGCGACCAACGGCTTGGAAGGCCGAGACTCTACCACTGAGTTACTCCCGCTTTTCGAACTGGTGGAGGTGGATGGATTCGAACCACCGTAGGGCTTAGCCCGACAGATTTACAGTCTGTTGCCTTTGACCGCTCGGCCACACCTCCACGAGGCGCTTGGGAGGACCGGAGCCCGGTCAGGACGGCCCTCTGAGGCGCGGCGAAGTTTAGCAGAAATAACCTTCCGGGCCGCAGTCGCGTACTCTCTGGCGGAGGTCCCATGAGACGAGTCGTCTGCAGCTCTGTGCTGCCGTTCCTGCTGATCGCCGTCCCGTCGAGCCCGCTCGCCGCTCTCACCCCGCTGGAAGAAGCGCAGAGGCAGTTCGACGCCCACCTCTTCGCCGAGGCACGGCACACGCTCGAGCCCGCCGCGGCGGACTCACCGGAGGCCCGGATCCTGATGGCTCGCATCTGCAACAGCCTGGGGGACTGGGAATGCGGCCTCGAGCACGGCAAAGGGGCCATCGCCGCCCTGCCCACGAGCAGCCAGGCCCAGCTGCGCTACGCACAGGCGATCCGGATCAAGATGCAGAACGTCAGCAAGATGAAGGCGATGTTCTCGCTCGACGACTACAAGGAGGCCCTGGCCAGGGCGATCGAGCTCGACGGCGGCAACGTCGACGCCCGGGAAGAGGAGATCGGCTTCCTGATCAACGCTCCCGGCTTCGCGGGCCGCGACCTGCGGAAGGCGCGCGAGCGAATCGACGAGCTCGAGGCGGTCGATTGGCGGCGCGGTATGAGAATGCGTGCCGAGCTCGCGCACGAGGAGGACGACCCGACCGAGGCGGAGAGGATCTACGCCAGGATCCTCGACAGAGATCCGGGCGACGCCGGCACCCGGCTCTCCTACGGCTTCTTCTGCCTGGGGCAGGAGCGCTGGCGCGACGCCTCGGAGCAGTTCTCGGCCATCGGTGAGGACGCCGAGCCCCGCTACTACTTCGCGGCGCTCTACCAGCTCGGCCGCACGCGCGTCCTGGGACGGTTCGAGGCCGCCCGGGCGGTCGAGTACTTCGATCGCTACATTGCCTCCGTGAACGAGGGCTTCGATGTGCCGTCGCGCTCGAACGCCTACTGGCGCCAGGGGATGGCCTACGAGCTGCTCGACCGGGAGGACGACGCCCGCGGGGCCTACCGCGAGGCGCTGCGCCTCGATCCGAGCAACAAGGAAGCCAAGCAGGCGTTGCGCAAGCTGGGCAGTTAGCTTGAATCCGATCGCCGGCGAAACACGGAAGAATAGGGGTAAGGTCCTGGAGCTACCCCTATGCGATCCTGCCGATCCGCCCTGCCTCTCCTGATCCTCCTGCTGCTGGCCGGTTCCGGACGAGCCGCCGCCAACGAGCCGGCCGACTTCCTACGGCTCCTGGCCGGCGATACCGCGAGCCGGATCACAGCGCTCGACCGGATCGAGGCGGGCTGGAGCGCGGGCTCGGCGGTGATGCTCCTCGAGACGATCTACTTCGTGCGCGACCCCCAGGTCACCGGGCGCGCCCTCGACCTGCTCGAGGAGAAGACCGGCCAGAGCTTGGGCTTCGAGATCAAGGAGTGGTTCGAGTGGTTCTGGAGCCAGGAGGCCGAGCCCCACCCCCGCTACGCCGAGTTCAAGAGCCTCCTCTACCGCAACATCGATCCGCTCTTCGCCGGCTACTTCTCGAACGACGGCAAGACCCGCGTGCGCCTCGACGAGGTCCGTTGGGGTGGCGTCAAACAGGACGGCATCCCGCCGCTGCGCTCGCCCAGGATGATCCGCGCCAAAGAGGCCAGCTACCTCGACGACTCCAATATCGTCTTCGGGATCGAGGTCGATGGCGAGGCTCGGGCCTATCCGAAGCGGATCCTCGCCTGGCACGAGATGTTCGTCGACGAGGTCGGCGGCGTGCCGGTCACCGGCGTCTACTGCACACTCTGTGGCACCGTCATCCTCTACGACTCTGTCTACGACGGCACCACCCACGAGCTCGGCACCAGCGGCTTTCTCTACCGGTCGAACAAGCTGATGTACGACCAGGCGACCCAGTCGCTCTGGTACTCGCTCTGGGGCGAGCCGGTGATCGGCCCGCTGGCCGACAGCGGCATCGTCCTCAACCGGCGGAGCGTGGTGACCACCACCTGGGGCGAGTGGCGGAAGCGCCACCCGGACACCCTCGTCCTCGCCCTCGAGACCGGCTATCGGCGGGACTACGACGAAGGCGTCGCCTACGCCAAGTACTTCTCCACCGACGACCTGATGTTCACCACGCCGTTTCGCGACGATCGGCTGAGGAACAAGGACGAGGTCCTGGCGCTGGTCTTCCCCGAGGTGCCCGACCAGACGGTGGCGATCGCGCAGGCGTTCCTGCTCGAGAACCGCCTCTACCACGATCGGCTCGGAGAGCTCGAGTTCGTGGTCCTGACCGACCGCAGCGGCGGCAATCGGGTCTACGCCACCGAGGGCGTCCGCTTCGAGAGCTGGGACCAGGACCGAACGGTGATCGATGCGGACGGCGGAGTCTGGACCCTGAGCGAGAGCGCCCTCGAGAGCGCCTCCGGCAGAACGCTCGGCCGCTTGCCCTCGCAGCGGGCGTTCTGGTTCGGCTGGCTGGGCTCCTATCCACAGACCCGCCTGGTCAAGTAGCGATCAGGGCACACAGGTCTGGTCGCAGGTGGCGGCCCGATCGAGGCAGAGCACGACATCGAGCTCGAACTTGATGTAGCAGAGGGTCTGGCGCGCCGGGTTGAACGCCTGTCCGAGGCATCGGCCGAGATTGATCGTCGCGGTGATCAGGCACGAGCGGAGCTCCCGGGCGCAACTGCACGGGTCGCTGGCGAGCGGCGCCGGCCCTCCCGGGACGACCGCCTCGCCCAGTGGCTCGAGCGGGTCGCGCCACGGTTCGTCGGCACGCGCGACCGTGGCCAGGCCGAGTGCGACCACGATGGCGAGCAGGAAGCGGCAGGTGGGGCTGATTCGTCTCATTTCGTCTCTTCTCCTTTCAGCCGGAAGAGACGAAAAGCCGATCAAACGGCTCGCGGCAACGAGCCGTAGATATGATTGAACCAGAGCCGGCCCTTTTCAGCGGAGGTTTTCGATGCGCGGCGTGTTTCTGCTCACCACCCTTCTGGCCGGAGTCTGCCTGGCGGCCGAGCCGGCCGCCGCGCGCTACCTGATCACCGGGCGGGTCGAGCTCCCGGACGGCGAGCCGGCGGCAGGGGTCGAGGTCGAGCTGATCCGACAGACCAACGCTTACGAGTTCGGTCGGCTGGTTCGAACCGGGAGTCACTACCCGAAGCCGGTCGCCCAGACCGTTACCCGTGCGGACGGCAGCTTCGATCTCGAGGCTCCGGAGGCCGGGATGTGGCATCTCTACGCGGCGCCGGCAGGCTACCGACCGGTGGAATACCACTTCCTGCCGCTCCTGCGGAATCGGAGGGTGCCGACGCTCCAGCTGGTCGCCGAGACCGAAGTGACCGTGCGCGTCACCGGTGCCAACGGCGAGCCGATCGCCGGTGCCCACGTCCGCGCCGACCGGCCGCCCCGCCAGGGACCCCGGTTCGGCCGGCCGGACGCCTGGCGACCGGCCTACCGGCAGGCGTTCACCAACCAGCGAGGCGCGGCGATCCTCGGCAGGGCGGCCGACGAGGCGTTGCACGTCTACGCGATCGCCGACGGCTATCTCGAGGCCGAGGAGGAGAGCGTCCAGTCGAGCACGGTCCGCCTCGCTCTCGAGCCCGCTCGCCCGCGGAAGATCAGAGTGGAAGACGTTCGGGGAGAGCCGGTCGCGAACTCCCTCGTCCGTCTGGGCGAGCGACACTGGCCGATCGCGCTGACCGACCCTGAGGGGATGATCGAGCTCGCCCTGCCGGAGTCTGGTGACCCGAAGGTCCACGTGATCGCCGAAGACGGGAGCCGCGCCCTGGACTGGCTCGATCTGGCCGAGACGCCAGCCGACGAGACGTTCACGGTCTCGGTCGTTCCACCCGAGCGGCGGGCCGGACGGATCGTCGACGAGCGCACCCGTCGCCCGATCGGGAGTGGCTTCGCCTGGCTCGGCGGCCGGCCGGCCGACGCCGTCCGCGTCGACTCGACCGGCACGTTCGCCGTCGACGTCCCCAGCACCGACGCGAACATCTGGGTCTGGGGCGCCGCCGAGGGCTACATCAAGAACGTGGTGCAGCTGGACGCCGGAACCGAGACCACGAGCGGCTCGACCACGGAACCGGCGACCGTGGCGCTGCAGGTCGCAGTGCGAGCCCGGGGCGTGGTCGTCGACGAGAACGACGAGCCGGTCGCCGAGGTGTCGGTCATGGCGATCATCGACCCGAGCGGTCGCAATCGGAGCACCTCGTGGCGCGCCACCACGACACTCGATCCGACGGTCACCGATTCGCAGGGACGCTTCGAGGTCGGCGACCTCCACCCCAACGTCAACTATCAGATCCGCGCCGTCAAGCCCGGCTTCGCTCCGGTGGAGCTCGAGCTGCCGAGCCCGAGCCCGGAGTCGGCGCGCGCCCTCCGTCTGGTCCTGCCGCTCGGCACGAGGGCGACTGGCACCGTGGTGAGCGAGAGCGGCGAGCCGATCGCCGGCGCCCGGGTCGCCCTCACCAAGACCATCCGCTCCGGCCCGATGCGCCGCATCATGATGGCGCGCGCCTTCAGCGTCGACGAGTCGATCGAGGGGTTCACCGACGAAACCGGACGGTTCACGATCGAGGACCTGCCGGTCGCCAAGTTCGAGGGCGAGGTCTCGGCCTCCGGCTACGCGCCGGCGGATCTCCCCTCGCTCGAGATCACTCCCGGAGCGGGCGAGATCGACCTGGGAGAGATCACGCTCGAGCCGGGCGCGGTCGTCGAGGGGCAGGTCACCGACGCGCGGGGCTCGGCGATCGAGGGCGCCCAGGTGTTCGCGGCCCCGTCGCGATCCGAGATGTCGATGTTCATGGTTCCGGGTGGTCACGAATCCGCGCCTGCGGCAATCACCGATGCCAGCGGCTTCTTCAGCGTGCCCGACCGGCGCGCGGGAGAGAAGGTCGACCTGACCGTGCAGATGTCGGGCTACGCGCAGGGTGAGGCCGCTGGCGTCGAGGCGCCCACCTACCGGCCGGTCGCGATCGAGCTCCTGCGGGCTTCCCAGATTCGCGGCGAGGTGGTAGACGGCAACGGCCGCCCGATCGCCGGCGCCAATGTCATGGTGGAGGTGCAGATCTCGGTCGGCGCCATCAGCACGTCGCGATCGAGTGGTAGCACGATGACCGCCGACGACGGCCGGTTCGTGATCGAGGAGGTCGAGCCGGGCGACATCAAGTTGAACGTCCAGGCCGAGGGCTACAGCGGGATGGAGCTCGCCGGGCTGACGGTCGAGCCCGAGCGGGACCTCGAGGGTGTGCGTATCGTGCTGGAGCCGGGCGGAACGGTGTCCGGACGGGTCACCGACCCGTCGGGCCAGCCGGTCGCCGACGCGATGGTCATGTTCTCCGAAGGCGGGATGTTCTTTGGCGGTGTGCGCAGCATCGACTCGACCGACGGCGACGGTCGCTACCGACTCGAGAGCGTCGCCCCCGGTCCCCAGACCGTCACCGCGCGTCACGACGACTACCGTACGGTCAACCGCGAGATCGAGGTCCAACTCGGCGAGAACGTCCTCGACATCGTCTTCGAGGGTGGCGCGTCGATCTCGGGTCGGGTCGTCGACGACGCCGGCGAGCCGGTCGCCGGCGCCGCGATCGAGCTCGTCACCTTCAGCGTGACCAGCTGGGACGATCAGGGCGCCGTCAGCGACACCGCCGGTGAGTTCACGATTCGCGGCGCCTCCGAGGGTACGGTCTCGATCAAGGCCTCCAAGGAGGGGTTCGCGACCGGCCTGGTCGAAGGGATCGAGGTCGGGGTGGGTGACGTCGTGGGGGTGGAGATCCGCCTTTCGGTCGGCTCGGCGATCGTCGGGCAGCTGATCGGCCTCGAGCCGACCGAGTACGCGGTAACCCAGGTGATCGCGATCCAGATGCCGAGCAATTACTCGATGGGCTGGGTCGGTCGGGACGGCAGCTACCGCGTCGACGATCTGGCACCGGGCGAGTACATGGTGCACGCCCAGGTCGGTCAGGGCACGAGGTCGGTCCAGGAGAGCGTGACGGTGGTCGCGGGGGTGTCCGAGACGGTGCTCGATCTCGAGTTCGAGAGCGGCCTGACCCTGAGCGGCGTGGTGCTGCGCGGCGGTAAGCCCTTGAGCGGGGCGATCGTCGGCGCCACCGGCACCGACGTGGCGTCGAATTCCGGCGGCGGCACCAACAACGAGGGCCGCTTCGAGCTCAAAGGGCTCGAGGCCGGCACGCACGTGCTCACGGTCACCAACTTCGAGACCGGCCTGAGCCACCGCGAGGAGATCGAGATCCTGGGCGACCAGGACATCGTCGTCACGGTCGAATCCGCGGTGGTGAGCGGAACGGTCCTGGACGCCAGCGACTCGAGCCCACTCGCCAGTGTCGAGGTACGGCTCGAGTCTCTCGAGCCGCACTCGACGCTGGAGGGGTTCACGATGCAATCGGCGACCACGACCGACTCGGCCGGCTTCTTCCGGTTCGCCCAGGCGTCGTCGGGCCAGCATCGACTGGTGGCGCAGAAGAAGGGCTACGCCCCAGGGGAGCTGAGCGTGACGGTCGTCGACGGTCTCGATCAGGAAGGTCTGCAGCTGCTACTGGAACCGACCGAGGGCATCCGACTCTTCGTCACTCTCCCCTCGGGCCAGCCGGCGTCGGAGTTCTTCGGCGCGATCGTCGACTCCGCCGGACAAGCGCTGATCGCGGGTGTGTACACGGCGAGCGCCAACGGTACGACCCTGAGCGTGCCGCCGGGTGACTGGGAGCTGCTGGTCTCGACTCCGAACACGGCGGTCTCCGCGGTTCAGGTCACCGTGCCCAGCGAGCCGATCGCCATCGCCCTGCAGGAAGCCGCGCTGCTCAAGCTCCGCGTGCCCGCGCTGGCAGGTGATTCGACTCTTGCGGTGGTGAAGATCCTCAGGCCGGACGGCCGGCCCTTCCGGCACGTGCAGTGGCGTTGGACCCGCGCCGAGTGGCCGCTCGCGGACGGCAAGGGCCTGGTCACCGGGCTCTCCCCGGGCAGCTGGACCGTCATCGTCGAGGCCCCGGACGGGCG
>CAMYOG010000021.1 GCA_947259925.1 Thermoanaerobaculia bacterium
GAGTTCGACGTCGAGAGGACCGCCACGCTGGTCGGTCTGGTCCAGGATCCAGCCGAGATGGACATCGACTCCATCGGGACTTCGACGGAGATCAAGGGCTGGATCGAACGGGTCTACGCCCGACCCAACGGACGGTGGGAATGGTTCTGGTTGGCGGGCCTCGGCGTAAACACAGTCGATGTCGATCCGCTGCAGGGTGGTTTGGAAGGTGGCGGACGGTTTGACATCGAAACCGACGCCGGAACGGAGACGATTCTCGTGCTCGGACTCGGCGGTCGGCGCTGGTTCCGCGGCAACTGGGGCCTCGAGGCCGTCCTGAGCGGCGATCAGCACTTCGGGGACTGGAAGTACCTCGACCGAGTGTCGGGAGCCACCGGCACGACGAACGACTACTTGCTCAAGGGCGTCCGGATCGGCGTACTGAAACGGTTCTAGGGAGGAATCACGAGTTGAGACTTCCTCTCGTAGCGGCGTTTGTTCTGCTCTCGGGCTTTGCTGGCCTCCGGGCCGACGATGCGATCAGACCAGCTCAGACCGTGCCGGCCGAGACGCGAGAAGCCCTCGGAAGGGCGCTCGTCCGTTACCTCCCTCCCGGCACCGAAGTGAGCGAGTGGTCGGATCTCGAACCGTCGGATCCGGTGATCCACTTCGTCGCACCGGGGCCCGACGGGCCGCTGCGTGGGGAAGTTCTTCTCGATGGCACGCTCGTGTGGCTCTCTCGTGAGGTCGAGCTGAGCCAGATTCCTCCCTCAATCCGGTCGATCCTGCCAGTTTCGGTAGGCTCTGGCGCTGCTCTTCTCGAACAGGTCAAGCTGTTGGCCTACGAGGCCGAGCGCGACCTTCCCGACGGTTCCGAGCACGAGCGGTTCTTCGATCCTCGCCGGCGGCTGCTGTTCGAGGTCACGAAGCCCCCCGAGCTTGACGGGGACGAGTTCGCCGAGGAGCTCGCTACTCTCCCCGAAGGCGCCCGAGCCGTTATCGAGAGCTATGTCGGCGACCGGCAGCTCCTACGACTTCAGCGCGAGATCGAGTGGGGTGAGTTTCCGGTTCACGCCGCGAAATGGCGGGGACCGTACGGAGTCCAAGAGGTGAAGGTCTTCGACGACGGCCGTATTCTCTTCCTCGAGCTTCCCCGCTCGGAACGGATTCCCGACTGGCTCCGCCGCTTGGCCGGCGCCGACGTCGAGGTGATGTTCATCCAGGCGTGGTCGGTCCGGCCGGCGGGTGGGCCAAGACAGCTCTTTCTCTCGACGGGACTGCCCGTCGAGCCCAACGCTCTCGAGCCCCTCGACGAAACCAGATCGGACTGAGGGCGTCTCCGACCGCGACGTCTACGGCGACGTCGCCGATGAGTGGGTCGCGGACAGGCTAGAATCAAATGGATGGATTGTCGCCTGACGTTTCTCGGTCTCATCTTGTGTGTGGCTGTCGCTTCGCCGGCACGCGCTGGCGAAGCGCTCGGTAGCAGGGTGCTAGACGCAGAAGACCGTTCCCCGGTTGCCGGAGCAGCCGTTGAGATCGTCGAGACTGGGTTGATCGTTCTCACCGATGCCGACGGCAGCTTCGAACTGCCTCACGTCGAAGCTGGGCAGCAACTTCGGATCGTTCTTGCCGGCTACGAGATGCTCGAACTCGCGCCTGGGACTGACATCGTTGAGATTCTCCTCCATCGCGGCGACGGTGCCGTTTTCGATGACGCCATCACCGTCCGCGGGCCGGTGCTCGCACCCGGCGAGGATCTTCGCTTCGGAGAGACTCGTTCCGACGATGCGATGGCACGACAGCCCGATACCAGCGCCGCGGAGGTGCTGCAGCGGATCGGCGGTGCGACCGTTGAGAGAGACCGTGGCGAGGCGGACCGAGTCCTCATCCGGGGCGCCGAGTCTCGCCTCGTCTCGACCACACTGGACGGGGAGCGCTTAGCATCCACCGAGGGCGACGCCCGCACCGCCGGTATCGGCCTCGTGCCTGCCAGTCTCCTCGAGGCCGTTAGAGTCTCGAAGACCTTCACGCCGGACATGGACGGCGACGCCATCGGCGGGGTCGTCGACCTGGTGACCCGAAAGGCGCCCGCGGGAGGTCTGCGCGAACTCGACTCTTCCGGCGGGTGGGACGGACAGTCTGAGGGTTGGTTGCGCGCCGGAAGCGTGGCCCTGGCAGATCGGTTCGTTGACGACCGCCTCGGGCTTCTCTTCTCGGGCAGCGTGCAGAATGCAGAGCGGGGAGCTGACCGCTTGGACGCACGTTACGACGGCAAGTCCGTCGAGCGGCTGGAGCTCAGGGACTACGCGCTGACGCGTGATCGCCGCGGCTTCTCTGGCGCGCTCGACTTCGCGCCGAGCGAATCGAGCGAGCTCTTTGCGAAGGGCTTCTTCAGCTCGCTGACGACGGATGAGGAGCGGCGCCGCGCCAAGTTCGATCTCGGCGACTCGGAGATCGAGCGCGAGTTGAAGGACTCTCGACTCGAACAGGAGGTCATTTCGCTAACGGCGGGCGGTCACCAGCTCCTGAGAGGCAAGGTTCTTGTCGACTACAAGATCGGAGCTCAGCGCGCCGCACAGCACGAGCCGTTCCGAGTGGACACGAGTTTCATTCAGGAGGATGTGGCTTTCTCGCCGGATGGCCTGCAGCCCACGCCGACCAACGAGGACGTCTCGCTCTTCCGTCTCGACAAGGTGGGCGTCGAGAACAACGAAACCGAAGAAGAGAATCTCTTCGGGTCCATCGATCTCAGCACGCCGATCCGTGTCCAGGACAGAGACCGAGGGATCTTCCGCACCGGTGTCAAGCTTCGCGGCAAGACCAAACGGCAGGACACGGACACTTCGATCTTCGAATCCGACCGCGATCTCTTCCTCGCTGACTTTCTCGATCGGAGCTTCTTCGGCCGGGGTTTTCTCGACGGTCGCCACGACCTCGGACCGGTCGTCGATCGCGACCAAGCCAGAGACCTCATTGAAGGCTTCGGCCTGATGGGCAGCCTTTCCCTGGAGGAAGAGGCCGCGGACTACCGAGCAACCGAGACAACGGCCGGTGCGTACGCCATGGCCGAGCTGACGCTCGGCTCGCGATGGACCCTCCTCCCCGGCGTTCGCTACGAGCAGACACGATCCGACTACCGTGGCTTCGAGGTCCTCGCCTCAGGCTCTCCGGACGACGCGCCAATTCGCGACCTGGCTGGAGAGCAGTCCTACGGGAAATGGCTGCCTGGGATCCACGCCGCCTACGCAGCTCGCGAAAACCTCATCCTCCGTGGCGCTGTAACGCGTACTCTCGCCCGGCCCGACTACTTCGACCTCGTGCCCTTCAGGCTCTTCGATTTCGAGGACGCCGAGCTCGAGCTCGGGAACTCCGAACTGAGACCCACCACGTCCTGGAACTTCGACCTCGGCGTCGACTGGTTCGCCGGTCGATCGACGGAGGCGTCTCTGTCGCTCTTCCAGAAGTCGATCGACGACTTCATCTTCACACGGCGCACCACCTCCGAGATCGCCGGAGACCTGTTCTACGTCACCCGGCCAACGAACGGCGAGCGCGCCGAACTTCAGGGCATCGAAGTCTCTTTTCGGCACCGTCTCGACGCCAACGCCGGTCTGCTCGAGGGCTTCGCCATCGAACTCCATTACACGGGAACACGCTCTTCGGCGCGGATCGACGAACTCGAATCCAACCGCTTCCGTCTTCCCGGCCAAGCGTGGAACTCCGGCCAGCTGCTGATCGGTTACGACCGGGGTCCCGTCTTCAGCAGTCTTACCGCGACGTACGTGGGTGACTACTTGCTGGAGTTGGGCGGCAACCGTGAAGAGGATGTTCTATTCGATCGCCAGCTACGCTTCGATGTCGCGGCGGGCTTCTCTATCACGGAGTGGGCGCAGATCTACATGCACCTGAACAATCTCACCGACGAACCACTCCGGATGTACCAGGGCTCGCCCGATCGGCTCTACCGGCTCGAGTACACCGGTCGATCGGCCAGGATCGGCTTCAAGCTGCGGTTCTGATGTAAGCGTTCCCCGCGGCGAGCACAGGCCGAATGTTCACGCTTCAGCCTTACTCCTACATATGTGGTAGACTCTTATCGAGCGTTGGGAACGCCTGCCACTATGTGAATCGAGGTGCCGCCGTGAACTACCGCAAACTCAAGACCGTCAAACAGCTGTCGCGCGAGAACCCCGCCTTCACCGAGGCCAGCCTACGCTGGCTCATCTACCGGGCGGAACAGAACGGCATCGACGAGGTGCTGGTCCGCGTCGGCCGGCGGGTGCTCTTCGACATGGACCGGTTCGAGGAGTGGCTCGAGAAACGACGTCAGACGCATCTCAGCCCCCCGGCAGAAAGCTCGGCGATCTCGGCCAGGGTGGCGCCGCTCATCGCGAGATACGAGGCGGCCGTGTGCCGGAGGTCGTGGAAGCGGAAGTTCTCAAGCTCCGCCCCTTCGAGCGCCTTCGTCCACGCCTGCCTCGGGAACGTCACTCGTCCCTTTCCGTTAGCGAAGACTCGATCGCTGTCGATCCGCCTCACCTGCGCGAGTTCCTTGAGCACGCTCAGGGCCTCACCCTCAAGCGGAACGGCTCGGCGCTCCCGGTTCTTGGTGTGATGGAGCACTGCCACGCCGCGCTCGAAGTCGATGTCGCGCCAGCGGAGCCCCAGGAGCTCCCCCTGACGTGCCCCGGTTGCGATCGCCAGCAAGACGATCGGATAGAGGCGGGAGCTCCGGCTCTCGCGGCAAGCCTCGAGCAGCCGATCCCGTTCCGGCTCCTCGAGGAATCGGACGCGGCCCCGAGGTTCGCGCGTCCCCATTCGGCTCAGAGGGTTCGTCGGGATCCACTCGAGGTCTTTCATCGCGAACGAGAACGCGTGGCGGAGCGTCGCGAGGTAGCGGTTTCGCGTCGCCGCCGCGGCGGGCTTCCCGCTAGGCGACTCGCCTCGCTCCAAGGCGCGAAGAGCGTCGCCGACCATCGCGCGCCGAAGGGTCACGAGCCGAACTTCTCCGAGCCGGTCGGACCACCACTTCAAGTGCGTCAGCCGCTTCCGGCGATCTCGGGGCCCGAACCCAGGAAGCACCCGCTGCATGTACTCATCGATGACGTCGTTGACCGTGCGCCGTTCCTCGCCCGGATCCGCCGGCGCTCGGCCGTCGAGGATCCTCACCTCGGCCCGCTTCGCCCATGCCGCGGCCTGCGCTCGCGTGCGGAAAGTCCGGCTCCGCTTGGGGACGCCCTTCCTCCGGATGACGGCCTTCCAGCGCGCCGATCCGTCCTTCAGGGTGCGCTTCTGGATCATGGGCATTGCGGTCGACCTCTGCCGGCCATTGTACCTCAATGTACCCAAAAATGTACCCACGGGCAGATTTCGAGCTCTCGGAGAGACCTCCAAAAGCAACGTAAACTACTGGATTTAAGTGATTTGCCGGAGCCGGGACTCGAACCCGGACGCCTTGCGGCGGGGGATTTTAAGTCCCCTGCGTCTACCATTCCGCCACTCCGGCGCTTGCAGTCTACCGCCCGCTCCCTCACTCCACGAGGTCGGCCAGCCCTCCGATCAGAGCGGGGGGCTCCCGGTTCGGCGACTGCTTGCGGCCGGGCTGCCGATGGCCCTGACTAGCGCCCTGCCGCCTCAGGGCAGGACGATCCCGGAGCCGGCCGCTGGGTCCAGGACGACGGTCAGGTCGCCCTCGACCGAGACACCGTTGCCGAAGCTCACCGAGTCGCGCGCCCGCAGGGTCAGATCGCCGGCGGCGAAGACCTCGACGGCCGGGCCGACGGTCAGCGTAAAGCAGGCTACGAACTCGACCGGGCCTCCGATCATCTCGTCGGTGACGATCCCGTCGGCGTCGCCGACGCAGGGCAGCACCTCGACCGCACCGATGTCGCAGACGGCCGCCGGCAATCCGGCGCCGTCGCCATCGAGCGGCCGCGTCGCGCCCCGCTGATCGCCGGCCTCGCAGCGGTCGTCGTTGCCGGTGTCGATGACCGGGCTCCCGACGAGCGGCACGTGAGCCTCCATACCCGCTCCTGCCGGGAGCAGGAGCCCGATCTCGGGGTCGGTGTTCGGGAAGTCGACAGTGCCGCCATCGTTCGGGCAGCTGGCGTCGGAAGAGAGATTGTGCTCGCCCGCGAAGTCCAGATCCGCCGGGGCGATCCCGATGATGCTGCAATTCGCCCCGCCGCTGTCCGCGAGAATGGAGTTGCGCACGGTCAGGGTGTTGCCGCCCACCGAGAAGACGGACAGGCCGAGGCCGTCGCTGCCGACAACGGTCGAGTTGACGACGTCGAGCTCGGTGTTCTCGACCCCGAGGCCGTTGTCGCCGTTGCCGCTGATGGTGGTGTTCCTGACCCCCAGGGAGACGCCGTCTCGGGCAAAGACCGCCCCGGCCGCCACTGGCGCGTCGTTGCCGGTGACCTCGCACTGGTCGAGATCGATGTCGCCTTCGCTCCAGACAGCCGGGCCTTCCACCGCGATGAAGCCGAGGGCGACGGCGCTGTTGTTCCGCAAGCGGCAGCTGGTGACGGTGACCGTCGCGCCTGAGCTCACGAAGAGGCCGCCGCCGGCGTTGGCGCTGTTGCCGGTGAGCTCACAGTCGGTCAGATCGACGTTGCTGCCGCCCCGGGCCAGAAGCCCTCCTCCGAGGAACCCGGGCGAGGGCAAGCTGGTGGCGGAGCCGCCATGGATGGAGAGCGCCTCGATCGCCGCCGAGACGCCGTTGTGGACGTCGAACACCCGGTCGAGGCCGCCGGCGTCGACCGTGGTCGAGCCCGGCCCGACGCCCAGGATGTCCAGGGTCTCGGTCAGGTCCAGGTCTCCGGTCGCGGCGACGTCCTCGTCTACGCCGGCGAGGGTCAGGGTGTAGGTGCCGGCAGGGACCTCGACCCGATCGCTGCCCGGAAAGGCGTTGGCTTCCTGGATGGCGGCGCGAAGCGTGCACACGGCCGAGGCCGTGAGACATTGCCCGTCTCCCGGCACCGCGTCGGTCTCGTCGGCCGTCGCGCCGAGCGTCACCGGGAACACCGCGCCTCGGGCGCTGCTCGGCCCGAAGACCGCCAACATTGCGCCTACGGCGATCAGCTGTAGCGTACGTCCCCTCATCGAGCTCCAACCTCCCTCCTGCCCATCCTTGTAAGACAGCCGTGCCACCCGATGGGAACCGAATTCGTCGCTCGAGCGCCTGGGATAGGCTTTCCGCGATGCGCTACCTGGTGACGGCCCACACGAAGCGCGAGCGCCGCCGCGATCTCCTGGAGGCGATCGACGAGGGCACTCTCGGGCTCGGCTCGGTGGCCGAGGGCGAGTATCTGCGCGACATGCACGAGGCACGCGAGCTCGACGATGGGCGGATCAAGTGGGTCGAGGTCTGCTTCTGCCCGACGCCGCTCGAGGAAGAACGGCCCTACTGGGAAGAGTACTTCGAGCTCGAGCGCATCCAGGACGCCCACGCGCGCAGCAAGTGCCGGGACCAGACCGGCGACGAGCCCTGGGCGTGCAGCGATTGCGACTGCACCGAGCGGCTGGAGCGTCATCTCGAGACCCAGGGACGAGGCTTTCTGAGCGCCCTGCGTCGCTCGCTCGACGGCACCGGCTCGACCAGCTAACTGCGACCTATTCCACGGACAGGCGCGTTCGCGGTCCCTATCCTGGCCGGAAGGAGGTTGCCGATGTCGGACCAGGAGAGCTTCGATCAGCGAGAGCAGTGCGCCGTCTGCGAGCGCGAGCTCATCGACACCTACCATCTGGCCAACGAGGCGATGATCTGCTCCGAGTGCCGGATGCAGCTCGAAAACGAGCAAGAGCCCGAGGGCTCGGGGATGGGGCGGTTTTCGAAGGCGCTCACATTCGGGGTGATCGGCGGCGCGATCGGGGCCGGCATCTACTTCGCCATTCTCAAGTTCACCGGCTACGAGGTCGGCCTGGTGGCGATCGTGGTCGGATTCCTGGTCGGTGGCGGGGTGCGGATGGGCTCGCTCGGCCGCGGCGGCTGGCTCTATCAGCTGCTGGCGATCGGCATCACCTACGGCGCCATCGTTTCGACCTATGTGCCGTTCATCGTCGAAGGGATCGACGACACGGTCGCCCAGGACGCATTCGCGCTGGCCGAGGGCTTCGAGGTGCCCAGGGTCGAGATCAAGGCCGATCACTCGGTCTGGCTCAACGGCTCCGAGGTTACGGCCGCCGAGCTCGAGAGCCAGCTGGCGTCGGTCGCCGAGGCCACGCCGGTGGTCTGGTACTACCGTGAGGGGCACGGCTCGGTAGATCCGCCGCCGGTGGCCGAAGAGGTGGCGAACGCGATCGAAGCGCTCGACATCGAGCGGATCAACTTCAGGGACGCGGAGTTCACCGACCCGATGGGCATGTCGGAGGCGATCGCGGCGGCCGACGCTTCGACCCGGATGGCCGCGGCCGGGTTCGTGGTGGTCCTGGCGGCGGTCACACCGTTTCTCGCCCTGCCCGAGAACCTGATCGGCCTGGCGATCATCGCTTTCGCGCTCTATCAGGCGTGGTCGATGAACCGGCGCGAGCAGCTGGTCTTCGAAGGGCCGCTCGAGCTGAGCTCGAGCTCCGACTAGCGCTCGCGATCAGCCGGCGGTCGCGGCCTTGATCAGGTTCTTGCCTAGGATCGCCGACGACGTCAGGTAGCCGCCGGCCAGGGCGCCGGCGACGCCGGCGGTGGCGATGTCCTGACCGGTCAGGTAGAGGCCGGGGATCGGGGTCCGCGGCTTGAGGAAGCGGCGATCGAAACGCGCGGCGGTATGGTCGAGGCCGTAGAGCTCGCCGTGGGCGTAGTTGGCGTAGTGCCGGGTCGAGAGCGGCGTCGAGACCTCGTAGTAGTCGATCTGCTCGACCACACCCGGTAGCCGCGGCTCCAGGCGCTCGAACATCCGCTGCGCGAGCTCCTCCTTGCGGCGCGCGTACTCTTCGCCGCGCCGCTTGACCGGGTCGCCAGCCCAGGCGGCGAAACGCTCCCAGGGGGCCATGGTGATGAGCTCGATGGTCGAGCGGCCGGGATAGCGATCCTCGAAGGTCGGGTCCTTGGCCGACGGGAAGGAGACGTAGACCACCGGCAGCGGCGCCGCGGGGTCGTTCTCGTACGCTTCGACCGCGCCGTCGTGATCGTTGCCGGTGTAGAGCCAGAAGTTGGCCTTCGGCAGGCCGAGCTCATCGGACGTCTTCTGGAGGCCGGCGTAGACGCACAGGTGGGCGGACGAAGGGGCGAGTGGCTCCAGCTGCCGATCGATGCCGTGGCGCGCGATCGTCTCCGCGGGCAGCAGCCGCTCGAAGGTGTTCGAGGCGCCGGCGTCGCTGATGACGATCGGGGCTCGCAACTCGGCGCCGTCCGCCATCCTGACGCCGACCGCGCGACCGCCCTCGAGCAGGATCTCGGCGACCTCGGCCTTGTAGAGAATGCTGCCGCCCGCCTCCTCGATCAGCGGCGCGATGGTGGCGGCGATCGCCGACGAGCCACCGATCGGATAGCTGCCACCCCAGAGATAGTGCCGGGCGACCATCGCGTGGATCGCGAAGCTGCTGCGCCTGGGCGGCAGGCCGTAGTCGCCCCACTGGCCGGTCAGCACCGCGGCCAGATCGGGATCGCGGACCATGCCGGCGAGGACCTCGTGAGTCGTCCGCCGCGCGTGCTTGAGAAACGGTCGGCGCATCAGCGGACCGGCCAGCGCCGCGAGCGGCGCCGCGACCGCCTTCTCGGCGAAGTAGAGCCCGGCCGCGCCGGCGACGCCGCGGATCGTCTCGAGGTAGCGGTCGATCCCGGCCGCCTCGTCCGGGAAGCACTCCTTCAGCCGGGCGCCGTACCGCTCGGGTCCGGCGACCAGATCGTAGACCCGGTCGCCGAGGACGATCCGGTCGAAGACGTCGCCCATGAACTCCCACTCGAGCCGGCTGTCGGTCACATGGTCGAACATCCGCCGGGTGCGCGACTCGGGATGCTGCACGCCGCCGATGTAGTGCAGGCCGACGTCCCATTCGTAGCCGGCGCGCAGGAAAACGTGGGTGAACCCACCCGGCATGTAGTGCCGCTCCAGCACCAGCACCCGCTGGCCGCCGTGGCGCGCCAGCAGCGCCGCCGCCGCCAGACCGCCGATGCCCGAGCCGACGACGATCGCGTCGAACCGTTCAGCGTGATCGTGCTGGCGGTACGGTTTTCCGACTCTCTGCACGCGCCCTACCCTACAGGGTGCCAGGCCTGCAAGATGCAAGTTGAAGACACGACGCGGGTGCAACTTGCATCTTGCAGGCCTGGCACCTGCTTCTTGATAGGCTGATGGTTGCCTTGCTGAACCTCCGGTTGCTCCTCGGTCTCCTGCTCGTCGCCGGGATCGCACCGGCCAACGCCCAGGACTTCGATCAGATGCGCGAGCGCCTGCTCAACGAGGTGCGCGCCGACGTCGTCTACACCCAGCGCGAGCTCGGCAAGAACCAGCTTACCGATAGGGTCTACGAGGCGCTCGAGCGGGTGCCCCGCCACGAGTTCGTGCCGGTCAAGTACCGCCTCTACGCCTACGACAACCGGCCGCTGGCGATCGGCTACGGCCAGACCATCTCGCAGCCCTACATCGTCGCGATCATGACCGACATGCTCGATCCGGACCCTGGCGACGTCGTGCTCGAAGTCGGCACCGGCTCCGGCTATCAGGCCGCGGTCCTGGCCGAGCTGGTCAAGACCGTCTACACGATCGAGATCATCCCCGAGCTCGGCGAGCAGGCGAAGGCCCGACTCGAGCGGCTCGGCTACGACAACGTCGTGACCCGTGTCGGCGACGGCTACTACGGCTGGGAGGACCACGCGCCGTTCGACTCGCTGATCGTCACCGCCGCCGCCGGGCACGTGCCGCCGCCCCTGATCGAACAGCTCAAGCCGGGCGGCAAGATGGTGATCCCCGTCGGCAGCCCGTTCTCGGTGCAGCACCTGATGCTGCTGACCAAAAAGGCCGACGGCACGGTCACCAGCCGCCGGGTCCTGCCGGTCGCCTTCGTTCCGCTCACCGGCCGACACTGAGAGCCGCGATGCGATTGCGGGCGGCGATCGGACTCCTCTCCGGTGCGGCGATCGCCTACCAGCTCCTGCTGATGCGGCTCTTCTCGATCATCCAGTGGCACCACTTCGCCTACATGGTGATCAGCCTCGCCCTGCTCGGCTACGGTGCGAGCGGCGCCTTTCTGACCGTCCTCAGGCGGCCGCTGCTCGAGCGCTTCGAGGGCGCCTTCATCACCCTGGCCGCGCTCTTCGGCCTGCTGGCGGTCGGCTGTTACTCCCTGGCGCAGGCGGTACGGCTCAACCCGCTCGAGGTCCTCTGGGACCCGCTGCAGCTCGTCGCCCTCGCGACCGTCTATCTCGTCCTGGCGCTGCCGTTCTTCTGCGCGGGATCCGCCATCGGCCTGGCGCTCGCCCGCTTCGAAGACTCCATCCATCGGATCTACCGCGCCGATCTGGTCGGCGCCGCGGTCGGCGCGATGGCGGCGATCGGCGCCCTCTACGTCTGGCTGCCCGAGAACGCCCTGCGCATGGTGTGCGCGGCCGGCGCGCTGGCGGCGCTCCTGGCCTATGCGGCGGCGGCCGAGCGACAGGAGAGACCAAAGGGCTGGACGCCTCCGTCGGCTTTCGCCACGGCCGTTCTCCTGCTCGCCCTGCTCTGGCCCCCGAGCCTGCTCGAGCCGCGAATCTCCGAGTACAAGGCGCTCTCGAAGGCGCTCGCCGTGCCCGGCGCCGAGGTGGTCGCCAGCCGCTCGAGCCCGCTCGGCTCGCTGGCGGCGGTCTCGTCGTCGCGGATTCCGTTCCGCGTCGCGCCGGGCTTGAGTCTCGTTCACCCTGGCGAGGTCCCCGAGCAGATTCTGGTCTTCAACGATGGCGACGTGGCGACGGTGGTCGACCGGCGCGATCCGGCCGCGGGACCCCCCGGCTACCTGCGCCACCTGCCCGGCGCCCTGCCGTTCGAGCTACTCGCGGCGACCCGCGACTCGGGAGCCGCGCGGGTAGCGATCCTGGGCGCCGGGTCCGGGCAGGGTCTGGCGCTGGCGCTCGCTTACGAAATCGCAGAGATCCACGCCGTCGAGATGAACCCCCAGCTGCTCGGACTGGCGACCGAGGAGCTGGCCGCGTTCGGCGGCTACCTGCATCTCGATCCGCGCGTCCGCCTGCGCCCGGTCGATCCGCGCGGCTTCCTGGGCAGCGCCTCGGAGCCGTTCGATCTGATCCTGATGCCGGCCGTTGGCGAGGGGGTAGCCAGCGGCTCCGCCACCTCGCTGCGCGAGAGCTACCTGCAGACCGTGCAAGCACTCGACCTGGCGCTCGAGCGGACCGGCGACGATGGGCTGGTCGCGATCGAAGGCGAGCTGACCGCACCGTTGCGACCGAGCTTGAAGCTGATCGCCACCGCGGTCGAGGCGCTCGAGCGGCGCGGTCTCGACCCGGGCCAGCACCTGGCGGTGATCCGGAGCTGGAACCGATTCGGCGTCGTCATCCAGCGGTCCGGGTTCGGCTGGGCCGAGACCGAGACTCTCCGGTCCTTCGCCACCGAGCGCGCCTTCGACCTCGCCTACTACCCGGGGATGGACGAGTCCGAAGCGAATCGATTCCACCAGCTCGACGGGCCCGAGCTCTTCAGCGGCATCGAGGCCCTCATCGGTCCCACGCGAGCGACGTTCATCGGCGACTACAAGTTCGACATCCGCCCGGCGACCGACGACCGACCCTACTTCCTCCACTTCTCCCGCTGGGGAACGCTGGGCGAGCTGGCCCGGCTGCGCGCGAGGGGCGGCGCGGCGCTGGTCGAGTGGGGCTACGTCGTGGTGATCGCGACCATCGTCCAGGCGGCGCTGGCGGGACTGCTCCTCATCCTTCTGCCGCTCTGGTGGGTGCAGCGCCGAGCGCCGACCCGGGGCGCCGGCCGGGTCGGGCTCTACTTCCTCTGTCTCGGTCTCGGCTTCCTGTTCCTCGAGATCGCCTTCATCCAGCGGCTGACGCTCTTCCTGTCGCACCCGCTGCTCGCGGCCGGGGTCGTGCTGGCCGGGTTTCTCTTCTTCGCCGGGCTCGGCAGCGGTCTTGCGCGGCCCTACGAGGAGCTGGTCCGCCGCGCGCCGATCCGCCTCGTCGCCGGCGCCATCGTCGTCCAGGCGATCGTCGAGATCGCGGCGCTCGGGACGCTCGCCGAGCTCGGAGGCTCGTGGCCGCTGGGCCTCAAGCTGACCGCGGCACTGGTGGCGATCGCGCCGCTCGCCTTCCTGCTCGGCATGCCGTTCCCACTCGGCCTGCGGCGGGTGGCGGCGACCCGCCGCGAGCTCGTGCCCTGGGCCTGGGGCGTCAACGGCTGGGCCTCGGTGCTCGCGGCCGTCCTGGCGACGCTCGTCGCCGTCCACTTCGGCTTCACCGCCGTGGTCCTGAGCGCCTGCGCCCTCTACGCTCTGGCGGCGGCGACCAGACCGCGCTCAGAACAGCCGCCAGATCGACTCGATCGGCTTGCTCCGCCGGAAGGTCGAGTACCGGCGACAGAGCGGGTAGAGCACCAGTAGGCCCACCAGCCAGACGGCATACATGGTGGCGAGGCCGGCGCCCCGGGGGAAGGCGAGCCCCAGGAGCAGGTAGACGTAGAGGTGGGCGATGTAGAAGAAGAGCGCGGTGCCGCCGAAGACGAGCAGCGGCGGCCGCAGCGGTCCGAGGCGCTTCTCCCCCGCCTCGAGGGCTCCCAGCAAGAGCAGATTGACGCCCATGGTCACCAGGAAGAACGCGAGACTCGGCGGGTACTTGGTCACGTTCAGAAACGCGATCCAGCCGCCGTCCTCCGGGGGATGGAAGTTGCCGAACCCTCCGGCCACTCTGGCGGCGACGAACCCGATCAGAAAGAGCACACCGGCGAGGGCCGCGATCCGGAACGCCCGCTCACGCCGGCTCTGCAACAGCCGGCCGAAGACGACGCCGAGCGCGGTGAAGCTCAACCAGGGCACGACCGGATAGACGACCATCCAGGGAACGGTGATCCCTGGAATCATCAGGATTCGCGCGATCGGCGAGAACGGGAACGACGCCTGCTCGGGCCCCGGGGTCAGGATCTGGGTGGCGAGGACGGCCCCGAGGGCGATCGCGCCGACCACCGCGGTGGGTAGCCGGAACAGCACGCCCGCGAGCATCAGGTTCACCCCCAGCGCGAACAGAACCGCGAGGGCGAGAAACGGCACTCCTTCGGGGCCCGGAATGGTCACGCCGTACAAGTCCGGCTCGACCTCGGCCGCCATGTAGCCTAGCGCCCAGGTCGGGTTCTCCAGCAGCTGCTGCAGGACGATGAGCAGCAACCCCCGCGTCACCAGATGCCGTGTCACCCGGCCATCGCTCCACCCCATGCGCTGCCGAGAGGCCGCCAGGAAGACGACGCCGGTGCCCATCAGGAAGAAGAAGCCGGGAGCGCACAGGTGGGTGACGGCGCGGGTCACGAACGCCGCCGCGTCCGGGAACTCCGGCAGCGGCACTCCCCAGAACTCGCCCGGATGTCGCTTCGCCACGTGATAGGCGGCGTGGTCGATCGCCATCAGGATCATGATCAGCCCGCGCATGGCGTCGAGCGACGCCAGCCGGGCGGGCGGCGAGGGGGCGACTTCGGCGGACACGGCCGTACACGTGCCAGTAAGCTCCGGCATCGTATCCGAGCTCGGTGTGCTACCGGGCCCGGCAGCTCTACGACCCGTCGTTGCCCTCGGACCTGAGCCGGCTCTCGGCGCCGTACGGATAGAAGTCGAGCACCTCGCCGCCCCGGTTGCGCTCCTGGATCGCCCGCCAGAAGTCGACCGTGAAGAGGTCGCCGTGGTGCTCTTCGAACAGCTCGCGGAGGTCGCCGGTCAGACCGACGAACTTGCCGAGCTCCTCGGGGAAGACGTCGTTCTCGGCCACCGAGAACCAGGGCTCGGCGGCCATCTCCTCTTCGACGTGGCGCGCGGGCGGCATCCTGCGGAAGTTGAAGTCGGCCACCGGACCGAGCTCGTCGTAATCGTAGAAGACCACTCGGCCGTGCCGCGTCACGCCGAAGTTCTTGAGCAGCATGTCGCCCGCGAAGATGTTGGCGGCCGCCAGCTCCTTGAGCGTGTAGCCCCAGTCGAGCACCGCGTGACGCGACGCATCGTCCTCGCTGTGCTCGCGCACGAAGATGTCGAGCGGCGCGACCCGGCGGCCGACGTACATCTGACGGATGATGACGTCGTCGCCGTCGACCGCCACGGTCTTGGCCGAGCTCTCGAGCAACTGGCTCAGGAGCTTGTCGTCGAAGCGCGAGCGCGGGATCTTGACGTGCTCGAAACCCTGGAAGTCGACCAGCCGGCCGACCCGGTCGTGACGCAGCACCTCGCGATAGCGCTCCATCACCTCGGCGCGGGTGGTGCGCTTCTGGGGCGGAAAGTAGTCCTTGATCAGCTTGAAGACGAACTCGTAGGAGGGCAGCGTGAAGACCTCCATCACCAGCCCCGGAACTCCGGGCGCCACGACGAAGCGGTCTTCCGAGCTCGCGATGTGCGACATCAGATCGCGATAGAACTCGGTCTTGCCGTGCTTGTTGTAGCCGAGCGAGATGTAGAGCTCGGCAACGGTCTTGCGCGGCAACAGGCTGCCCAGGAAGCCGATCATCTCGCGCGGACTGCCGAGGTCGGCGTGGAAGTACCAGCGCGCGAAGCTGAACAGGATGCTCACCTCTTCCTCGCTGGTCAAGACCGCGTCCACCAGCAGCTTGCCGCCCCGATTGAGGACCGCCAGCACCACCGGCAGGAGGCGCTCACCGCGCCGCACCCGGCCGATCAGATAGGCCGCCTTGTTGCGCACCAGGACCGGCCGCAGCATGTCGAGGGCCTCGAACTCGGGGTCGCCGAAGGTCTCGACCACCTGCCGCTCGATGCGCTCGGCGGCGAGCTCGCTATCGCCCTCGAGGTCCGCGAACGGAACCCGGAAGCCGGCGTCCTCGATCACCCGCATCAGGGTCTCGGACTCGGCCCGGCGGACCGCGTACATACGCGCGCTCGCCATCTCCCAGCCCCGGTAGGGCAGCGGGAAGTCGGCGCCGGTGTAGTCGATCTCCGGGTCGACGCCGTCGTGCGGGAAGACCCGCCGGGTGAGCGAGTTGAAGAACGTCTGGGCGAGCTCGAAGTCGTCGCGTCCGAGGACCTCGCGCCAGTAGACGTCCTTCATCTCGGCCCAGAGCGGCCGATCGGTGAGCCCGGAGTCGAGCTGCTCGGTCAGCGTGCCGAGGGTGTCGCGGATGATTCGCTCGTGGAGATCGAGCCGCTGCACGGTATCGCGACGGATGCCGTCCCAGTCGCAGCGCTCGAATCGCTGGAGCGCCCGGCGCGTGATCTCGCGGAATCGGTTGTGGTACTCGTCGAAGCTCCGGTGGATGGTGTCGGCGGCGCGGCCCGCCGCGGTCGGCTCGGTCATGCGCGCGGCAGTCTAGTGCGGCTGTGCGGCAGGGCGCTTGTCGACCTTGGCGATCAGCCCGCGCAGCGCCTTCTCGTCGGGCTCGAGCAGCTCCTTGATCCCGTCGAGGTTCACCGTGGCCACGATGATGTGGCCGATCTCGTCGTGGACCTCGGTAAAGACGCCATGGTCCTTCATCTTGGCGGTCTGGTAGCGGTTGTCTTCGGTCGGGCTGACGTAGTGGACCGAGGTCGCCCTGTAACGGTGGACCAGGAAGAGGTGGATGAGCGTCATCAAGCGCTTCATCCGCAACTCCTCGGCGAACGTGTTCTGGTCGCGCACCGAGAGGAACCTCCGCCCCCGGCGGTCCTTGATCGGATTGAAGATGACGTTGGCGAGCGGCTCGGGATCCTTCCCCTGGATCTGCAGCTCGAGCAGCTCGGAGCCGGCGCGGTGCGGCCGCAGGCCGACGCGCAGGCCACCGGGCAGGTCGTACTGCTCGGTCCAGATCGCCAGCCAGCCCTCGAGCAGGCTCACCGGCACCTCGGTCTGCACGAGGTGCTGGAACTGGGTCGAGCCCTTCCCCATCGCCTTGGTGGTCGCGGTGCGGCCGGAGGTCGCCATCAGGGCGCCGTCGAATCGCGGTCCGCCGACCAGGCTCTGCGGCGTCTTGTACGGCGACTCGACCAGCCGAAGCTTGCGCTGCAGCCGGGCCAGCGCCAGCATGCCGTCCTGCTGCAACGCGGTAGCGAACTCCTCACCGGCCAGACCGTCGACCTGGTGGCCGCCGTAGGTGATGAAGTTGAAGACGTAGCCGAGCTTGCCCAGCTCTTCCGGGAAGGCGCGCATCTCGTCGTCGGACATGCCGGTCGTGTCCCAGTTGAACGACGGCGACAGGTTGTAGGCGAGCATCTTGTCGGGGTAGCGCGCGTGGATCGCCTCGGCGAACTCGCGGGCGTCCTTCAGATCGGCGGTCTTGGTCTCCATCCAAAGGATGTCGGCGAACGGCGCGACCGCCAGCGACTTCCCGATCGCGTAGTCGAGGCCGCCCCGGATCTGGGCGAAGCCCTCGGGGGTCCGCACCACGCCGGACTCCCAGTAGATGTCGACACCGAGTGCCAGCGCCTTGCGCTTGGCGGTGGCCAGCGACGAGCGGCCGGCGAGCTCCTGCCACTCCCCGACCGTCATGTCGAAGCTCTCGCCCTCGGCGATGCGCAGCTCGAGGATGTCGGCGACCGCCTCGCCGTAGGTCTTGAGACCGGCGTCGGCCTCCCAGGCTACGACCATGGCGGTAGCGACCTGGTCGAGCGCGACGACCGCGGCCACCTCGCCCTGGCGGACCCGCTCGACGCACTCTTCGAGCACCTGCATCACCCCGGAGGTCGCCAGCCAGTCGTTCGCCGCCTCGTACTGCTCCGGTGAGAGCGCGTAGAGCAGGTGGCCGTTCAGCTCTTCGACTCCAGAGTCGTAGAACGCCTTGTGGATCGCCAGCGAGCAGTCCCTGTAGGCGGGCAGATCGGCATTGGTCGCGCCGAGAATGAACGGTTGATCCCGCTCGTCGCTGCCGCCGTCGAGCAGGGTCGCGGCCTCGGCGTCGGTGCGCGCGACGATGAGCCCCGGCACCCGCATGATGTCGAGCTGGAAGCGGGCGGCGTTCAGACGCTTGATCTGCTCGTCGACCGGTACCAGGACCTTGCCTCCCTGGTGACCGCACTTCTTGCTGCCCGGTCGCTGGTCCTCGATGTGGTAGCCGGGCACGCCGGCTTCGGCGAAGCGACGCACGAGGTTGCGCACGTGGGCTTCGCCGCCGTGGCCGGTATCGGCGTCGGCGATGATGAACGGACGGAAGTCGTGGACCGGCGTCGCCTGCCGCTCCTCGTCGGTCATCCGCGAGCGCGCGTAGGTCTGATTCTTGTCGGCCGCGAGCAGAGCGCGCACCAGGACGGCGGCTTCGTTCGGCACCTGGCTGAGCGGGTAGCTCGCCAGGTCGGCGCCCGGGTCCTCGTCGAGCGAGCCCTTGGCCGACGTCGCCCAGCCGCCGAGGTAGATCGCCTCGATTCCGAGGCGCTTCATGGTCACCGCCTGCCCGGGGGAGTACGGACCGAAGGTAGTGATGCCCTGCTTCTGGTCGAACAACTCACGCAGCCTCTCGAAGAAGGCGTCGGCGGCGTCGTGCGCGACCGGATACTCGGCCCGGATCGTGCCTTGCTGCGCGGCCACCTGGGCCGGCGAGTAGAGGCGGGAGATGCCTTCGAAGCGCGGTCGGTCGAACCACTCGCGAGCTCTGGCGACCTTCTCGTCGTACGAACTCATGTCTTCCCTCCGGTATCAACAGGCATGAAATCCAGATTCTCGGTGATGCGACGTCCGTCGCTCCGAAAGCCCTCCATGAACCGCCCGATCCGCTGCCGGGCCTCGGCGAGGTCATGGTTGCCGAGATTCAAGTTCAGGAGATCGATGTACCAGGGCAGCTTGATCGAGTCGCCGAGGTAGGCCTCGACGATCTCGCGCACGATCGGCAGGGTGGTCTGCTTCGAGTCGTCGTGGACGTCCCGATCGCTCGCTCCGAGGAGCTTCTGGTGCTCTTCGCGGAGCAGCCCCTCGAGCAGCTCCGGCGTCAGGCGATCGCCGGCGGCGATCCCGGTCTCGGCGTCGTCCTCGGTGAAGCGGGCGTCTTTGTGCAACCACTCCCAGAGGATCGACATCCGGATCTCTCCGGTCGCCATGTCTTCCATCAGATACAGGACGCCGTCGTCACCGAAGAAGTCGGCCGGCTTGAGGGCGGCGGCCTGGAAGCCTCGCCCGAACGCGTTGCCGTACTGAAGCGCCACGCTCAGCAGATCGCGAGCGCCCAGCACGGTCCTCGGTGCCGGCTCGAGCAGGAAGAGGCCGTCCGCGTCGGCCTCGTCGTAGGTCAGCGGTGGAAACGACCTGCCCAGCTGGTTGTCTTCGCTCACCCGCTCCCACACCGGCCGCACGATGTGCACCATCTTCCAGTGCGCGACCCACTTGCCGCTCGCCCCTTCGCGCTGCTCGCGCTCGGCGCCAGCGACCGCCCGCGCCATTCCCGCCTCGACGCCGTCTTTCGAGCCGACCGGGATGTTCGGCTCCATGCCGCCCTGCCAGAGGGCATAGCGGCCGTTGCGGTCCGGGGTGTTGACGGCGCGGCGCACTCGATCCTCGTAGTGGCGCATGTAGCCGTAGGTCATCACCACGGCGTCGATGTTTGGATTGATGAACTCCGGATCCCAGGCCATCGCGTCGCTGACGCTGTTGATGTAGTCCCAGCGCCCGGTGTTGTAGCCGACGAAGTGCTTGCCGAGCGCGGCCCGGATCTCCATCAGCTGGAACGACGCCTCGACCTGCTCGACCAACACGTACGCCTTGATGGCGCCGGTCGGCAGACCGAGATGGTCCTCGAGCGCAGTCAGGATCCGGTTCCAGAGCGCCGCCTCGGCCGCCACCTGGATCTTCGGCAGATAGAGCACGATCGACGAGCCGGCCGCGCGCAGGGCCGCTGCGTTGTTGACCACGTAGAGAGCGGCGTCGACGATCGAGGCCGAGAAGCCCAAGCCGTCCGCCGCTCGCAGGTGGCGATCGTCCAGGTGGAGCCCGCGCGCCCGGTAGATCTTGGTGGTGAAGTCGAGCTGCCGGCGCCAGTCGGCGATGATCTCGTGGCCGAAAAAGCCGTTCGCCCACTCGTTCATCTGCGCGGCGACCGTTTCGGCGACCTCGAGGAACATCTCGTCGCCGGCGATCGCCAGCTTCAGATTGCGCTGATTGTCGAGCGACATCGTGTCGAGCTGGCCGAGTGCGTCCTCGCCGTCGAACATCCAACCGTCGGCACCCGACAGGAGCGCATAGGCGACGTTGCGGATGCTGCTCTCGAGCGACGCGCGCGGCCTCGCTCCCGGTCCCGTCCCCTGGATCCACTGTCGCTCGAGGTCGTCCGGGATCTCGGCGCCGTCGAACTCGCCCGCCCGCGCCTCACGCACGGTCAGCTCGGTCCCCGGCACCCGTGCATCCGGATCGAGAAACTCGATCCGCCGCCCCTCTTCGGCTCTCGAGCGCCGGCGCGCGAGGCGCGCCGACATCAGCTCGCGGCGATAGTTTTCGAGCGGCGCCAGGGCCGCGATGGCGTCGAGCGCCGCCGAGGTCAAGACGTCACCGTAGGCCTCGGCGACTCCGTCGCGAATCTCGACTACGCCGTCTGGACTCATACGCCCTGCCTCATACTCCGTCGACCGTCGTGCCTACCGACCCGAAGCCTAGCAATTCATCTCTGGAGCTTCGCCACCCCAACGAGGTGGGAGTCGGTGGCAGAACGGCTCATCGCGCCCGGAACATCCAGCCGAAGAACAGCTTGGCCGAGTGCGCATCGCCGCCACCCAGGGCCAGCTCGAGAAAGAGCTCGCTGCTCCGGAACGCCCGCCAACCGATGCCACCGCTCAGGACCGGCGCGATCTCGATCTCGCTGTCGCTGCGCCGTCGCGGCAGATCGCGCTCGATCCAGGCCACCTGCACGCCGCCGCCGACATAGGGCTTGGCGCCGCTCGCGACCTCGAACCGATAGTGGATCGGCAGGGTCACACCGACGATGGTGTGATCGTCGCCCAGTCCGAGCTCGAGACTCGGCTGGAAGCCGACCCGGGGAGCGAGCTCGCCCAGATCCTGGTGGATTCCGAAGATGAACTGATCTGGGTCGTCGCCCAGTCCGACCCGGAACCCCCAGCCGTAGAAGCCGAGCTCCGCGGCCGCCACCGCCGGCAGGGCGAGAACCAGAAGGCATCCGATGATGAGGCTGCTACGCATTCTCTGCATACCGTCACTCCCCGCTCCACCCCCAGAGCCCTGATCTCGTGCAGCCCGGGCCACCCCGTCACCGCACTCGCACAGCATCGCACAGTCGCGCGGGTCGCGGTCTAGGGCCTATGTCACTCCTGCTGCTTGCAGGAGTTGGAAGGTGATCAGCGCGCAGAGGTAGGCCAGTACGGTCATGTAGCCGAGCTGGAACAGAGGCCAGCGCCAGCCGCCGGTCTCGCGGCGGGTGATGGCCTGGGTCGACAGGCACTGCATCGCCAGGACGTAGAAGATCAGCAGGCTCGCCGCGGTGGCGGTGTTGAAGACCCGAGTGCCGTCACTCCGCTCGGCCTGCTGCAGGGTCTGGAGCAGCGATCGGGAGTCGGGGTCGGCACCGCTCTCGCCGACGCCGTAGACCACGGCGAGCGTCGAGACGATCACCTCGCGAGCCGCGAACGAGCTCAGGATCCCGACGCCGATCTGCCAGTCGAAGCCGAGCGGCCGCAACACCGGCTCGATCGAGTGACCGATGCGGCCGGCGAACGAGTTGGCGAGCGCGTGCTGGCTGACCAGGCTCTCGGCCGAGCGCGTCAGCTCGGCCGCGGCGACCTCGTCGCCCGCGGAGCTCAGCCGCGCGGCCCGCTCCAGCATCGAGTGGGCTTCGGCCGGCGGGTCGGTGCCCGGAAAGCTGGCCAGCGCCCAGAGGACGATCGAGACCGCCAGGATGATCGAGCCGGCCCGGCGCACGAAGATCCGCGCCCGATCCCACATGGTGAGCAGCGCGGTCTTCAGGCTGGGAAGCTTGTAGCTCGGCAGCTCGATCACCAGCGGACGGCTCTCCCCCGGCAGGATGGTGCCCTTGAAGACGAACGCCATCCCCAGGGCGGCGGCGATCCCGAGAGAGTAGGCGCCGGTGAACACGACCGCGGCGAGCACCGGCCGGTGGGGAAAGAGGAGCGCGGTCAGAATCGCGTAGACCGGGATGCGCGCCGAGCAGCTGAAGAGCGGCAGGACCAGCATGGTCACCAGACGGTCGCGCCGGTCCTCGATCACGCGGGTCGACATGATCGCCGGAATGGCGCACGCGTGCGCCGAGATCATCGGCACGAACGCCTTGCCCGGCAGACCGACCCGTCGCATCAGGCGATCCATCACGAAGGCCGCACGCGCCAGGTAGCCGGTGTCTTCGAGCAGCGAGAGAAAGAAGAACAGGATGCAGATCTGCGGCAGAAAGACCAGCACACCGCCGACGCCACCAATGACGCCCTCCACCAGCAGGCTCTTCAAGTAGCCGTCGGGCATCCAGGTGCCCAGCGCCACCCCCGCGGTGGCGAAGCCGCGATCGATCCAGTCCATCGGGAACTCGGCGACCCAGAAGATCAACGCGAAGACGGCGAACATGATGCCCAGGAACGCGGTGACCCCGACCCATGGATGGGTCAGCACGCGGTCGATCCGATCGGTGCGCCGGCCGTGAGCGGGCGACCGGCCGGCCGAGCAGCGCAGTCCCACCTGCTCCGCCCAGTCGAAGCGCGCCTTGAAAGGACACCCCTCGCACTCTTCGGGTGACGGCACCCCTTCCAGGGGCGTCGGAGTCCACGGTCGGTGGACCACCGACTCCAGGAGCCCGCGCAGCTCGGGGATGCCGCGGCCGGTACGCGCCACCACCGGTACCACCGGGCAGCCGAGCTCGGAGCCGAGACGCTCGACGTCGACGTCGATCGCCGCCTGCTCGGCCAGATCGATCATGTTGAGGGCGACCACCACCGGCAGACCCAGCTCCAGGACCTGGCTCGCCAGGTAGAGATTCCGCTCGAGGTTGGTGGCGTCGATCAGCAGGACCACGAGATCGGGCTGTCGCTGGCCCGCCAGTCGTCCGAGCAGGGCATCGCGTACCAACTTCTCCTCGGGGTTCGTGCCGGAGAGGCTGTAGAGGCCGGGCAGGTCGAGCAGCCTGATCCGGTGCGCCGCGAGCCGGGTGTGTCCGACCCGTCGCTCGATCGTCGTGCCCGGGAAGTTGGCGGTCTTCGCTCGCAGTCCGGTGAGGGCGTTGAAGAGCGTCGTCTTGCCGGCGTTCGGATTGCCGATCAGAGCGACCAGAAGCTCGGACCCGATTTCGGTCGCGGTACGTCCGACGCCAACACTCGTGCCGGTAATGAGTCGTATCTCCTTTTCTAGGCCTGGCCGAAAGCGTCGCCCGCACACGGCTCGACCAGGACCTGCGCGGCGAGGCGCGCCGAGACCCCCAGGCGAGTCCCCATGACCTTGAGGATCAGAGGGTCCCCGGCCTGGATCAACATCACCTTGCGGCCGAGGCAGACGCCCATCGACTTGAGCAGATCGACGTCGACCTCTCCCTCCCCGGCTGCGCGCACGATGCCGCAGTGACCCGGATCGATCTGATCCAGCCGTACCAGGCCCTCGATCTGTTCGGCGGCCGACACACGCTTGCCCCTGAAACTCTAGCAACGACGGGCTGTGAGCGGCCGACCCGATGGGGTGGTTCGGGGCGGGGGCGCGCTCGCTCCAAAGAGGATTGCGTCCCCGCTATGACTTGCCCTAGACTTCGTTAACCAGGTTTAAATTTAATCCAGTTAACCAATGTCGTCGAAACGCCAGCCAGCAACTGCTCCGTTGACGGACCGCAGTCACCTTCAGCTTCTCCGCTACTCGCACATCTTCGCTTCGGTGGTGCGCGAGCTGCTGGAGGTCAAGCTGCTGGCCGAGACGACCGAAGACCCGCTGACGCTCCCCCAGTTTCATCTACTCAAACTGCTGTCGGCCAACGGCCAACATCAGGTGGGAGAGGTTGCGGAGTTTCTGGGTGTGAGCGCTCCGGCGGCGACCAAGAACATCGACAAGCTGGAGCGGTTGGGGCTGGCGGCGCGCACCCCGTGTCAGGGAGACCGGCGCGCGACGCTCCTCTCCGCGAGCGCGCGCGGCCGCAAGCTGGTCCAGCGTTACGAGGAGCTCAAGACCGAGCGGCTGGCGCCGGTGCTGGAGTCGTTCAACTCCACGGAGCTCGAGCAGTTGACGCGACTGCTGGAGCGTTTCTCGCTCACACTGATCCGAGCAGAGGAGCCCGAGCATGGAGGCCTCTGCCTCCGCTGTTCGGCGTACTACGACGAGAACTGTCCGGTGCAGCATCTTCAAGACGGCTGCCCGTATCAGGTGATTCGCGGCAGCAGATCCGAGAGTGCAACCGTAGCCGAGACGTAGTCGGAGGTGACGAGTGCAAGGGGTCACGCAAACCAAATTCTGGCGGGAGCCCCTGGATAGCGACCAGGTCGAGGCGCCCCTCGGGCAGGTCTATATCATCAACGATCGCTGCAAGGGCTGCGAGTTCTGCGTCGAGTACTGCCCACGCGACGTACTCGAGATGTCGGACGAGTTCAACCGCAAGGGCTACCACCCGCCGGTGGTGACCAAGGAGGGCGCCTGCGTGAACTGCAACCTGTGTGAGCAGATCTGCCCCGAGTTCGCCATCTTCACCCTGGAGGCGACATCATGAAAGCGGATCCGGCGGGCGTCCTGACCGGCGCCCATTACCTGGATGGCGACTTCGCCTGCGGCGAAGGGGCGATGGCGGCCGGCTGCCGCTTCGTGGCCGGCTACCCAATCACGCCTTCGACCGAGGTGGTCGAGCGGATCTCCCGGCGCTTCCCCACCATGGGCGGCACCTTCATCCAGATGGAGGACGAGCTTGCCAGCATGGCGGCGGTGGTCGGCGGGTCATGGACGGGCACCAAGTCGATGACCGTGACCAGCGGCCCCGGCTTCAGCCTGATGATGGAGAACATCGGCCTGGCGGCGATGATGGAGACCCCGTGCGTGGTCGTCAACGTCCAGCGCGGCGGTCCTTCGACCGGCCTGCCGACGATGGTCGGTCAGGCCGACATGATGCAGGCCCGCTGGGGGTCGCACGGCGACTACGAGGTGATCGCGCTGTCGCCGCAGTCGCCCCAGGAAGCGTTCGATCTCACCGTCGAGGCGTTCAACCTCTCGGAGATCTACCGCGTGCCGGTGATGTTCATGATGGACGAATGCGTCGGCCACATGACCGAGCGGGTGGTGATCCCCGAGGCGGACGAGATCGAGGTCGTGCCGCGGCGGCTGACCGAGCAGTCGAAGGAGGAGTTCCTCCCCTATCGCCTGAACGGCCACCTGGTGCCGGAGTTCGCGCGCGCCGGCGACGGCTACCGTTTCCACACCACCGGCCTGACCCACGACGAGCGCGGCTACCCGCTGATGAGCGCCGATTGCCAGGAGGCGTGCGTACACCGTCTGGTCGACAAGATCCGCGGCGCGGGCGACGACCTCACCCACATCGAAGAGGACGGAACCGACGACGCCGAGGTGGTGGTGATCAGCTACGGCATCACGGCGCGGGTGGCCCGGATGGCGATCACGATGGCGCGCGAGCGGGGCGTACCGACCGGCTCGGTCCGGCTGATCGTGGTCTGGCCGTTCCCCGAGCGCGTGATCACTGAGCTCGCCGGCCGGGTCGCCGGGTTCGTCGTGCCGGAGCTCAACTACGGACAGATCTCGCTCGAAGTCGAGCGCCTCGCCGCCGGCCGCTGTCCGGTCTGGCACGTCGGTCACGGCGGCGGCACGGTCCACGATCCCGAAGCGATTCTCGAGAAGATCCTCGAGGCAGCGAAGGTGGCGGCATGAATCCCGATCTGGTGCGTGACCCCCTGCCGATACCCGAGCATCCCGTCACTCCCTACCTGCGGATGGAGCGCATCCCGCACGTATGGTGTCCGGGCTGTGGCATCGGCACGGTAGTGAAGTGTTTCGCCTCGGCGCTCGAGCGGACCGGCGTCGACCTGGAGAAGGTCTCGGTGGTGTCGGGCATCGGCTGCTCGGGACGGACCGCCGGCTACCTCCGGCTCGACGGCTTCCACACCACCCACGGCCGGGCGATCCCGTTCGCTACCGGCCTCAAGCTCGGACGTCCGGAGCTGCTGGTGAGCGTGGTGTCGGGCGACGGCGATCTGGTCGGCATCGGTGGCAACCACTTCATCCACGCGGCGCGGCGCAATCTCGACCTGCTGGTCATCCTGATCAACAACTTCATCTACGGTATGACCGGCGGCCAGAACGCTCCGACCACGCCGTTGATGGCGCGCTCCTCGACGATGCCGTTCGGCAACTTCGAGCCGCCGTTCAACCTGCCACACCTGGCGGCATCGAGCGGCGCGCCCTATGTCGCCCGCTGGACCTGCCTACACATCCGCCGGCTCACCTGGGCGATCGAAGAGGCGATCCAGCGCAAGGGCTTCCGCTTCATAGAAGTGATCGCACCCTGTCCGACGCTCTACTCACGCCTCAACAAGCTCGGTACCGGGCTGAGCGGGATGCGCTTCTACCACGACAAAGCCGAGATCCGGCACGGTGCCGACACGCGCGAGGTGGCGATCGGCTTCCAGGAGCCGATCATCTGCGGCAAGTTCGTCGACGAGGAGCGACCGACCTTCAACGAGCTGATGGACTCGCACTACGGCAAGGTGCTGGGCGAGAAGTACGTGCCGATGCCGGCGGAGGGGGGATACCTCCATGGGTAAGGAACGGGATCAGTCTGAGCGCACTCCGGGGCGGATCGAGATCCGGATCACCGGCTTCGGCGGTCAGGGCGTGGTGCTGGCCGGGCACATCATCGGCTGCGCCTGCGCGATCCACGCCGACAAGCAGGCGACCCTGATCCAGAGCTTCGGTCCCGAAGCTCGCGGCTCGGCCTGTAGCGCCACCCTGGCGGTGTCCGACGGCGAGATCTTCTATCCGTACATCCGGCGCAACGACATCTTCGTCGCCATGTCCAGCGAGGGCTACGAGAAGTACCACCACGAGCTGCGCGACGATGGCATGCTGATCTACGAGCAGGATCTGGTCCATCCGACCTTCAAGCCGGGCCAGAAGGCGGCCGGCGTGCCGTCGACCCGCATCGCCGAGTCGCTCGGCCGGGCGATCGTCCAGAACATCGTCATGGTCGGTTTCTTCGCCGGCGTCACCCGGCTGGTGCCCGAGGAGGCGATGCGCGAGGCGGTGCTCGGCTCGGTGCCGGCGGGAACCGAGGAGCTCAACCTGAAGGCGTTCTCGGCGGGCCTCGACTACGCGCGGCGGGAAATCACCACGCCGACGCTCGATCTGAAGCGGCCGCCCGCGGAGGGGGTGCCGGCATGACCGTCGCCTGGGAGAACGCCAGCCTGCTGGCTCGCTCGCTCCAGTCCGGACCCCTCACCCTGCATGCGGTCCCCCCGGCTCCCTGCACCCAGGCGTGCCCAGCGGGGATCAACGTCAAGGCCTATGTCTCGCTGATCGCCGAGGGGCGCTTCTCGGAGGCGCTCGAGGTGGTGCGGGAGCGCTGCCCCCTGCCGGGTATCTGTGGGCGCATCTGCCACCACCCGTGCGAGACCGCCTGCTTGCGCGGCGACCTCGACGAGCCGATCGCCATTCGCGCGCTCAAGCGGTTCATCGCCGACGTCGAGCTCGACATCGCCGACCCGCCGGCGGCGATACTGCCCGAGCGCCCCGAGTCGGTCGCGGTGGTCGGCGCCGGGCCGGCCGGTATCACCGCAGCCTACGATCTGGCCCGAGCGGGCTACCCGGTCACGGTCTTCGAGTCAGAGCCGGAGCCGGGCGGCATGCTGCGCTACGGGATCGCCGACTACCGGCTCCCGACCGACGTGCTGGATCACGAGATCGAGGTGATCCGCAGAGCGGGCGTGCAGTTCCGGACCGACTGCCGCATCGGTCGCGAGATGACCCTCACCGAATTGCTCGAAGGCGGCTACTCGGCGGTGCTCCTGACCGTGGGAGCACAGTTCGGTCGCGGGCTCCGCCTGACCGACGAAGAGTGCCCCGAGATCCAGGACGCGCTGAGCTTTCTGCGACGGGTGAACCGGGGAGAGCGGGAGCCGCTCGGTGGCCGGGTGGTGGTGATCGGCGGCGGCTCGACCGCGGTCGAAGCTGCCCGTACCGCGCTCCGCCTGTTCGCCCGGTCGGTGGAGATCGTCTACCGGCGGCACTGGAAAGAGATGCCGGCGTCGGCCGAGGAGGTCGAGATGGCCCGCCAGGAGGGCGTCAACGTGCGCTACCTGAGGTCGCCGGTGCGGGCGGAGATCGAGAACGGCCGGCTGCGCGGGCTCACCTGCCTCGATGTCGCCCTGGGCGAGCCCGATGCGAGCGGCCGGCGGCGTCCGATTCCGATCCCCGGCACCGAGTCGCTGATCGAGGCCGATCTCGTCCTGCTCGCCGTCGGTCAGGAGGCCGACCTGAGCTTCCTGCCCGACGACACCCGGGAGCGGCTGGAGCGTCGCGACCGGCTGAGCGCCGAGCCGGCGACCCTGATGACCAAGCTCCACGGCGTCTTCGCCGCCGGTGACGTGGTGACCGGGCCGGCGACGGTGATCGACGCGATCGCCGCGGGCCACCGCGCCGCCCAGTCGATCGTGCGGTTCCTGACCACCGGCGACTCCGACCCCGACCAGCAAGCCCGGGCGCCGGAGCCGCCTACCGAGTACGGGCTCCCCGACACGCCCGCCGAGCACGCGGAGCGGATGGCGCCGCCGATCGAGCGGCCGGTCGCCGGCCGCGAATTCACCGAGACCGAGCTGGCGTTCTCGCCCGAGCTGGCGCTCACCGAGGCGCAACGCTGTCTGCGTTGCGGACCGTGCAGCGAGTGTCGGATCTGCGCCTCGTCGTGCGGACGCCGACACATCTGGCTCCGTCTACCCGGCGAAGGGACCGACGAGCCGGTCCTGCAGCTGATCCGTGCGCCCAGCTCGACGGCGCTGGCGCTCGAGTCGGAAGTGGCGGCCGGCCACCTGCTCGATGGCGAGGGGTTCCGGAGCATCGAGCTGATCCCGGCCCGGGTACGCATGGTCGAGGAGCTCTGCCGGGGCTGCGCCCGCTGTGTCGAGGTCTGCGGCTTCGACGCGATCCTGTTCGTTCACCCCGGCGATCCCGAATCCAAGGTGCAGGTCGACCCGGCGCTCTGCCGGGGCTGCAACCTCTGTCTGGCCGCCTGCCCGACCGATGCCGTCCTGCCCGATCTGCCCACGACCTCCCCCGCCGAGCTGCTGCCGCGGGGTGACCGGGAGGCCGCGACGCCGAAGGAAGGTCCGACCGTCCTGGTCGCCTGCCGGCAGCGGGCCGCCGAGCTCGGACCCCGGCTCGAGCAGCTCGGCGGCGAGGCCGTACCGCTCTGGCTGCGCTGCGCGGGCGAGGTCGACGCTGGCACCCTGCTCGATCTCTACGAGCGCGGCGCCCAGCGGATCGTGCTCGCCGGGTGCGCGACCGACCACTGCCGCTACGGTCGCGGCACCCGCCTGGCGGCCGTCCAGGCGGCTCGGGCGCAGACCATCCTGCGGCTGCTCGGCGCCGATCACGAGCGAATCGTCACCGACTGGCCACCGACGGAAGAGCAGCCGGTCACCCTGGCGGCCGGTACGGGAGGTGCGGCATGACCCTGGCCGAGCTCAGACGCACGAGCGCCGCCAACCTGTGCGTGGAGTGCGGCAAGTGCAGCACGCTCTGTCCGCTCGCCGCCGTCGCCGACTACTCTGCCTCACGGGTGGCCGCGATTCGCGACCCGGAAGCCGAGCTGCTGCGCCAGGCGGGCGCGGTACAGCGCTGCCTGACCTGCGCGCTGTGCGAGATCCGCTGTCCCCAGGGCGTCCGCTTCAGCGATTTCGTGCGCGGCCTGAGGCCGGACATCCCGGCCGAGCTCCGCCACCCCTGTCCCCACGGCGAAGCTCTGCAGGCGGCCGCGCGACTGATGGCGCGCGGCGACGAGATCGACCGCGACCTCTCCTGGCTCGACGACGGCCTACGCGTCGCCGACGAGGGTGAGCTGGCGCTGTTCGTCGGCTGCCTGCCGCTCTTCGACGTGATCTTCGAGGAGGAGCTGGGCCTCCGCTCGCTCGACATCGCGCGCGCCGCGATCCGCCTGCTCAACCGGCTCGATATCGAGCCGGTGTTGGTGCACGACGAGCGCTGCTGCGGCCACGACCTGCTCTGGAGCGGCGACCGCGAAGGGTTCGAAGCGCTGGCGGCGGCGAACGCCCAGGCGTTCCAGACCAAGGGGGTCCAGCGGATCCTCACCACCTGCGCCGAGTGCTGCCGCACCTGGCGGCTCGACTACCCCGGCGTGACCGACGGCTACCGTCCGCAGGTACAACACCTGGCGGAGTTCGTCGCCGAGAAGCTCGACGCCGGCGAGCTCGAGGCGACCGGCGAGAGCGACGGCACCGTCACCTACCACGATCCCTGCCGTCTCGGACGGCAGCTGGAGATCTTCGAGGCGCCCCGGCGGCTGCTACGCGAGACCGCCGACGAGCGGTTCGTCGAGATGGAGCATTCCGGCGCCGATGCGCTCTGCTGCGGCAGCCCGGGCTTCGTCCGCTGCGACGCCGCTTCGCGCGCCCTGCAGGTCGAGCGGCTCGGCGGTGCCGCGGCGGCCGGCGCCGATCGCATGCTCACCGCTTGTCCCAAGTGCTTGATCCACTTCACCTGTACTCAGAGCGAGGACCGCAGGCTCGGCCGGCAGATGCCCCCGGTAGAGGTCGAGGACCTGACCGTCTTCGCCGCCGACCGGCTCACGCCTCGGATTCAAGGAGAAGCGCAATGACTCAAGAGTCCCTTCGAATCGGAGTCTTCGTCTGCGATTGCGGCATGAACATCGCCGGTACGGTAGATACCGAGGCGCTCGCCACCTTTGCCGCCGAGCTGCCGGACGTCGTCACCGTCGTCCGCAATCGCTATACCTGCGCCGAGCCGGGCCAGCAGGAGATCCAGAAGGCGATCAAGGAGCATCAGCTCGATCGGGTGGTGATCGCGTCGTGCACCCCGAAGATCCACGAACCGACCTTCCGCCGGTGCGTGGAGGAGGCGGGGCTCAACCCCTATCTGGTCGAGATGGCCAACATCCGGGAGCACTGCAGCTGGGTCCACATGAAGGACCGCAAGGCGGCGACCGACAAGGCCAAGGACCTGGTCCGCAGCGCGATCGGCCGGGCGCGCAGGCTGGAAGCACAGGACGAGAAGACCTTCCCGGTCACCGACAGCGCGCTGGTCATCGGCGGCGGGGTGGCGGGGATCCAGGCGGCGCTCGAGCTGGCCGAGGGCGGCCACCAGGTCTACCTGGTCGAAAAGGAGCCTTCCATAGGCGGGATCATGGCGGCGTTGGACAAGACGTTCCCGACCATGGACTGCTCTATATGAATTCTCGGGCCAAAAATGATGGATGCCGGTCGGCATCCCCGCATTGAGCTCCTGGTCAACTCCGAAGTCGAAGACGTCACCGGTTTCGTCGGCAACTACCGGGCCCTCGTCCGCCGCAAGGCGCAGTATGTCGACACCGATGCGTGCAACTCGTGCGCCGAGTGCGCCGAGGTCTGTCCGGTCGTGGTGCCCGACGAGTACCAGCAGGGGTTCTCGTCGCGCAAGGCGATCTACATGCCGTTCCCGCAGGCGGTGCCCGCTTCCTATTTCCTCGAGGCCGAGAGCTGTCTCGGCTTCAACCCGATCGCCTGCGGCAAGTGCCTGGAGGTGTGCGAGAAGGAGTGCATCGACTACGACGCGCAGGACGAGCTGCTCGATCTCGAGGTCGGCACCATCGTCGTCGCCACCGGCATGGATCCCTACGACCCCCGGTCGAACGACGAGTACGGCTACACGCGCTTCCCCAACGTCATCACCAGCATGGAGTTCGAGCGCCTGATCTGCGCCGGCGGACCGACCGAGGGCGAGTTCCTGCGGCCGTCGGATCGCAAGGTGCCGAGCCGCATCGGCTTCATCCAGTGCGTCGGCTCGCGCTCCGCCTCGCGCGGCGTCCCCTACTGCTCGAACATCTGCTGCATGAACACCATCAAGCAGTGCCTGCTGCTCGCCGACCACTATCCGGAGAGCCAGTCGACGGTCTTCTATCTGGACATTCGAGCGTTCGGCAAGGGCTTCGAGGAGCTCTACCGGCGGACTCGTGAGGAAGGCGTGCACTATGTGCGCGGCCTGCCCGGCCAGGTCGAAGAGGATCCGGTCACGCACGACCTGAAGGTGCGGGTCGAGAACACCCTCTCGGGCCGCATCGAGAGCCACGAGCTCGACATGCTGGTGCTCGCCACCGGCCTGGTGCCGCGCACGCTCAACGGCAACGGCGACCGGCGAGGTAAGCGCAGCGTCGACGAGATCCTGAGCCTCTCGCACACCTCGGACGGCTTCGTGATGGAGGCCCATCCCAAGCTCCAACCGGTCGACGCCCCGAGCCGCGGCGTCTACTTCGCCGGCTGCATCGAGGCACCGAAGGACGTCAAGGACAGCGTCACCCAGGCGGGCGCGGCCGCCGCTCGAGCCGGCAACGTCCTGTCGGCGGGCCAGGTACGCATCGAGGCGATCACCGCCGAGCTGATTCCGGACATCTGTGCCCAGTGCAAGATCTGCGCGCAGGTCTGCCCGTTCAACGCCATCGTCGAGGCGAGCAAGAAGGACAACCTGTTGCCCGATTTCATCGAGGCGGCGTGCGCCGGCTGTGGCACCTGCGCCGCCGAGTGCCCGTTCGACGCCATCCACATGCGGCACTTCGCCGACGCCCAGATCACGGCGCAGATCGAGGCGATCCTGGCCGAAGCCCCGATGCAGAAGATCGTCGCCTTCGCCTGCAACTGGTGCTCCTACGCCGGCGGCGACACCGCCGGCATCTCTCGCCTGCAGTACCCGGCTTCGGTACGGCTGATCCGGACGATGTGCAGCGGCCGGGTCGATCAACGGTTCATCTGGCACGCCTTCCGGAGCGGCGCACCGCTGGTCCTGGTCTCGGGCTGCCACTTCAGCGACTGCCATTACATCGACGCCGTCACCTGGACCCAGCGCCGGGTCGAGAAGGTCTGGACCCGCATGGAGAAGCTCGGAATCCGTCCGGAGCGCCTGCAGCTCGAATGGATCAGCGCGGCCGAGGGACAGAAGTTCGCGCGCGTCATGCGGGAGCTCGACGAGCTGCTCCGTAAGGTGACCCCGGAGGAGGTCGCCGAGACCCAGGAGATCCTGGAGCGGGAGGAGGCGAAGGAGCAGAAGAAGAAGGCCGCACAGGCGGCGGCCGCGCTCGCGACGCCGGCCGAGAGCACGGATCAGGGCCTCGAGAGGAGCGTCTGATGGCGAGCGAGCAGAAGACCTTCTACTGCCTGCGCTGCGGGGCTCGGTTCCTCGCCGAGCACGACCCCAAGCAGGTGTTCGAGAGGAGCTGCCCCGAGTGCGGCAGCAACAGCGTCCGACTGGAGACACCGGCGGCGAAACAGCGAGCCGCGGCCGAAGGAGGGTAAGCGATGCCAGTAGCTACGAGAGAGTGGGTCCAGAGAGTGCTCCAGGAGCACCGGGACTTACGGCAGATGCTCAACGAGCTCAGCGGGTTCCTGGAGGTACCGAGACCGTCGCTGGGGGAGACCGGGTACCACACCTGGGCCGCCGGCCTCTCCGAGCTCCTGGTCAAGCTCCACAACGAGCTCTTCCGGCACTTCCGCTTCGAGGAAGAGGGCGGCATGATGGACGATCTGGGCCGCGAGCATCCGCGGGCCGAGCGCGCCATCCACGACGTTCTCGAGGAGCACCCGAGCATGCTCCGGGACACGCGCGGACTGGTGGCCGACACGCTCAAGTACGCGGAGGGCCGCGAGCCCGAGGACCAGGCGCTGCGCCGCCGTGTCCACCGACTGCTCAACCAGCTGGCGGAGCACGAGCGCGCCGAGAACGACCTGATTCTCAGCCTCGAGCTGGACGACCTCGGCTCCGCCGACTGAGCGCGCCGGAACGGCCTCGCGCCGCGGCGGCGCCGGACCGGACCGGGTCACCCCGGCCCTGGCGTCCGACTCCAGCCCGGCTCCTCAGACGGTCGCCGCCGGGATCTTGTCGACCCACTCCTTGACCGCGCCGGCACTCTGGTGGAGCGCTTCCCGCTCCTCGTCGGTGAGCGCGATCTCGACCACCTTCTCCATGCCCTCGCGGCCGAGCTGAATCGGCACGCCGGCGAAGGTCTCGGTCAGACCGTACTCCCCCTCCAGGTACGCGGCGCACGGCAGGATCTTGTGCTTGTCCTTCAGGATCGCCTCGACCATCTCGGCGACCGCCAGAGCGGGCGCGTAGTAGGCCGAGCCGGTCTTGAGCAGCGCCACGATCTCGCCGCCCCCCTTGCGCGTGCGCTCGACGATCGCGTTGATCTTGTCCTCCGGCAGCAGCTTGGTGATCGGGATGCCGGCGACGGTCGAGAACCTGGGCAGCGGCACCATGCTGTCGCCGTGCCCGCCGAGCACGAAGGCGTGCGTGTTCTCCACCGATACCCCGAGCTCCATGGCGATGAACGCCCGCATGCGCGCCGAGTCCAGGATGCCGGCCATGCCGATCACCCGGTTGCGCGGAAATCCGGAAGCGCGCCGCGCCACCTCGCACATCACGTCGAGCGGGTTGGTCACCACGATCAGGATCGCCTCGGGTGAGACCTCGGTGGCCTGGGTGACGCAGCTCTCGACGATCTCGAGGTTCTTGAAGAAGAGATCGTCGCGGCTCATCCCCGGCTTGCGCGGCAGACCGGCGGTGATCACGATGATCTGCGAGTCGGCGGTGTCGGCGTAGTCGTTGGTGCCCAGGATGTTCGAATCGAAGCCAAAGATCGGCGTCGATTCCCAGCTGTCGAGCGCCTTGCCCTGCGGCACGCCCTCCAGGACGTCCAGTAGGACGACGTCGCCCAGCTCGAGGCGAGCGCAGTTGAAGGCGACCGTCTCACCGACGTGCCCGGCGCCAATGACCGTTAGCTTGTTCCTCATGTCTCCTCCTTGCCCCCATGCCGCTGGGGGCGATCCGAGGGGGGCGCCACGCCCCCCTCGCACGACTGGCCGCTCCGGCCTAGACTCCGACCAGCTCGGGCTCGGTGGGCACGCCCTCCGGGCTCTTGGCTCTGAGGTCGAGCGGCTCGAACGGTCGCAGCGCTTCGCCGAGATAGATCTGCCGCGGCCGGCTGATGCGCGCCGCCGGATCTTCCCTCGACTCCTTCCACTGGGCGATCCAGCCGGGTAGACGCCCGAGCGCGAACATCACCGTGAACATGTCGGTCGGCAGACCCATCGCACGGTAGAGGATGCCGCTGTAGAAGTCGACGTTCGGATAGAGCTTGCGCTCCAGGAAGTACTCGTCCTCGAGCGCTACCTCCTCGAGGTGCTTGGCGATCTCGAGCAGCGGATCGTCGATCCCCAGCTCCGCCAGCATCTCGTCGGCCGCCTTCTTGAGGATGGTCGCTCGCGGGTCGAAGTTCTTGTAGACCCGGTGTCCGAACCCCATCAGACGGAAGCTCGAGTCCTTGTCCTTGGCCAGGTTGACGTACTTCCGGTAGTCCATGCCGTCGTCGCGGATCTGCTCGAGCATCTCGATGACGCGCTGGTTGGCGCCGCCGTGCAGCGGACCCCAGAGCGCCGAGATACCGGCCGAGACCGAGGCGAAGAGATTCGCCTGGCTGCTGCCGACGACCCGGACCGTGGCCGTGCTGCAGTTCTGCTCGTGATCGGCGTGCAGGATGAGCAGCAGGTTGAGGGCTCGGTCGACCACTGGCGACACGATGTACGGTTCCGCCGGCACCGCGAACAGCATGTGCAGGAAGTTCTCGGTGTAGCTCAGGTCGTTACGCGGGTAGACGAACGGCTGGCCGATCGAGCGCTTGAACGAGAACGCGGCGATCGTCTTGGCCTTGGCCAGCAGCCGGACGATGTTGAGGTCGACCTCCCGCGGCTCGACCGATCGCGGATAGAAGGCCGAGAGGCTCGCCACCATCGCCGACAGGATCATCATCGGATGCGCGGTCGGCGGGAAGTCCTCGAAGAAGTTCTTCAACGACTCGTGAATCATGCTGTGGTGGGTGAGCTGATCCCGGAAGGCAAACAGCTCCTTGGGCGTCGGTAGGTGCCCGAAGATCAGCAGAAAGCAGACCTCCTCGAAGCTCGCCGACTCGGCCACCTCCTCGATCGGGTAGCCCCGATACCGCAGGATCCCCTTTTCACCGTCGATGAAGGTGATCGAGCTCGTACACGAGCCGGTGTTGCCGAACCCCGGATCGAGACCTATCGCCCCGGTCCGGCTCCGTAACTTCGTGAAGTCGATCCCGACCTCGTTCTCCGTGCCCACGATCACCGGGAACTCGTACTCACTACCATTGAGAATCAGCTTGGCATCCATGGTGTCTCCCTCCCTGAAATGGCGGCCCTTGCCGGCGCTGATCGCACCTCCTCGCCGGGATCTACCCGGTCCCAGGCGGGCGTCGCGTCGTCCCAACTCGAGCTCCAGAGTCCGCGACGGCGGCCCTGGCTGACGCGCCGGAGTGCCCTGCCTCGTTACCTCTATGCCTTATAAGGACATCCGGGCCGCGACAACACCCGGGCGGGTGGCGAAACCAGACCCGGACGGGGCATCGCCACCCGCGTCGGGGCGCGGCCGTGGCGGAGGTCCACCACCCGGCCGGTCGGTGTCCGCCAACGCCCGGCTGGACCCAGCGGTCCGCCGTCGAGCGGGCGATCGCGTCTAGCCGTCGGAGAGATCGATCAGCACCACCGCTTCGCCGTGCTTCTTGATCTTCTTGTCGTAGTGCTCGAGCAGCTTGACGCGGCGGGCGAAGAGGCCCTTGAGCTCACTTCCGCGCAGGTAGGGTCCGATCTCCCTCTCCACGGCCGCGAGATCGAGGTCGCGGAGGTTTTCGTAGAACTTGCGATCGATGCGAGTCAGGATCTTGACGTCGTCGAGCTTCTTCCACTGCCGGAAGGCGCGCGTGAAATCGAAGATCCAGAGCTTCCAGTCCTCGTCGATCAGACTGTTGCCGAGGTTCGGGTCGCGGTTCAGCACCAGCTGATGGAAGGCAGCGGCCAGGCGCCTCTGATCGTCGAAGTGCGTCAGGTTGGGCGGCTTGCGCTCCCCCTCCTGGTACTCGGCCATCCCCATCAGGACCCGGTCGACCCACCAGGTAACCGACGCCTTCTCGCCCTCGACCAGCCGTTCCACCGACACCGGCACCATCTGCAGATCGAGCAGTTTGTCGAGCCGGTAGGCGGCGATGTTGAAGCCCCAGAAATCGCGGAAGTTCATCTCCGACTTGTCCCCGGCGGTGAACTTCTGCATGTAGATGTCGACGGTCTGGACGTGGGCGTCGTGGGTCAGGCGACCGTCGGAGAGCGTCGCTCGCCGCGAGTCGGTGACGCCGACGCCAACGGCCTGTAGCTCGTCGATCCGGGCGTTGAGCAGGAAGCCCTCCTGCTCCGCGCGGGTCAGCTCGACCGGATCACCCGGCGACTGTGCGCGCAGTGGCAACGCTCCCTGGATGAGCAGAATCACCAGGAGCGCCGTTCGTGCTTCGGGAATGCGACTCAGCTGCACGGTACGACGATATTCTCTCATGCGGGTGTAATAGCGACACGTTCCAGCCGTATGTATAGGCCGAGGCCTCGAGACATGAGACGACTCCTCATTGCGCCGGCTGTCCTGATCGTCGTGGCACTCGCCCCGGCGTGCGCCGGGCAGGAGCCTATACCAGAGGAGCCTGTACCGGAGGGCCACATGCGGGCCTCCGATTGCACGGCGTGGATCGAGACGACCTATCGGGTGACCCAGCTGAGCCGTGAGCTCGGCCTCGAGCTCGCCGAGGAGTACGCCGCCGCCCTCGCCTGCGTCGAGCACGACACCTCGAGAATGAAGCCCGTCTTCCCCGTCAGCTGGTGCGACAACGTCTTCAAGATCCACTGCTCGACGCTCGATCTCCTGGCCGAGATCGCCGACGCCGAGGTCGCGCGGTGTGGCCGGCTGCTGCGCGAATCGCTGGGCGTCGAGACCGGTCGACACCAGGCCTGGAAGGCGTGCGCGCGGGACTCGATCTTCGATCGGTACTCGCTCGAGGGGCGATCGGCCGATGAGGCGGCCTGCCGTACGGCGCTGCTCGAGGAGTGCGGCGTCGAGATCACCGCGGCCGAGGCCCCGGCGTTCGCTGACTGCTGCTCGGCGGAGACGCACGACCCCGAGCGCTGCCGGATGATCGAGCCGTCCTTCACCCGCGGCCCGTGTCTCGACTACCCCGTCTGCGTCAACCGCCTCTCGGGGGAGTGGCTCTCTTGCTCCGAGTGAGCCTCGGGCTGATCGCGGCACTCGCGCTGCAGGCCGCGGCTCCCGGTGCACCCGGCGCTCCGACCGGCGCCGGCTGGCCGCAGTGGGGAGGTCCGAGCCGAGATTTCAGGGCAGCGGTCGGCCGTCTCGCGGAGAGCTGGCCCGCCGAGGGACCGCCTACCCTCTGGAGCCGGCCGCTCGGTGAGGGTCAGTCGGGGATCCTGGTCGACGGCGGGCAGCTCTACACCATGTATCGGTCGGGCGACGACGAGGTCGTCGTCTCCCTCGACGCGGCGACCGGCGACACCGTCTGGGAGCATCGTTACCGGCAGCAACCTCACGAGCAGCACATCCGGCAGCACGGCGTGGGTCCGCGCTCGACTCCCCTGATCGCCGGCGACCGGCTCTTCACCATCGGCATCTCGGGCAAGCTGCTCGGGCTCGACAAAGCGGACGGCTCGGTCCTTTGGCAACGCGAGCTGTGGGGCCCAGAGCTGGGTGGCCACCCGCAGGGAAGCGGCTACTCGTCCAGCCCGCTGGCGCACGCCGGCATGGTCATCGTTCCGGTGGGCGCGGACGACGCCGGACTCGTCGCCTTCGACCAGGCGGACGGCAAGATCGTGTGGAAGTCGGCCGGGCTCCGCAACAGCTACTCTTCGCCCTCGATCCTCGACCTCGCCGGCCGGCCCCAGCTGGTCTCCTTCATGGCCGAAGAGCTGATCGGCCTCGACCCGGCCACCGGCACACTCCTCTGGCGCTACCCGCACGTCAACCAGTGGCGCCACAACATCAACGTCCCGTTGGCCGCTGGCGACCTCCTCTTCCTCTCCTCCCCCCAGGCCGGCGCCCGGGGCCTCAAGCTGGTGCCCAACGGCGACTCCTTCGACGTCGAGGTGGTCTGGTCGTCTCGCCGCATTCAGCTCTATCACGTCACCTCGGTACGGAACGGGCACTGGGTGTACGGCTCCACCGGCGTCACATCGCCTGCCTTCATGATCGCCGTCGACATCCGCACCGGCGAGGTCGCCTGGCGCGAGCGCGGCTTCGCCAAGGCCAACTGCGTCGCCGCCGGCGACCGGCTCGTGGTCCTCGACGAAGACGGCTGGCTGTACCTGGTCGCCGCCACGCCGCAGGAGCTGGTCGTCCAGAGCCGAGCCCGGCTCCTCGAGAGGACCGCCTGGACGGCTCCGACGATCGTCGGCACCACGCTCTACGCCCGCGACGACCACCGCGTGGTGGCGGTCGATCTGGGCTAGCGCGTCGCCTCGTTCGCGCGGCTACGGCGTCGTGACCCGCCGCTCGTTGCTGTACGCCGACGTGCCCTCGGCGTTGAACGCCTGCACCCGGAAGGTGTAGGTCGTCCCCGAGGCGAGACCGTCGACGAAGAGTTTCCGCTTGCCGGCCGCGGTGGTACCGATGCGCTCGAACGGGCCTCCAGCGGTGCTCATCTCGACGTGGAAGCCCTCTTCGTTGTTCGACTTGTCCTTCCACTTGAGCCGCACGCGAGTCGACGACAGAGCCTTGGCCTTGAGCCGCTTGGGAGCCGCGAGCACGCCGCCACCCGATTCGAGGCAGACGTCGATCTCCGGGCCGAAGCCGAGATCGACGCCCGCGCCGTCGACGCAGCTCAGGCCGGCGCGACACTGGCGGTCGCCGTCGCAATCGCCCTCACCGACGTCGCAGAGGCCGCAGAGCGCACAGTACTCTTGGGCTCCGGGCTGGAACGGACAGTCCTCCGGCGCCGCCTGGAGGCAGACGCTGGTGCCGGCCCTGAAGCCGAGCTCGGGGCCGACGTCGTCGAAACAGTTGAGGAAGCCGTCGCACTCGCCGGTGCTCTTGCAGTTGCCCTCACCCGCCTCGCACGGGCCACAGGCTTCACAGTAGTCGCGATCGCCGGGCGCGAGCGGACAGAAGCCGCGCTCGCGAAAGGCGCAGACGTCCGTGGCGGGCGGCAGACCGAAGGTCGCACCGACGTCGTCGACGCAGATGAGGCCCCCCTGGCACTCCCGGTCGATATCGCAGTCCCCGGCGCCGAAGCCGCACGGGCCACACCGCCGGCAGTAGTCGGGATCGCCCGGATCGAGGTCACAGCCGCCCGCGGCCCGGCAGACGTTCACCCCGGCGGCGAGACCGAAGTCCTCCCCGCTGTCGGGCGCGCAGAAGAGCCCCGGCGCGCACTCGCTGTCGGCTTCGCAGTTGCCTTCGCCGCCGACGCACGGTCCGCACTCCAGGCAGAAGTCGGGGTCACCGGGCTCGAGCCGGCAGGCCGGGTCGTCGATCTCGGGGGAGAAGCGCTCGACCTCGGCCGCGAACTCGTCGATGATCCGGGCGTTGTCGCGCTCGTTGCGCAGACCGGTCGTGCGGCGGTCGTACCGGACACCCGGACTGGAGAAGAACGGCTGGGCGGGACAGCGCCCCTCGCACGCCGTGTCGTACGACATCACCGTCCGATAGCGACCGTCGTAGTAGTGGCCCCGTCCGTAGATGTAGCGGCCGGCGGCGACCGAGGCATCTTCGGGATTGTGATCGGCGCCGAGGATGTGCCCGACCTCGTGCGCGAATGTATCGGCGCCGCACACCCGCCGCGAAACGAAGAAGGCCCGGCTGAGGGTCGCACCGCCCGGGCGGTAGATCATCGCCGCGGCGCCGCAGAAGCTGGCATTTTGATCGAGGATCAGCCCGACCATGTCGGCGCCGTGGGCGTCGCGCAGCTCCGCGACCGACCGGGACGACACCAGCCAGTCGAGCGCCGAGTCGCCGGTCACCCCGTCCGGGAGCGTCACCTCCGCCGCGTGGGCGAGTCGGACCCGCGCCTCGACCTCACTGTTGTGCAGAGCGACGTTGGTCAGGTCGACGTAGTGCTGGACGATCGCCCGGGCGTTGCGCCGCGTCCGGACCGCCGCGGTCAGCTCGCGCACGTAAAGGACGAGCAGGTCGATGCGGGGCGTGCGGTTGGCGGCGCTCGACTCCCGGTCAGCCTCGACGCGCGCCCGCAGCTCCCGTCCCTCGGCCGTCGGTCCGTGAAGCGGCGCGCCGCCGCAGCCCGGGAGAGTCGCCGAATCGACCTCCAGGACGGCATGGCTGCCGTCGCCGTCGGGGTAGATCTGATAGGTCCGCTCCCGGCCGAACAGGGTGCCGGCGAGTCGCCCCGCGGTGACGGTGAGCACCAGCTGCTCGCCGAGCGCCGTCCGACCGGTCCAGAGGAGATCCTGGCCCTGGCGGCGCTCGACACGGGACCGCCGGGCGCTCGCCAGCTCGCCCCGAGGCAGCTCGACCTCGACGATCGACGCCCGCTCGAGGGCGGCCGGCTCGACCCGGGCGGCGTAGCCGGTCCCGGCAGAATGTGGGACCGAGTGGAGGCGTTCTCCGAGGCGCACCAGCCGGCTGCCGCCCTCGGCGGCGGCCGCCGCTAGCGAGACCGCCGGGAGGGCGACCGTGAGCGCGATCGATATCAGCAGTCTGCGATTCGCCATACCCATCCGCACCGGCCCCGACCCCCCGATGCACAGTCTAGACCAGGCAGTCGCGCCAGGCCGGTGAGGAAGACCACTCCGGATCCGGCCCGCGACTGCGGTCAGTGGGAGTCGTCGAGCTGGCGCCAGCTACTGCGGATGCGCGCCGCCTCGGCGCCAGCCCGCTCGCCGCGCACCGAGAAGAGCACCGTCGTCGAGTCTCGTTCGGGAAGGATCCGAGCTCGGGTGGCGACGCTGTCGCCGTAGTTGAGCTCGGCGAGAAAGTCGACCTCGAGCGCGGTCAGTCGCCGCTCGGCGAAGAACTCGATGTCGAGCGTCTCCAGCGCCCACTCCAGATACTTGACGTGATTGACGTGGATGTTGATGTCGATGTCGCTCTGCCGGATCGTGAACCGAGCTTCGCGGTCCGACGCCTCGAGCGGCGGCAGCTTGGCCCAGGTCTCGGCGAGCGCTCGCTCACGCTCGGGCAGCCGCAGCGCGCGCACTGCCGCGGGGATGCGCACCACCCGCCGTCGGACGAGATCGATCACGAACCAGGTACTAGTCGCCCGCGCCAGGACACCGTCCGCGTCCTCGACCAGGAAGTCGCGCATGACGAAGAAGCCGCGCAAGCGCGACGGCCAGGTCGTCACCCGAACCTCGTCGCGCCAGCGGGGGAGTCGCTCGACCTCCAGCTGGAGTCGCCCGAGCACCCAGGTCAGATCGTCGCGTCGCAGATCATCGATCGAGATGCCGAGATCGGCGGCGTGGGTGCTCGCCACCTCCTGGAGATAGTTGCACAGCCCCGGGATCGAGAGTCGCCCGCTCGGGTCGGTCTCGTAGGAGCGGACCTCGAATCGGAGGGTCAGGGAATCGGCCATGAGCAGGGCGCCGACGCCGCCTAGTGGACGGCCCGCTCGTGCCCGGGGATCGCGCTCTCGTCGAATCCATGGGAGAGGACGAAGAAGTAGGCGGCTATGAGCTCGGTCCCCTCCTCGCTCACCAGCTCGAACGCCCACTCGCCCTCCGGCTCCTCGGGCAGCGCCTGGACGTAGGCGACCCGGGTCGTGTCGATCGCCAGCTCAGCCATCAGCCGCTTGCCGCGGATCACCTGGACGAAGACGTTCTGGCCGTCGACCGAGAAGTGCCAGTGCAGATCCTCGTCGTCGAAGAGCAGGGTGTCCTGGGTGCCGGCGCGCGCGATGCAGTTGACGTGCTGCAGGATCCACTGCCAGAACGTCTCGAACGAGAGGGTGGGCGGCGATTCCGTCATCGGACTACGGATAGTAGCCGCTCAAGGTCCTCGGCGTCAGATCCTTGCGCGCCAGCTTGACCTCGATCGCCCGGAAGCTCTCCAGATCGCCCTGGTTGGACGACTGGTAGGTGAGCAGGTACTGCGAGCGGAGCTCCTGCTGGATGAGCGAGTAGACGTCGGCCAGCTGACCCAGATCCTCGAGGAAGAACGCCCGGCCCCCGGTCTCGTCGCTCAGCCGCTCGAGCTTCAAGCGCACCGCCGACTCACCCTGGAAGAGCCCGATGGCGTAGAGCGTGACGCCCGCCCGGCGCGCGTAGTCGAGGGTCTCCTCGAAGTCGAAGCGACTCGCCTCGTCCTTGCCGTCGGAGAGGAGCAGCAGCGCCCGCTGACCGCGCACGCCGGCGAAGTAGTAGAGCCCGAACATAACGCTGTCGTAGAGCGCGGTCTCGCCCTCGGCGGTCAGGCCGGCCAAACCGCCGCCGAGCCGGCGCAGATCGTTGGTCAAGCTGACGGCGAGCTTGGGCAGCCGGTTGAAGGTGATCACCGCCGCCCGGTCGCGCGGCGTCAGCGCCTGCTGGAAGAACTGCAGCGCCGCCACCCGGGTGTAGTCGAGCAGCGGACCCATCGACGCCGAGTTGTCGAACAGGATGCCTACGTGGATCGCCTGATCCTCGACCGTCTCGAACTTGAGCAGCTCCTGCCGAGTCTTGTCCTCGAACACCTCGAAGTCGGCCCGTTCGAGTCCCAGCACCGGCCGGCCGGCGGGATCGAGCACCGTGGTGTAGAGCTCCACCATCTGGACGTCGATCTCCTCCAGATGATCTGGCGCGTTGATGAAGACCAGGTCCTCGACCGAGCGGCCGTCGCCGAGATAGGCGACCGCGCGCACGTAGATCAGCTCGGTGATCGGCGGCAGCGCGATCGGCTGCGAGAACGGCGCCTGGTAGAGAGTGGCGATCAGTCGATCGTTCAGGTAGTACTCGAGTCGCTCGAAGCTCTGCCCCGCCGGTACCTCGACCCGAGCCCGTGCCAGCAGGCTCCGCTCGTAGGTGACGCCGGCGCGCGGCTCGAGCAGCTTGACCGCGAAGCGCTCGCCGGCGGCGTTCAGCTGGATCTCGTCGAATGCCACGACCTCGCCCTCGACGTCCAACGCCTCGACCCGGAGCGCGTGCGGCTCCGGGAACTCACCCAGATCGATCTCGACGTTGTACGGCGGCCGGGTCTTGGCCAGCAGCCGCTTCTCGTCGAGTATGAACGCCACCTTGGCGATCTCCTCGCCGACCGCGAGCGTGTCGAAGCGGACCAGCCCGCGTTGGAGGAGCGATCTGGGCGGAACGATCCGGATCGAGGTCTCGCCTCGCGCCACCGCCGCCGTCGCCTCAGCGAACAGCCTGGCGGTGGTCGAATCGAGGGCGCCGCGCGGGGTGATGCGATTCTCGACCCTGGGAACGGTCAGCGGGGCCTGGTATCGGTAGTAAGAGTCGCCGTTCAGATCCTCGAGCCGCAGGATCAGCCGGTAGTCGCCCGGGCGCAGGTAGCGCTGGAACGCCAGGGGGATCCTGATGCCGAGGTAGTCGTCGACTGGAAACGAGAACTTGTAGCGGAAGTTCTCGAACAGCTTGTCGTTGCGAATCACCTCGCCGGTGAGCTCGAAGTTGTACGACCGGAAGCCCAGGCTCTCGCCCGCCGCGATCGACTCGACCGGCACGGTCAGCATGCCCTGGGTGACCGTCCGGTGCTGATAGCGGCCCGGAAAGTCGAACGAGATCTCGGCGTCGAAGGTCTCGGCGCCCTCCGGCAGCGACGTGGTGAACGCCTGGAACGTCGCCAGCCACTCCTGGTTCTTCGGGCGCGGCTTGGCCACCATGCCCTGAAACGCGAGCTCCCAGTCGACGCCCTTCGCCTCGATGGCGGCCGCGGCGACCTTCAGCTTGTCGCCACCGATGCAGCGCCCCGCCTGCTCGATCTGGATGTCCGCGCGCGGCGCGGCCGGATGCCAGACGAAGGCCGGCTTGTCCCGTGGCGTCAGGAAGATCAGGAAGACGTCGTACCGGACCTGCTCGCTCCCCTGGTAGTACCAGATCTCCGCCGACGAGTAGCTTCCGGAGCAGCGCACCTCTTCCCGGCCCGCCGGCTCGCCGTGCACCAGATAGATCCGCGCCCGGTCGTCCTCGAGACCGTGATAGAGGGCACGCGCCTGATGCACCCGAGAGGTGTAGCGCTCCTTGAGCTCGTTGCGGGCGGTCTGCGGGTGTGGATCGCGCTCCCGCCAGAAGCGATCGATGAACGCGTCGCGCTGGTAGTCGGTCGTCAGGCCGAGAAAGACTCGCTTCTCGGCGCCCAGGATCAGCGGATCGACTTCGACGAGCCAGGCCTTGTGGCGCTCGTTGAGCGGCTCCTCGTCCGCCAGGCCCGGGATCGCGAGGAGAAACAGGACGAGTAGTGTCGAGCTACGTTGGCCGAGTCGCGGAACCCTCACTGCAATACTTCATCCTACCCGCAGTCGGGAATCCTCAGGGTCTGGCCGACCCGGATCAGGTAGTTCGGCCCACGCACACGGTTGATATCCGCCAGCTCGCGGAGCCCGACACACGGGTAGCGCGAGGCGATCCGGCCGAGGGTGTCGCCGCTCCGCACCCGATAGGGGATCATGCTCGGTCGCGGCGGGTAGTTGGCCGCGTTCATCTCCTGCGCGCTGGCCAGCAGCTCGCCCTCGAGGCAGTTGGCTTCGTAGGTCGGCAGGATCTGGGTCGGCACGACCACTACTTCACCGGCCTCGAACCGATCACCCGCGTCCTGGCGCGGGTTGAGATTCCGCAGGGTCCGGAACCAACCGTTCGGGCTGCCGTCCTGGCCCAGGCAGACGGCGAGCTCGCCGAGCGAGATGCCGTTGCGCACCTGCAGGCGGGTGGTCTCGGTGTCCAGACCGGGCAGCTCCAGGTTGTAGCGATCGGGCTCCAGGAAGAGGAGCGCCGCGGCCAGCACGCGCGGCACGTAGTCGCGGGTCTCGCGCGGGAACTGGTAGTAGATCCGGCGGTCCCAGAACCGCGTCTGGCCGTAGCTGCGCTGGATCCGGCGCATCCGGCTCTCGCCACCGTTGTAGGCGGCGAGCACCTTCTCGAGATCGTTGTTGAAGAGCGCCAGGTTGTTGTTCAGATAGGCGACGTTGGCACGCGTGGCGGCGGCCGGGTCGAGGCGCTGGTCGAAGCCGCCGACGTCGCGCAGGCCATAGGCGCGCCCGGTCGAGCGCATGAACTGGAGCGGGCCGGCCGCACCGGCGCGCGAGTAGGAATGGACCTTGCCGCCGCTCTCGGTCGCCAGCATTCCGAACAGCAATGCCTCCGGCAGCCCGGCCTGCTCGTAGATCGGCGCCATCTGCGGCCGCAGGAACTGGTAGTTGTGCCACGCGGCCATCAGGTTCGGCCGCATCCAGGTGAGCCAGTCGTCGAGCGCCGCCTTGACCGGACCGTTGAGCTCGATCAGCTCGCGCAGATCGGTACCCCTGAAGAGCCGCGCGGAGCGCGCGATCTCGGCGGGATCGGCGCGATACGTCTCGTTGAGTGGCACTTCCGGATCGTCGCCGCCCGGCTCGCTCTCGAACTCGTTGGCGAACTCGACCAGCCGGAAGCCTTGATCCTGGAGCGCCGAGTTCTGCTGATCCAGCAGGTAGTCGTAGGCGGCGAAGAAGACGTCCAGGTCGCAGTCGTCGCGGCGTGAGCATTCCAGGGTTCCGAGCCGGATCGCTGCGGTCGCCGCGGCGACCTGCTCACCGCCGAGGGTCTGCTCGCCGTCCAGGAGCAGCTCGAGCCCCGATTCAAACTCCCGGACCTGGAGCTCCAATTCGGCGTAGAGGCGCTCCAACTCGGCGAGTGCGGCCGGATCTGGTGTCCCTTGGGCGGCGAGGGTGGCCTCGTCAGGTGTCACCGCCGGCTCGATCCGCACCTGGACCGCCGGGTTGGCCCTCGGCGGCGTGTTGCCGCCCGAGCCGCAGCCACTCGAGAGGAGCGCGGCCAGGGCCACGATCGCCGTCGAACTGGAGTACCGCTTCGCCTGTCTACCCGTCACTCGGCTGTCCCCCTCACGCTCGGTTCACTCGCGGCTGTGCAACCGGAGTGCCACTACACTCACCCGATGGTACGCCAGACGCCACCGAACGGTTGAGGAACACACTACTCTCGGCGCTCGGACTTCTCGCCGCCGGCGACCGCGTCGGCGACCGCGATCTCCCGGAAATAGCGGTCCTGGAGACCGGCGGCGGTCCGGTTGAGCTCCTCGATGACGTCGCCACCGGTGACCCGGTCGACCACCAGGCGCAGCGGGCGCGAGCCGGAGGGCAACTCGATCAGCGCCAGGAGGGCGTCGGCCACATCCTGCGCATCGGGTGCGGCCTCTTCGAGCCGGGCGACGAACGCACCCCACATCCTGCCGGTGAGCTCCTCGAGACCGTCGTAGCCGGCCGCTCTCTCCTGGTCGGCGGGAGTCACGATCCGCTCGGCGTGTCCGGTGGCGAATGCGCCCGGCTCGACGATCGCCACCTCGACGCCGGTCCCCACCAGCTCCAGGCTGTAGCTCTCGGCCAGCGCCTCGAGCGCCCACTTGGTGGCGGTGTAGGGCGCGACATACGGCACCACGAAGCGGCCGAAGGTGCTCGAGACGTGAATCAGGAGCCCTGTACCGGCGGCCCGCATCGACGGCAGCACCGCCCGGTTCACTCGTTGCGCTCCGAACAGGTTGACTTCGAACAGCCGGCGCAGCTCGTCGGCGGTGAACGCCTCGGCGACTCCCGACATGCTCACTCCGGCGTTGTTGATAGCGACGTCGATCCTGCCCAGCCGCTCGAGCGTCTCGGAGACCGCGGCCTCGACCGAGGCGTCGCTGGTCACGTCGACCGGCTGGACCAGCAGGTCACCCTCCGAGCCGGCCGCCAGTTCCGCCAGCTCCGCGGCCACCAGCTGATGCCTGCCCTCGGGCTCGCGCATGGTGGCGACCACCGAGTGGCCGCGCTCGAGCAGCGTGCGAGCGGTCAGGTGCCCGAAGCCGGTGGCGGCGCCGGTAATGAAAACGACTCGACTCATCCTCGCGTCTCCTTCCGATCTCCCTGTGGGCCGCGGCTAGGATAGCTGGCCGGGCGGCTCCGGCTGCTACTCTGTAGGAAGGCGACCGATGTTCGATTCGATCGAAACGACCCGCGAGGAGTTGGCGCGCCACTCCTACATCGCCGATCCCGGGCTCGCGACCAGCCTGTTCCTGGCGCTCAAGATGGAGCGGCCGCTCTTCCTCGAGGGCGAGCCGGGCGTCGGCAAGACCGAGGTGGCCAAGGTCCTGAGCCGCGCCTTCGAGACAGCACTCATCCGCCTCCAGTGCTACGAGGGGCTCGACCTGAGCCAGGCGGTCTACGAGTGGAACTACCCCCGTCAGCTGCTCGAGATCCAGGCGCACCGGGGCGCCGGCGACGCCGAGGTGAGCGACATCTTCACCGAGGATTTCCTGCTCCGCCGGCCGCTCCTCCAGGCGATCGACGACGCTCACGAGCGGGCGCCGGTGCTGCTGATCGACGAGCTCGACCGGGCGGACGAGGAGTTCGAGAGCTTCCTGCTCGAGCTGCTGTCCGATTTCCAGGTGACGATTCCGGAGATCGGCACGATCCGCGCGCGCCACAAGCCGTTGACCGTGATCACGTCGAACCGGACACGCGAGGTCCACGACGCTCTCAAGCGCCGCTGCATCTACCACTGGATCGACTACCCGTCGCTCGAGAAGGAGATCGAGATCGTGCGCCGCAAGGTGCCCGAGCTGACCGAGCAGTTGAGTCGCCAGGTGGTGGCGTTCGTCCAGGCGGTGCGCGACGAGGACCTCTACAAGCTTCCCGGGGTCTCCGAGACCCTCGACTGGGCGGAGGCGCTCACCCACCTCAACACCGCGCGCCTGGCGCCGGAGATCGTCGAGTCGACGCTCGGTTTCCTGCTCAAGTACCAGGACGACGTGGACCGGCTTCGCCCCCGCTGCGAAGAACTCGTAGCCGAGGTGTCGTAGGGCCGGATCGGCCCTCCTGGTAGCGCATGTCCCTGCTCGAGAACGTCGTTCTCTTCGGCCGGCTCCTCCGCCAGGCGGGCCTGCCGGTGTCGCCGGATCAGACCCGGGCCTTCGGCCGGGCGCTCGACTGGATCGACGTCGGCAGCCGCGAGCAGGTCTTCCACACCGCGCGCTCGTTCCTGGTCACCCGTCAGGAGGACCTGCGGCTGTTCGCGGTGATCTTCGAGCTCTTCTGGAGTGCCCACAGCCAGGGGACCGAGCTGCGCCTCCCCCGTCGCCAGCCACCGAAGGCCGACCTCGAGCGGCGCTCCGACCTCTTCGAGCTGATCGCCGGGCGCGCGGACGCCGACGCGCCCGAGGTTGAGGTCGGTGACCGGGCGGGCTCGTTCAGCGCCGCCGAGGTGCTTCGACACAAGGACTTCTCGGAGCTTTCGGAAGCCGAGCGCGAGGAGGTGCGGCGCCACATCCGCGACATCCGCTGGCGGGTCAGCCGGCGGCGGAGCCGACGTCTGGTCCCCAATCGGCGGGGCGGCCGGCTCCATCTCCGCCGGGTGCTGCGCGACGCCGCCAAGCACGACGGCACGCCGCTCCGCCTCAGGCACCTGAGTCGCAAGATCAAGGACCGGCCGATCGTCCTGCTCGCCGACATCAGCGGTTCGATGGAAAAGTACTCGCGCCTCCTGCTCCACTTCTTCTACGGCGCGATCCAGGGCCTGCGCGAGGTCGAGTGTTTCGTCTTCGGTACCCGACTGACCCGGATCACCGAGCACCTGCGGGTACGGAACCTCGAGATCGCGGTCGAGCAGGCGGCGCGCGAGATCCTCGACTGGTCGGGCGGCACGCGGATCGGCGGATCGCTCGCGGCGTTCAACCGGCACTGGGGCCGGCGCCTGCTGCGCCGTGGCGCCCTGGTGATCATCGTCAGCGACGGCTGGGAGCGGGGCGACGTCAGCGAGCTGCGGCGCGAGATGCGCTACCTGAGCCACCGCTGCCACCGGTTGATCTGGCTCAATCCGCATCTGGGCCACCCGGAGTACCAGCCCCTGGTCGAAGGGATGGCCGCGGCGCTGCCGTTCATCGACGACTTCCTGCCGGTGCACAACCTGCGCTCGCTCCAGGATCTGGCACAGGCGCTCGACGCCCTCCCCGAGCGGCGCGGCAGCCGGGCGGCCGTGCACGCGCGGTGATGCGGCTCACCGACCGCCGTTGGATCGGTCTCGCGCTCCTGATCGGGCTGGCACTGTCGATCGCGATGGTGCCGCGCAGCCAGGTCGCTGGCGACCAGCTCAACCTCCTGGCCCTCGGCTGGCGGCTGCTGTTCGAGGGCGACTGGCCGGTACACGGCAATCCGACCTCGGCCGGCGGCTTCACGCCGGGCAGCCTCTCCGCCCTGGTCGTCGGACTGTCGCTCGCTCTCTGGCAGGATCACCGGGCGCTCGCCGCCCTGACGCTCGTCACCCACCTGATCGCCTACCTGCTGCTCGACCGGCTGGTGCGGCGGACCCTCGGGCCGGAAGAGCGCTTCCTGTTCGCGATCCTCTACTGGCTCAACCCATGGCGCCTCTACCACTCGGCGTTCATCTGGAACCCGAACTTCCTGTTCGTGGTCGGCGCCCTCCATCTCTGGACGGCCTACGGTCTGCGTGAGCACCGGCGATTCTGGATCAGCTTCGCTCACGTCCTGGTCATCGGCCTGGCCGTGCAGGTCGCGATCCATACGCTGCCGCTGGTGCTGGTCTCGCTGCTGCTCTGGTGGCGTGGCTACCTGAGGCTGCACGTCGGCGGCGTGCTGGCAGCCGCTGCCGCGATCGCGGCGTCGCTCGCGCCCTGGCTGGCCGCGGCGATCGCCGACCCGACGCTGCGGCCGAGCGCCGGGGACGGCACCTGGTTCTACTTCTTGAACACCTCTCTCAGGGCCGCCGTCTACTGGGTGCGCTATTCGTCGTACGCGCTCAGCTCCGAGGTCTCCTGTATCGACCTCGGCGGCCTGATCGGCGCGGCGAGCGCGGCCCGGCTCGAGCCGGCGGTGGAGGTCGTCAAGGCGGTCCTCTACTACGCCACCCTGCCGCTGTCGCTGTGGGCCAACTACGAGCTCTGGAAGGGGGGCCGCCGCTGGTGGCGCCCGGTGACCGAGGTGGTGCGCACCGAGCGGGAGTGGCTCGTGGGCGTCGTCCGCTGGTCGTTCGTCGCCGTGCTGCTGATCTTCGCGCTGTCGCCGGCCACGGTCTCGAGGTGGTACCTGTTCTCGGTCTTCCACCTGGCGGTCCTGCCGCTGGTGCTCGCGGGCGGCTCGCTGCTGCGTGGTCCGAGAGCCACGATTGCCCGTCGCACCGCCTGGGCCTACGGCGTCACTGCGGTCGTGCTCGGCGTCGCGCTCCTGTTCGGTGCCCCGATGTACCGCTGCGGCGGCGAGCGCTGCTCGCGGGCGGCGACCCTGCCCAGCCTTCGCCACGACCATCCGATGCTCGAGCCGCTCGGGATCCAGGCGACGTGCCCGGTGGTCGTGGACGACCCGGCCGGTTGGTGGATCCAGACGGTACGGGACGGCCGACCGGGCGGCTATCTTCCGGCGCCGGCTCGTAATGACAGCGACCTCCAATAGGAGGGGTCCAAGGGGAGGGCCCTCCCCCTGTCCAAAACCCCGTGTGATACCTTGGCCGAATCCACTGATTCGTTGGTTCCTTCGCAAAGGAGTTGGAGATCGTGAAGGTCGTTGGGGAGTACCTTTTCGACGCCACACAGCAGGAGGTCTGGGACGGCCTGCTGGATCCCGATGTACTGGCCGCCACCATGCCGGGCGCCGACCGTCTAGAGCTGGTCGGCGAGAATCAGTACGAGGGTGAGCTCAACATCAAGGTCGGGCCGGTCCAGGGCAAGTTCAAGGGCAAGATCGATCTCGAGGACCCGGATCCGCCCAACGGCTACACGATGAAGGTCAGCGGCCAGGGGGCGCCGGGCTTCGTCAAGGCGACCGCCGACGTGCGGATCGAGGACTCCGGCGCGCAGACGCGCATGACCTACGACGGCGACGCGCAGGTCGGCGGCCGGATTGCGAGCGTCGGGCAGCGTCTCCTGGAGAGCTCGGCCAAGGCGATCATCAAGCAGAGCCTCGAAGGCCTGAACGAGACCCTGAAGGCCCGATCGCGCGGCGAGGGCGAGCAACCGGTCGCGGCCGAGGCGCCCTCGCAGGCCGAGTTCGCCACCGCGGTGGCGAAGGAGGTCGCGAAGGACATGGTGCCCAAGCCGGTCCTGATCGCGATCGTCGTAGTGATTCTCCTGCTGCTGCTCTACTTCGTACTCACCTGAGTCGCGCTGGAGCTTCCGGCCTGCCACCACCGCCCTTCGGGTCGCGAAACAAAGACCTGTTTCGAGTCGTAGTGTGGACAAACGCCCGGAGTGTGCCGTGATGCGCGGCTAATCAGTGGGAGAGGTTGCTATGACTACAGTGCAGACCGACTGGACGCGAAGACCACTTCGACTCTGGCCGGGGGTGGCGGCGGTGGTTCTGCAGTGGCTGTTCTGGGTAGTCCTGCCCCTCGTCATGCCCACCGTGGAGGCGGGCTTCGCCAGCGTGCTCGGCGCGGCCGCCCTGGCGCTGGTGATCGTGCTCTGGTGGCTGTTCTTCAGCCGAGCGGCGTGGCTCGAGCGACTGGGGGCGATCGCGCTGATGGTCGCGGGCATCTGGGCGACCTCGAAGATCGTTGACGAATCGGTCGCGACGGCCGGCCAGGGCTTCATGTTCTACATGTACGCCATTCCGGTCTTGACGCTCGCCTTCGTCGTGTGGGCGGTCGTCACCCGCAATCTCTCCGACGGTGTCCGCAGGGCGACCATGGTCGCCACCATCCTCGTCGCCTGTGCCGGGTGGGCGCTGGTCAAGACCAGCGGGGTCATCGCCACCGGAGCCGAGTTCTCGTGGCGCTGGGCGAAGACCCCGGAGGATCGCCTGCTGGCGCAGGCCGACGAGCCGCTCGGATCGCGAGCGGCGCTGGCCCCGACCGACCCCGAATGGCCCGGCTTTCGCGGGCTGGCTCGCGACGGCACGGTCCCCGGTCTCACTATCGAGACCGACTGGTCGGCCTCGCCACCGACCGAGCTCTGGCGCCGGCCGGTCGGGCCGGGCTGGTCGTCGTTCGCGGTGCAAGGTGACCTCATCTACACCCAGGAGCAACGCGGCGAGGAGGAGGTCGTCTCCTGCTACGACGCGACCACCGGCGCGCCGATCTGGAGGCACGCCGACACCGCCCGGTTCTGGGAGGCGAACGGCGGCCCCGGTCCACGTGCGACACCGACCCTGCATGCCGGCCGCGTCTTCACGCTCGGCGCGACCGGAATCGTGAACGCGCTCGACGCCGCCGACGGCTCGGTGGTCTGGTCACGCAACGCCGGGGACGATACCGGGGTCAAGGTCCCCTACTGGGGCTTCTCGAGCTCACCGTTGGTGGTCGATGACGTCGTCGTCGTCGCCGCCGAGGGGAAGCTCGTCGGCTACGACGTCGATACCGGCAAGGCGCTCTGGCTCGGGCCGGCCGGGGGCGCCGGTCACAGCTCGCCCCATCTGATAACGGTCGACGGCGTCGAGCAGGCGCTCCTCCTCAGCGGCACCGGTGCGGTCAGCGTCACCCCGGCCGACGGCACGGTGCTCTGGGAGCACGAGTGGAAAGGGTACCCGATCACCCAGCCGGCGCAGATGGCGGACGGCGACGTCCTGGTCAACGGCGGCCAGGCCGAAGGTGTCCGCCGTCTCGGAATCGTCCACAGAGCCGGCGGCTGGACCATCGAGGAGCGCTGGACGTCGACCCGGCTGAAGCCCTACTTCAACGACTTCGTGGTCCACGAAGGGTACGCCTATGGCTTCGACGGAAGCTTGATCGCCTGCGTCGACCTGGCGAACGGCGAGCGCAAGTGGAAGGGCGGGCGCTATGGGCAGGGTCAGCTCGTCCTGCTGCCCGACCAGGACCTGCTGCTGGTGATCGCGGAGAAGGGCGACCTGGGGCTGGTCGAGGCGACGCCGGACGGGTTCAAGGAGCTGGCACGGACCGCGGGGCTCGAGGGCAAGACCTGGAACCACCCGGTGGTGGTCGGGGATCTGCTGCTGGTTCGAAACGCCGAGGAGATGGCAGCGTTTCGCTTGCAGTAGATGACGGTGCCAGGCACCGACGGACCCTCCTATTGGAGACCGGGCTCGAGCCGTCGGCGCGAGTAAGATCTCCGGGTGTCTCCGGCGCTGGTGCTGCTGGTCGTGTTGGCCGCGTTTCCCGACTGCGGGGCGGCGCCGGACCGGGCGGCACGGGCGGCTCTGCAGCTGGCGATCAATATCGAGCGCATCCACGCCGGACTTCGGCCGGTGGCCGGGGAGCCGGTCTTGTGCGGGGTGGCGGCGGAGCGGGCGCGGAGCGTCGCCGCGAGCGGCTCGCCGGACGTCGATCTCGCCCTTCTGAACCGGACGCGGCGGGAGATCTGGGAGCGGGGGTACGCACCGCACGACTGGGCTCAGAGCTCGCTGATCCTCAATCCGGGCGACGATCCGCTCGCCAGCTGGCGCGAGGTCAAGCCCGACGCCTACCGCGAGTCGGTGCTGGGTGACTTCGAGCACGTCGGCGTCGGCGTCGCGAGCCACCACGGCCGGCCGGTCTACTCGATCGTGCTCGGGCTGAAGCGGCTGACCTTCGAGTGGCGTCGAGCCGATCCGCTGCGCGACCTGGCGAGGGTACGCCGCGAGATCCTAGGCCGCGTCAACGAGATCCGGACCGCCAACGGCCAGCCGCCGCTCGCCAGCGAGTCGCGCCTCGACCTGGCGGCGCACCGTCACGCCCACGACCTGTTCGCTCAGGACTACTATTCGCACAAGAGCCTCGACGGCAGCAACGTGCGCGACCGGGCCGTCGCCGCCGGCTTCCCCCGCAAGCCGGCGATCTCCGAGAACCTGGCCAAGGGTCTGTTCTCCCCCGCCGAAGTGGTCGACAGGTGGATGAACAGCAGGGGCCATCGCAAGAACATCCTGAGCGATCGATTCACCCGCCTCGGCAGCGGCGTCGCCTTCGGCGAGGTGAACAAGCGGGTCGAGGTGGTCTGGGTCCAGGTCTTCGCCGGCCCTGGCTAGGCCGATGACCTGCCTTCCAGTTCCCGCCGAGCAACCGACAGGAGTTAGACTCGCGACTTCATGCGAGATCGAATCCGGATTCCACTCGTCGTCGCCCTCTTGGTGACCGCCTGCGCTCCCTCGGCTCCCGAGCAGACCGAGATCCTCTGGGACGAGTGGGGCGTACCGCACATCTTCGCGCACGACTCCGAGACGCTCTTCTATGCCCTCGGCTGGGCGCAGACGCGCGCGCACGGCGACCTGCTGCTCGAGCTGATCGGCAAGGCGCGCGGTCGCGCGGCCGAGTACTGGGGTGGCCAGGCGAATCTCGACTCGGACCGGTGGATCAGGACCATGGGCGCGCCGGCGCGGGCGGCCGAGTGGTACGCGGCCCAGGGCGACTTCAAGGCCCACCTCGACGCGTTCGCCGAGGGGATCAACGCCTACGCGCGGGCTCATCCGGAAGAGATCGCGGACGACAAGGAGATCGTCCTGCCGGTGACGCCGGAGGATGTCCTCGCCCACTACCAGCGGCTTCTCCACTTCACCTTCGTGGTCAGCCCACGCGAGCTGACCTCACTCGACCGGTATCTCGAAGCGACCGGCTCGGAGACCGCCGGCTCGAACGCCTGGGCGATCGCGCCCGAGCGCTCGGCCAGCGGCAACACCATCCTGGTCGCGAATCCGCACCTACCCTGGGGCGACCTCTTCACCTGGTTCGAGGTGCAGCTGACCTCGCCCGAGATCGACGCCTACGGCGCCACCCTGGTCGGCGGCCCGTTCCACGGCATCGCCTTCAACGACCACCTCGGCTGGACCCACACGGTCAACACCCACGATGGCTATGACCTTTACGAGCTGACCCTGGCAGAGGGTGGCTATCTCTGGGACGGCGAGGTGCGACCGTTCGATACCGAGGAGCAAACGATCCAAGTCCGGCAGCCGGACGGCTCGCTGGCCGAGGAGACATTGACGATCAAGCGCTCGGTGCACGGACCGGTGCTCTCGGAGTCGGGCGACCGGGCGATCGCCATCCGGGTCGTCGGCCTCGACGCGGCCGGCGCCTTCGAGCAGTACTGGGACATGGCGCGCGCGACCAATCTCGACGAGTTCCGCGCCGCTCAGTCGCGGCTGCAGATGCCGATGTTCACCACCATGTACGCCGATCGCGACGGCCGAATCATGCATCACTTCGGTGGCGAGACTCCGTTACGACCGCAGGGCGACTGGAAGACCTGGGCGCAGCCGGTGCCGGGCGACAGCTCGGAGTGGCTCTGGACCGAGGTCCACGACTACGATGAGCTCCCGGCCGCGATCGACCCCCAGAGTGGCTGGCTGCAGAACGCCAACGACCCGCCCTGGACGACGACCTTCCCGGCGGCGATGAGTCCCTACGACCATCCACCGTACATGGCGCCGCGCTTCATGCATTTCCGTGCCCAGCGCTCGGCACGCATGCTGATGGAGGACGACTCGATCGATTTCGACGAGGCGGTCGCCTACAAGCTCTCGACCCGCATGGAGCTGGCCGATCGGATCCTCGACGACGCCGAGCTGGCACTGGAGGGCTTCTACGCCGAGACCGCGCGCAGCGCGCTGCGGGTGCTGAAGGAGTGGGATCGGCTGGCCGATGCCGACAGCCGGGGCGCCGTGCTCTTCCAGCACTTCGTTCGCGAGCTGCGCGAAGCAGGCGTCGCCTTCGCCGAGCCCTGGTCGGAGGAGGAGCCGATGACCACTCCGGACGGCTTCGCGGATCCCAAGGCGGTCGTCTCGGCGCTCACTCACGCCGCCGCAACGGTCTACGAGGATTACGGCGCCCTCGACGTCGCCTGGGGCGACGTCTACCGCCTGCGCCAAGGCGATCGCGACCTACCGGCCAACGGCGGACCGGGAGATCTGGGCATCTTCCGGGTGGTCTGGTTTCAGGAAGCCGAGGACAAGCGCCGGGTAGCTGCCGGCGGCGATTCGTGGGTCGGCATCGTCGAGTTCAGTGACCCGCCGCGGGCCGTCGCCCTGATGAGCTACGGCAACTCCTCGCAGCCCGACTCACCGCACAACGGCGATCAGCTCGAGCTCTTCTCCAGGAAGGAGATGCGGCCGGTCTGGCGCGTGCGCAGCGAGATCGAAGCGCACATCAAAGAGATCGAGGTCATGGACCGCGGGCGGTAGCGGCGAGTCGTTCTGCTGCCTCCGGAAGCGAGCCCTCGAGCGTCGTCGGCTGGCGCGCAGATTCGGCGCGCACCGCGTCTCGAAATCTTTTCGTGCTACGCTGCGTATTCGTTCGGGAAAGGAGCACCACCATTTCTTCCAAGATTTTCGTCGGCAACATCAACTTCGAAACCACCAAAGAGGAGCTGGTTCAGCTCCTTTCAGAGATCGGACCGGTAACTGACGCCTACCTCCCCACCGACCGCGCCACCGGCAAGCCGCGCGGTTTCGCGTTCGTCGAATTCTCGACTCCGGAGGAGGCCGCCGAGGCGATCGAGAAGTTCAACAACTATGAGCTGAGCGGCCGACGACTGCGGGTGAATCCCGCCGAGGACCGGCCGCGCCCGCGCGCGCCCCGGTCGCCGGCGCCGCAGCGTTTTTCCTCCGACTTCTCCTCGGGTGGCGGCGGGAGTGACTGGAGTCGCCCCGCGAAGCCGAAGGGGAGTCGGCGCGGCCTGCGCGGCAAGAAACGAAGCCTGTGATCTCGCTGCGGCGGACCGGACGAACCCAGCTCGAAGCTGTGGTCGTCGCCGCCTTGGCACTGGTGCCGCCTGCGACGGCGGCGACCGGGAACAGCGCCGCTGAGACCGCGGCGCCGCGACCTCTCCAGATCGACGACTACTTCGGGCTGCGGACGATGTCCGGTCCGCAGCTCAGTCCGGACGGTGACTGGGTCGCCTTCGAGGTGGCGGAGACCGATCTCGAAGCGGACGAGTCACACACCCGGATCTGGATGGTCTCCGTCGAAGGCGGCGACCCGATTCCGATGACCGCCGAGGGTAGCTCGGCGTCCCGACCGCGCTTCAGCCCGGACGGCAAGTACCTGACCTTCCTGGCGGCGCGCAGCGAGGACGAGACCCAGGTCTGGTCCCTGAACCGGCTCGGGGGCGAGGCGATCCAGCTGACCGAAGTCGAGCAGGGCGTGAGCTCTTACGAGTGGTCGCCCGACTCGAAGCGGATGGTCCTGGTGATCAAGGACCCCAAGCCGGAGGACGACGAGAGCGACAGCGATTCGGAGAGTGACAGCGACAGCGAGAGCGACAGCGACAGCGACGAAGACGCCGAGGACGAGAAGCCCGAGCCCTGGGTGGTCACCCGCCGGCAGTTCAAGGTCGACTACGTCGGCTATCTGGACGACCGTCGCAATCACCTGTACGTCTTCGACCCGGCGTCGAAGGAGCTGACCCAGATCACCTCCGGCGACTACGACGACGCGTCGCCGGCCTGGGCTCCTGACGGCAAGCGGATCGCCTTCGCCAGCAACCGGACCGCTGATCCGGACGCCAACTACAACACCGACATCTGGGTAGTCGATGCGGACAACCAGGACCAGGGGCAGACCCTGACCCGGATCACCTCCAACGCCGGACCCGACAGCTCGCCGCGATGGAGCCCGGCGGGCGATCGGCTGACCTTCACCGCGATCGTCGATACCGACGCGATCGTCTACGCCACCCAGCATCTGGCGACCGCGTCCGCCGGCGGCGGCGATGAGCGCGTCCTGACCGGGGAGCTCGACCGCTGGATCTACAGCCCGCGCTTCTCGCCCGATGGCAGCCACATCTATTTCCTGCTCGAGGAGAGCGGCGAGCAGGCGCTGGCTCGCATCCCGACTGCGGGCGGCCCGATCGAGCGGGTGCTCGGCGGCGCACGGATCGTCGAAGAGTTCGACCTCGGCGCAGGCCGGGTTCGGGCGGCGCTCGTCAGCTCGTCGCATCGACCTGCCCACCTGCTGGTCGAGCGACCGGGAGCCGGCGAGGTCGAGGTCGAGGTCGACCTCAACTCCGAGCTGATCACCGAGTGGCGGCTCGGGGAGGTCGAGAACATCACCTACCCGAGCGCCGACGGCACCGAGATCGAGGCGTTCGTCATCAAACCGCCCGACTTTGAGGACGGAGTCCGCTATCCGACCGTTCTCTGGATCCATGGCGGGCCGGTGGCGCAGTACGCCGCCCGGTTCAACTTCCAGGCTCAGCTGTTCGCCGCCCACGGCTACCTGGTCATCCTGCCCAACCCGCGCGGCTCGTCCGGGTACGGCCAGGACTTCTCGCTGGCGATCTGGCGCGGCTGGGGTGAGACCGACTACGAGGACGTGATCGCCGGCGTCGACTGGGCGATCGAGAAGGGCTGGGCCGACCCGGATCGGCTGGGCGTCGGCGGCTGGTCGTACGGCGGCATGCTGACCAATCACGTGATCACCAAGACCGACCGCTTCGCGGGCGCCATCACCGGCGCGAGTGCCACCCTCTACGTCGCCAACTACGGCCACGATCAGTACCAGCGATGGTGGGAGTACGAGCTCGGGCTGCCCTGGGAGCCGGAGAGTCGAGCGATCTGGGAGCAGCTCTCGCCCTTCAACCGGGTCGAGAAGATCGTCACGCCGACCCTGATCGTCTGCGGCGAAAGGGACTGGAACGTGCCGGTGATCAACTCCGAGCAGCTGTTCATGGCACTCAAGCGGCTCGGGCGCACCGCCGAGCTGATCGTCTACCCGGGCGAGTTCCACGGCATCTCGACGCCGACCTTCGTCCGGGATCGGTGGCAGCGCTACCTCGACTGGTTCGGGCGCTACGTCGAGGGCGAGGCGAGCGATCCGGAGCGCCGGGGGGCGAGGCCGGCGGATCAGGCCGTCCCGACCGCGACCGGCGGCCGATGACCAGGTCCAGGTACGACTGGCTGCTCGGGGCGATCTGTGGCTTGCTCCTGGGAGCGGTCGGCGCCTGGGCTCTGGCGGACTCGCTGACGGCAGGTGAGTTGGTGATCTGGCTGGGCGCCGGCTTCGTTCTCGGCGCCGTCTTTCACCGGGCCATCGTCGCCCTGTTCGACGTCCTCGCGATCTTTCCGTGGGGGTAGGCCACCCGACGATGCGAACGCGCTCCTGTCGTGCACTCCTGCTCCTGGCTTTCCTCGCTGCGGCGGTCGCCGCCGGGGAGCGACCCGCGGATCACGTCGTCCTGATCTCGGTCGACGGCCTGCGGCCGGAGTTCTATCTCGAGCCGACCTGGCCGGCGCCGATGCTGCAGCGGTTGGCCCGCGACGGCGTCCACGCCCAGGGCGTAAAAACGGTCTTCCCTTCGGTGACCTACCCCGCCCACACGACGATGGTCACCGGCGCCCTGCCCGCGCACCACGGCATCGTCAACAACAGCCCGTTCGAGCGGGGCGGCCAGACCGGGCGCTGGTATTGGGACGAGGAAGCGATCCGGGTTCCGACGCTCTGGGACGCCGTGCGTGCGGCCGGTCTCGAGACCGCGAGCATCGGCTGGCCGGTGAGTGTCGGCGCTCCGATCGATCGCAACCTGCCGGAGATCTGGTCGATCGAGCCGGGTCGCGACGCGATCGACGCACAGAAGGGCGCGACCACGCCGCCGGCACTCTGGGACGAGCTCGAGCGCGAGGCCACCGGGCGCTTGACGCTGGCGAACTTCAACTACGGCGCGCTGTGCCGAGACGACCACGCCGGCGACATCGCCGCCTACCTGCTCGAGACCTACCTGCCGGCGCTCATGACCGTCCACCTGGTCGAGACCGACGACTACCAGCACAACCAGGGACGCGACGGCCAAGACGTCCCGCGAGCCGTGGCGGCGGCCGACCGCGCGATCTCGAAGATGTACGAGGCCGCGCAGCGCGCCCGCATCCTCGACCGCACCGCTTTCGTGATCACCGGCGACCACGGCTTCATCGACCACCAGCGCCAACTGCGCCCCAACGTCTGGCTGGTGGAAGCGGGGCTGCGAGAGGCCTCCCGGGACCGTGGCGCGTGGCGCGCGACGTTTCACACCGGTGCGGCCACCGCCCTGCTCTATCTCGAGGACCCCGCCGATCTCGATGCGGTCGACGCCGTCCGAGCGGCGCTCGAAAGCCGTCCCGCCGACGAACGGCGGCTCTTCGAGATCGTCGAGCGTCAAGAGCTCGATCGGTTGGGCGCCGACCCGGTCGCCGCGCTGGCGCTCTCGCCGACGCCCGGCACCACCATCTCGAGCTCGGCCGATCCGCCGGCGATCTCGGCCGTCCACGGCGCCAACCACGGTCACCTGCCCGAGCTGCGGCGGATGCTCACCGGGTTCGTCGGCTGGGGCGCCGGCTTCCGCCAGCACGCCTCGCTCGAGAGCATGGGCCTGGTCGACATCGCGCCGATCGTGGCGTGGCTCCTCGGTCTCGACTTCGAGGCGCCGGACGGCAAGCTCCCCGAGGGGATTCTCGACCGGTGACCTTCTTCCTCTGGGGCCTCGCCATGCTCTTGATCGTCGTCGGGGTCGTCGGCACGCTGGTTCCGGTCCTCCCCGGCGCCGCGATCGTCTTCGTCGGCATGCTGCTGGCGGCGTGGCTCGACGGCTTCACGCGGGTCGGTCCGTTGGCGCTGGTGGTGCTCGCCGTGATCACGACCCTGGTCTACGTGATCGACTTCGCCGGCGGGGCGTTCGGAGCGAAGACGCTGGGAGCCAGCCGCCGCGCCACCTGGGGCGCCCTGCTGGGGGCGATCGTCGGCATCTTCTTCGGACTCGCCGGGATCCTGCTCGGGCCGTTCCTCGGCGCGGTGCTCGGTGAGTACGCCGCCCGCCGCGATCTCAAGGCCGCGGGCAAGGTGGGCGCCGGCACCTGGTTCGGACTGGCGCTCGCCGCCGCCGCCAAGATCGCGCTCGTCTTTGCGATGCTGGCGCTGTTCGTGACCGCGTACGTGCTCTAGCTGATATGGAACGACCCCTTGTCAAGCGGTGGTGGTAGGTCGAAGCGGAGATAGGAGAGGACGGGTCGGGGAGGTCGCTTCGACGACGAGTCACGCTGATATACGCGGGTTGCTGTGAGCAGCAGAGCCGCAGGACTGTGGTTCGTCGGGAG